>JBAXHD010000046.1:0-19493 GCA_037139095.1 Actinomycetota bacterium
TTACCTGCTCACTTTGTGACGTAGACCACGAACCACAGCATGCTGAACGCAACTGCGATGAAGTACCAGTAGATGGCGTGGGCGGTAACGATCTCACGCTCGTTCGAGCGCCCACCGAGATAACGAAATGCTGTGACGAACGAGAAGACCATGCCCACGATGATGAGCGCCAGCATCGTGCCGGTCACTGCGTAGAACATGACTCCATAGCCGCTGCCGGTTTTGTCGACAATGGGAAGTGCCATCTGCACATACACCGCTACTTGAGCGTTGATGATTGCCAAGCCGAGCAACGCGGTGAGCCCGAGGGCGACACCAACGTGCTGCTTATCGTCGCGACGGGCGGCGTAGACAGCCCACTGACCGAACACGCAGATACCCACAAACCCAAGCAGCATGATGTTGCTCGCCACCTCGGGAATGGTGATCTTCTCTGGTACCCAATGACCGGTTGCCGCAATGGCGTCGTTGCGGAAGCGCAGCCACATGGCCAACATGCCGCCAACGAGCATTGCGCCTGCGGCTGCGGCCAGCGATGCGCCAACAAAGAGTTGACGACGCGCGGCGGGCGCAGGGGCTGGTGGAAGAGCGAGCATCAGGAGTTCCTCCCGGTGTCTTTGAGGTCGAGTAGTGGCTCGGCAGATGCAACTGAGTGCACCTCGGCGAAGTTGTTGGCAGGCGCCGGCGACGACGTGGCCCACTCAAGCGTTTGCGCATCCCATGGGTCGTCGCCAGCTGCGGGGCCGCTGCGGAAACCCTTGAGCGCTACTGCGCCGAAGCTGAGCACCGTGAGCAACATGGCAACGTGACCAACGGTGACCAACAGGTTCCAGATGTTCTGCGGACCCGAGTAGTCGAAGGTGACCGAGCCAGCAGGCTGATCGGCGAATCCGGCCACGTAATAGGGCAACGATGAGAGCACCACGGCGAGCGTTCCGAGCAGGGCCAGCGGGATGAGTGCCTTCTCGCTGAGACGGCGACCCCACAGCTTGGGACCCCAGTAGGCAACCGCACCCATGGCAGCGATCACTGCGCCATACAACACATATGTGGTGACGCCTTCCTCGAAGACGGTGCCAGTGAGGCCGAGGTCGGTGACGCCATTGACGAGCGCACCGAGCATGCCGACGAGCACCATCGAGACGCCAAAGAATCCAAACAGGAACGCAGCCGTGATCTTCGGGCGGGTGCCTGTAAAGGCCAGCGGCGCAAGCAGCAACACCACCAACAAGCCGGCGAGCGGAAGACCCATAAACACGAGGTAGTTGACCAAGTCGGCGATCTTGGTGCTGAGGTGATCAAGGTTGAAGCCCGAACCCGACCAAGGCAGCGACTGATTGACCTGAGTGATGCCGCCAAGTGCCGCAACCCCAACGAGCGCAAGACCGGCGAGCACAACGTTGCGCATGGGCATACGACGGCGAGCCGTGACTGGAATCATTTCGGCGGCAAAGCCGATGGCTGGCAAGGCGAACAAGAACGTGGTGGGCTGCGTGAGCGTGAAGCCAAGGTAGTTGAGCACCCCGGTGTTGCCGCCGAACGGGACCTTGTTATAGCGATAGCTCACATAGAGGTAGATAACCGTGCCGGCGGCCACTGGCAACACCAGCAACAGGCCAAGTGCGCTCACGAGCGCCGACCAGGAGAACAGCGGCACACGACGCATGTTCATTCCGGGGGCCCGGGTGGTGAGCACCGTGGTGGCGATGGAGCCAGCAACGGCGGTGAGGCCGAACAGCACCACGGCGTACGCAGCGATGAACAGCGCCACGAATGTCGGGGCGCCGCCGCCAGGGCCACCGTTTGCGGCGATGGAGATGACGATCAGCACCATGCCGAAGAACCACGCCCAAAAGCCAGCGGCAGCGAGACGAGGGAAGGCCAGCGAACGAGCGCCGAGCTGCAGCGGGACAACGGCAACGGCGAGGCCCAGCATGATGGGCAGCACAGCGAAGAACGCCAGCCCCACCCGGTTGATGGCGAAGAGCTGCGTGATGCTGTTCGCATTGAGCGTTGTTGTGGCGGCATCGATGCGCTCGAAGCCAAGCAGGGCTCCGACTGCAGCGATTCCGAGTAACGCCACGAGTCCAGAGACGATCAGCATTCGCCCAAGGCGTTTGTGATCGCTGGTGGTCACCCAAGCGGCAACGGCAGATGGCGCGTGTGTAGCGCCGGCGCCCGCGAAGGCCGTGTGCGAGGCAGTGTCAATTGTGGTCATGGGCAACAGCTCATTTCGAAACAGCACATGGCGGTGCGCGTGCATCCGCCGGAGCGGCTCAAATTCGGGTCCGTTCTTTCTTCGACATTACCCACAGCGGCTACTGCGAGCCGAAATCTCCGCGCACTTCGGTGAAAAAATCTTGGCACGTGGAAAAGCACAAACAGGTCGGTGGAAAGACGTCAGAAACCGTGGCGGACAAGGACATCGAGGGTGAGAACCCCGAACAACAAGGTGACGTAGCTAATGCTGTAGCCAAAAAGACGCATTGCCTTTTGCGGCTCGGGGTGACGCGACAGCGCGATTGTGCCGCCGATAAAGAGCGCACCGAGCAGTGCCGCTGAGACGCCGTAGATCCATCCGAGGTGCCCCACGGGAATGAGCACCATCGTGAAACCGACCATCACGATTGTGTACGCGAGCATCTGTCGCAGGACCTGTTTGAGCGGGGCGACCGCCGGCAACATCGGCACACTGGCCGCCCGGTAGTCGTCGACATGGCGAATGGCCAGCGCCCAAAAGTGAGGCGGCGTCCACAAGAACATAATGACGAACAGCACAACGGGAGCCCAGCCCACGCTGTTGGTGACCGCCGACCAACCAACCAACACCGGCACAGCGCCAGCGGCGCCACCGATGACAATGTTCTGCTTGCTCGTTCGCTTGAGCCAAATGGTGTAGATGAAGACGTAGAACAGCGTGGCCGACAGGGTGAGGCAAGCCGACAAGAAGTTGGCGCCGCTCCACAACACTGCAAACGCAATCACCTGCAAGGCCGATGCGAACACCAATGCATTGCGTGGCTTGATGAGCCCAGTGACCAATGGTCGGCCCTGCGTACGCACCATCAGCTTGTCGATATCGCGATCGACGTACATGTTGTAAGCGTTTGCCCCACCTGCGGCCAGTGCGCCACCCAACAAGGTGATGAGCACCAGCGTTGTGGCGGGCCAGCCGCCTTTGGCCAGCACCATCGTGGGAACGGTGGTAATCAGCAGCAGTTCGATGATGCGCGGCTTGGTGAGCGCTACGTATCCCCCAAGCACAGTTGTCGGGGTGCGCCGACCGCCATGAGCAACACCACCCGGCGCAAGCCGAGAAGGAACAAGGGGGCGAGAGCCGACGGACATCGGCGCTTATCGTAGGGGTGATAGTTGCGGGTTCCTAGCTCGGAGCCATGCGAATGCCCGTTTCATGGTGAAGGGCGCGAGAATGGCGGCCGAGTATGCACACCATGGCCACCGCACCGACCCCCATCGTGGTCGACCAACCCGAACAGGACGAGTCGGTACTGCCCGATACTCCGTGGATTGTGTTGGTGTGGAACGACCCCATCAACTTGATGAGCTATGTCACCTTTGTGTTTCAGAAGTTGTTTGGCTACAGCCTCGAGAAGGCCACTGAGCTCATGCTCGATGTGCACCAAAAGGGCCGCGCCGTCGTCTCGAACGGCACCCGCGAGAAAGCCGAGCTCGACGTCTTCCGGCTGCACGAACACGGTTTGTGGGCCACGATGCAGCGAGACGGCAGCTAGCTCGTGGCCCGTAAACCCAAACCACCTGTAGAGCGCACTAGGTCTGGCTTCCGTCTCAATCTGCAAGAAGAAGAACGCGACCTCGTGCTGCGCCTGATGGGCGAGCTACGCGCATTACTGCTTGGGCCCAACGAGGACGATCGCCTCCGTCGGCTCTTTCCTACGGCCTACCACCAACCCGGTGACCAAGCCATGGATGACGAATACCAACGGCTCATGCGCGAAGACCTTGTGGCTTCACGCCTCACCGGTCTCAACCTTGTCGACGAATGCCTCAGCGGAGCCAGCGGCGACAGCGCTCCACTCAGCGAAGCCCAACTGTTCGCGTTCGTGCAAGCCCTGAACGGCCTACGGCTGGTGTTGGGCACGATGCTCGATGTCGGCGAAGACGACGACCTACAAGACATCGGCGACGATCATCCGCTGGCTGGCGAACACCACCTCTACGGATTTCTCAGCTGGTTGCTCGACTGGTGCATTCGCGCCTTGCAGTCGTAGCTTCCGGGCACTGCCCCACCGAGGGTTACTCTGGCCAGATGGCATCTGCTCCCGAGTTCGCAAACCTCATCGTCAGCACCACCGCCGCCGCCGACGACTTCAGCGGTGACAGCCGGGTGGCATATCTCACGTTGAACCGACCCGAGCGCCTCAACGCCTTGTCGCACGCGATGCTCCAAGACATCGTCGGTGCCTGCAGATGGCTCGATGATCAGGCATCGATCAAGATCGTTGTGGTTCGCGGTGCGGGCCGCGCATTTTCGGCGGGCTTCGATCTCAACGACTTCCAACATCCTGATCCAGCACTCACCCCACGAGATGCCGCCGACCTCGGCCGGCTCGCTACCGAAGCACTCGCCAACGTGCGCCAACTCACGATCGCTTCAGTGCACGGGCACTGCGTTGGCGGCGGCGTTGTGCTGACCTCGGCCTGCGATATTCGTATTGCGGCAACCGACGCTCGCTTTGTGATTCCCGAAGTCGATCTCGGAATCCCCTTGGCATGGAGCGGTATCCCCCGGTTGGTGCGCGAGCTTGGACCTGCCATCACCAAAGAGCTCGTGCTCACCTGCCGCCCATTCGACGCTCACGAAGCACGCACCTTGCGATTCGTGAACCATGTAGTGAGCCCGGCCGATCTGGCCGCCGAGACCGACAAGCTCGCCCGCGAATTGGCGGGCAAGGCAACCTTTGCGCTGCGTTCGACGAAGCAACAGGTCAACGCTGCGCTCGACGAAATG
This sequence comes from Actinomycetota bacterium, assembly GCA_037139095.1. Lineage (GTDB taxonomy): Bacteria > Actinomycetota > Acidimicrobiia > Acidimicrobiales > Ilumatobacteraceae > WLMZ01. Next base: position 4,991 of record JBAXHD010000046.1, read on the forward strand.
GTGAGCACGGGCCGTAATGCAAACGATGCCGACTCGCTGGTCTACGCAATGACCGACCCCGAAGGTCGAGAGGCGAGCCGCCGTTATCTGTCGGGGCTGCGCAAGAAGTAAGCGTCAGTCGGGCTCGCGTGCCACGACAAACTTGTAGGCGATGGCCGCGCTGCTCAGCGCAGCGGCCGCCGCCAAACCCGGACCCGGCTTGGGTCCCCAAAGATTGCTGCGGCCCTTGCGCCACCAAACCATGGCACCAACGACCCAGGCCGAACTGCTGATCATGGCGGCGGTGAAGGCCCGCTGCTTCAGCGCTGGGGTCACCGCTACGGCGCCGGCAAGAGCAAGGTCGATCGGCAGGTATGCCGGGAACGTGGCCAGACACTGGCCGATACCCGCCGCGACACCTTTGCCGCCACGAAATCCGTTCCACACCGGAAAGCAATGCCCGTACACGCTGGCCGTGCCAGCGATATGAGCCCCCGCGGGCCCGGCAACCAGACCACCGATGCCGCTCGCCAAGGCACCCTTTGAGATGTCGCCGACCATCACGGCGGCACCGGCTTTCTTGCCGAGCACCTTGAGGGCATTAGCCGCGCCAGGGTTGCCACTGCCTTGCGCACGAAGGTCGATCGTGCCCGACGAGGCCCGTCGCGCCACCAGATCGGCCGTAGGAAATGTGCCAAACAAATAGCCGATCGCCGCAGCAGACAGAACCGGGCGAACGCGCATGTTCAGACGCTACGCGACCCGACCCGCAGCGCCAGCAGGCAACCGATGTTGGGCGATTCTGCAATCCGTTGGCGCGAACACCCTCATCGCCGGATAATGTACGTGTGCTCTCAACCGGAGACGTACCTAGCCCCCATCGTCTAGAGGCCTAGGACACCACCCTTTCAAGGTGGCGGCACGGGTTCGAATCCCGTTGGGGGTGCTGACCAGTTTTCTGGTCCCGTGGTGAAGTGGAGTTCACGCCGGCCTGTCAAGCCGGAGGTCGCGGGTTCGAACCCCGTCGGGACCGCTGCTAGCGAGGAAACTCGCTGGCAACTGGTCAGTAATCAAGGTAGGTAATGCTGAAAATCTTCGTCGGTCGCATGCGATCGGTGGGGACCACGGTCCTGTAGCTCAGTCGGCAGAGCATACGCCTGAAAAGCGTAGGGTCACCGGATCGACGCCGGTCAGGACCACCACGAAAGCCGCAGGTCAGGGGTTTTTTACACCTCAATCCTGCGGCTTTTTACATTTTTCTATCGGCTCGACACAAAGTGACAAACGGCAATTGCGCCGCTTCACCGCGGTGAATTAGCTTGATCCGCATGGACGCCCCGGCACTGAACTCGCACCTCGTCGTTGTTGCCGAAACGCTCATCGCTCGAGCCAACGGTTCGGTCGATGCCGAGTTCGTTCACGATCTCGTTGCCGACATCGCCCGCAAGTTCGAAGACGCCCCAGTTCGCGATTTCGTGCCCGTGCTGGTGGCCAAAGAAGCTGGCGACCGGTTGCGCCGGCTCGACGCAACTCGACTCATCGCTTCGTAACTCATCGGTCGTTCTTACGACTGCCTTGTCGCCTCAATGTCCACGGCGTTGCGACCATCGCGGTGTCCTCGGGCCTCAAAGGTTGTGATCGGACGTTGCGATGGTCGCTCGACCCGGCCACCGATCAGCCGAGGTTCGTTGGTAACTGCCTCAAGCACCTGTTCGGCGTACGACGCATCGTCGGTGGCAACTCGCAACACGCCGCCCACCCGCAAGGCATCGACAATCAGCCCAAGACGCAGCGCAGTGAAGAGTCGCTTGTGTGCATGGCGCGGCTTTGGCCAGGGATCGGGAAACCACACTCTGATCTCATCAACTGCCTGCGGGCCAAGGTGGGTCAGCAGATCGAAGGCATCACCGATGAACAGATGAACATTGGTGATGTTGTCGGCATCGAGCAGTGTGGCGAGATGAGCCATCGTTGCTTCGTTGGGCTCGCAGGCAATCACCGTGGCGGGCGCGTCAACCGACGCCATTGCAGCTGTGGCCTCGCCCTTGCCGCAGCCAATCTCGACAATCAATCTCCCGGTGGCTACCACCGGCAAGGTCAACAGATACTGCGGCACGAGATGATCGAATGCGCGTTGGCGTGTTGGCGACATGCGTCCCTGGCGTCCGCCAAACGTGTAGCTGCCACCCACGGGCCATTGGTCACTGGGGCGGGTCATGGGCACGAAGGGTATCGGCCAGAGCGAATGTGTTCGATACGGTTCGCCTCGTGAATGAGGCTGCAGCACCACAATTGAACGAACTCGGTTTCTACGGCCTTGCCGGCGCACCAAAGTCGCCGCGTGATCTGCTGAACGAATGTCGCGATGGCGAAGCGATGGGCTTCGGCTCGGTGTTTTTGTCCGAGAGATTCAACGTGAAAGAGATTGTCACCATCAGCGGCGCGGCCGCTGCCGTGACCGAGACCATGGGCATCGCCACCGGCGCAACCAACCACAACACCCGCCACCCAATCGTCACTGCCAGCTACGCCACCACCATGCACCGCATGACCAACGGCCGCTTCGCGCTGGGCCTCGGCCGCGGCATCGACAAGCTCTTCGATGCGTTCGGCATGGATCGCATCACAACGGCACAGATGGAAGATTTCGCCGGCTTGATGCGCCGCCTCTGGAAGGGCGAAGTGGTGTTTGGTCACGACGGGCCATGCGGCAAATTTCCGTTGCTGGCCCTCGACACCGAGTTCGACGAAGACATCCCACTGATGCTCACCGCGTTCGGACCACAGTCACTTGCGCTCGGCGGCCGAGCCTTCGACGGTGTCATCCTGCACACCTTTTTCACCGACGAAACCCTGCAGCGATGTGTCGCTGGCGTGAAGCGCGCCGCCGAGCAAGCCGGGCGCGACCCAGACTCGGTGCGGGTCTGGAGTTGCTTCGCCACCATTGGCGATTGGATCCCAGAAGATGTGCGATTGAAGAAGACTGTGGGGCGATTGGCCACATACCTGCAGGGCTACGGCGACTTGATGGTGCGCACGAACAACTGGGATCCGGCCGTGCTCGAACGATTCCGTGCCGATCCTTTTGTGGCCGGCTTTCGTGGAGCGTTCGACGGCAAGGCAACCACCAGCGAGCTTGAACACGTCGCCACATTGATTCCCGATGAGTGGCTGGCGCCGGCGGCCACCGGTTCGGCCGAGCAATGTGCCGCTGCCGTGCTGCGTCAACTCGATCTCGGCGCCGACGGCGTGATCTTGCACGGCGCAGCGCCAAGCGAGCTTGCACCCACGGTTGAGGCCTATCGGCAGATCCGACCTGCGGGTCGGTTCGATCACCTCGCGGCCAATCCGGCTGGCTGACAACCGCTCCATCGTCGAGCGAACGCCGTGGTTGTACAGTCACGCCATGGCATCGGCGAATCCGTGGGAACAACTCTCTCAGGGCATTGAACTTCCCTTCAACCCCGGCATCGTGGTGCCCGAGTTACACGAGGTATCGCTGGCGATACCGTCGCCACCAGCCATCACCGACGTGGCGGGCGCGGCCCGCGCGGCCATCACCCAACGACTCGCCAACGATGTAACCGCTGGCATGACCGTGGCGGTTGGTGCTGGAAGCCGAGGACTCAGCGACCGCGTCGACGTGTTGCGCGGAACCATCTTGGGCCTACGCGACCTTGGAGCCGAACCGTTTGTCGTGCCGGCGATGGGCAGCCATGGCGGCGCCACAGCCGAAGGCCAACGAGCAATGCTCGAGACACTGGGCATGACCGAGCAGGCGATGGGTGCCGAAATCCGCGCCACGATGGAAACCATCGAGATCGCCCGCACCGACGATGGCATGCCGCTGTATCTCGACGCTCACGCGGCGAGCGCCGATCGCATCCTTCCGGTGAATCGCGTGAAGCCTCACACCTGTTTTCACGGTCCCATCGAAAGCGGCTGCACAAAGATGGCGGTCGTTGGCTTTGGCAAGCAGCCTGGCGCTGCGCAGATTCACGCATGCGGTCCAGTCGAGATGCGCGAGCGCTTGCTGCGCGGCATATACGCGTTGCGCTCAACCGGTCGACTGCTTGGCGGCGTCGCCACGGTTGAGTCCGCCTCAGGAGAAGTCGTTCGGGTCGAGGGCTTCACGGCCAACGATGTGGGCGGCGAAGCCGAACGCCAGTTACTCAACTACGCGAAGGCGCTTGTGCCGGCGTTGCCGTTCGACGAAATCGATGTGCTCATCATCGAGCAGGGCGGCAAAGACATCAGCGGCACAACCATGGATCCCAATGTCACCGGACGCTTCTGGGTGCACGGCCTCGACGATTTCACATCGCCGCGCGTGGCCACCATCGTGATGCTCGACATCACCGAGGTCAGTGGCGGCAACGTGTTGGGCATTGGCCTAGCCGACTTCATTCCAGCGTCGTTGGCCAACACCATCGACTGGCAAAAGACCTACGTGAACTGCTTTACGGCCGGCCCCAGCGGTGTGCGTCGCAGCCGAATGCCAATGGTGTTACCCGACGAAGAAGCCTGCATCAAGGCGGCGCTCAGCATGTGCGGGCGGGCGGTCACCGAACCGAAAAAGGTCGTTCGCATTCGCAGCACATTGCATCTCACGCGCTGCTGGATCAGCGATGCCCTACTCGGCGATCTGCCCGCCGGGGCCACCATCGTCGGCTGATGACCCCTTCGCCCGACGCGCTATGCCGCGAACTGCAAGCCTTGGTGGGCTCCAGTCACGTGTTGGCCGACCCCGACATGCGCGCTAGCTACGAAACCGATTGGACGGGCAGATTCCATGGCACGAGCCGCCTCGTAGTGCGGCCTGGTAGCACTCACGAAGTTGCCGCTGTGGTGCGCGCATGTGCAGTTCACAATGCAGCCATCGTTCCCCAAGGCGGCAATACCGGGCTCGTCGGCGGCGGCGTTCCTCGCGGTCACGAAGTGATCGTGTCCACCACTCGGCTCACTCGGTGCGACGCTGTCGACACCGCTGCATCACAGGTCACCGTCGGCTCCGGCGTGACATTGGCAGCTGCACGAAACCACGCTCGCGCCGTCGCACTTGATCTTGCAATCGACTTTGCTTCTCGAGATTCGGCCACCATCGGCGGCGCAGTTGCGACCAACGCAGGCGGCTCACGAGTTATCCGTTTCGGCACCATGCGTGCTCAAGTTGCCGGCATCGAAGCTGTGCTCGCCAACGGCGAAATCATCGGGTCGCTCTCGGGGCTACCGAAGGAAACCATCGGACTGCACCTGCCGTCGTTGCTTTGCGGCAGCGAAGGAACGCTGGCCATCATCACCGCTGTGCGGTTGAAACTGGTGCCGTGGTATCGCCACACAGCCACAGCTTTGGTTGGCCTGCCGTCGCTGGCAGCGGCGCTCGAACTCTTGCCGGCCCTTCGCCGCGAACTGGCGCAGCTCGACTCGGTCGAACTGCTCATGCCGTCGGCCATGTCGCTGGTGTGCGAACACCTACAGCGCACATGTCCCATTCCCGCCGATGCAGGTGCGTACCTACTTATTGAGTGCGCCGGCAACTCCGACCAACAAGACGAGCTGATGCGAGTTCTGGCGCGCCACGCGCATACAAGTGCAACTGCCGTTGCAACCGACGAAACAGCGCGTGGCCGGCTGCTCGAGCTGCGCGACAACGTGACCACTGCGATCAACCATCGGGGTGTTCCGCTCAAGCTCGATGTGGCATTGCCGCTCGCAGTATTGAGCCAAACCACCGCCGATATCGAAGCACTCATCCACGGCTTGGCCCCGCAATCCACCCTCATTAACTTCGGACACCTCGCCGAGGGCAACCTGCACCTCAACACACTCGATGCGGGCTCAGCATCCGCCGCCATCACCGATCAGGTACTGCAGATGGTCATCGCCCGAGGCGGCGCCATCAGCGCCGAACACGGCATCGGCATCGCCAAGACGCGTTGGCTTGTCGCCCAACGCGGAGTCGCAGAGGTAGACGCACTTCGGGCACTCAAAGCCAGCCTCGACCCGCACAACCTGCTCAACCCTGGCGTGCTGTTGCCCGAGGCCTGAGTCGGCGAGAGCGCCTAGAGCTTCGACAACACCACGCCGTAGATCGCTGCGAAATGCAGCCCAGCACCCACGATGGTGAACACGTGAAACACCTCGTGATAGCCGAACACTTGCGGCCACGGATCGGGTCGCTTGAGGGCATACACCAATGCGCCGATTGTGTACGCCACGCCGCCACCCAGGATGAGTGAAAAACCCAGCGGCCCGAGCCCGTTGTAGAGCTGCGTGAAGGCAAACATTGCCGACCAACCCACCAGCACGTACACGGCGGCAAAGAGCCAACGCGGCAGATGAAACGGCAGCCACTGCAGAGTGATGCCGACGACAGCACCACCCCACGAGATGCAGAGCACCACGAGTTGGTAGTTGCCGCTGAGGCCCACGACGGCAACCGGTGTGTACGCGCCAGCGATTGCAAGGAAGATCGTGCAGTGGTCAAGTTTCGACATCAGCTCTCGCGCCCGAGGTGTCCAGCGCAGGCGGTGGTACGCAGCCGACACGCCAAACATCGCTGCAGTGCCCAGAATGTAAATCACCATCAAGCCTGGGCCACGTGCCGTATCGGCCGCCCGGGCAATCAGTATCGATCCGAGAACCAGCAAGACACCAAGAGCGACCACATGTGACCAACCGCGCAACAACGGCTTGATCAAGAGGGGCGGTTCGGACACATCGTGGGCATGCAACTCGGCGTGCGGTTCTGAAATTGTGTCCATGACCACACGGTACTGCCCGCCAACAGTGCGGTTGGTCGGGGCTTCAACGCGGGTCGAACACTGTTTCACGCTCAAGATGCACCGCTCACGCGCCGATACCCATGTCAGAGCAAGAAAGTGGGTTGTTGTGCAGGTTCAGTCACTGACATGGGATACGCAAGGCGGATGGTCATCGCCATTGCCCGATCCCGACGATCGAGACACATTGGTGTTGGCCTTTGCAGACACGCGCCTCCGTGCGCATCCAGACCAACCGCTGCAGGAACTCAGCGACCTGTACGCAGCAAAGTCGGTGCTCGGCTGTTCCACCGCCGGCCAGATCAGCGGTGAGGCGTTAGCCGACGATTCGTTGGTTGCTGTGATCGCTCGCTTCGATCGCACTCAAGTTCTGTCGGCATCAGTAGAGGTCGACGCTGCCGGCGGCGCCCGCCGTGCTGGGCGACAGCTCGGAGCCGCACTGAAACATAAGAATCTGCGCGGCGTGTTCGTGCTGTCCGACGGCCTCACCGTGAACGGCACATCGCTGGCCACTGGCATCAGCGAAATGCTGCCTGGAGTGCCCATCTCCGGTGGGCTCGCAGGCGATGGCGACCGCTTCGATACCACTTGGGTACTGGCCGATGGGCAACCGCGCACTGGCTGGGTCACAGCCGTTGGATTCGTTGGCGACCATGTAGAACTCGACTTCGGCTCTGCCGGAGGATGGGACATCTTTGGTCCGCAGCGACTTGTCACGCGCAGCTATCACAGCACGCTCTACGAGCTCGACGATCGCTCGGCGCTCACGTTGTATCGCGAATACCTCGGCGACAAAGCCGAGGGCCTGCCAGCCGCAGCGTTGCGCTTTCCGTTGTCGCTGAGCGACCTCGATGGCCACACCACGGTGCGCGCCGTGCTCGCCACCGACAACGAAACCGGCAGCCTGCGCTTTGCCGGCGACATAGCTCAAGGTTCGATGGCCCAGTTGATGTGTGCATCGAGTGAGCGATTGGTCGAGGGAGCGAATCGCGCTGCGGTCATGGCGACTACGGGACGCGAGCAACTTGCCATCGCTGTGAGTTGCGTCGGTCGCAGAATGGTGTTGGGACAACGAACGGAAGAAGAACTCGAGGCCATTGTCGAGGGCCTCGCCCCCGATGCAGTGGTCGCCGGTCTCTACAGCTACGGAGCACTCTCGCCCACCGGCGGCACATGCGAACTGCATAACCAGACGATGACGATTACCACAATCGGCGAAAGGTCAACATGAGCGACCTCCCTACAGCCAACGACACACTCAGTCGACAACTTCGCCGCCTCGGAATCGACGGCGAGACTCCAAACGCCACCCAATGGGCTGCTCTCTTACAACGCGTCGCAGAGACATACAACGAGCACAGCAGCGACCGAGAGCTGCTTGAGCGCTCACTCGAAATCTCATCGCGCGAGATGCGCGACCTCTTCGATGAACTGCAGCGCGTGTCCGAAGGTCAGCTTGCGTTCGAGCGAGACCGACTGCAGGCGGTGTTCGATGCTGTCGACACGGCGCTACTCGTTGTCGATCAGCACGGCATCGTGAACGCGGCGAACCCTGAAGCTGCGCGACTGCTCGGCTCGCGAGCGCGCCTTGTCGGTTCTTCGCTTGCATCGCTGCTCAATATCGGAGCCACAGCCGATTCCGGGCGGTGCCTGCTCGACGAGAACGATGTCGCTGCAATCCTGCAGGCTCATCGGTGGCAGGCCGACGGCATCTACCTCAGACCCCACGGCCGCGCCCCGTTTCCAGGTGACTGCGCGATCGTGCCATTCGAAGGTGGCCCCACCGACGACAATGCCAAAGGCGCAGTGGTCGTCATCACCGACAACACTCATCGAGTTGCCGAACAGACACGATGGGGATGGGAAGCCACCCACGATTCGCTCACCGGTCTCAGCAACAAGAGCGCCTTTATGGGCTTACTCCAGCATGCTCTCGACGTTGCCGATCACAACGGACTGTGGCCGTCATTGCTGGTGGTCAACATCGACTGGTTCAAGTCGGTCAATGACCACCTCGGCACACGCACCGGTGATCGGCTGCTGGTAGAGACCGCTCGGCGCATCGAACAAACGGTTCGTAAGGTCGATGCAATCGCTCGTCTCGACGGTGGCGAGTTCGCAGTTCTGTGTGAGGCCATGGAACGACCCGACATCGCGGTACTTGAAGCAGCGCGTCTCATCGGGGCAATCGAGGCACCATTTCATTTCGATGGAGAGGTCGTACACGTCACGGCATCGGTTGGGATCGCGCTCGCCCATGAGGCATGCCGGTTCGCCGACAAATTGCTGCAGAACGCAGACCTCGCGGTGTTTCAAGCCAAGGCAAATGGCCGCAACCGTATGGAGACCTTCGACGACATGGTGCGTCCTGAGACGCGACGTCGCATCAACATGGAGCGGGCGTTACGCGAGGCGATCGACAACGATGGTCTGTCGGTCGTGTACCAGCCAATCTTCGACATCGAGTTCGATCGTGTCGTGGCTTTTGAGGCACTCGCTCGCTGGCACGATGCAGCCCTCGGCGCTGTTGCCCCCGACGAGTTCATTGCTCTTGCTGAGGACGCCGGATTGATCACTGCAATCGGAGACCGAGTACTCGAGATTGCGTGCCGCGATGCCTCGACATGGCTGGGTGCCGCTGGTCGACCGATTGATCTGCACTTCAATGTGTCGAGCCGTCAGCTCAGCGCCTCGACGTTTGTGAACTTCCTCGGGCGCGTGCTCAAGCACCACCATCTTGCTCCCGAGAACCTCACCCTCGAACTCACCGAGTCGATGTTTCTCGACAATCCCGAGCGCTCAGAAAATCGACTGAATGCGCTTCGTGACATTGGTATCCGCATCGCGATCGACGACTTCGGAACGCTGTATTCATCCCTCGCTCAGCTGCATCGATTCCCCATCGATGTGGTGAAGCTCAATCGCCAGTTCGTGTCGAACCTTATCGAGACACCACAGAACCGGCACACCTTGCAGGCCGTGGTCGAATTCGCTGCGGGCTTCGATTACACCGTCGTTGCCGAGGGCGTAGAGCACGCAACCGAACTCGAAGTTCTCCGCGAGCTCAAGTGCGATCGAGCGCAGGGCTACTTCCTTGGTATTCCGTTGCCACCCGCCGAAGCATTGTTGCTCGCTGCGGCCTCGACCACGAGGGCCTTTGTCGACAGCGATCAGGGCGACCGCTAAACGCTCGCCGCAGTCGTACCGGTCAGGTTCCGAAACCGAAGCCGAGATCTTCGGCGGTAAGCATCGGCACGTAGGCGATGCCTGCCTCGGCCGCCATCGCGGCACACGTGCCACCGCGATCGACGATGACCGTGATGAGAACCGGAATAGCGCCGAAGGCTTGCACCGCCTCGACCGCCTCCATCAACGAGGTACCGCGAGTAACGGTGTCTTCGGTAATGACCACTCGATCACCAGGGCTCAGCGCTCCGGCGATACGACCAGTAATGCCATGGTCCTTTGCTTCCTTGCGCACGCTGAAACTACGCAAGCTCAAGCCGCGGGTAGCGCCAACTGCAGCAATGCCGAACGCCACCGGATCGGCACCCATCGTGAGGCCACCGATCGCGTTGGCGTCGGGTGGAATGAAGCTGAGCGCAACATCTGCCACGAGCACAATGCCGTCGGGACGACACGCTGTCTGCTTGGTATCGAGGAACCACGAACTCTTCGCTCCCGACTTAAGCGTGAAGTCACCCCGCTTCACCGAGTAACGAATGACATGGTCGCGTAACGCTGCTCGAGCCGGATCGAGTGGTGGAAGTTCGTTGGTCACGCCCCGACCGTAGTGTGTCGGCCCGCTATTACTTCGAACGGTTGTCGCTACTTCGAACGGTTGTCGCGCATCAACACTTCTTGAGCAATGGTCGCCACATGTGTGCCGTCGGCCGCGAATACGTGACCTATCGAGAGTCCCCTGCCGCCAACAAAGCTGTGGCAGGTGAAGTCGTGCAGGTGCCATTCATCGGCCTTCACCGGTCGGTGAAACCACATCGTGTGATCAAGGCTCGCCGAGAACTGAGCTCCCTGACGTTCTTCTTCGGGCTCAAGACCCATTGGGTGCGCCCGAACCACTGCATCGGTAGGCAGGTCATCAGACAAGTAGGCGAGGGTGCAGATGTGTAGTAGCGGGTCGTGACCCAAACTGCCATTGGCCTTCAGCCACGCCGCCGACCGGCCAGCGCCGGTGCGACCATCGGCGGGCAGATACTTCGTGGGCACCCAGCAGCGATCGAAGACATCGGACCATGAGTCGTGCTTGAGTTCATCGGGCGACGGCAGGTTCAACGGCATTCCCACCGTTTCGATGTCTACCGATGGCTCGGCGCGTTGAAACGAGGCCTCAAGATTCAAGATGGCTCCCACGGCTTGGCGAGCGACTACTCGACGCGTGCAAAAGCTGCGTCCGTTGCGAATGCGATCGACCTCGTAGCGCACCGGTTCTGCATGGTCACCCCGCCGAATGAAATAGGCGCGCAGCGAATGTGGCACCAATTCGGGATCAACCGTGGCTGCGGCTGCCCGCAATGCCTGCGCAACAATCTGCCCGCCATACAGGCCACCCCATGGATATTGGGGGCCAATGCCTACAAATGTGTCGGCGCCATGGGGTGAGAGTTCGAAGAGTTCGTGGGCATCCATGAAGGCAATAACGGTACGAGACAAAGAACACAATCGTTCGCTTGGTCGGCATCGAATATCAGATCTATACTGTTCTCATGGCAAAGCGTGGACCCAAAGGACCAATGACCGACGAGCACAAAGCAGCATTGGCTGCCGGTCGCTTCGAAGGCCGAGCCGTGCGCGACTATCTCGATGTGCTGCGGAATTCAAAGCCAAAGCGCGGACGCAAGCGCACTGCTGAATCGATTGCCAAGCGTTTGGCCGCAATCGACGCCGAAATTCTCGACGCAGATCCGATCCGCGAACTGAAACTGGTGCAAGAGCGCCTCGATCTTCAGGCCGAACTCGCCGCTGGCGACGACACCGTAGACATCAGTGCGCTCGAGGCCGAGTTCGTCAAGGTGGCCAAGGCGTACAGCGCTCGCAACGGCATCAGCTACGCGGCTTGGCGGGCAATTGGCGTTGAGGCTTCGGTCCTCAAGGCTGCTCGCATCGCTCGCAGCGATTCGTAGCGATTCGTAGCGAGCGACGGCGATGAGCCCTCAGCTCAGCCGATCGAGAGCCTCAAACACTCGATCTACGTGACGCAAACTGCGATGCACATCGAACGCTGCATCAAGCACTGCTGCATCGATTGCAACCCGACTATCGAGTTCGAGTAGTTCACGAAATGCAATTCCTTGGTCCCAAGCCCGCATCGCGTTGTCCTGCACAATTCGATACGCATCGTCACGGCTGAGGCCCGATTGCACCAGAGCCAACAACACTGGCTGACTGAATACCAGCCCAAGACTGGCCTCGAGATTGGCCAACATTCGCTGCGGAAACACCTGCAATCCGAGCAACAATTTGCGCATTCGATTGAGCACATAATGTGCCAATAGGGCCGAATCGGGCAACACAATGCGCTCGACGGAGCTGTGCGAGATATCTCGCTCGTGCCACAGTGCCACGTCTTGCATACCGGCCTGCAAGTTGCCTCGCAGCACCCGCGAGAGGCCACTGACGGTCTCGGCTGAGATCGGATTGCGCTTGTGCGGCATCGCTGACGAACCCTTTTGGCCGACCTTGAAGCCCTCTTGTACCTCGCGCACCTCGGTGCGCTGCAGGTGGCGCAGCTCAACCGCAATCATCTCCATCGTGGAGCCAACCGCTGCGCAGGCCCACAAGAACTCGGCATGGCGATCGCGTGCAATCACCTGAGTGGCCGGCACGGGCGTGAGACCAAGCTTCTCGCCAACGAACGCTTCGACCGACGGATCGACATTGCTATAGGTGCCAACCGCGCCACTGAGCTTGCACACCGCCACAGCGCTGCGGGCGGCACGAAGGCGCTCGCGGTCGCGGTCGATCTGTAGGGCCCAGAGCGCCACCTTCATGCCAAACGTTGTGGGCTCGGCGTGCACACCATGGGTGCGACCGATCATCACCGTGTCGCGATGCGTGATAGCGAGTTGCTTCACCACGTCAAGCAAGGCCGAAGCGGAATCAATCAACAGATCGCAGGCGTCGCGCAGCATGGCGCACCAGGCAGTGTCGACAACATCGCTACTGGTGAGGCCGTAATGAATCCATGAACCAGCAGGCGAACCAATCGCCGCTTGCACGACATCGACGAATGCGGCGACATCGTGATCGGTGACAGCTTCGCGATCGAGCACCGCTTGCACGAATGCGTCGTCGATGACCGGCGCACGATTGCGACACTGCGCAGCATCGGCGGCAGGCACGAGGCCTAGCGCCACGTGCGCATCGGTGGCCAGCAACTCGATGTCGAGCCAGCGCCCGAAGCGAGCGGTGTCGCTAAACACAGCTGACATTTCGGGGAGGGCGTACCGGGGGATCATTGGCTCACGACCACAGCAGGTAGTCGTCGCGCTCGGCGCCAACACCGACAATGCGAATGGGAACTCCGACTTCGCTCTCGACAAGGCGCAAGAAGTCTTGAGCCTGGGAAGGCAGCTGCCCAGGCTCGCGAACCGCTGCGAGCGACTGGTTCCAGCCCGGCATGTCGACAAACACCGGCTCGACATCGGCGAGAAGCTGCATGCGGTCGGGGTAGTTGCGCAGTGTGGTATCGCCCACCCGATAACCAACACACACTCGAACCTGCTCGAACGTGTCGAACACATCGAGCTTGGTGAGGGCCAGCTCGGTGAGCGAGTTCAGCCGCACCGCTTGACGAAGCATGACGCAGTCGATCCAGCCCGGCCGACGACGACGACCCGTTACCGTGCCGAATTCGCGGCCGATATCGACCAACTTGTCACCGAGTTCGTCGGTGAGTTCGGTGGGAAACGGACCCGCGCCCACGCGAGTTGTGTAGGCCTTAGTGATGCCCACGATGCGGTCGATGTCGCGAGGGCCGAGGCCGGTGCCTACGCACGCCCCACCCGAGGTGGGGTTCGACGAAGTGACGTATGGATACGTGCCGTGGTCGAGATCGAGGAACGTGGCTTGGGCCCCTTCGAGCAGCAATTGGTGGCCGGCCGCCAAGGCATCGTGCAGTTCGCTGACGGTGTCGCCCACGTATGGTGCGAGCCGAGCGGCCAACGTAGAGAACTGCTCGACGATGGCATCGACATCGAGCACTGCCGCCCCAGCCGCAGCGAGCGCGACATTCTCTGCAGTGGCACGTTCTTTGAGAGCGATCGCAAACCCACTTGCATCGAGAACATCGCCCGCCCTGATGCCAACTCGGCGGGCCTTGTCGGCGTAGGCGGGCCCAATGCCCTTGAGCGTGGTTCCGATCTTGTCGTCGCCGCGGCCCGCTTCGGCGTGAGCGTCCCACGCTTGATGCCACGGGAAGATGAGATGGGCATGGCTACTCACGATGAGTCGGGCGCATGAGATGCCGCGACGCTCGAGCGTGTCGATCTCGTTGAACAAGGTGATCATGTCGACAACAACGCCGTTGCCGATGACCGGCACAACGTGGTCGTACAAAATACCGCTGGGGATGAGTTGCAGCGCATAGCGCTCGTCACCGACAACCACCGTGTGGCCGGCATTGTGACCGCCCTGATACCGAACGACGTATCCGTGCTCTTTCGAGAGGAGGTCGATGACCTTGGCCTTGCCTTCATCGCCCCACTGGGCTCCAACTACAACGG
>JBAXHD010000047.1:0-19480 GCA_037139095.1 Actinomycetota bacterium
TCGCATTCGCTCTACAACCTCGATACGGCAGCGGTGGCAGAGCAGCTTCGCGTGCAGGCCAACGAGGCAATGGCGCGGGCGTTCGATGAGGTCGACTTCATCATCTGTGCAACCAACCCCGGCCCGGCCTTTGCTGCCGAAGCGGCGACCAGTAGCTCCGAGCGAAGCTTCATCGACTGGGCGAAGGACTCATCGTTTGGTCGTTACGGCACCAGGGCTGCGCTGTTTGGCATGCGCGTGGCCAGCACGGTTGCTCCACGCTTGCCATCGACCTTGTTGGGCCAGATGGCCGAGCGTTTCCCCGATCTCGTGTCGATGGGTGGCCTCACGATGATCTCAAATCTGTATGGGAATCCGGCTGTGTCGATCCCTGCCGGAACAATCGACGGGTTGCCGATCGGGATGCAGGTGTTGGCGCCGCATCACCGCGACGAGCTGTTGTTCGACGTTGCGCTGGCCTTCGAGCGTGAGCGCCCGTGGCCGCTTGTTGCGCCAACAGTGAATTGAGCCCAGCGGCGGCGCACGCGAGTGGGGCTAGCCGGAGGTGATGGCTTCGCCAGTGCCGATGGTGGCTCGATCGCCAGCGGCGCGGCCTGCGTGCCAGCCGTGGGCGTTGAGGCTGCGGCTCTGCGTGAAAGTGACATTTGGGAACGCCTCGGCAAACGCATCGGCCACGGCAACCTGGCGGCTGGCCAGAATTGGCAGCAGCGCTGAGCCATATTCTTGTTCGGCTTCGGCCGCTGCCGATTTCTTGGTGGCCTCGAGTCGTTCGCCGATTCGATCGGCGAACGCAACGAGAAACGCTCGCCGGAATGAGGCCGTGCGTAGGTCGCGGTCGTTGGCAGTTGCTTCGGCCGAGGCGCGGGTGGCCTGCAGCAACAGCGAGGTAAACAACAGGTCGGTGAGATGCAGGTCTACCGGGAAGCCGATGATGGTGGCGAAGCCGAGGCTGGGTGACCACACGCATCGAGCACCGTTTACGTGGGCGAGCACCGAAATGAAGTCGGCCTTTTCGTCGGCGTATGGATTGTCGATATGCACTCGTCGCTGCTCGATGCCGCTGGCTCGTTTGTCGCCACCTGCGCCTGAAGCCAACACCGCAGCATCGATTGAGTAGCGGGTCATCATCTGCTGCGCTTTGGCCGTGAACGAGTCGGCTTCGGCAGGAAACGTGGTTGCTTCGGCCTTGGCCAGCAACGCCCTGATGAGCTTGAGCGCCTTGGCATCGATGTCGCCCGCAGTAGCCGATGTCGAAGACGCCGCAGCAGGAGCCGACGACGACCGAGGCGTGGTTGGTGGCAGGCCCTTGTTGCTGGCGCCCCATGCCGACGGGGGAGTGACCAGCACCGAAACCACCGGCAGTCGGAGCAGTTGTGCGTTGACCTGAAGCGCAACCGAGATGATTTCGTCAGGGTCGAGCTTTTCGGCGCGCGCCCACGCAACGAGTGGTTGGTCGCGCCCACCGATCACAGCGTCTCGCGCGACGTTGACCACGTGAAGTTCTTCGAGTTGGCTGAGCCACGCGGCGGGAGCTCGATTGACCGCATCGGTGGCGCGTGCATCGGAGGCAATGAACGCGATTACAAACCGCCACGCCCGCACGGTCCATTGCCGCTTGATGGCATGCGCGATGTCGGCGGGCTGCCAGCCCTGTTCGTAGAGGGCGCTGATTCGTCGTTGGATATCGAGAGCCAACAGCACGGTAGGACGCATGTCGCTGGCCACGCTGAGCTCGATCTGGGTGAGCCGGCGAATGAACTGGTTAAACAACGGGGTGTCGGCACCTTGCCCGATGGCTGCGTATGAAGCGCCGGCGATCATTCGGCCAATGGTCTCGGGAGTGTGGTGTTGCGAGTCGGAGCCGAGAGTGTCGGGATCGACGATTTGGCGCTGTGCTTGTGCGCGACGTTTGTGGCTGCTCTTGCCCATGGGGTCAGTGTGTCAAAGGGGTGCGCGACAGTGGCGGCCGAATAGGCATGGGCAGGTCAGGCGTCGCCGGCGGTGTCGGGTTCGGTGTCGAGTTCGGTGTGAGCGTCGGCGTCGGCGTCAAGAAACTGGTCGAGCAACTGATGGAACAGTTGGCCGCCGCCTTCGTTGCGTCCGAACAGAACATGCGACTTTGCGCCCGTAGCCAGCGCGCGTTGCTGGTTCACGCCGGTGGGGTAGTCCTCGTCGCGCACAACCATCTCTAAGAACTCAGCTCGTCGGTTGGCGTCGGCTCGTTCGGCCTCAGTGGGAGGTTGCGCAACAAAGTAGTTCTGAATGGTGATCGAGGTGCCGGGCGTGGCGCCAGGAAACAGTTGGCTCACGAGACCGCCACTGCTGGTTCCGGCAAACGAGATGTGCGGGAAAATCGTCCACACGCCGCTACACATCGCGTTGAGATCCCATTGATCTTCGGGCACATCGCGCAGCGCCAGCAGCTTGGGGTCGGGTGAGGTCATTCGCTGATGCGGGCCCCACGCGCGGTAGATGGCCTTGTTGCTGATTTCAGTGCCAAACGTGTCGCGGTGCAAAAACGGCAGGTGATAAAAGTCGAGGTATCCGTCGTAGGCAATCTTCCAGTTGGGGCCAACCAGTTGCTTTGTGGAGATCAGGTTCCATGTGCCGAACCCAAAGAAATCGAGCACTTGGTCGTAACCGCGCAGGTGCTTGTCGATGTCGATGGGTGCGCCCGGGGTGAGCACTACAAACACGAGCCCGGCGCGTTCGGCCACCGGTAACGGCGTGAGTCCAAGGCACGATGTGTCGATGTCGCCGAAGTGCTCGCGATCGGTAACACCGACCAACTCGCCACCCGAGTTGTAGGTCCAGTTGTGGTACGGACATGCGAAGCGACGCGCTGTGCCGCTGCCATCGGGCACCACTACGGCGCCGCGATGGCTGCATGAGTTGATGAACGCTCGCGCTTGGCCGTCGTTGCCGCGCGTGATCAACACTGGGGTGTCCATCACCGTCATGGCTTTGTATGAACCTGGCTCTTGTAGTTCGCCACCCAATGCAAGCATCAGCGGCATGCGGCGAAACATGTTGACCTCGCGCTGCCAACGCTCAGGGTCGAGGTAGTGAGCAGCGGGCACCCGATACACATCGTCGGCTTGCGACGGCGTGTTGCCAGCGAGCACATGCGCAATGTTCTCGCGAGCCATCGAGATGAACTCGTGCCTGTTCATGGATGACCTTGGTAGAAGGGCAACTCGTCTCGACCCATCATCAGCACCTTGTGCTCATCCATCGAAACCACGTCCTGCCAGTTGTCACGAAGCATCTCGATAGTGAGTTCGGCACCCACCTCAAAGCCGGGCACACCGACAGTGGCGATGCGTGCCACGCGTCCGCCACCGCTGCTGATGAACTCGCCCGTGCATGGCGCATCGGGATGGCACAGCAGCGCGCCCGCAGGCGCACAGAGGTGCGGCGGAAAGTTGTGTTCCATCCACTGTCGTGTGTCTTCGTTTGGATTCAACGCAGCGGCACGTGTGTAGCCCATAGGCAAAATCGCGTTGACCTTGATGTTGTGTGGCGCACCTTCAACAGCGAGCGCACGCGTGAGGCCCCACAGGCCGGCCTTTGCCATTGAATACACCGGCATGCCGGCGGCACCCATAGAGCTGCCCGACGATGTGAACACGATGCGACCGCCGCCTGCCGCAGTCATGATGGACCACGCGGCTCGTGCTGTGTAGAACGAGCCGAGCAGATGTGAGTCGACGATCTTGCGCAACAACTCGTTGTCGACAGTGTCGATGGCTCCGGTGGGTCCACCGTTGCCCGCGTTGTTGAGCAGTGCGTCGAGCCGACCGTGCCGCGCAAATGTCTCGTTGACCAACGCTGCCGCAGCTTCGGGGTCGGCGACCGAGCCGATGTGTGCATGAGCAATGCCGCCCGCAGCAACGATGTCGGCCACGGTGCGATCTGAATGAGATTGCGACACATCGTTGACAACCACTGTTGCGCCGCGGGCTCCGAGCAACAAAGCGTGCTCGCGTCCGATGCCGCGCGCCGCGCCGGTGACGATGACGACCTGGCCATCGAAACGCATCGTTGCGTCGGTCGATGAAGCGGTGCTCACGCGCGTGCCATCTTCAGGATTCGCGCAGCCACTTTGTTGTCAACCGGCGTCACCGACAAACGGCTGCCGGCCTTCAGGATCATTAGTTGGTCATCGCTGAATGTGTCGCGCAGCGTGTCGAGCGAGATGTAGTTGGCGAAGGTCTCCACATAGCGAACCTTCACGGTTTGCCAACGTGGGTTATCGGGGGAACTCTTTGCATCGAAGTAATGCGACGTGGGATCAAACTGAGTGGGGTCGCTCACGTTGACGGCAATCACTTCGCACAGTCCAGCGATTCCGGGCGGCTGCACTTTCGAGTGATAGAAGAACGCAAGATCGCCAACCGTGGCGGTGCGCAGAAAGTTGCGTGCTTGATAGTTGCGCACGCCATCCCACACAGTGGTCTTGGCTTTTTTGAGATGTTCGATTCCGAACGACTCGGGTTCTGACTTGAACAACCAGTGCTGCATGAGACCGTCAATCTAGTTCAGCCCGCAGCTATCGATGGTGGTGAAGACAACCCGCCGACTAGCTTGCGGTGGATGAGCGATCGACCAGTAGCAGTAGTCACCGGAGCTAGCCGCGGAATCGGCCGGTCAACGGCAATAGCGATGGCGCGTGCAGGTTACGACGTGGTCATCACCGCTCGGTCGGTCACCGCAACATCGGTGCCGTTCGCCGGTACCACGCACAATGATCCCGATGCTGGCGCAGTACTGCCGGGTGGTTTGCCCGAGGTTGCCGCAGCGATCGAGGCGCACGGTGCGCGCTGCGTGTGCGTGCCAATGGATCTCACCGATCGCGCCTCGGTTACCGCTGCTGCAGCCGCGATGGTTGGCGCGTTTGGTCGCGTTGATGTTTACGTAAACAACGCCATCTATCAGGGCCCAGGCCTCAATGATTCGGTGATGGCCACGCTGGCCGAAGATGTCGATCGCGTGGTTGCCGCCGACACAATCACACCGCTGATTCTGGTCCACGCAGCGTTGGCCTCGATGCTTGATCACGGCGGGGGAGTGGTGATTCACCTCACCTCGGGTGCAGCCACGATGGCGCCGCGAGCGCCGTTCGGTCAGGGCGGTTGGGGCCTTGCGTACGCAATCGCCAAGGGTGGCGCACATCGCATGGTTGGTGTGCTGCACGTAGAACTCGCGGCGGCGGGTATCCGTGCCTACAACTTGAACCCTGGTCATGTGGTGACCGAAGTGGGCCGGGCGCGTGCGCAACGAGCGGGCAGCGAGGCGACTGGGCAATCGCCAGAGATTCCTGCAGCGGCAATGGTGTGGCTGGCGCTTGGCTCAGCCGAGGCTCAGGCTCTTGCGGGCACAGATGTTGTGGCTCGCGATGTGGTGAAGCAGCACAACCTTGAAGTGATTGGCGCCTAAGCGCCGCGGATCACTCGCCGTCTTGCTCGATGGCGTCGAGGAATGAGTCGACGTCGTCGTCTTCTCCACCGACAAGCCAAATGACGACACCGTCGTCGCCTTCGTCTTCCCACGGCAGCACACCCTCGACCGAGTAACGATCGACCGTGATGTCGTCGTGGTTGTCGTCGACAGGGGCCACAACAGCAAGCTCTACCTCGGCGTCGGGTGGCTGGTCACGCAAAATGTCAATGAGTTCTCGCACACGCATAATCAGTCCTTTTCATTGCGACCTGAAAGTTTTACCGGCTTCTTAGTGTTCGTCCAACCAAGCAGGTGCTTGAGCCAGCAGAAAAAGGCTCACATCTTTGCAGCGGTCGAGGGTTGCGCATAGGGGTTCGTCGAGGCTCGAGTACACATCGGCAAGCTCGATCGACAAACGGGCGACAATAGACAGGCTGCGATCGGGAGCATCGGTCACGCTGGCAAACGAGTCGATAGCCGACACCTCAACCGGAAGATCGATGCCGCCCACACCGGCGAGCTCGGTGGCCAAGATGAGCAGATCGGGTGGATGCACTAGTGGTGGAAGTGTCCAGGTGAAGTGCACCGGAAACGCAAACCCTGACGGTGGCTGATCGTCGGGGTCATCCATCTTCAATACTTCGTCTTCGAAGCCGAGTAACGCGCGGGGATCAACCTCAAGCGACAGGTGAAGGTCGATGGGTCCGCTGCACGCCTCTTCGGGGTGCAGGTCTACTTCCCAGAGTTGGCGCAGCGAGTAGGTCTCTACGAAGTGGCGTTCGTCGTGCACGTGGAAGCCATGGTCGATGGCGTGACTCTTCACGTCGGCGATAAAACCGGCAACATCGATAACAGCCAAGTCAGACCCTTCTGTGTGCATTTCGCCCGGCGAGCGATGTCCTGACACTACTCTGAAGCGATGTTGACCGACACCCTCGCGCTCTTTGAGTCGATAGCCGACTCGGTTGGTGCGGGGTTGCGCGCTGTCACCGACTGGGGGCCATCTGGTCAGCGCGAGGGGCAGTACAGCGCCGATCTCATTGCTGATCAGATTGTGCTCACTGCGCTTGCTGATGCCGACCTCAGCGTGTTGTCTGAAGAGAGCGGCCTCACCATTCGCGGCAGTGCCGATCTCGTCATTGTCGATCCGCTCGATGGCTCTACCAATGCCAGCCACGGTGTGCCGTGGTTCGCTACGTCACTGTGCCTTGTCGATTCCGATGGCGCAGCAGTGGCGCTTGTCCGCAACCAGGCCAGCGGCCAGACCTATACCGCGATTCGCGGCCAAGGCGCGTGGTGCGGCGACACCAGGCTGTCAGCTTCGCGTTGCACCAATATCGGCGACGCGTTTGTGGGTCTCAGCGGTCTGCCGCCGCGGCATCTTGGGTGGCGTCAGTTTCGTGCGCTTGGCGCAGCGGCGCTCGATCTGTGTCTCGTCGCATCTGGTGTGCTCGACGGTTTCATTGATTGCAGCGTCGACGCTCACGGCGTATGGGATTACGCGGCCGGGGTGCTCATCTGTACCGAAGCCGGCGCCGTGGTGAGCGATGCGTTGCAGCGAGACCTGTTGGTTCGTGATCCGGCGATGAAGCGCACGCCGGTTGCAGCTGCGACGCCGCAATTGCTGCAACAACTGATGGCGGCGCGGGGCAGCTTTACCTAACGAGATGTTCAGCCAGCGACGGGGCTGCGCTCGCCGTCGTTCCAACTGCGCGTTGCTGTTGGGTGGCGCAACTTGCCCAACGCACGGGCTTCGATCTGTCGAATGCGCTCGCGAGTGAGATCGAACGTGGCGCCGATTTCAGACAGGGTCTGAATGTCGTGGCCAATGCCGAATCGTGCTGAGAGCACGGCGCGCTCGCGTTCGCTGAGTCGCGCGAGTTGTGCGTGTAAGGCCTGACGTTCGAGGGCCGAAGCGGCCGCGTCGAATGGTGCGATCGCATCGGGGTCTTCGACCATGTCGCCCAACACTGCTTCGCTGTCGTCGCCCAGTGGCGCCGACAACGACATGATGCCGCGACGATGCTGCTGCACCAGACCGATGCGCTCAGCGGTGATGCCGGTATCGGCAGCGATCTCTTCGCTGGTTGGCTGGCGATCGAGCGACTCCCACAACTTTGCGGTGCTCTGATCGATGAGGCTGTATTGCTCGCGAACGTGTGACGGCACGCGGATGGTGCGCGAGGTGTCGTTGACCGCTCGGCCGATGGCTTGGCGAATCCACCATGTTGCGTAGGTGCTGAACTTGAAGCCCTTGGTGTGGTCGAACTTCTCGACCGCTTTCATCAAGCCGACGTTGCCTTCTTGAATCAGGTCGAGCAGACCAAGGCCATGGCCATCGAAGCGCTTGGCGATGCTGACCACCAGGCGCAAGTTGCTCTGGATAAATGTCTGGCGCGCGGCTGCTGCGGCCGCAACAAAGCCCTCGAGTTCGGCGCGACGCTTCGCGCTGATCGGCGGACTCGTCTCGAGTTGCTCTTGAGCCGAGCGGCCAATTTCGATACGCGCCGCAAGGGTGCGTTCGTCTTCGACAGTAAGCAGGGCGTGCGCGCCTATCTCTTCGAGATAGCGGCGGAGAACATCGTCCCCTCCGGAGTCACCGCTGCGTGATGCCATTAACGCGAACCGTAGTTGCCAAGGTCGCCGATTTGGGGGATTGTCGGTACGTTGCGGCAATACGGCGAGTTAGGATTCGGTCTCCGTTCGCGGGCGCATAGCTCAGTTGGTAGAGCACTGCCCTTACAAGGCAATGGTCGGGGGTTCGAGTCCCTCTGCGCCCACTCGTTGTTGTCGATTTCACAACACTCGGCGTCGTTCATCGTGATGACGACCGCACGAACGTGTCGGCGGCTACGAATCGGACACTGCTGTGGAAGAGGCGGCCGACTATTAGTCGGGCGTACCGCTACGACAACGTAACGATGGTGTACATGCCCTTCTTGAAATGACCCGGCAGGTTGCAGAGGAAAAGATATGTGCCGGGTGACTTCAGCTCAACGGTGCGCGTCGAGCTTTCGCGCGGAGCCAGGTTGGGGCCGTCGGTGACGCTCGTCAACACGTCCTCGTTCAGATCCCCGTCGGGAGTCATTTCCAGCGCAGCAACTGGTCGATCGATCTTGAAACCGATGAACTCGTGCTCTTGTTGTCCTTTGTTGTTCACGACGAACGAGTTTGTGCCCAGGTGAACAGGCGTCGAGCTCAGCTGCACCTTGAAGTCAGACAACGCGGCGATCGAGGGCCCATCGGGGGGATCAGCGGCGCACCCTTGCACTCCAAACGAGAGGGCCAAACCAACAAGAACGACGATGAGTCCTGACGGCTTGCGTCGATCCACGGTGACCCCCCATTTCGAAACCTTATTGCCGGGAATCAGCTTCAGGTTTTTTGGAGACAATAGCTGAACTGTTGCGTCCTGTTTCTCATACGTCTGTGTCCAACCGCAGCATCGACGTAGGCCTTGTTGTGCTTGTCATGGTGCAACTCCAGGATTCGTGCCGACAGGTGCGGCTCAAGTGCTGCTGAGTCATGACCAAGCTCGGGCAGTTCGTGTTGTTGCATGTAACAACCTTCGTCTCCGGGTCTCGTATGGCTGCGAGACCTACACAGTTGCCCGCACCGCTGCCGGCATGGTTGGCATCGGGCTCAGCGCAGCAGGGTGTTGCGGCACAGAGAACTCTTGAGCACCCGAGTTGCTTGCTTGAGTCGGGGCAGTCGGCCGAACCGTGTTTCGGTCATGACAAACCGCGCATGCTGTTGTTGCGCGCTTCGTGAGTGAGTTCGGCCAAGCCAAGGGTCTCGAGTAAGGGAGGAAGGTACATGCCGAACCTGCCCCGATAACCCTTGCGCAGTCCGTACCAGCCGCCCACCGGATTGTCCGCCGCTCGTCCAAACGCTTCGACGGTGCCGGGCGCAGCCTCCTTATTCTCATCGGCGGCACCAAGCAGAACCCAGTCTCCCTGAGCGATGAGCCATGCGTGGAGGTCATCTACTGCCCGCCACAAGTAGACGAGCTTGGTTGATCCCACTTGGCACACCAGTTGGTGTGGATCAGTCGCTTCATCTCGGTACATCTCGTACGCCGAGTTGCCTGGGGGAGTGGTGAGCTTCCAGGGATTGTCTTTGGTTCCGATAGTCACGATTGCTTCTCCTTTGATGTGGCTGATGATTCGCTGACGTAGTGGGCGCAAGCCTCTGCCAGTCGGCCGAGTCTCTTTGCACCAGTCACGCGAACAGAGGGGCCCCGAAGGACCCCTCTGCGAGTGATTCGCCCGACTCGTGTAACGGCCGAGCTTGGTCGCCTGCTTGCGCCGGCGTTGCGGCCGTGGGCCATGATCGCCGCCGGACTGCCACGATTACTCCCCTGTCGAGGGGTCGATGACTGTCGTGACACGTGTGATTTTGTCGGCGGGAAACCCTCCGCAACGAGCGTGCTCAAGGATGATGTCCGCGTCGGGTGCCACGTAGACACAGTAGAGCTTGTCGTCGGTTACGTAACTCTGCAGCCAACGGATCTCGGGTCCGAGAGTGCTGATTACCTGGTTGGACTTCTCGCTGATTGATTGGAGCTGCTCAGCTGTCAGGTCTCCAGCTCCTGGCAGATCGCGCTCGATCATAAACTTCGGCATGATTCCTCCTGGTTGGTAGTATCGTACTCAGAGTATTTCTCTTACATACGTTAGGTACGTAATTATGCATACTGCAAGTATGGATGTCAAGAGTCCACGCGACAAACGGGTGGTGCAAGGTGAGGTGACTCGCGCAGCCCTTATCGACGCTGCTCGCGAGCTATTCGGAAACCAAGGATATGCCGACACCTCAACCGACGAGATCGTCACGAGGGCCGGGGTCACCAAGGGGGCCCTTTATCACCATTTCCGTGGAAAGGATGACCTGTTCCGTGTGGTGTTCGAGCAGGTCCAGCGAGACGTTTCGGACCAGGCGGTCGCCGAGTTCCTTGGCCCCGATTCATGGAAAGCACTGGTCAACGGTTGCGATCTGTGGGTCCGTGCTCACTTGGATGCATCGGTCAGGCGCATCGTGATGCAGGACGCCAGAGCTGTGCTCGGCGCAGATGAAGTGCGCGCGATCGAGAATCGATACGGGGTTGTCGCCCTTCGCGGCGCGCTCCGAAAGGCAATGCACGCCGGAGTGCTCGAGCGACAACCGCTTCGCCCGCTTGCTCTCCTGCTGATGGGGGCGTTGACTGAGGGTTGCTTCTACATCGCAGATGAATCGGATCCGGCCGCGGCCCAGATTGCGATCTCCGATCTGACCACGCGGATGTTGTCAGCCTTTCGGACGGCGGCCCGCGAGTAGCCGACTCGCATCGGTCAGGCAGCGACAGCATTGAACTCGCTACTCAAGGCTTGACGAAAGTCGTTGAGGTGGTCCGAGTGCGTGCTCGTGGGTCCGGCTTCCTCCAACAGATATTTTGAGGCAGAGGTGAGAACGTGGCCGGCCAAATCGGCCTGCGGATCCCCGAGGAGTGGTTTACTTCTCGAGGGCTGCGGCGAGACGTTCGAGTGTCAGGCTCATCGTGCTGCGGTTGCGCTCTGTTCGATCGTCGATGCCTGACATCTTCTTGCTGAACTCCAACACCGACTCGGGTCGGAGGTCGTCGCTCCACTCGGTGACTCGGCATCCCGTCTCGGTCGGCTCGAACCGATAGCCCCACGTGGAGAAGTGGAAATCGCGCATGGAGCACTCGAAGGTAAAGGCCACACCTGGTTCGGCTTCGATGACCTTGCCCTGTGTGGTCCACTCGAACTCGTCGTTGCGATTGTGCCCGTCGAAGATGGCGCCGACGACCGGACCCTCGAATCCTTCGTGCCACTCGCAGGCGTGGCACTCCTGTGACCACTCGCCCATGCGAGTGACATCAGAAATTGCGGCGTAGACCTCTTGGGGGGAGGCGGCGATGTCTCGGGAGATCTCGATTCTGTTCGTCACGCCGAGGAGTCCACCACATCACCAACTGACGAGCAACTCGTGCGAGCATTGTTGGACGAAGGATCGATGCAGAAGTACGGTCGTGCCCACGATGGATCAAGCCTTCACGAATGAGAGCGCCGGACGGCCCGGAGAGGTTTTCGAACGCAGCGTCCGATTCCGAACCCTTGGGTGCAGCGACCACGAGGCATATCTCAGGCAGCCTGAGCGCAAGTCGATACTGCGGTTCATCACTTGCGGCAGCGCTGGCGACGGCAAGTCGACGCTGATCGGGCGATTGTTCGATGACTCCGCGTTGGATGTCGAGGATCACCAAGCGGGCGCGCCCACCGCAAGTCTTGCCGTGATTCTCATCGATGCGCGCAAGGGTGTGCTCACGCAAACCCGACGCCACTCGTATTTGGTTTCGCTGCTGGGTATTCGCGAGATCGTTGTCGCAGTGAACAAGCTCGATCTTGTCGATTACTCGCAGAAGGTGTTTGACGACATCGAAGCCGACTATCGCGCCTTCGCTGACGAGATCGGACTGCACGACATCACCTGTATCCCGGTCTCGGCGTTGCTCGGCGACAACGTCATCGAGGCAAGCGACCGCATGCCTTGGTATTTCGGCCCCACGCTGGTGCACCATCTTGAGACGGTTGATGTCGACGATGTGCAGCACATGGGTTCGATCCCACTGCCGGTGCAGCGGGTGAACAGAATCGGCCGCGGCGACGTCATCGCAGCGGCCGGTGATCCACCTGGTGTAGCCGATCAGTTCGAGTGCCACATCGTGTGGATGAGCGACGAGCCGATGTTGCCGGGGCGGCCGTATCTGCTCAAGCTTGGCGCTCAGACCGCGACAGCCACCGTGGCCCAGCCGAAGTACAAGGTCAACGTGAACAGCCTCGAACACGTGGCGGCACGAACCCTTGAGCTCGATGAGATCGGGGTGTGCAACCTAAGCCTCGATCGGCCAGTGGCATTCGAGCCCTACGCGGTCAAACCCGCGATGGGCGAGTTCATCCTCATCGATCGCTACACCCGCAACCCGGTTGCAGTAGGCCTGTTGCACTTCGCGCTGCGGCGCGCCGAGAATGTGCGCTGGCAAGCAATCACGGTCGATAAGCAAGCGCGCTCGGCGATCAAGGGGCAACGTGGTTGCGTGGTGTGGCTCACCGGACTCTCTGGCGCTGGCAAGTCCACCATTGCCAACATCGTTGAGCAGAAGCTGCACGCGATGGGCCGCCACACGTATCTACTCGACGGCGACAACGTACGCCACGGTCTCAGCCGCGATCTTGGCTTCACCGACGCCGACCGGGTCGAGAACATTCGACGCGTGGCCGAGGTGGCCAAGTTGATGGTCGATGCCGGCATCATCGTGCTCGCATCGTTCATCTCGCCGTTTAAAGCTGAGCGCCGCCTGGCTCGCGAGCTTGTCGATCACGACGAGTTCATTGAGGTGTTCGTCGACTCAACCCTTGCTGTAGCCGAGCAGCGCGACACCAAGGGCCTGTACGCAAAAGCGAGGCGTGGCGAGTTGGTTCACTTCACGGGTATTGACTCTCCGTACGAAGTGCCCGAGGCACCCGAGTTACGCATCGATACAAGCGGGTCGCACACAGCCGACATCGGTGCCGAACTGATTGTTGAACACCTTCGGCGCGCCGGAGTGTTCCACGCGTCGAACTAGTGAATGCTGTGCTCGGTGCATTACGAATAGGGCTATGACGATGCCCGTGCAACTACGACGTGATCTCAACATCGGCAGTGCGTGGCTGCTGCCCGAGTGGAGCACTGGGCCTCGCGGCCACGAGAGTGTGGTTCTTGAAGCCGCGAAGGAGGCGGGGTACCGCGGCATCCAAGGTGCCGACCCGCAGCGTTGTCTCGATCTTGGCCTTGTGCCTATTGCATTCGGGATCCGGCCAACCGGTGGAGATCTCCTCGACCAAGCGCGCCTGTGGGCCGATGCTGGTTTCGTCTGCGCCACGCTGCTACTCGGCACCGGCATGGAAGACGACGACCAAGCGGCGCGACTCGTCGAAGAGGTGATCGAGGTCAGCGTCGCTGCGCAGATCCCGCTCTACATCGAGACGCATCGCGCCACCGTCACGCAAGATATTTGGCGCACGGTGCAACTCGTGAAGCGCTTCCCAGACATTCGGTTCAACGGCGACTTCTCGCATTGGTACACCGGCCTTGAGATGACCTTTGGCGACTTTGAAGGCAAGCTCGACTTTCTTGCGCCGGTATTTCAGCGCATCCGTTATCTCCACGGGCGCATCGGCACATCGGGCAATATCCAAGTCGACATTGGTGAGGGCACGGGCCCCGATCAGCCGCATGTCGATCACTTTCGAGCGTTCTGGACTCGTTCGTTCGCTGGTTGTATTGCCTCGGCGCAGCATGACACCGGGGGAGCCTCAGGCTTTGAGATTGGTTTCGCTCCTGAGCTCTTGCCTGCAGAAATTGGCTATGCGCGTCGTGTTCCCGGGCCTGACGGCACGATGCAAGAGGAGGGCGATCGCTGGCAGCAGTCTCTTGTGCTGAGCCGCATCGCATCCGAGTGCTTTGCCGCTGCCCTCACGGCATAGAGCCCGAGCCCTTGACTGCAACTTTTGGCCAACGATATATCGGTCCGCGCTGAGGCGCATCAATCGTTTGCTTGATCGACGGTGACGACATCGTCATCCTTCAGGCGCGCTATCGCTATGGGTGAGGCGGCGTTATCCGACGAGCGCTGCAACGCCAATCGGTAGTTGTCCCGTCACTGTGGTGCCGTTGCCCAACTCCGAGCGCACGGTGAATGTTCCGCCGACGGCTTCAACGCGGTCGCGCAACGATCGAAGGCCGCCGCCAGGCGAGCGAGCGTAAGGATCGAACCCGACGCCGTCGTCGCTGACCTCAAAGGTGAGGAGGTGGTCGGTCGCGTCAACACGAACTCTCAACTGGGCACCCGCGCCAGCGTGTTTCGACGCGTTTTGAATTGCTTCGCGGCAGCAAAAATACGCGGGAGCGGCGAGCTGCACAGGCACGTTGTTTGCTCCTGTGGTTTCGACAGTTACCGGCATGGCGCTCTGCGCTGCGATGCGTCGCACAGCGTCGGCCAGACGTCCTTCGGAAAGGCCCTCAGGGAACCTGCCCTCGACCAATGCGGTCAAATCGTGGCTGGCTTCGTCGATTTCGGCAAGTAGCGCGTCGATGAGACTGTTGGCGCGCTCGGTGTCGGTGTCGGTGGTGGCTAATCGAGCAAGCACACGAAACTGCACGGACAAAGCAACGAAGTGCTGTTGTGCGCCGTCGTGCAGGTCACGCTCGATTCGTTGCCGCTCGCTATCAGAGGCATCGACGACACGCCGCAACGTTCGCTGAACCTGAGCAGTTCGCTCGCCCAATTCGGCATGTGTCTCAACTTCGGTTACAGCAACTACTGCAGACAATGCGGCGGTCGACAGCACCACGAATACCCACGTGATCGACGATGGCAGAGGCGAGTGGTCGAACAAGCTTTGGTCGCGGAGGCCGCACAGGGTGACGACGGCCAATGCTGCGGTCTGAACGAAACCGATCACGTTGAGCGCGCGATGGGCCAGGTAGGGAAGTGCGAGCACCATCGGCAGCACGGTGAGCAATGCCGTCATCGGTACGAACGAGGGAAGGGCCGCCGTGATGAGCGCGCCAGCCACTGCGGTCGAGGCGCACAATGCGGTGATGGCGGCTGCAAAGTTGCCGACGCGAACCTTGCGAAGCGACCACAGGGCCGCCACGAGTACGACGACTAGCACTGCTGCCACCACACCAGCTGAGGGGCGCCTGGTGATCAGCCAGACCGCTGTGGCGCTGACGAGGCCTGCTCCTGCGAGCGTGGCTCCAGCTTTGTTAAAGCTCAGCAGAATTCGGTGATCGCTACGCCGGTCGTCAGGCGTTGGCGCGCCTTCGGCGGCTTCAACCGTTTGAGCTGCGGCATTCACGGCAGTGGCTGCCTCTACAGTCATCGTGAGGTCGCTGCCGATGCCTGACATTGTGAGCTCGCCGCCAACGGCCCCAATGCGATCTGAGACGTGCTGCAACTGCGCCGGGTCTACAGGCGAAGCGTCGCCACCCCTCACCGTCAGAACCATGCGCACTGCGTGGGGCAGAGCAGTCGCTGTGATCGAGAGAGTGCCAGCGCTGGACTTGGCGTGATCTGCCATCAGCGCGGCGCAACGGTAGAGCGCCAGCTCAACTGACGGGTCGTAGCGAGCTTCCGGCACATCGATCTGCGCCTCCGACGGCACATCGGCCACGAGCGATGTGATCGCAGTGCGCAAACCGTATGACCGCAGTGCATCGGGGAAGATGCCATGCGACAGCGTTCGTAGCGTGCCCAGCGAGCGTTGTGCCTCGGTGACTGATGCCTCAGCAATAGCGACGACTTCGTCTTGGCGACCTGAAAGCGCGGCACGCGCTGTCGTGAGTCGATCGGCTAATACGCCGAGATCTACGAGAGCGCCACGCCGCAACGCATTGGCGACGCGCTGACGCTCTTCGTCAGCGGCGATGAGGAGTCGTCCTGACAGTTGCTGAAGCTCCTGTTCGCGCATGCGCAGATTCACATAACTCTCGCGGCCGAATTGTGCGGTAACGGCTCCGGTGACCGCTGCGTGGCTCACGATGGCACTGATCACGACCCACTGCGCGGCGCTGTCGGCGAGTCCGGTCCATGACTGAATGCTTAACGCTGCCACCCCTGCTGCGAGCGCCACAAAGCTGGTGAGGTAGGGGCGTAGGTGTCGGCGTTCGAGGTACTTCGCCAATTGCAGATCGCCGAACATAACCAGCATGATGATCGGAACAAATTCGGGGAGTATGACCACCGTGAGCAATGCGCCAAGTGCGTGACCGCCAGCCAAGACAATGACCGCGCGAAATCGCTGTTGACGCCGAATGAGGCGCTGCGCGAGCGCGATGCCGAGCACCACGATCCAACGCACCATCCACAATGCGAGCACCCAGCGTGAATGCACGAGAAACACCCACGTGCCAAGGACGAGAACCTGCGCTGCTAGATCGCCGATCAGGTTCGCATGAATGGCTCGTTCAAGCCGCTGGTTCGATGCATTCATGCGCGTTGGCGACTGGCCCACTCCCGCAACGCGTCGGGATCGATCGAATCCTTCGACACGAACGTAATGTCGTCGTGACGGGGCAAGGGAGGAAGTTGGCTCAGTGGGGCCGTGGAGCACAAGACCACCTTGACCCCCGGGTGCTCGGCCACCATTCGGGCGGCACCGACCATGCCATTCATGCCAGCCATATTCACGTCCATGACCACGAGGTCGGGGGGAGCCTCGTGATCATGAACGGCGCGGGAGATGATTTCAAGAGCAGACTCGGCCGAGTCGGTAGAGGCGATGACCGCGAACTGCTCGTCGAGCGCCAACAACGACTGCACAGCCGCGCGAAAACCCGAGTGGTCGTCCACAAGGATCACGCGTAGGGCCGTCTGAGTCACTACACCATTCTTCAACATTTGCTGCCGAGAAGCACTCGTGCTGGCACTACCTCTAGGATCTCGCCCTATGTCAGCCACCCGTATCGTCATCGCCGACGACAGTGTGCTCGTGCGAGCCGGCGTCGAGGCGTTGCTCAGTATCGAGCCCGGTCACGAGATCGTCGGCATTGCGGGTTCGCTGCCAGAATTAGTCGAGGTCGTCGACCAGGTATCTCCCGATCTCGTCATTACTGATGTGCGCATGCCGCCTACCCGCGTCGATGAGGGCATCGAGGCTGCCAACCGCTTTCGTACGTCTCATCCCGATGTAGGCGTGCTTGTGCTGTCACAGTTTGCTGACCCGGCATATCTGCGGCGCCTCGTTGATGGCGGCAGCGGTCGGCGCGGCTATTTGCTGAAAGACAACTTGGCGACACCAGGCGAGTTGGTAACTGCGATCGATCTGATTCACCGAGGCGGTTCATTTATCGATCCGGCGGTCGTCGAGCTGCTCGTGAATCAGCAGAGCAACAAGGTCTCGTCCTCGCTCACGCGCCTTACCGAGCGCGAGACCGAGATCTTGGCCGGTATTGCCAGTGGCAAGTCGAACGTGGCCATAGGTGAGCAGTTGTTCATTGGTCACCGCGCGGTCGAAAAGCACATCAACTCAATCTTCGCCAAGCTCGATCTCTTCGACGACCCCGATGCCAATCGCCGGGTGCGTGCCGTGCTGATGTATTTGCAGGGCAGCGTCTAGGCGGCTAGGCAGCAGTTCGTGGGCGCTGCGGCCATCGATACGCGGCGATGGTGCCCGCAATGATGAAGCCCCACATCACTGTTGTGCTTGGCGAGGTTGCGTCGGGCATGTACCAGTGCGTCCATCCACGGTTGGCGATCTGTTCCCCCCAGAAATCTTGCACAGCATTTGCGATGGCGTAGCAGAGCAGCAATGCGAGATACGCGTGCGTGACCTTTCGTCCCGGCGTGCGAGGCAATGAATGCGGTGCCGACCAGAGCACAAGAACAGTACCGATCAGCATCACCGAGCCAAGTCCGTGGTGGTCGCCCAGATGCACTGCTGGCACCAAGTTGGGCTCGCCGGGTTCGTGTACGAGTTGGCTCGACATGAACAGGCCCCGTGGCAAAGACAAACCTGCAGACGCGAAGATCCACGGCAGGGCCAGGACAGCCAACCCCGCGCCAAGAGCAAGACCGCGTCGCGAGATGTGAAACACGGGCCGGGGGCTCGACCAGGTCATCGCGAGGGCAAGAGCTACGCCAAGCGCGGCAACCGCGTTGATTGGTCGGACGTCAAGCTTGTCTTGATCAATGACGCCTGGCACCACAACGGCGGCGCACAGAACGAATGCAACGGTGGCGAGCGGCTTCTTGTGGCGAAGCGTGAGTGAGTCGTAGGTGACGGCAAGCAGTGCTGCTGCCACCAACGCAAGCGGAAAGTTGATGAACAACACCGCTCGGCCAAGTCCGCCTCCGATGCCGCTGCGGGTCACCCGGTAGAGGTCGGCGGGGGGCAGCCGACCGTAGGTGACGGCAGTGAACACCACGGGTATGGCCCATACGCACCACATCGAGCGAACCGTCACTCTCATACCTTCAGCGTGAACCCGATCGGCGAGCAAGTCAACACCTCCGCATCGCCACACGACCACAGATCGGCTCATGCTTTCAACGGGTCATAGACTCGCCCGATGCATGACATCGTGATCAGAGGCGGAAACATCGTCGACGGCACCGGGGCGCCAGCCTTCGTGGGTGACGTTGCTATCGATAACGGAATCGTCACCGAAGTGGGCGTCGTTGTTGGCACTGGCAAGCGCGAGGTCGACGCTTCGGGCCTCGCGGTGCTGCCCGGCTGGGTAGACATTCACACGCATTACGACGGCCAAGTTACTTGGGACCCGCAGGTGAGTCCCTCGAGCTGGCATGGAGTCACCACGATTGTGATGGGCAACTGCGGCGTTGGTTTTGCGCCGGCCCGACCCGACGCGCACAACTTTCTCATCGAGTTGATGGAGGGTGTCGAAGACATTCCTGGCACAGCGATGCACGAGGGCATGAACTGGCAGTGGGAAACGTTCCCCGAATATCTCGATGCGCTCGACGCGATGCCGCGGGTGCTCGATGTCGCAGCGCAGATCCCTCACGCTGCAGTGCGCGCGTACGTGCTTGGAGATCGCGCTCACGAAGATGCCACCGACAACGAGATCGCCGAGATGGCCGTCATTGTTCGTGAGGCACTCGATGCAGGTGCGGCCGGGTTCAGCACATCACGCACCATCTTGCATCGCTCAAAGCACGGCCTCGTTCCCGGAACGCGGGCACCTATCGATGAACTCATGGCTATCGGCGATGCCTTTGGGCTGGCTGGTCACGGAGTCTTTCAACTCATCGACGACGGTTCGCCAGTGGGTGAACTAGGCGATTGGATGGCCGAGGTTGCTCGGCGCAGCGGCGCCACAGTCACTTACACATTGGCTCAAACCCAGGCCGATCCGGTGGGCTATCGCGCTGCGCTCGCCAGTGCGGCCGCCGCCGCCGACGAAGGTTTGCGCGTGGTGCCGCAGGTGCCATGTCGCCCAACCGGAATGCTGTTCAGCCTGCAGTCGTCGC
>JBAXHD010000048.1:0-18835 GCA_037139095.1 Actinomycetota bacterium
GGGAATTTTCGGGGTGCCTCGGGTGTTATTTGTACACATGAAACCAACACATGAACCACAAAACCCCATGGTTTACGGCACACACCGTCGTACACCGTTTATGAATAACACCATGTCACAGGCTTTTGCGGTTCCAGAATGTACTGCGTTGAGACGTGGCACCAGTGGCAGGACGAGTAGCCGATGCTCAACAGAATCGGCACGTTGCGTTCTGTTGCAGCAGCGAATGCTTCAGGCCCCCACGCATACCAATCGACAGGGTTGTGAGCGTGCTGGCGCAGGTAGGGACTGGTTTCTGCGGCAAGCCGGTTGGTCGCGGTCATGGCAATCACAGTACCGAGTGAGCCCGCCTAGGGGACCGATCACGTTGCTCGAAGCGGGCCAACGTTCGTAGCCGGCCGATTGCCGGTCGTGGCAGTCGTGACCGGTTTGTTGAAGACAACAGGTCGAGGGTCGACCAATTGTCTTCAACAAACTCGGAGATACGAGGGGTGGTTGCCTTACAGGGTTACTCGCAGGTTCGAAACCGACGTCACGGTTCCGCCAGCGTTGCTGATCCGGATGTTATAGAGGCCTACCGTGGTGCCAGTGGCGAGTTTAAATGTGAGGCTGAGGCCATCGGCCGCGAGGACCACTGGAGTTGGGATCAACCGTGTTCCCTGAATCAGGGTGAGCGTGGTTCCGGCGACAAAGTTCGTTCCCACTACTGTGACCACTGATTTGAGTTGCAGCGACGCGGTGGCAGTGAAACTTGTGATGGTTGGCACCAATTTTTTCGGGTTATTCGGAATGGCGCCGCCGCCGTTGACGCCGCCGTTGTTGACGCCGGCTGCCAAGCTCGCTTGAGTTCCGAAGGCTCCCATTGCCAAGCTTGCTGCCAGGCACAGTGCTACTACTTGCTTGTTGACGTTCATTGCAGTCTCTCCATGGGGTGCCGGCAAGTTATGCCATTGATGTTGCCACTATCTAGAGAACTCGGGTGCGAGACAAGTGTCCAATGGTCCTCGAACCAAGGGCCTACGAGTTAGATCGGCTGAGGCTTACGCCACGGGACCGATCACGCTATTTGGAATGGCTTGATCTTTTCGTTGCACCAGTTCCAAACCGTGGAGCGTGATTCGGCGGTGTCGCTGCGTCTTGTGGACGGCAGTTTGTGGATGCTGCGCATTTCTCGGTCTGACCAGAAGGATCCACTAGGCCCCGGTATCGGTTGCACAGCAGCCAGCCAAGCAATGGTGTCTGCGCCCTCGGCAACTGTGCGCAAGATGGGTCTTGTGATCTGACGAAATCGCGGAATGGACTCCTGCACGCCGGGTGTATCGGCCCACCCGGGATGCATTGCACAAAAATCAACAGAGGGTTCTTTTGTGGCCCACATTGAATTGAGCGTGACTTGAACACGTTTCGCAATTGCGTATTGCTTCGTTCCGTTGTAACTCTCTGAGGTCATCTCGATGCCATGCGAATCATCAATCATCGGCAAATTTGCCGAATACATGCCGCCGGATGAAACGGTCACAACGCGCCCTTTTGCTGCGCGCAGGTTGGCAAGCAATGCCGTTGTGAGTAGGTGAGGTCCCAGAACATGAGACGCAATCGTTTGTTCAATTCCTTGGGGCGACACCTCGCGTGAGTTCAGCAGGGCGCCGGCATTGTGAATTACTGCAAAGACCTGAGGGAATTGAGATGCAATCTGCCGCGCTGCATTGGCAACGGATTGCAAATCACCCATTTCTGCCACCACGCACACTGGTTCGGGTCCAGTGCACATGGCCAGTACCGAAGCAATGACGCCCTCGCACTTTTCTTTGTTTCGCGCAACAAGCACCAGCTGGGCGCCTGTTGGAGCAAGAATTCGCACACATTCCTCGCCGAGTCCCGACGTAGGCCCGGTGATCACCACAACCTTGCCAGTCAGGTCGTAATCAGATACTCGATCCCAGTGATTGAGGCGAGAACGGGCAGCGAAACCTAGGCGAGAGAACCCGGGCACGATGGCCGCATCCAGCGCAGAGCTGAAGAACTTACTCATATTTCATCCCTTGAAAAACCATCACTGAGGCGAGAATGCCACACATTGTCCAGGCAATGGTGCGAGGCCAATTTGTTCGTACGAGCTCTTTTCCTACGAGTTCATCAGGTGCCTCAAGCATTCGGGCATGGCGTGGCACTGACAGAAATATTGTGCACAACAGCGCTGTCGCCAAGAATGCGCCGTTTGCCCAGGTAAGCCACCACGAGACTCCGCGCGGTGTATGAGCCCAAAGCGTCAATGTCGAAATGCCCTCAATCGCCATTGGCGGGCCGACCACAAACGATGTCCATCGCTGATGTTTTTCTGCAACTGCGGGCGCGCTTTGCGCCGGTATCACGGCGAGCAGGGGGTAATGCACTAACTGCACAAACCAAATGACGCCCACCATGACGCACGCAGATACAAGATGCGCGATCAGCACGACATCATTCATGTGGAATCCCTTCTTGTCGATGAACCCTGTTCGGGCATCACCCACGAAACGATACGGAACTGCATCCGATCACCATGTCACGCGTCGCGGCACGCCGATACGCACCGGCACGCCGGGGGAGAACATGCAATGCGGTGGGCCCTGTGATTCGGGGAGGCCAGCAGCGTGCACCAACGTGTCATTGAGGCCGATGATGTCGGCGCGATAGAGCGACCAGCGTGGGTGATCGACCGGGGCATACATCAGCCCACGTCCGTAGCTTCGCGAGTACAAACCCCAACGCGCCGTAAGGAACACCTCAAACTCGGACTGCTCAGAAATCTGCTCACCGACTCGTACGGTGATCTCGGTTTCGGGTCCTCGACTGGGCCAACGCCTGCGAACGTGGGTGCTCAAGGCGTCGTTGTGCAACGTGTTTGACGCGCGACCCCAGCAGTACGGCAACCTGTACGCGGCGCGGGCGACGAGCGCTGGCAGCAACCGATTTATGTCGAGAGAGAAGAACCAAACGCCGGGGACGCCGTTGCGCACGACGTATGTACGCACGTTGATCTCGGGGAAGCTGCCCAGATACGGCACTGCCGGCAACCCCGGTACACCGACGCCTTTCATAGAGAATGGAATCAAGCCCACCCATGCGACGCCGTCGAACGTGTCGACTTCCAGTCCGGCCGGCAGCAGCCGCGCAACATCGGCCGGATCATACGGAAAGTGCAGGTAGGCAAGATTGCGCCACTGTTGCTTCATCACCGCGAACCGAACTGGCGCTGTGCACTCAGGCCTGAGGGCACGAGACTCGGTCATGTCTGAAGACTACGGGAAGCACACGATTTGCGACCGACGATGAGCGAGGTCTAATCAGTTCGTTGAAGCGGGGAGGCGCGCTGGTGCAGGGACGGCACGTCGGCGGCGCCTGGGGAGTCGGCGCTGCCATGCGAATCGTCAAAGTAGCCTGCGCTCGTGACGCTCGATCATGCGGGTGTCGGAACGAATCGACATCCCAGCAAAGGCAAATACTGTGGCTAACAGCGCTATGAACCCAAAGGTCGACGACTATCTCGCCCAGCTCAAACAGTGGCAAGACGAGCTCACCCATATGCGACGCATTGCGCTCGGCTCTGGTCTGACTGAAGAGATCAAGTGGGGCCAGCCCTGCTACATGTTCGGGAAGACCAACGTGGTCATCTTGCAGGGTTTCAAGAAGTACTGCGCCTTTTTGTTCTTTAAAGGCGTGTTGATGGACGACCCGAACGGAATTCTCGTGAAGACGGGGGAGAACACTGAGGTTGGTCGCCAGATTCGATTCAACAGCGTTGCCGAGATCCTCGAGATAGAGGATGTCCTGAAGGCATACATTCTGCACGCCGCCGACATCGAGAAATCGGGTGCGAAGTTAGCGCCGAAGCCGAAGTCTGATCTGAGTCTGCCCGGCGAGTTTCAACGCAGGCTGAGCGACACGCCAGCGTTACAAGCGGCGTTCGACTCGCTCACCCCCGGTCGTCAGCGGGCGTACAGCTTCTATTTCTCAGAGCCCAAGCAGACAACGACCCGTGAGGCTCGAATTGAGAAGTGCGTGCAGCGGATCCTTGCCGGCAAAGGCTTGAACGACCGCTGATATCGGACCCTGTACGTTGACAGTTATGCCTGTACCGGTATAATTCGAGAATGGCCAATGTGGGCGAACTCATAGCCAAGGCGCGGCACTCGGCGGGATTGACTCAGGCCGAGCTCGCTCGTCGCGCGGGCACCTCGCAGGCTGCGATCGCTCGGTACGAAACCAATGTTGCTTCGCCCGCAGTAGCGACTCTCGCGAGGGTGCTTCGCTCCGCTGGCCAACACCTTGAGCTGTCGATATCCGCAGCAGAACCCTCAGACCTGTCGACTAGGCAGGCAGCGTGCCTGCGCCGGCATCGCAAAGAGGTACTTGACATCGCTCGTACATTCGGTGCCAGCAACGTGCGATTGTTCGGATCGGTGGCCCGTGGCGAGGCAGGGCCCGACAGCGATATTGATCTGCTTGTCGACCTAAACACCGA
Source organism: Actinomycetota bacterium (assembly GCA_037139095.1). Lineage (GTDB taxonomy): Bacteria > Actinomycetota > Acidimicrobiia > Acidimicrobiales > Ilumatobacteraceae > WLMZ01. The sequence continues at coordinate 4,505 of JBAXHD010000048.1, forward strand.
CGTTACGGGTCTGCTGCCTGTGCTGCGGATGAATGACGCGCTGAGGGAGCTACTCGGGTTTGCGGTCGATGTGTCGCCCGCCGATCTGCTGCGCCCCGAGTTCGCGGCTTCGGTTCAGGCCCAGGCTGTGCCGCTATGACCCGTTCGGCTGCCGATCGGCTTCAGGACATAATTGCGCGAATCGCAGCCATCGACATCGCAGAGGGGCTGCTTCATAGCACCGTCGAGGGTGTTGCCCAGACAGCGTTCGACGCAATCTTGTACGACCTCATGGTTATTGGCGAAGCGGTCAAGAACCTGCCCGACGAGATGCGTGTCAGACACAGCGATATTCCGTGGACAGACATTGCAAGAATGCGAGACCTACTGGCGCACGTTTATTTCCGAGTTCGCGAAGCGACGGTGCGCAGCACGATCGATGCGCCTTTAGCCGACCTGCGAGCGGTGTGCGCAGACGAGTTGGCGGTGCGTCGGCGCTGAGCCGAGCGTTAGTGATCCGGGCGGCACTCGGGTGTGGGTGAGCGAGATAACGATTTCGTCGACGATTTGATGTTCGTCGATCGTGAGTGACCCGGGAGTAGGCACCACATCGGGCGGGAAGAACTATCCAACGAGGCGCTTGTCGTAAAACTCGCGCACGGCTGGGGCTCCGTAGCCCCGTGCGGGCACCGCCACATCATGAAGACCACCTATCGATCACGACTATCTAGAGGATGGTCTTGAGTAGTTCGGTGGCCCGCTCTACTTCGCTTCGAGGCACCAGGATGCGGAAGTCGGTGGCGGTTCTGCCCACCACGTTGTAGGTCTCGTGGCCGGCGGCGTTGAAGCCGTTCTCGCGAAGCGTGGCGAGTGTCATCGGGCCACTGGGGCCGCGCACAACGATGAGTTCAACTGGTTCGTTCGGATCGGCGGGCTCGCCCTTGCTGATCAACGCGTAGAACTTCTGAAGGATGCCCATGGCTCAGCTTTCTACCGGTGCACTTGACCACGCGTCAATAGAAGCAATGAATCTCCCGCGACCCCATTGGTCCGGTTGATCCATTGCTTGTGTGGGTCCCGTAGCGATCAGCACAAGTGTCGCGCCCGCCGAAACGTCGGAGTCGTCCGAAACGGCGTTGACGTTGTTGGCCTCGGGAGCTTTTGAAGTCCCGGCAGTTCAAGGCATCAAAGATGCGCCTGGGTTTCACGAGGTCTTCGACACCACAGCCTTGGTCCCAGCCGCGACGCACGTTGGCTCTGGCAGTCGCATCCTGATTCGCTTTCGTGATCGCACCCGCCCAACCGTGACATGCGCGAGCGAGCATCCGCTGTCGGGATGCGTCACCCTTGATTGGTCCGATTTCCCTGAGCGGCCACGAGTGCCGGCCGGGGGAGCGTTCGAGCAACGACTCACGCTCGATGCCGCGGCAGGCCATCAAGACTTGTACTTGAGCCAATCCGGAACGCTCAATGCTCAACCCGATCATTACGAACCTGGTTGACCGCACAGCGCAGTGAGCGGGTCCGCTCGCGACTGGCCAGGCGTATTGGCCGTAGACCTTGTGTCGGGCGACCACATTGGCGTGCACGTGGTGCTCAGCAACGCTGGGCCAGAGCCATTGGTTGCTATTGAGTGGCAGATACTTGTCGCAAACGCCGGGTGACCCGCTATGCGGTTCGGTGCTGCGGCGGCGGCTTCGGTTCCGTTTGACTGAGTTGTTCGTGCTCGACGAGATTGACCACCTACGTGCATCCTCGTTAGGGCGCTTGCGTTCTGAGACAATTATCGGGTTACGCCGAAGGTATGTAACTGCTGTACATGGCGAGTCGCCGTTGAGTGCCTCACTGCCAGTTCAGCATCCACATCTCTGAAATGAGAAGGACCAATGTCAACAGTGCAATATTCAGTCGCCTACGTAGAGCGTCATAGCAGGATCACAACACTTTTCAGAGGTCTGCTGGCTCTGCCACACGCAATCGTTTCTAGCATCTGGTCGATCGGGGCCAGCATCTGCTCGTTGTTTCAATGGTGGGTCATTATGTTCACCGGCAAGCGAAGCGAGGGACTGTGGAGCGTCCAAAAGAACTGGTTGGGCTATGCGGCGAGGGTGCAGTCGTACTCGACCTACATGTTCGATAAGTGGCCAGCTTTTGGTGCCGAGTCCGACGGCGAACCGGTTACCTATTCGTTTGATTTCGAGGCGAAAGCAAGTCGCTTGCGCACGTTTTTCCAGCCCCTCATCGCCATCCCGGCAGTGCTTGTGATGATCTTTATGGGTATCGGATTTGTGTTCTGTGCGTTCGTCTGTTTCTGGGCGATCTTGTTCACGGGTAAGCAGCCACGAGGCCTCTTCGACTTCATGCTGAAGTTCCATCGGTTTATGGTGAATTTCGTCGCCTTCAATCTGTATATGACCGACGCTTCGCCGAAGTGGGGGGCCTAAGAGTCTCGTAGCCTCTGGCATGGCAGGCTGAAGTGATGAGTAGCGCACTGCCCAGAACGCTCGCGGCGGAGCATCTCAATGTGGTGCTCGCGAAGTTGGCGGGTGCCGGTGCCACTGCTCGCGACGATCAGCTTGAGGCCGTTCATGCCATCATCCAGCCGGCAGCCCGTGTGCTTGTGGTGCAGGCCACGGGTTGGGGTAAATCGGCCGTGTATTGGGCGGCAACCTCGGCGTTGCGCTCCGTAGGGGCAGGTCCGTCGCTGGTGGTATCGCCGCTGTTGGCCCTGATGCGTGACCAGGTCTCAGCTGCTCAGCGAGCTGGGCTCACAGCGGCAACGGTGAACAGCACCAATATCGACGATTGGGACCCCATTTTCGAAGCGCTCGACAACGACGAGCTCGATGTCCTACTGGTCTCGCCCGAGCGGCTGGGCAATCCCCGTTTTGCTGCCCGACTCGACGCGTTGATGGCGCGAGTAGGTCTCGTCGTGATCGATGAAGCGCACTGCATCAGCGACTGGGGCTTCGACTTTCGCCCCGACTACCAGCGTCTTGCGAGGGCACTGCTGTCAACGCCAACAGCTTCGGTACTCGCAACCACCGCTACGGCCAACCAGCGAGTCACCGCCGATGTCGCTGCCCAGCTTGGGGACAGCACGGTCACCTTCCGTGGCACGCTGGCGCGCACATCGCTTGGCCTGTCGGTGATTCCGGGATTGTCGTCGATCTCGCGCTACGCATGGGTCGCCGATGCGCTCGACACCATCGCGGGGTCGGGCATCATCTACGTGCTCACTGTGGCCGAGGCAAACCGGCTTGCCGGGTTCCTGCAATCGTGTGGCCACGAGGTTCAGGCGTACTCGGGCCAGATGGAAACCGAGGCTCGAGTACACGTAGAAGAGCTGCTCAGGGCCAACAAAGTGAAGGCAGTTGTTGCCACTTCGGCGCTCGGCATGGGTTACGACAAGCCCGATCTCGGGTTCTGCATTCATGTTGGTTCGCCGTCTACGCCGGTTGCTTACTACCAGCAGGTGGGTCGTGCAGGGCGGGCCGTCGAGCACGCCGAAGCGGTGTTGCTGTCGTCCCAATCCGACGAATCGATTTGGGAATACTTCGCCACGGCATCGATCCCGAACCCCGACGATGTCGCTAAAACACTTGCGGCGCTGCAGGATGAGCCTCATTCGATCAACGAACTCGATGGTCTTACCGGTGTGCGCCGGGGCCGTCTTGAGGCGTTACTCAAGATCCTTGCTGTCGAAGGCGTCACCGCTAAGAACGGCACAAAATGGGAAGCAACAGGAGTGCCGTACGTTCACGACACCGCCAAGTGGGCGATGCTGGCCGAAACGCGCCGCGGTGAGGCCGATCTGATGCGCCGCTACGCCCATGGTGATGGTTGCCTCATGGCCTATCTGCAAGAAGCGCTCGACGACCCGTCGCCGGCGAGGTGTGGGCGTTGCTCAGTGTGTACCGGCGTATTGCCGGCGCCCGGCGCTCAGCCAAGCCAAGAGCGGCTCGTTGCGGCCCGAAATCATTTGCGCGGCGCAGATATCACCATTGAGCCACGGAAGCTTTGGCCATCCGGAGTGAGCCGGAAGGGCAAGATCCAAGGGATCGGCGAAGGACGCGCCGTTGCGTTCGCCGATGACCCAGCATGGGACGACGAATTGCGCGCCCTGCAACGCAGCGGCAACAGCACCATTCCTTCAGAACTCCTTACGGCCGCAGTCGAAACGCTGCGTCGATGGTCGAAGCTGTGGCCGTCGCGCCCGGTGGCAGTGGCGGCAGCGCCAGCACCGGCCGCCGAGATGAATGCCAACCGGGTTCTGGCCGAGCACATCGGCGCCGTTGGTCGGCTTCCCGTTCTCGACCTGTTCACATGGCAGGGTGCGTCACCTCCAACGAATACCTCCAGTGGCCCGGCGGTGTTGCACCTCGAACAGACGATTCAACTGAACCTTGCAACACAAGTGCCCGATGGTCCCGTGCTGGTCTGCGCGACCACGATGCGCTCAGGCTGGACCCTCACGTTGTGCGCAGCGCTGTTGCACGAAGCCACCGGCAGAAGCACTCTTCCATTGGTCATTCACAAGTTGCCGTGATCACGGACCATCGCAGATGGAAACGTCGGTCGTCACCGTCATTGTCGCTGTGTATTCGTACACTGTTTTACTAAAAGACCAGCTCAGGATCTAAACTGTTTTGTGAGCCGGCGCCGCAAGCCCGCGTGTTTGCGCTGCGTGTTCGAGGCGAAAGGCCTGAATCGTCGACGGTGAAACGTTGGGAGTCGCCTTCTCGCAGTCAAACAATCCTGATCACCGTCGGGCACATCGGCGGCGGGAGTGTCAAAGTGTCGCCGTGAACCCTGAACCCACTCTGAAGAGCTTGTTGCTGGTCAGTTTTGGTCGATGGGCAGAGTGCGATCGAGAGAAGGAGGCCCAGCGGTGATCAACGTAATTCGCGACAAGATTGTGGGCTCCACGACGTCGCTTTTTTCGCACGGTCCGAAAGCGCTTGAACACACGCTTGATTACCCCGGCGACCCGGGACTGCTTGGCCCCGAGTCGATTTCGTGGCGGGTCATTGGTGACACAGCAGCATTCGTCGGCGGAATTCGCGCCTTGCTGGTTCAGACCGCTCACCCCGAGGTGGTGGCTGGAGTCGAACAGCATTCCCGGTATCGGCACGACCCCCTGGGCCGTCTGACACGCACATCCGCATACGTGACCGAGACCACCTATGGGGCTATGCCCGAGGTGAAAGCAGCGGTGAGTGCCGTGCGGGCTGCGCATGTTCCGGTGAAGGGTCGCTCAGAACGTGACAAGCCCTACAGCGCTTCGAATCCAGCGCTGGCGGCGTGGGTCCACAACGTGTTGACCGACTCGTTTCTCGTCGCGCATCAGGCCTACGGGCGCGATCGGCTCACCAACGAGCAGGCCGATCAGTTCGTGCAGGAGCAAGCGCGCATCGCTGCGTTACTCAAAGCGGCGCCCGTGCCGTTGACAGCAGACGAGCTATCAACATGGGTGAGCGAGCATCCATCGATCGCTAGCAGCCAGGCGCAACGCAATGCGGTGAGGTTTCTGCGCTTTCCACCGCTGCCGCTACCAGTACAGCTGGGCTATCAGCCGCTGTTCCAAGCTGCCGCTGCCACCATTCCGCGATCGATCAGCAAGGTCATCGGAGTCACCTCAACCCCTTGTGCCGTCCAAATCGGAGCGGCATCGGTGAGCGGTCTCCGCTGGGCGCTGGGCTCGTCGCCGGCTTGGCACATCGCGCTGGTTCGAGCCGGAGCTCCCGTGCCGTCAGGTCTCTTTCGCCAATCGCTCACGGGTGCCGCCACCTGAGTTCTCGTTGAGCCGACCTGCGCAGCACGGCGACTCGGCGCATGTGTCATCCGATGACGCGAGAGAAGGCAAAGGCGAGCGGTATCCCAATCGTCAGGTTGAACGGGAATGTCACTCCCAGTGCGAGTCCAAGTGAAAGTCCGGAATCGGCGTTTGGCAAGGCAATTCGCACCGCTGCTGGAGCTGCGATGTACGACGCACTGGCGGCCATGATGCCAAAGACCGCGGCTCCGCCGATGGACAAGCCAATGGAGTGCGCAGCGATGATTCCTGCAGTTCCAAAGACAAGTGGCGAAACGATTGCAAAGATGATCATCCGCAGCGGTGGTCGTCCGGCTGTGAGGAATCGAGTTGCAACCGTCGCGCCCATGTCGAGCAAGAACAAGGCCAGCAACCCAGAGAACATCCCGATAAAGAATGGCTCGATTCGACTGAATGAACTTTCAGAACTGACGGAACCGATGATCAACCCGCCCACGAGCAACAGAACACTTCGACCAGTGAGCACTTCATGCACAGCGGTACGCCAGTTCACGCCTTCCGACTTCATGCTTGCAAGAACGAGGGCAACAACGATGCCGGGTATCTCGAGAATTGCTACGAGCGACGTCATGAACGGTTCGGTGGAGAAGCCTGCTTGGGTTGCGAAGACCATTGCTGCGGTGAACGTGACGACCGAAACAGATCCATAATGTGCCGCCACGGACGACCCGTCGGGTGCACTTAATTTCAATACTTTGGTTGTGATGAAGAAGACGATCACCGGTATCGCGATACCGAAGGCGATGGTCAGGGCGGCTGGCGAGATGAGGCTCGTCAAGTTCGAAGCCTTGAGGCTGTGTCCGCCCTTGAGTCCAATCGCGAGGAGCAGATAGGTAGAGATCCAGGTGTGGATCGGGTCGGGGAGGCGAAGATCACTGCGGAGCATCACCGCAAGAGCGCCGAGTACAAAGGCGAGGACTGGTGGAGACGTCAGATTTTCGATGGCCAGATGGAACGAGTTCATATGCCCAACAATACATGAAATTAGAATCATGTGTCAAATGTCAGCAGAATGAGGCAGAATAGCGACGTGACTGCTGCACCGGAGACCTCATGGACCTTTCTCACCAACCATGCCCATGTGCTGCTAGCGATAGCTGCGGAGCCGCAAATTCGAGTTCGAGACATTGCCTCGCAGGTGGGAGTTACCGAGCGGGCGGCCCATCGGCTTGTCTCTGACCTTGAAGTGGCGGGGTATCTCAAGGTCTCAAAAGTCGGGCGGCGAAATGAATATTCGGTGATGCTTGATCTGCCGTTGCGTCACCCAGCAGAACGGCACCATCGCATCGGAGAGTTGCTCAAGGTTCTCGCGCACGAGGCAAAGAAGTAACTCGGCCGTCGTTGGCCGAATAGGGCACCGCCAGAGCTGAAGGAGACGCACGGGCAAACAGTTCGTGAATTGCTGGTACGTCGCCTGACTTATGACCCTGCGATGTGTTGCATACACACATGCGAGGGGTAACAGGATCGGGTCGATCGCGGATGCGACCACTGGCGAGTTGCATAGCGTTACTTCTTGCGTCGGCCACGCCCATCGTGTCGTCGGCCTCGGCAGCATTGCCCCGTTCAGACTTCATCGTCGTGCTTCGGCCAGGCCATAGCAGCGCCGCTGTAACGGCATCCACATTGAGTTCTTCGATTGGTGGCGAGGTCGACGATGTCTATGAACACGCGGTGAAGGGCTTCGTGGTTACCGCCACTGACGCCGTCGCCGCGGCGTTGGCTCGCGATCCGAATGTTGCTTATGTAGAACGGGACCGAGTCGTAATGATCGACGCCCAATCGACCCCCACGGGCGTGGGACGAACATTTGCGAGTTCCAACCCGTCGCTGTTTATCGATGGGTTTGACGACATTCGAGTAGACGCCGATGTTGCCGTGATCGATACCGGCATTGACCTGCAACACCCTGATCTCAACGTGGTCGGGGGAGTCAATTGCCTCGCTGCCACTGGCTGTGTGCTCGGTGGCGACGACGACAACTACCACGGCACGCACGTTGCCGGCATTATCGGTGCCATCGACAACAACATCGGAGTTGTTGGCGTTGCGCCGGGCGTTCGTCTCTGGGCAGTGAAGGTCATGGACAGCACGGGTGTGGGCTCGTTGTCGTCCATCATTCGTGGGCTTGATTGGGTCACGGCCAATGCTGCGACGATCGAAGTCGCAAACATGAGCTTTGGTGCACCCGGATTCAGCCAGGCATTGTTCGACGCAACGCAAAGTGCCGTGAACGCCGGAGTTGCGATTGCCGTCGCTGCGGGCAACTCTCATGTGAGTTCCGCAGGTATCAGCCCCGCATCGTTCAACAACGTGCTCACCGTCAGCGCGCTGGCAGATTTCGACGGTGCACCGGGCGCTCTTGGCGCGCCGACCTGTGCCACCGATCAAGACGACACGCTCGCAGATTTTTCGAACTTTGGACCGGTCGACATCGCCGCGCCAGGGGTGTGCATTACTTCGACGCTTCCGATTGAGCTGGGCAGCTACGGCGTGATCAGCGGAACAAGCATGGCGAGTCCTGCGGTTGCCGGCGCACTTGCGCTGCTTGCCCGCCAGAGCAATCCGGCCAACGCCACACAGGTTCGGGCGCTCTACGACCGTGTGATCGCTTCTGGAAATTTCAACTGGACGGATGATTCTGGTGATGGCGTTAAAGAGCCGTTGCTTGACCTCAGTAACGCCAATGTGTTTGCTGCCGCAGCGCAACCGCCATGTGTGACGCTGTCTTCTGTTGGCCTCGTCGCCTCGTGGAGAGGCGAGAACAATCTCGCGGCGCAGGCGGGTCCGGCGCTCACCGGATCGGCCACATTTTCGCCATCGTTGGTTGGTCAGGGCTTTACGTTTTCGCCGGCCGACAAGCTGACGATCAACTTGTTCCCAACAGTTGCCACAGCGCTGAGTGTTGAGACGTGGATACGGCCGCTGAACACTGGGTCAAATCAGGTGCTGGCGAGTAGGTGGAGCTTTCCGAGTGTCGACGATGGTGCCCGCACCTTTGAACTCGCCCTGAGCCCGAGCGCTGAATTGCTTTGGACCACCGACGACACGTCGTCGCGGCGTCCTGAAGAACTCCGTGTGGGCGCTCCGAAGATCTTCGACGGTGGCTTCCATCACGTGGCCGCCACATGGGATCAAACCTCGATGCGCGTCTATGTCGATGGTCAGATCATCGCGTCGAAGCCATCACAGGGAGGCACGCTGAACCCGGCGACCACCACGCCATTTCGTTTAGGTGGTACCTCAGGGCTTGGAGCCGAGTTTACCTTCTCGGGGGTTCTCGACGAACCAAGCGTGTGGGGTCGAGTGCTGAGTGCATCCGAGATTGCAGCGATCCACACCGCTGGTCTCAGCGGCAAGTGTTAGGCCGCCTGCGCCGTGCAGTAGAAATGTTGGATGACGACCCACGAGCGTGAACTCATCGCACCGATCGACCTGTGCGTTGAAGACGGATCATCGTTGACTCCGCTGGCCCGCGGGTGGTCACGTCAGCCGCTACACCGGGCGAATCTGCACGGCTGTTTCGGCCAGAACAAGAAGTGGGATTACTGGGCGGTGCTCGCAGGCGATGTGGTGGTGTCGTGCGTGTACTCCGACGTCGACCACATTGGTGTTGCCGATGTGTGGTGGGCCGACCTTGCTACTGGCGAAAGCGGTGGTCGCGTCATCGTTACTCGCGCCGGCGGCGGCATCGAACTCCCCGAGGTTCCCGGCACGGCGCCGCTGAGCGTTGAGCGCGACGGATTTACTCTCGACATTACCGACGACGAATCGGGCACTCGGCTGACTGCCGCATGGACCGAAGCCGACGGTCGACTCGGCCGATTCGATATCAGCGTTGCGCTTCCGGCCGCACACGAATCGGTCAACGTCGTGATCCCATGGAGCGACACGGTCTTCAACTTCACCTCAAAGCATCAGGCCCGCCCAGCCCGTGGCGAGTTGGTTGTGGGGGAGCGCACGTGGGCAATTGGTGGCCTTGATCGATCCGAGGCGTGGGGTGTGCTTGATGTGGGTCGCGGCCGCTGGCCAAGCGAAATCGTCTGGAACTGGGGCGGCGGCGCCGGGCGAGCAGGCGAGCATGTGATCGGTCTACAGATTGGCGCCAAGTGGACTGCTGGCACCGGCTTCACCGAGAACGGGATCATTGTCGATGGCCGACTCAGCAAGCTCGGCTCCGAACTCACGTGGGACTACGACTGGCACAACCCGATGCGCCCATGGACGATCAGTGATCCGGGTGGGCAACTCGACATGGTGCTCACACCCAACTTCGACAAACACACAGCATCGGGTGGCGACACGAAGGGCAGCGAGTGCCATCAAGTGTTCGGAACATGGTCGGGTCGGCTTCGTACCGACGACGGTGTAGAGATCGAGTTCGAAGGCCTGCAGGGCTTTGCCGAAGAGGCCCGCCAGCGCTGGTAGATGTACGGCCGTCTCGTGAGTAGTTACGTCGTGAGCAGTTGCGTCGTTAGCGGCTGATCGAGGTGACAGCGAGTTCGAACGTGCCGGCTTGCTTGTCGAGCAGGTACAGAGCCACCTGTCGAATGGTGGTCAGTTCGATTGGTGCAGCATTCGCAACAGGTTCGAGGAATGGAGTGACCGCTTCGAACTTGTCGATAGGCAATACATACTTCTGCTGTGTTCCGGCGACAGTTGCGAAGCGTTGAATGAAGCGAGTTTGGTCGGCGCTGCGCAGTTGAAATACGTAGGTCTTGCCATCGCCAAGCGCGTCGACAATGAGCGCCGAAGCGCCTGACATAGCCGGTCCGATTTGGTCATCGATCGGGCTGACCAACGATGTGAAGCCGCCGTTGTTCTCGAGCGACAGGGTCCCCTGAAACAAAAGCTGACCGTTTGCCCAGGTGCTTGTGCTCTGCGAAACGCCACCCATGACCGTGTCGTTCTGGGTCGTCCAACCGGTGGTGGATGAAGCATCCGCGAAATCGAGCAGTGCGGTTGACGAAGCCGCCGTGGTGGATGTGGTGGCATTGGCAGCAGTAGTGGTTTCGGTGGCCAACGGCGCTACCGGTTCCGTGCCAGCGCTGGTGGTTTCGCTCGAGGACGAACTGGGCGAACCGCTGGAACTGCATGCACTCAGCAGCGACACTGCGACGAATCCGATGACTGTCTTGCTTCTCATATGGAAGTTCTAGTCGTGCTCGGTAAGCGATGCCAAGGAGTGCTCGCCGGCAAGGCGAGCGAATTCGCCAGCCACCGGTCGGGCGACGCGGGCAGCATCGAACAGGCCCACTTCGGTGACCTCGCCAATCGGACGCAGCAACATGGTGTGCCAATCGAATTGGTCGCCTCGGCTGTACCAGCAGATACCGCGGGCCGGGAGCCCGTCGGCGCGGAGTCGTTCGAGCACTGCAGTGAGTCCACGTAGCCAACGACTGCCGTCGTCTACCGGCAAGCCCAGGTTCGATGTTTCTGCAACCCAAAAAGGTCTGCCGTATCGCTTGAACCACATTCGCGCCTCGCGCTCGTACGCAGCGAGACGGTCGTCGATGGTAAGGCGTTCTGCGAGTCGACCGTGCACGGTGACGCTCACGGGGTAGAAGTCGTGGCCCGCAATCACGCGTTCGTTGCGACCGGCGAGCGCTCGAATGCGACTCAGCACGGCGGGGTCTACAAGCTGCGCAACGTCGGCCACTTCGGCGCGGGGTTCCACGCCGAAATGGAGATCCCACACCAGTTGTTCGAGTGCCCGCGCTGCGTCGGCGGCGGGTTGGTCGGCGGGTGACGCAGCGATGTGGCAGCCGAAGCCCTCGGCTCCGATCCACCATCCGTTGCGGTCGGCGTCGACCAAAGCCATTGCCTCAAGGTTCGCAAGGGTCACGTGGGCAAGTGCATTCATGTAGTCGCCACGCGACGAGCGTCGATCGTTCCATGCGCCGAGAAAGCCTGAGCTCATTGCGGTGATCATTGGTTCGTTCACCGGCGTGAACAAGATTGGCTCGCGGTATCTGGCGAGGAACGCAGCGACGTATTTTGCGAACCCTTCGACCCACGATGGGTCACAGAAACCTGGGTAGTGGTCGGGGAGGCCGAAGTGGCAGAGATCGATCACCGGGGTGAGGCCATGGCGACTGCACGCCTCAAGCGCCTGATCCCAAAGTGTCCAGTCGTACACGCCCGGCTCAGGTTCGGTGAGCCGCCACGGCATGCCGTATCGCCACAGTGTTACGCCGAGCTCGGCGACAGCGGCAAGGTCTTCATCTTGATGGCTGAGGTGCTCGCTGGCGGTCAGTTGGTCTACCCGAACGACAACGCCTTCGTGGAACACGGTGGGGTCAGAGGCTTCCTCGCCACAAGCCACCGCGAAGTCAGGAAAACCGACTGCATGTTTCGACATGGATACATCCTGCTTGCTCATTTATCGCACGGCGGCGATGACCACGTTGAGGAGATCGTGTCGGCCCGCAACCTCGGCACCAAAGAGAGCAGCCGCAATCGCTTCAGCGCCATCGACAAGTCGCGGTCCAGGGCGCACTACTACGGCATCGGCATCGATGGCCCACACTTTGGCTCGTGATGGCAGTCGATCAAGAATGTCGCGAGTCTGAGCAATGGCGCCATCGAGTCCGTAGCCGCACGGCGACACGATGATGTGATCGGGGTCGGCCGCTGCGATCTCGTCCCACGTTGTTGGCACCGATCGACCGCCAGGAATGGCAAGCACAGGCTCGCCGCCCGCAGCCGTGACGATGTCGGGAACCCAGTGGCCGCCGACAAATGGCGGATCGACCCACTCGAGCATGAACACCGTTGGCCGAGGCGCACCCTGGAGGTGGGTAGCCACTCGATGAGCGAGTTGATCGAGTCGGTCGTGCAGTGATTTCGTGAGCGCATGGCCGCGCTCGGGAACGCCAGCCGCATCGGCGACTGTCTGCACCGACGCAATAACTTCGTGCAGCGTGTGCGGATCGATCTGCAACACGGCGGCGCTGCAGTTCAAGCGAGCAACCGCTGCATCGACTTCGCCACTCGGAACAGCGCACACGCGACAAAGGTCTTGGCTCAGAATCAGATCGGGGTTGCAGCGGGCGAGCGCGGCATCGTCGAGCGAATACAGTTCGTCGCCGCGAGCCAGACGCTCGCGAACCATCGTGTCGATCTCGATCGGCGTGAGATGTTTGGTGTCCATTCCGCCGACAACAATCTCGCGTCCGACGCGCGCCTCGGCGGGGAAGTTGCACTCGAACGTGACACCCAAGAGCTGATCGGCGAGTCCAAGATCGAAGACGATTTCGGTCGTTGAGGGAAGCAAACTCACGATGCGCATCGACGAAGAGTAGACCTGAGTTAGGCGTGAGCGCACTGCAGACGTGCGCTCACGCGTAACAGAGAAAGTGCCGGGGTTCGACGAACTCACGCGCCGATCGCGTGGAACCCGCCATCGACATGGATGATCTCGCCCGTGGTGGCCGGGAACCAATCGCTGAGCAACGCAACTACTGCTTTGGCCACGGCACTGGAATCGAATACGTCCCAGCCGAGGGGAGCGCGCTCGTCCCAAATGTCTTCAAACTTCTTGAACCCAGGGATGCTCTTTGCGGCCATCGTCTTTACGGGGCCAGCGGCGACCAAGTTGCTGCGGATACCTAGCGGCCCGAGCTCTTTGGCGAGATAACGGCTCACTGACTCAAGTGCTGATTTCGCAACGCCCATCCAGTTGTATGCAGGCCACGCAACGGTGTTATCGAAGTCGAGTCCGACGATGCTTGCGCCGCTGGACATCAGCGGCACGAATGCGTCGGCCAGGGTCTTGAGTGAGTAGGCCGAGATGTTCATCGCAACCGACACGTCTTCCCATGTGGCCGCCATGAAGTCGTCGCCCAAGCACACCGCAGGCGCAAACCCAATGGCGTGCAGCACACCATCGACGTGGTCCCAGATCTCGCTGACTGAGTTGCGAACCGACTCGAGATGCTCGGGCACGGTGACATCGAGCTCGAACACCGGGGCCGGCTGAGGCAGCTTGCGAGCCACGCGCTCAGTAAGGCTCAGCGCTCGTCCGGCGCCAGTAAGGACAACGTTGGCGCCCTCTTCTTGAGCGAGTTTGGCGACTCCGAATGCCAATGAAGCGTCGGTGAGAACGCCAGTGACGACAATGTTTTTTCCGGTGAGCAGACCCATGAGAATCGACCCTAGCGGTGATCCAGTGTGGCAATCAGCGATCGATGTGGCAGGCTACGAGTCATGCGAATCGGAATTTTGGGTGGCACCGGGCCAGCGGGCAGCGCGCTCGCGGCTCGTCTGGCTTCAGTTGGATACACGTGCATCATCGGCTCACGGTCGAAGTACCGCTCGATGGAGATTCGCGATGGGCTCATTGCTAAGTGGCCCGACCTTGCCGATCGTCTCGAGTGCGGCGACAACCCAGCCGCAGCTGCTGGCGATCTTGTCGTGATTGCCACGCCGTGGGACTCTGCTGCAACAACTGCCCAAGATTACGAAGAACTGCTTGCGGGCAAAGTAGTCATCAGCATGGCCAACGCGTTGGTGCG
>JBAXHD010000049.1:0-17305 GCA_037139095.1 Actinomycetota bacterium
CGCGACCTTGCCTGCAAGCGAAATTTCCATGCCCGCAAGTTAGTCGGAGGCAAGTCCGCCGAACTGCTCCGAGGAGTCACTGGCCAGCACGCTGACGGCAACTCGACGAACGCGCCGACCCTCGACTTCGAAGGCCGAGAACCGCCAGCCAGCAAAGTCGACGCTCTCGCCTACGGCGGGCACATGCTCGAGTGTGCCAAACAAAAAGCCACCGATGGTGTCCCAGTCATCGTCGGGCAAATTGAGTTCGAGAAGGTCGTTGAGATCGCCAACCGACATGCCCCCATCGACGAGATAATCGCCATTGCTGAGGCGCTCGACTTCTTCGTCTTCGGTGTCGTGCTCATCGACGATCTCGCCAACAAGCTCTTCAAGGCAATCTTCGAGCGTGAGCAAACCAGCGATAGCGCCGTACTCGTCGGCGACAAACGCAAGGTGAAACTTCTGCGCCTGCATCTCGCGCATCAAGCGACTCACAGGCTTGTTCTCGGGCACCACGATTGCCAAGCGCACGATGTCGCGCACCGGAGAAGCCCCCTTGCCTTCACGCTCGAGACGCATCAGATCCTTGGTGTACGCGAGGCCGATGACATCGTCTTCGTCTCCTTCGCTGAGCACCGGCAACCTGCTGACACCCTTGGCAATGGCGACATCGAGTGCTTCGGTGACCGTGGCATCGAAATCGACAACCACCATGTCGGGACGCGGCACCATAATCTCGCGAGCAACCGTGTCGCCGAATTCAATAACCGACTCGATCAGCAAGTGTTCTTCGGGTTCAACGACTCCTTCGTGAGCAGCGGCTTGCACAATGCCAAGCAGTTCTTGCTCGGAAACGAACGGGCCCTTTTCGAGACCCTTGCCGCGCACGATGACGTTTGTGAGCCAGATCAAACCCTTTGAGATCCAGCGCAGCGGAGGGAACGCAACCAGCGCCGCCGCAGGGCGAGCCGTGGCCAGCGCGGCGCGCTCGGGGTACAACACCGCGTATGTCTTGGGCACTGCTTCGGCGAACACGAAGAACACCAACACGTTGATGAACACGCCAACCACAAGGCCCCAGGTGCCAAACAGATGGTCGAACACGATTGCCGTAAGTGTCGATTGCACGATGGTGCAAGCGAACACCGTAAGCAACAGCGGGTTGATCCAACGCTCGGGCTCGCTGACCAGCTTTACAAGCACCTTCGCGGATCGATGACCCTTATCAAGCAACGACGCGGCCTTGGGCTTGGTCATGCGTGACAGACCCATCTCGGCAGCCGAGCAGAAGGCAAGCATGACGAGCAATACACCGATGGCGACCAATCGCCACACATCGGTTGACGAGAACTGGTTGGCGATCATGGTGTGGAAGAGTCCTGACGGAATCCGGTTGGAGCCTCACCGTGCCAGTGAAGTTGTTCGAGTAAATCGAGTTCGCGGCGACGCATCACGATCGTCTCGTCGGGTTCCGCGTGGTCGTAGCCCAGCACATGCAAGATGCCGTGCACAACCAGCAACGCAATCTCATCGTCGAACGTGCCCGCATGAGTTGGCGCCTGCTGCGCTGCCACCTTGGGGCAGATGACTACGTCGCCCAACAGCATCGGTAGATCGGATGGGTCCAGCGGCGCACGATCGGGGCCGCGGGTGGCGCCAGTGGCCACAGGATTCATATCGAGGTCGGCAGCATCAATGGGAAATGACAGCACATCGGTGGGACCGGTCTTGCCGAGAAACGATTCGTTGAGTTCGGCAATGTCTTGCTCGGTAATGAAGATGATCGACATCTCTGTGCCGCCTCGAATTCCTTCGGCAGCCAACACCGCAGCAGCAAGGTTCTGCCAGCGCTGCAAATCGATCGGTAGATCGGTCTGCTCGTCGGACACAAACACTTCGGGATCTACGTTGCCACCGATTTTGCGGCGACCGCCCATGCGCGGCCGAGAAGAATCAGCCACGACGACCTCGAGACGATGTATCGGCAGGACGAGTGGGCACGGTTGCGCGTTCGTATGCGGCCACGATGTCGCCAACAATGCGATGCCGTACTACGTCGCCCGCGCCTAGGTGCACAAAGGCCAGCCCTTCGATGCCGGTGAGCGTGCGCTCGAGACCCGACAAGCCGCTGCGACCATCGGGCACATCGACCTGAGTGGTGTCGCCGGTGACGACGACCTTTGAGCCGAAGCCAATACGAGTAAGGAACATCTTCATTTGCTCGGGCGTGGTGTTCTGCGCTTCATCAAGAATGATGAAGCTGTTGTTCAGCGTGCGACCACGCATAAAGGCCAGCGGCGCAACTTCGATTGCCTGACGCTCAATCAGCTTCTGCGTGCCTTCGGCCTCGACCATGTCGTAGAGCGCGTCGTAGAGCGGACGCAGATATGGATCAATCTTGGCCATCAGATCGCCTGGCAAAAAGCCAAGGCGCTCGCCTGCCTCGACCGCTGGTCGAGTGAGGATGATTCGTTGCACCTGTTTGGTCTGCAGCGCATGAACCGCCATCGCGATAGCCAACCAACTTTTGCCCGTGCCCGCTGGACCCATGCCGAACGTGATGACGTTTTCGCGAATGGCATCGATGTAGCGCTTCTGGCCCGCCGTCTTGGGATGCACCGAGCGACCCTTGGCCCCGCGAATGATGTCGTCGGTGAGCACTTTGCTGGGTAGCTCATGCTGCTTCATCATGTCGATCGAGCGCGTCACCATGGTGCTATCGAGATGCTGGCCGCGCTGCAGCACGAGCACGAGCTCTTCAAACAGCTTGGCCACCTGATCGGCTTCGCCGCCAGCAACGCTGATTTCATTGCCCCGAATGACCACGCTGGACTCGGGGAATGCCTGCTCGATCTGCCGCACGAATTCGTCACGGGTGCCCACGAGCGCAGACATGAGATGTGAACCGGGGACAACGACGGTGACCGTAGTGCCAAGAGAGGTCATAGAACCTGGGCCGTCAATACCGTCATCGGCCCTACCGTATCGCCGCTGACGGGCCACAACGCGCACTACACCGGTCGGGGCCCGAGTCGTTATCACTCTTTGTGTTTGCCTAACCACAAATCTCTGGCTTTCGGACGAAACCTTACGTAGGCTCACCAACGATCACAGCTTGTGCGATCTCAGCGGTGTAAAAGTAGAGCGACAAGCAGACCAGCGAGGGCAACGTGGGCGAGACACAGCGACCGAAGACGAAAGCATGGTGGTTTCCGGCACTCACCATGTGCGTCGCGCTTGTGGCGCTCTTCAGCCGCTCGTTCGATCTGCAGTTAGTGGCCTACGTAGCCGTGGCAATCCAGATCGTCCCGCTCGCCTACACCTCACTCAATAGGGGCTACATCAACACTGCCCTGTTTCGAGCGATGGCGTTCGTCGGCGTCGCCGATGCCGCAACCATCTTCGTACGCGCCAAATCTGACAGCACCACAGCTACTCGAGTGGCAGCCGAAATCGCAATGCTGGTCTGCGCGCTTGTGGTGATGGGCGCTATCGCAGTCGTGGCCCGCAACCGCCGCGGCCGCGACTTTCGCGGCGTCCTTGCTGATGCGGGCATCGTTGCCCTCGGCAGTTGGTTGCTCGGTTGGATTCTGTTGGTGCGCCCACGCGCAGCCAAGTTCGACGGCAGCACATGGCAAGCATTGCTCCACAACGGCTACGAACCTCTCGGCTCAGTGGTGCTGTTCTTACTGATGATCGTGTTGTTCTCTGACACAGTGCGCTCCCAAGCCGTTTGGTATCTCAGCGGCTCCATTGTTCTTGCTGCAGCGGGCAGCATCGTCAACGCGCTCACCACCACTGGCAGCACGCGCAACATCGGCCCCTCAGCTATGGCCCTCAACATGCTGGCCTACGGGTGTGCTTACGCCGCGATGATGCACCCCAGCATGCGATCGCTCACCGAGCGCCAACCAGTGGGGCCGCATCGTCCGGTGACAGGTCGCATCATCATCGCCGCCGCCGCGCTGATCGCGCCGATCATGGTGGCTAGCGCAACAGTGCCACACGGTCGACTCGATCTCGTGGTGCGGATGGTTTCGGTTGCAGCTCTGGCGCTTTTGGTTACCGCTCGAGTTGTTTCGGCCGTTCACGAGAACCGGTCGGCTCAAGTAGAGCTGCTGCAGTCGGCACACACTGACTCACTTACCGGGTTACCAAACCGCGGTCGATTGCTCGAACATGTCAACGCTGCCCTGCGCGAGTCGTGGAAGAGTGAGGCTCATCCAACCTTGTTCTTTATCGACGTCGACCGGTTCAAGAACATCAACGACAGCCTTGGCCATCCCGCAGGCGACGAAGTGTTACGCACCATCGCTGCGCGACTCGGCCAGATCGTTCCGCAACGTGCGATTGTTGCCCGAATCGCAGGCGACGAATACGTGGTGTTCGACCCCGCATCGCCATCGGTAGACGATGCAATGAGCCTCGCCGAACTTCTGCTCAACGAACTCCACGAACCGCTCACGCTCAATGCGGGCGATGTGTTTGTCACCGCCAGCATCGGAGTTGCCCGGCTCGACCCACAATCACACCGCAGTGCCGAACTGTTGCTTCGCCACGCCGACACAGCGATGTACCAAGCCAAAGATCTTGGCCGCAACTGTGTGGCCCTGTTCGACGAATCGATGCACGAAAAGGTCACCCACCGTCTCGCCGTAGAGACCGCCTTGTTCCGCGCGCTCGAACGCCACGAACTGCAGATGTTTCATCAGCCAATTCTCGAACTCGCTACTGGCGAAGTCGTTGGCTTCGAAGCGCTGATGCGCTGGCAGCAAGGAGACGGCACCAACGTGTCGCCGGCCGAGTTCATCCCCATTGCCGAAGAGACCGGCACCATCATCGAGCTGGGCGCGTGGGCGCTACTCGAAGCGCTCGACCAACTGCGCGGTTGGATCGACGAAGGCATCTGTTCGCCAACCGCGTCTATGTCGGTCAACGTGTCGCCACGGCAACTCGCCGACCCCAACTTCCCATCGATTGTCGACGAAGCGCTGCGCCGCTCAAAGGTTCCGGCAGATCTGCTCTGGCTCGAGATCACCGAGGGCATCATGATCTCCGAGCCCGAGTTGGCACTGGCATCGCTGCAACGTTTGCGCTCGCTCGGCGTGCGTGTTGCACTCGATGACTTCGGCACCGGCTATTCATCGCTGTCACTGCTGCAAAAGTTTCCGCTGCAGCGCGTGAAGATCGACCGTGCCTTCGTGAACGGTGTGGCCGACAACGCCAACGACAGGTCGCTGGTGCGCACCATCATTGCCATGGGTTCATCGCTCGGACTCGACATGGTCGCCGAAGGCGTGGAAACCATGCAGCAACTGCGCGTGCTCGGCGAACTTGGCTGTGCGAAAGCGCAGGGCTATCTCATCAGCCATCCCATTCCGGCCGATGCAATGCGCGGAACCGTGAAAGCACTCGAGCGCCTCAGGCTCTCTACTGCCATTCCCGAAACTGACTGATCAACTCGCGGTGTCGCGGGTCAGCGCTGGGTGCGCCGCAATCGCATCGAGCGCTTCGGGGTTCACGATCGAACCACGGTTGCGCACTACTCGACCGTTCACCGCATCGGCCACTGCGAGCTCAACCAACTTGCCGCTGAACGTACGCGGCAGGTCGGCAACCGCCACGATAATGCCAGGCACATGACGCGGACTGAGGGCTGCGCGGATGGTTGATTTGATACGCGCGGCGAGGGCATCGTCGAGCGCCAATCCCGGTGCGAGCTTCACCGCAAGGATGATCTTCACATCGTTGTCAACACTCTGACCAAAGGCGATTGATTCGGCGACTTCGGGCAGCGCATCGACCACGCGATAGATGTCGGCCGTTCCGATGCGCACTCCCCCGGGGTTCAACGTTGCGTCGGAGCGCCCGTGGATGATTGCGCCACCGTGCGAGGTCCACGAAGCAAAGTCGCCGTGAGACCACTTGCCCTCGAACCGGTCGTAATAGGTGGCTCGGTAGCTGCGACCGTCGGGCCCGTATGGGTCGTCGTTCCATAGGCCCAGCGGCTGCGATGGAAAGGGCTGCGCGCATACCAACTCGCCGGGCCCATCGCCCACGCCAAGCGCATGCGCCGACTCGTCAACAAACTCAACAGCCATACCCAACAGCGGCGCCTGGATTTCGCCCGAGTACACGGGCATCGTGGGCACGCCACCGACGAAGCTCGCACAGAGGTCTGTGCCGCCTGAAATTGAGGCAAGGTGCACATCGGCCTTGATCGACGAATACACGTATTCGAAACCGCGCGGCGACAACGGCGAGCCCGTGGAGCAGATGGTTCGCAATGCCGACAGATCGTGAGCGCCAGCAATATCGAGTTCGCTGTTGGCCAAGCCATCGATGAACTTGGCCGACACGCCCAGCAGAGTGATGCGTTGCTGTTCGGCCATGGCGAAAAGCTGATGCTGCGTTGGGAACATTGGCGAGCCGTCGTACACCACCACGGTTGCCCCAGTGCCGAGCGCCGAGGCCAACCAGTTCCACATCATCCAACCGGTTGTTGTGTAATAGGTGACCACATCGCCAGGCCGGATGTCGCAATGCAAGCGATGTTCCTTCGCGTGCATCAGCAAGACGCCGCCAGCGCGATGCACAATGCATTTGGGTTTGCCCGTAGTGCCCGAACTGAACAACACGTACCACGGGTGATCGAACTGCAATTGCTCGAACGCAAGCGTGGCACCAACGTTGGCGTGCAACAGTTCGCTCCATTGCACAAAGCCTGCGGGACCATCGTGAGTGCCGCCGAAGCAAACCTTCACCCGCGCAGTGGGCAGGCCGGCAGCGATCTCGGAGAGCTTGTCGCGGCAATCGATGTGCTTGCCCGCGTAGGTGTATTCGAGGCAGCCGATGAGCACCACGGGTTCGATCTGGCCGAAGCGATCCAGCACTGCGGGCACGCCGAAATCGGGGGAAGCCGAGGCAAAGGTGGCACCGATGGATGCACCGGCCAACATCGCGATGATTGCCTCGGGACCATTGGGCACAAACGCCGCGATACGGTCGCCCGCAACCACACCAGCGGCACGCAACGCTTGGGCGAGCTGGGCTACGGCGGCGCGCAATTCGGCCGACGACAACGATCGATCGAAACCTGCTTCGTTGTAGGCCACAATCGCCGGCCGGTCGCTGGGCAAATGCGCCAGCAGGTTCTCTGCAACGTTGAGGCGCCCATCGGGGAAGAACCGGCACGCAGCCAGATTCTGATGCCGCCGCAGCACCTCAGCTCCGGGGTCGCCGATGATGTCACACTCGTTCCAAATCGCGCGCCAGAACCTGTCGGGCGATTCAACAGACCAGCGATGCAGCGCCGAGTAATCAAGCGGGTCGATGTTTACCGCCTGAGCAAACCGAGCGATGTTCGTATCGAGCGCACGCTCGCGGCTTGGGCTCCACAATGCACTGACGGCCGAGAGATCTGTCACGGCGACAACATAGGCGCTGACGCTAAGGTCACAAAAGTGTCAGCAGTAACCCGTACCGACCTCGGTGGCAGCGTCAACAACGGCATCGGCGAGACCCTGATCAGCCTTGTGCACCTCACCGACGCACACGTGTTAGACGCAGCCTCGCCCGCACGCGGCGAGTGGGTCGAGCTTGAGGCTCACGACCCAGCCTTTCGACCGTTGTTGCATATGCATCGGCCATACGACTCGCTCACTTTGTGGGCGTTGCGCGCACATGTTGAGCGCATTCGCCAGAACCCATGCCCTCCCGGATCTGATCGACCCTTCGATCTCGTTGTATCCACGGGCGACAACATCGATAATGCCCAACGCAATGAACTCGACGCCTACCTCACCGTGATGGCCGGCGGCACCACCGCGCTGAGCGCCGTTGGCAGTGCTCAAGACACCGCCACTCGGGCCTTCAACGAAGCATGGCCCTTTTGGAATCCCAACGACACCGAACCCGACTTCATCGCCCGAGTGAGTGCGGCGTGTACATCGCTCGGGCTTGGCATCGCGTGGACAAGCGTTCCGGGTAATCACGATTTGATGCGGCAAGGCACTGCACGCAACAACCCTGCGATCGAACACATTGCTGTTGGGGCGGCCAAGTCACTGCAGCGCCCCAACAGCTTTGCCAGCGACAATCCGTTGGCCCTGTTCCTCGATGAACCCGAGGCCTTCTCGTGCGGCCCCAGCTACGCCATCGCGGCGAATCCCGACCGTCGCGCCATCAACAAGCGCGAATGGATTGACGCCCATATTGCACGCGGAGCGTTGGGCTACTCGGCCCACAACGCGCGCACAGATTCGGCCGACACCATCATCGACACCGAACACGTACGGTTGGTCTTGCTCGACACCAACCATCCCGACGGCGACTACCAAGGCAGCATCGGCACGCAGCAACTTGCGTGGCTCGACGAACAACTCGCCGAGGTCGATGATCAGCCGGGTCGTGTTGCCATCTTGATCAGCCATCACGGTGCCGACACTTTGGTCAACGAACGCGGCCACCACACCGATCGACATCTCGCCGACCACATGCTGGCCGTGGTTCATCGCCATCGCTGCGTGGTTGCGTGGTTAGTGGGTCACCGACACTTCAACCGCATCGAACCGCGGCCGGGACCCAGCGGAGGCTTCTGGGAGATCACCACGTCGTCGATTATCGATTGGCCGTCGCAGACCCGAGCAATTGAGTTGGTGCGTCACGCCGACGGCTCATACGAACTGGTGAGCACAATGCTTGACCACCACGAAGCAGCGGGCGGCCTTGCCCACTTACACCACGAACTCGCCTATGGCTTTCGTACACCAAGGGCAGCTGCGTATATGGCGGGCCGAGACATAGATACCAACGTGCGCTTGGTGCTACCCCAGCGTTGAGTTGCCAAGCGCGACACGACGCTCGCGCATGCCCCGCTCGAGCATGCGGATGCGCGAATGCAGATCGTCGCGTTCGGTGTAACCGCCACGAAGGTGCCGTGGCCCACCCACGTCGGTGAACTCGCTACGCGCGTGCAGCGTGCGCCGGTTATCGAACGCCACGACATCGCCGGGTTCAAATCGGGACCGCAGTTGAAGATCTTCGCGATAGGTCATCTCGAAGAGGCAGCGATACGCGGCGTATGCCTCTTCGACCTGTTCGAAGGGAAGATCGAGTGGCGCCCGAAGCCAGTTACCCACACGCACTTCGGTTACTTCGCCCGAGGTGTTGGTGACGATGATGGGCGACCGCCAGCGATAGTCGGTGACCTTTGCGCTGTTCGCCCAGTCGAACGGAACCGTGGTGAGCGTGCGGTACTCGCTGGGGTATTGCTCGCGCATCAATTCGGCGACGCGGAAGCCGTCGACCAAGATGCTGTCGCCGCCAATGGCTTCGTTCTCGATGCACTGCAGAAACTGAAGGCCCGGCTGGTACTCACGCGTGGGCAGGTCTACGTGGGGCGGCAACGGCAACGCCGTGTTGGCGTTGGTTACTGGATTTGGCTCGCTGCGCACGTCCCAGAACAGTCCAAAGTTGGTGTCGCGCGCGATACCGATTCGGCCAATCACGTGACCGATTGCCTCATCGGTACACGGCACATTGCGCAAGCGGGTGGCGCCATATGTACGCAGTGCAATCAGCCATTCGTAGAGCGCACCGTCGTCGCTCAGCACGGCCGGACCATCAAAGGTAGGCGGCGCGCTCATGGTGCTTGAGTCCCATGTGATGCGCTGCACCGTGCGCTCGGCGCGGGCCTCGGCGCTATAGCAATTGGCGCGCAACCATCCTGCGTGAAACTCGCTGGCATGCTCGCCCTCGGACCACGCCACCGACAGCGAGCCTTCGGATGTAACGGAGACCGCTGCTGGATGAATCTCGGGAGACACCACGACGAGTTCGAAGGTTTGCTCTTTAGTGACCTGATGCACGCACTCAACACAGGGACAGTTGTCGCGCAGCCAAATGTTGTGAAAGCGACTCACTCGGCCGTCGGACCACGTGACATGAACCGCGCCTCGCTCGGCCGTGGCCGAACTGATGGTGAAGTCGATGGGATAAGTATCGAAGTCGGGGGTGAGAGCCATACCGAACCGTTTCTCTGAGTTCAAGCGAGCCTGAGCACGTGCAGATGATGTGACCATAGCGCCCCATTTTCTGACTCGGTGTACTATTCGAAACGCTCTGCGGAGGTTCGCGGGCCAAATCAGCGATGAGGATGTAGACAATGAATTGGGACGTATTTGTCACGTGTGCGATCACCGGAGCAGGCGACACCACCTCAAAAAGTCCGCATGTTCCAGTCACTCCGAAGCAGATCGCCGAATCGGCTATCGACGCCGCCCGAGCTGGCGCCGCTGTGGTTCACATTCATGTTCGCAATCCTGAGACCGGCATTGGCGTTCGCGACACCGAGCTCTACGCCGAAGTCGTCGAGCGTGTACGCGCCGCAGACATTGATGTTGTGATCAATCTCACGGCTGGCATGGGCGGCGACCTGGTGCTCGGTTCCGGCGAGAATCCGCTGCCAGCAAATCCCGACGGCACCGACATGGCCGGCGCAACCGAGCGCCTCAAGCATGTGCGCGCATTGCTCCCCGAAATCTGCACGCTCGATTGCGGCACAATGAACTTCGCCTCGGGCGGCGACTACATCATGGTCAACACCCCAAGCATCCTGCGCGAAATGGCTCGCCAGGTCCAAGCACTTGGCGTGCGTCCCGAACTCGAAGTGTTCGATACCGGTCACCTCGTGATGGTCAAAGAGATGATCCGCGACGGGCTGCTTGATGATCCCGTGATGGTGCAGTTGTGCATGGGCATCGCCTACGGCGCGCCCGACGATGTCACCTCATTGATGGCAATGGTCAACTTGTTGCCACCCGATTCGGTGTTCTCGGCGTTCTCCATCGGTCGCATGCAGATTCCGTATGTCGCAATGGCAGCGCTTGCTGGCGGCAACGTGCGCGTTGGCCTCGAAGACAACCTTTATCTCGGCGCCGGACAACTCGCCACCAACGCCGAGCTCGTCACCCGCGCCGTCGACATCTTGGGCGGCATGAACGCAAAGGTCATGTCGGCCCAAGCGGTGCGCGACAAGCTGCAATTGGTGAAGCGATGAGTCCGATTCCTGGCCTCGATACCGTTGGCCTGTTGGGCGGCGGCGTAATCGGTGGCGGATGGGCTGCACGCTTCTTGCTCAATGGTGTCGATGTGGTCTTGTACGACCCAGATCCCGAAGCACCGCGAAAGGTAGAGGCAGTTCTCGCAAACGCTCGCCGAGCCTATGCCAAGCTCACCATGGCCCCGCTTCCGGTTGAGGGCACATTGCGTTTCGTGGCCACTCCCGAAGAAGCCGTGATCGGCGTCGACTTTGTGCAAGAGAGCGCACCCGAACGACTCGATCTGAAGCAGTCGATTCTGCAGCGCGCCAGCGCCGTGGCCCACCCTTCGGTGGTGTTCGGCTCGTCGACATCGGGCATCTTGCCCACCCAGATTCAGGACGGCATGCATCACCCTGAGCGTCTCGTGGTTGGCCATCCGTTTAACCCGGTGTACCTGCTTCCACTCGTAGAGATCTGCGGAGGCGACGCAACATCAACGGCTGCGAAAGAGCGCGCCGCCGAGGTGTACACCGCCATTGGAATGCGTCCGCTGATGCTCACCAAAGAGATCGACGGATTCATCGCCGACCGCCTGCTCGAAGCCGTGTGGCGAGAGGCCTTGTGGCTCATCAACGACGGCATCGCCACCGCTCAGCAGATCGACGACGCGATTCGTTTCGGCGCCGGTTTGCGCTGGAGTTTCATGGGCACGTTCCTCGTGTATCGCATCGCTGGCGGCGAGGCCGGAATGCAACATTTCCTTGCTCAGTTCGGGCCCACGCTGCAATGGCCGTGGACCAAGTTGATGGATGTGCCCGACCTGAACCAAGAGTTGATCGACACCATCGTTGCCCAATCAGATGACCAGGCCAACGGAAGCACCATCCGCGAACTTGAAGAGCTTCGCGACGATTGCCTCGTGTCGGTCATGCAAGGTCTGCGCACGGTTGGCTATGGCGCTGGCGAGGTGCTTGCCAACTTCGAGCGGGCCCTGTTCGATCGCGCTCCGGCCCCATCGGTGGCCAACGACATGGCTCAGCCACTGAAGGTGCACGAGATTCGCATTCCTACCGATTGGGTGGATTACAACGGCCACACCAACGACAGCCGCTACGCGCAGTTGTCGGGCGACGCCGCCGATGCCTTCTTGCGTTACCTCGGTGTAGATGCCGACTACTTGCGTGGCGGTCACAGCTACTACACGGTCGAAAGCCACATCACCTATGTGGCCCAGTCACACGCGGGCGATGTCGTGTACGTCACTTCGCAGGTCATCAGCTACGACGAAAAGCGGTTGCACTTGTTCAACCGCATGCATCGCGCCGACGACCACACCGTGATCTCAACGGGCGAGCACATGTATCTGCATGTCGACACCGTTGCTGGCAAAGCCATGGCGGCGCCCCAAGAGATGATCGAGCGCATTGCTGCAGTGGCCAACGCGCAGACACACCTCGATCGTCCGACACAGGCCGGACGCTTTGTAGGAGCCCCGCGCTAGATCGCGCCTGTAATCGCAAACACCGTTGCTGGCGACGCTGGCAAGTGATCGACGAGCGTGATCACCAGATCGTTGCCATCAACGCGATGCGGAAGTGCACGGCTGTTACCAAGCATGGTCACGACCGAACTCGTGCCGACTGACACGTCGGCCAAACGAAGCTCGCCCGAGGGCCCGCCCTGCACGCATGCGTACACGGTGTCACCGTTCACGGTGTAACGAACCTCGCGACCATCGCCGGTAACAGCGGTCTGCAGACGCCACGTACGGGTGCCATAGATGGCGTCGCCGTTCACGCGCAGCCACCAACCCAGCGCTACGAGTCGCGCTGCTTGGGCCATGGGAATCTGACCGTCGGCCGATGGGCCCACATTGAGCAGCAGGTTGCCGCCGCGGGCCACGATGTCGACCAGCATCCAAATCAATTCGTCGACGGTCGGCATCGTTGCCTCGGTCTCCATGCGGTTGTATGCAAACGAACGGCCGATACCGCGACACACTTCCCACTTGCGGTCGGCCGAGGCCTTCGTTGAGTACTCGGGAGTGGTGATGTCGGCGTGCAGCGCGCCCGAACGAACTGCGATGATGTTCCACCGATCGTTCACGATGCCGTCGGGTACGCGGTCGTAGTAATACGAAAACACATCATTGGGGTCAAGTGTCATCGGCCATGCAATGTCGTTCCACAACACGCTTGGGTTGTAACGCTCGATGAGCTCATGCACATGCGCCGTGGCGTAATCGCAATACTCGGGAGTAACGGGAATGTTCTGAATCATGCCCATCACGCTGTCGAAGCCTGGCTCGCTGAAGGTCCAGTCGAGCCCGCCCGAGTAGTACACACCGAAGCGCATGCCCCGCTCGCGCACAGCATCGGCCAATTCGCCCACGTGGTCACGCGTAGCCATCCAGTCGGTGCGGTTGGGGTTCTCGTGCTCGCTCTGCCACATCAAGAAGCCATCGTGATGTTTAGTAACCGGCACCACGTACCGAGCACCCGCAGCCTGAAACAGATCGGACCAATCGGCTACATCGACGCCGCGTGATCGATCGCGAAACTCTTCGACGAAGCTCTGGTAAGTGCGATCGCCATAGACCGCCGCGTGATGCTTGGCTGTGGCGCTGCCCTCGAGCGCCCACGAGTTGAGGTACCACTCGGTGTATGGGCTCGAACGAAACGCCTCGGTCCAGTTGTCGCCGGCCATGAGGTCGCCCATGTCGTTGTCGACCGGAGCGAAGCACGGAACTGTGTACGGGCCCCAGTGAATGAAGATTCCGAACTTGGCATCTTCATACCATTCGGGAATTGGCCGTGAGGCAAAAGGGAATGCGGCTTCAGACATGGCGACAGCATGTCATGCGCGACTCGCGCATCTATTGCCGCACCGCTGCGCTGGCTATTTCTGCGGCGTGGCCAGTGGAGCGCCATCGCGCAACAGCGCAGCGAGCGTGATGACCACAGGAACATCACCGTCGTTGGCGCCGAAGTGGGTGAGTTGCTCGGTCTCGGTGATTGCGTCACCAGGCTTCAAGGTGATCACCAGCGGACCAGTGAAGTTCTCGACCTTGCCGTCGGCGTGAGTGACAACGGCGACGCCTGAGACGATGTTGTACGTAAGTACACCGCTACGCACGCGGGCCACTTGCGTACCCTCGTGCAGGTGGGTGCCCAGCTTGGTGTGCGCCGGAATGGTGACCTCTTGCAGATAGAGGGTCTGGCCGGGCGCATTGGCCGGCGACGCCTGGCCGAGTGGCTCACGAACAACCTTCGGCGCAGGAACCGAGCCATCGGAGGCGGTGCTGCTAGAGCTTCCGCATGACGACAGCCCCAACATTGTTGCAAATGCAACTGCTATGAGAGCGGCTGCTGGGCGGGCTGGATGACGACGCGCTGCGCCGACGGAAGCTGTGGTGTTCATAGGCCGAGATCTAATCAGGTCGCAGGTTGCGCCGACGAAAGCAGATGGCCAAACGAATCGGAGCGGCCCGAAACACAGCGTTCACACAGAGGCGATTCTTCTGAAATGTTGCAGACATATTCTCGTGACGGCTCAACGGCGCGCCTTTCAACACCTGTCTACCTGTCTTTGAAAGTTGGTCCGATGCAGTCCCTGTCCCTATGCCTTGTCGTAGCCGCGATCGCGCTACCGGCATTGTTCCGCCGGTCACGCCGGCGTGCTGGCCTCAATGCCGGCAACCTCAACAAGCAATTCACGAAGCGCCTTTTCGCCACCATGGGTCTGTCGGCGATCTTGCTCGTGGTCGGTCTCTCTGGTGTCGCCAAAGCCGACAACGGCGATCCAACTGGCGGTAAGACCGGCGTCTCGCAAACTCAAGTTGAAGCGCTGTATCCAGCAGATACGCCACCCGATCAGCAGATCAGCCAACTGCAAACGCAACAGACCAAGGATCATCTAGCGGTCAACTATCTGTGGCTCATCGTGGGCGGCGTACTGGTGCTGTTCATGCAGGCCGGATTCGCTCTCGTGGAGACGGGCTTCACTCGAGCCAAGAACGCGGCACACACGATGATGATGAACCTTGTCATCTTCGCGCTTGGCACCGTCGGCTGGTTCGTGTGCGGTTACGCGTTGATGTTCGGCTCCACATCGGTGCCGGGTCTCGGCATCACGGCGCTTGGTAGCCCCACGCACATCGGCAGCTGGAACATCATCTCGCACAGCGGCTTCTTCCTTACCGGCAAGGCATACGACGTTGGCATCCTCGCCTTCTTCTTCTTCCAGCTTGTGTTCATGGATGCAACCGCAACGATTCCAACCGGGGCAATGGCCGAGCGCTTCAAGTGGAAGGCGTTCTTGTTCTGGGGTCTCTTCGCATCGATGATTCTCTACCCCGTGTACGGCAACTGGGTCTGGGGCGGCGGATGGCTGTCCCAGCTCGGCGCTCAGGGACCCAAGTGGGGTCATGGCGCTGTCGACTTCGCTGGCTCTGGCGTGGTGCACGCAATGGGCGGCGTCGCAGCGTTTTGGGGTGCCAGGATTCTCGGCGCACGCATCGGCAAGTTCGACAAGAACGGCAAGCCGCGAGCAATTCCCGGACACCATCTCCCTATGGCCTTCCTTGGCACGATGATCTTGTTAGTCGGCTGGATGGGCTTCAACGGCGCTTCCACATTCGCAGCGACCGACTTCCGTTTCACGGTCGTGATCGTGAACACCATCCTCGCTTCGGCGTTCGGTTGCTTGAGCACCATGTTCGTGATGACCTGGAAGTACGGCAAGCCTGATCCATCAATGACATGCAACGGTCTTCTCGCAGGACTGGTAGCCATCACTGCGCCGTGTGCGTTTGTGGCACCGTGGGCTGCAGCGCTCATCGGCATTATTGCCGGCGTGCTTGTGGTGGTTGCGGTCGTTGTGGTTGAGCAGCGTTTCAAGGTGGACGATCCGGTGGGCGCAGTAGCCGTTCACGGCGCCAACGGACTTTGGGGCCTGATCGCTCTTGGTCTGTTCGCCGACGGCACCTACGGCGATGGCCTCAACGGCGTCGCTGGCGGAGTCAAGGGTCTGTTCTATGGCGAAGGTGGCCAGTTGTGGGCGCAGCTCGCATCGGTCGCCACGATCATTGTGTGGTGCTCAATTGCGTGTATCGCGTTCTTCACGATCTGCAAGAAGACCATCGGTTTGCGCTCAGACCATGACGCAGAAGTTGCCGGTCTCGACATGCCCGAGATGGGAGCACTCGCCTACCCCGACTTCCTCGAAGCTCAGGGTTCGGTGTTCTACACAACTGACGGCCCAACGTTTGTTGACGCAGTGCCAGCAAGTCCCGCAAGCCTGCGCCAGGAAGTAGGAGCAAAATGAAACGCATCGAAGCAATCATTCGTTCGGAGCGACTCGGCGAAGTAGCCGCATGTCTCGAGCAGGCAGGCCTGTCGGGATTCACCATCAGCGACGTGCGCGGTCATGGTCGAGCAGCAAGTGGATCCGGCGAGTACCGCGGCCACAGCTACGAACTGCTCGTGACTCACAAGCTGCTCGTGACTGTGTATGTCGAAGATCACGAGGTCGATATGGCAGTCGGCGCGATTAGCGCTGGCGCATCAACCGGCCAGGTTGGCGATGGGTTGATCGCCGTGAGCCCAGTGGACTCGATGTATCGAATCTCGGCCTCGTCTACAACGAAGTAATTATCTGGAGGTGGGGTCGGCATTTCGTTGCCGGCCCCACCTCTTGATATGAAAACACTCCTCAAGTGATCCCGCGGAAAGTCGGGGGCTCGAAGGAGTTATGGTTCGAGCGCGATGAGGTACAAACTGACTCCGAAGCTCGTGATCAACGAAGCGCTTACGGAGCCGTACGCTCACGACGACCTGTATGAAGCCCCGACGCTCGAAGAGGGTCTGCAGTGGCTGGCGACCGAGCATGGTGTCGACGCCCAGCGGCTTGATGCCCTCCGCGAACGAGCCGCGTTCTGTAGGCGCGACGTTGCTCGCAACTTGCGACGGGCGAAATCATCGAGAGGGAACACGCTCGCAGCAATCGACCCTCAGACCAAGAAGGTATTTCTCGGAGCGTTCCCAATCCCCGACGGGCTTGAGAGAATGACTGATGACGATATTGATGTATGGATTGAGAACTACTTCGGCATCAGGCCAGATCGCAGATAAGCAGATCTGAGCCGTCGCTGTTCCCATCGCCATGAAGGGCGACAACCCCTGCGCCGATCCCGGCCCGCTGCGGCGCAATCACGCAGACGCAAAGCTGCTGCCCGAAGGATGCGGCATAAGAAATATGGAGGCGACGCCGGGAATCGAACC
>JBAXHD010000050.1:0-17027 GCA_037139095.1 Actinomycetota bacterium
ATGGGGCAACTCGACTTTGGCGATAGCGGAGTCGACGAAGCCAAGCGTGGCGCCCGCGAAGCGTTGTCGGTGTCACGTCTCGGCGATGCGTTGTGGGCAGCGCTTGAGCTGCAGGGCATGGGCGAGTTGTACGCCACCATTGAGAACCCGTTGGTGCGCATTCTCGCCAAGATGGAAAACGTAGGCATCGCTGTCGACGTTGCCGAGCTACGTCAACTCGCCAACAAGTTGTCTGCCGAGACGCAACGGCTCAGTGCAGTGTTGCAAGAAGTTGTTGGCCGGCCCTTCAACCTCAACTCGCCAGTGCAGTTGCGTGAAATTCTCTACACCGAGCGCGGCCTTGCTCCGGGCAAGAAAACCAAGACCGGTTTCTCTACCGACGCAGCCACGCTTGAGAAGTTGCGCGATCAGTGGCCCGAGTTCATCGAACCGCTGATGCAATATCGCGAGGTCGAAAAGCTGCGCAGCACCTACGGCGAAGGTCTCCTCAACGAGGTGGCGGCTGATGGTCGCATCCATGCCACGTTCAATCAGACCGTTGCTCGCACCGGTCGGCTCAGCAGCGACCAACCCAACCTGCACAACATTCCTGTGCGATCCGAAGAGGGCCGTCTGTTCCGCAAGGCCTTCGTTCCTGGGCCCGGTTGTGTGTTGCTGGTGGCCGACTACAACCAGATCGAGCTGCGTTGCATTGCGCATCTCGCTGCTGACCCCGGTCTCATCGAAGCCTTCGCTGGCGGACAAGACATTCACAACGCCACAGCGGCGCGAGTGTTCAGCGTCGAACCAGCGGCAGTCACCGTTGACCAGCGCTCAAAGGCGAAGATGGTGTCGTACGGTCTGGCCTACGGCATGGAGGCATACGGCCTTGGTCAGCGCCTCGGCATTGGCACCGACGAAGCAGCGGTCATCCTCAACGCCTACTTCGAAGCGTTTCCCCGAGTTCGTGCCTACATGGACGAAACCGTGCGCGAGGCGCGAGAGCGTGGGTACACCGAGACCTTGTTTGGTCGGCGTCGCCCTATTCCCGAGCTCAGCAATCCCAACTTCCGCATTCGCCAGGCGGGCGAACGCCAGGCGATGAACGCAGGCATTCAGGGGTTGGCCGCCGACATCTTCAAAGTTGCGCTGGTGCGCATCGATGATGCCCTCGCGCAAGGTGGCTTTGCGAGCCAACTCATCTTGCAGGTGCACGACGAAGTTGTGGTCGAGGTGCCCGAAGCCGAACGTGATGCGGTCGGCCCGTTGGTCATCGACATTTTGCGCGGTGCAGCGCAACTCAACGTGCCACTCGAGGTCAACGTGAGCTGGGGCTACACCTGGGCCGCGGCCAAGGGATAACAATGCAGCCGGTCGAGCAGAAGCACTGGTTCGAACCGCTCGCCGATCACATGGGTGCGGCGTACCTTCGTTATTCGTTCACCAAGGGCACCGTGCGCGAGATCGACTATCTCGTCGATGCGTTACAACTGCAGCCCGGAATGCGCGTGCTCGACGTTGGCTGCGGTCCGGGTCGGCACGCTTACGAACTCGCTCGCCGCGGTATTGCTGTGCACGGCATCGACATCAGCCAGTCGTTCGTCGAGGTTGCGATCGCGGGTGCCCCCAAACTCGCGACGTTCGAGCGACTCGACGCCCGCGAGCTCACCTTCGATGCCGAGTTCGATGCGGTCATCTGTCTGTGTCAGGGAGCCTTCGGTCTGATGACCGCCAACGGCGACGACAACACCGTGCTCGGCGGAATGGCTCGGGCCCTCAAGCCCGCAGGCCAGCTGGCATTAAGCGCCTTCAACGCCTACTTCGCCGTGAAATATCACGAGGACGCCGACTTCAACGCCGGCACTGGCGTGAGCCACGAGCGCACCGAGGTCAGCAACGCTGCGGGCGAAGCGATAGCCGTAGACCTCTGGACCGGCTGCTACACACCTCGTGAGCTGCGGTTATTGCTCGCTACGTGTGGGCTGCGGGTTGACTCAATCAGCAGCGTGGAGCCGGGCAAATACGGGTCCGCCGAGCCGACCACTGAGTCACCCGAATTCCTCGTGCTGGCCACCCGGCCTAGTGACGAATCCCCAGCGTGCTGATAGCCTCGCGGCAACGTCGTCACCTTGTTGTGCGACTGATTTGATTGTTCCTTATTCACCTCTGAAAGCGATACCTCCTTGTCCGACACCTCTACCCCCACTTCTTCTGCCTTTGGCACCTTCGATGAAGAGGGAAATTACACACCTCGCCAGGTCGTCTCCGATGACCTTGGCATGTCATTCGCAGACGCGATTGCCGGCACACTCGTCGAAGTCGACGATGGCCAACTGGTGCATGGCACCGTAGTAAAGATCGACCGCGACGAAGTCCTGCTCGACATCGGTTACAAGAGCGAGGGCGTCATTTTGGCCCGCGAGCTCAGCATCCGTAACGACGTCAACCCACACGACATCGTCAAGCTCGGCGAAAAGATCGAAGCACTGGTTCTGACCAAGGAAGACAAAGAAGGTCGCCTGCTGCTCTCCAAGAAGCGTGCTCAGTACGAGCGTGCGTGGGGCAATATCGAAAAGCTCAAAGAGGCCGACGGCATGGTCGAAGGTCTCGTCATCGAGGTCGTCAAGGGCGGCCTCATCGTCGACATCGGCCTTCGTGGCTTCCTTCCCGCCTCGCTCGTCGAGCTGCGTCGCGTCCGCGACCTGCAGCCCTACGTGGGCAAGATGGTGCAAGCCAAGATCATCGAACTCGACAAGAACCGCAACAACGTGGTGCTCAGCCGTCGTGGCTATCTCGAAGAGACGCAAAAGGAAGCTCGCGACGAGTTCCTTACCAACCTCAAGCCGGGCGAGATCCGCAGCGGTGTTGTCAGCAGCGTCGTCAGCTTCGGTGCGTTCGTCGACCTCGGCGGCATGGATGGCCTCATCCACGTCAGCGAGCTGTCGTGGAAGCATGTTGATCACCCGGGTGCTGTCGTTGCCGTCGGCGACCCAGTCACCGTACAGGTGCTCGATGTCGACTTCGATCGCGAGCGCATCAGCTTGTCGCTCAAGGCCACCCAGCAAGATCCTTGGCAGACCTTCGCCAACAGCCACGAAGTTGGCCAGTTGGTCTACGGCCGCATCACCAAGCTCGTGCCGTTCGGTGCGTTTGCTCAGGTGGGCGAAGGCATCGAAGGTCTCGTGCACATCAGCGAGATGAGCGCACACCACGTCGACTCGCCAGAGCAGGTCGTCACGCCGGGCGAAGAGTTGTGGGTCAAGATCATCGATCTCGACCTCGCTCGCCGCCGCATCAGCCTGTCGATCAAGCAGGCGGCCGAGGGTGGCGAATTGGCCGAAGAGTACCGTCAGCACTTCGAGATGGACGAGCACGGAAACTGGGCCGCTGGCACAGACGACGTCGAGCGCGAATCTGCATGGGCCGAGTACTACCAAGAGGGTGGCGTTGCTACCGAGGCTGCCCCTGCGGACGCTGAGGCTCCTGCAGAAGTTGCCGCAGAAGCTGACGCAGAGCCAGCAAGCGAGTAATCAACGGCTGCCTTCGAGCAGACCGCAATCTCAAAGGTGGGGCCGGGCAACCGGCCCCATTTTTATTTGAGGCGAACGATGCCCATGCGTACCGCGGTGAGCACAGCTTGGGTGCGGTCACGAGCTTCGAGCTTTTCGTAGATCGAGGCGAGGTGGTTCTTCACTGTCTTTTGACTGATGAACAGTCGGGCGGCGATCTCACCAGTTCCGAGACCGTCGACAACCAACTGCAGCACCTCTTCTTCGCGTGGCGAGATAAGTGGGTCGTCGTTGACCTCGACCTTGTGGGCTTCGTCGAGCATCAGCGAGGCCAGGTTTTTGGACAGCACCGTGTCGCCATTTGCGGCGAGGCCGATGGCCTCAACCACTTCGGTGATCGAGCAGTCCTTAATGAGATAGCCCGACGCGCCGGCCCGAAGCGCCGAGTCGATGACCGCGCGGTCCATGTGCATTGTGAGCATCACCACGCACTGGCGGGCATCGGCCTTGAGTAAACGACGCGTGGCCTCAATGCCGTCGACGTTGGGCATGGACACATCCATGAGCACTACATCGGGGCGGAGTTCGAGTGCCATGCGGAAACCGATTTCACCATCGGCGGCTTCGCCAATGACGTTGACGCCTTCGTCTTCGAGCCCGCGTCGGAGGCCCTGGCGCATCATGGTGTGGTCGTCAACGAGCAGTACGGTCAATCCCATTGCCTTGCTCCTTGTGGTTGGCGAAGTCCTACACGAATGACAGTACCGCTTGTCGATGACTCTGCGGTGAGCTCGGCTCCGATGCTGGCCGCGCGCTCGCGCATACCGAGCATTCCGTATGAGTCGACTCGGCCGCCATCGGCCGATAGGCCAACGCCGTTATCGCGAATGGTGAGAATGGCGTGCGACTGTTTGCAGACCCAACGCACCGAAGCGGTAGTGGCTCGAGCGTGCCGCTCGACGTTAATGAGCGCCTCGCGGGCGATGTGCCAGAGCTCTCGTTCTTGGGCAATGCTGAGCCGGAATGTTTGGTTGGTGTCGAACGAGACATCGACCCCGCTTCGAGCCCGCACGCGTTCGATGAACTGCTGCAAGGTAGATGGCAGGTCTTGGTTCTCGGACACGTCGGAGCGAAGGTCGTACAGCGTTTCGCGGATGTTGCCGATCATCGTGCTGACTTCGCCGCGCAGTTCCTTCAGCGCCACCTCTACCGAATCGCCGCGAGCGGCATTGGCAATCGAGCGATCGAGTTCGAAACCGAGGAACGCAAGGGAGGAGCCAATGTCGTCGTGGATGTCGCGGGCGATGCGGTTGCGTTCTTCATCGGCCGTTGCGATGCGTAGGCGCTTGAAGAGGCGAGCGTTGTCGATAGCGATACCGAAGGGTTCGGTGAGACCGTGCAGGACCTCGACGTCTTGAGGTCTGAAGTGTGCAGGCTCGAGCGATTCGAGAGCAATGATGCCGATGACAGATCCGCGGGCACGCAGTGCTGCATAGATGCCTGAGCGTGCGCCAGGAGCGACCCCATCGCCAATCGAGTCGCGGTTCTCGGGATCTGCAACTTTGAGATTGTCGCGGCGCACGGTCTTGGGGGCTCGCAACGCCTCTTGGGCGGCCGAGGGCAGAGCCAGTTGGCGGCGAGAGCTATCGAGCGTGTAGCCCTGAATTCTGGCGGGTACGAGGCTGTTGGTGAGGTCATTGTGCAACAGAATCGTGAGCATGCTGTGGTCGATGAGCGACTGCACCCGCGTGACGGTTGAGTCGAGCACATCTTGCAGATCGAGTGATGCAGGCAAGGTCTGGGCGATGCGTTGCAGCGAGAACAGCAACGCGTTGGCTTCGGCGAGGCGACCAACGCGATCGAGAGCGGCTTGCTGATTACGCGCCGACTCAATGGATGCCCGATGTGAGACGCCACTGGTGACAGCAACCAACAACAGCAGCCCGATCCACAGCTCGGATTCGCCGATGCCGTTGTGGACTCCAACGTCTTGCAGGAAGCGGGTGGTGACAATGACGGCAGCGGCGCCGCCGATTTGCGCACTGAAAATCGTGCCACCCACGAAACCGGCCAACATGCACGTTGGCACAAGACACACTGCGAGCGGAGAACTCCAGCCCCCGCTCATCAGCACCGTGGCAGTAATAAGGGCAGCCTCAACCACGACGCGCAAACGGGTGCGGTTGTCATTGAGGTATGGCACCGGGCGAACGATCGCAAAGATTGTGTACGCAACGACTACGGCGCTGCCGACGTTGAGGTTCCTGCTGGTTGATGAGTAGGCGTCGAGGCCGCG
Organism: Actinomycetota bacterium; assembly: GCA_037139095.1. GTDB lineage: Bacteria > Actinomycetota > Acidimicrobiia > Acidimicrobiales > Ilumatobacteraceae > WLMZ01. The sequence goes on from JBAXHD010000050.1 coordinate 5,785, forward strand.
GAACGCTGCGCCAAGAAGGCCTGCGAGGCGGAACGGTAAGAGCGGTGCCGCCTGCACGGCGGAGGAAGGCCTCTTCGAGTCGTTGCGTTCTACGAGGCGACGATCGACGCCGATAAAGGTGCTGGGGTGCGATCGGCGACGCTCAACGAGCGGCCACGACGGCGGCTCTACTTCGCTCGGCTTGGGTCCGCTTTGTCCAAAGCCAATCAAGAGCGGCCGTGTTGGTTCGCGCGGGTCGAGGGGTTCACTCATCAAGGTTCTGATGGTAGCTGCGCCAGTTGCTACCGTCGGTGCATGATTGTTGTTGGACTTACAGGTGGCATCGGTTCAGGCAAGTCAACAGTGTCTGAGGGCCTCGCCCGGCTCGGCGCTGTGATCATCGATGCCGATGCGATGACGCGTGAGTTGCAGCAACCCGGAGCGCCCGTCTTCAACGCAATCGTCGAGCGGTTTGGCCAAGAGATTGTGGCCGCCGATGGGTCGCTCGATCGCTTGGCGCTGGCCGCAATCGTGTTTCCGAATCCCGAAATCCTCAAAGAACTGAACGCGTTAGTGCACCCCGAAATTGGCAGGGCGATCAGGTCGCGCATGCGCGAGCACCTCGGCACCGACTCGGTAGTGGTGCTCGACGTGCCGCTGCTCATTGAGAACAGTCGCTACCCGGTGGCAGGCGTTGCTGTTGTCGACACACCGGTTGATATCGCCATCGATCGTCTCGTGAATATTCGCGGCATGGACGAAGCCGACGCTCGGGCGCGAATTGCGCGTCAAGCTACGCGTGAAGAGCGCTTGGAGAAGGCCGACTACGTCATCCACAACTCAGGCGACCGCGACGCGCTGGCCGGGTTGTTGCCAGGCTTATGGCAATGGATGCAGGGGCTCGAGCCGGTAGCTGCCGACGACCAGCGCCTTGCCGACCCGGCAGATCCGCCGGATGCCACCGACGGCAAGAGCTTGGCGTAAGTCGAACGATTGTTCGCTGATACACTCGCCGGGTGATTCCGTTCAAGGTGGTCTCCGATTTCGCCCCTGCAGGTGATCAACCTGCAGCGGTGGCCAGCCTCACCGAAGGCATCGAACAGGGCCTTCGATTTCAGACGCTCTTGGGCATCACCGGTTCGGGCAAGTCGGCCACCATCGCGTGGACCATCGAGAAGGTTCAAAAGCCAACGCTGATCTTGGCTCCCAACAAGTCGCTCGCTGCGCAGTTGGCGCAAGAGATGCGTGAGTTCTTCCCCGACAACCGGGTCGAGTACTTCGTGAGTTATTACGACTACTACCAACCCGAGGCATACATGGCCTCAAGCGACACCTACATCGAGAAGGACTCATCGGTCAACGACGAGATCGACCGGCTGCGGCACAGCGCTACAGCGGCCTTGCTCACCCGTCGCGACACCATCGTTGTGGCATCGGTGAGCTGCATCTACGGAATGGGTAACCCCGCCGAATACAAGGGCCAGTTGCTCGAACTGCATACCGGTGTCGATTACGACCAGCGCAGTATCTTGCGCCGCCTCGTCGATCTGCAGTTCGACCGCAACGACATCGCGTTAGGTCGCGGCAAGTTCCGGGTGCGCGGCGACACCATCGAGATCCATCCGTCATACGACGAAAACGTGTTGCGCATCGAAATGTTTGGCGACACCGTCGATCGCATCACCATGATCGACCCACTTACCGGCGAGCAACTCAGCGAGATGACCGAGGTGATGGTGTTTCCCGCCACTCACTATGTGGCCGGAGACGAACGGATGCGCAAGGCGGTCATCGGTATTGAGGCCGAACTGCAAGAGCGCTTGGCGTGGTTTCAGGCCGAGGGCAAGCTGCTCGAAGTGCAGCGGCTGCGCATGCGCACCGAATACGACCTTGAGATGATCCAAGAGGTTGGCTTTTGCAACGGCATCGAGAACTACTCCATGCATATCGACGGCCGCACTCATGGCGAGCCTCCGTTCACGCTCATCGATTACTTCCCCGACGACTTCTTGTTGGTCATCGACGAAAGCCACGTTGCGGTGCCGCAGTTGCATGGTCAATACATGGGCGACCTCAGCCGCAAAGACCAGTTGATCGAGCATGGGTTTCGTCTGCCCAGCGCGCGAGACAACCGACCCCTGCGGTTCGAAGAAGTGCTCGAGCGCATTCCGCAGTGTGTGTTCTTGTCGGCAACTCCGTCGGCCTACGAGCTCAAGGTGTCGCAGCGCGTGGTCGAGCAGATCGTGCGCCCCACCGGCCTCATCGACCCTGAGGTCATTGTCAAACCCACCAAGGGCCAAATCGACGACCTCATCGAAAACGTAAACGCCCGCGTTGCCCAAGGCGACCGCGTGCTGATCACCACGCTCACCAAGAAGATGGCCGAAGACCTCACCGAGTATCTGCTCGAACAAGGCCTGCGCGTGCGATACATGCACAGCAACATCGACACCATTCAACGCATCGAAACGCTGCGCGGCCTACGCCTTGGCGAATTCGATGCGCTGGTGGGTATCAACCTGTTGCGCGAGGGTCTCGACCTTCCCGAGGTTTCGTTGGTGGCCATTCTCGACGCCGACAAAGAAGGCTTCCTGCGCAGCGAGACATCGCTGATCCAGACCATGGGTCGTGCGGCTCGCAACGTAGATGGTCAGGTCATCATGTACGCCGACCGCATTACCAACTCAATGGCGAAAGCCATCGAAGAAACGCAGCGTCGCCGTGAGCGCCAGATTGCTTACAACCTTGAGCACGGCATCAACCCGCAGACAATCCGCAAAGCTGTAGGCGACATCTTGTCGCTGCTTCGTCCCGACTCGTCGGCACCGGTGCCCGGCAAAGATCGGCGCAAGCAACGCGAGCGAGACAAGGTGCAGCGCGAGATCAAGACACTGCCGCAGCAAGAGTTGGCCCGGCTTATTCTCACGCTCGAGGAAGAAATGCACGAAGCCTCGGTCCAGCTTCGCTTCGAGTACGCGGCTCGTCTGCGCGACGAAATCAACGACCTGCGTCGCGAGCTTCGCGATGCCGGCTGACCCAGTTCTCCGTTTCCCCCCGCTGTGCTTCTCTAGATAGGTTCGTTCAATGGCCGACAAGATCATCGTTCGCGGCGCTCGCGAGCACAACCTGCGCAATGTCAGCGTCGACCTTCCGCGTGACAAGCTCATCGTGTTCACCGGGCTGTCTGGCTCCGGTAAATCAAGCCTTGCGTTCGACACCATTTATGCCGAGGGCCAACGCCGCTACGTCGAGTCCCTCAGCGCATACGCCCGCCAGTTCCTCGGGCAGATGGACAAGCCCGATGTCGATGTCATCGAGGGTCTGTCGCCCGCCATTGCTATCGACCAGAAGTCGGCCAGCCGCAACCCGCGCTCAACCGTGGGCACCATCACTGAGGTCTACGACTATCTGCGCTTGCTCTACGCGCGCATCGGCATTCAGCATTGCCCTACCGACGGCACCCGCTTGCAGCGCCAGACCCCGCAGCAAATCGTCGATCGCATTCTGCTCATGCCCGACGGCACGCGCTTTCAGGTGCTGGCTCCGGTGGTGCGCGGTCGCAAGGGCGAGTACAAGACACTGCTCGAAGATCTCGCCGGCCAGGGATATGTGCGTGCGCGCGTCGATACCGAACTGGTCGACATCGCCGAGTTCCTCAAACGCGAAGAGAGCCTGGCGCGTTATGAGAACCACTCCATCGAAGTAGTCATCGACCGTCTCGTGCGCCGCGACGGCATCGAGCGTCGACTCACCGACAGCCTCGAAACCGCGCTGAAGCTGGCCGATGGTGTGGCCGAAATCGAGATCGTCGGCAAAGACGGTGAGGCCCAAGACACGCTCACGTTTAGCCAGCATTTGGCCTGCCCCAACTGTGGCACCAGCTTCGAAGAGCTCGCTCCTCGCAACTTCTCGTTCAACTCGCCGTACGGCGCGTGTGCCGCGTGCGACGGCCTTGGCACCACCTTTGAGATCGATCCCGACCTCATCGTGCCCGACCCTGAGCTTTCTATCTCGGGCGGTGCGATCGCTCCGTGGCGTTCGGCGCACACGCAGTACTTCAATCGCATGATCGAAGCGGTCGCCGAGGTGTACGACATCGACATCAATGCGCCGTGGAGCGCGATGAACGCCAAGCAAGTGAAGATTGTGTTGCACGGAGTCGACGGCAACGTGGCCGTGAAATACAAGAATCGCTATGGCCGCACCCGCGCCTATTCCACTGCGTACGAAGGTGTCATCCCGTGGATCAAGCGCCGGCATCAGGCAGCCGAGAGCGACTGGAGCCGCGAGCAATACGAGGGCTACATGCGTCTGGTGCCGTGCCCCACATGCGGCGGCGCCCGCCTCAAGCCAGCCAGCTTGGCCGTCACGGTGAACGACAAGCACATCTCCGAAGTGTGCGACATGAGCATCGGCGAGTCAGCGAAGTTCTTGGTGGGCCTCGAGCTCAGCGAACGAGATCGCATGATTGCCGAACGCGTCGTGAAAGAGGTCAACGCTCGGCTTGGTTTCTTGCTCGACGTGGGCCTCGATTATTTGTCGTTGTCGCGTTCGGCGGGCACGCTTGCAGGCGGCGAAGCGCAACGCATTCGACTTGCCAGCCAGATCGGATCGGGTCTGGTGGGCACGCTCTACGTTCTCGACGAACCGTCCATCGGGTTGCACCAACGCGACAACCATCGGCTCATCGAGACGCTCGTGCGGTTACGTGATCTCGGCAACACGGTGCTGGTGGTCGAGCACGACGAAGACACCATTCGGGCCAGCGACTGGATTGTCGATATTGGTCCGGGCGCCGGCGAACACGGTGGGGCAGTGGTCTATAGCGGACCGGTCAAGGGCATCCTCAAGACCAAAGAGTCCATCACCGGTCAATACCTGTCGGGCAAGCGCAGTATTCCGGTGCCACAAAAACGGCGTGCTCCTGGCAACGACTGGCTCACCGTAAAGGGCGCTCGCGAGCACAACTTGCAGAACATCGATGTGCGCATTCCGCTCGGATGTTTTGTGGCTGTCACGGGTGTGTCGGGGTCGGGCAAGAGCTCGTTGGTTCGCGACATTCTGCTGCCGTCGTTGATGCAAAAGATCTACAAATCGAAGCAGGCAGCCGGTCGGCATACGTCGGTGCTGGGCATTGAGTTGCTCGACAAAGTCATCGATATGGACCAATCGCCCATTGGCCGCACGCCGCGCTCTAACGCAGCTACCTACACGGGCGTGTTCGACAACATTCGCAAGTTGTTCGCCACCACTCAAGAGTCAAAGGTGCGTGGCTATATGCCCGGCCGCTTCAGCTTCAACGTGGCGGGCGGCCGCTGCGAGGCGTGCAGCGGCGATGGCACCATCAAGATCGAGATGCACTTCCTTCCCGATGTGTACGTGCCGTGCGAGGTCTGCAAGGGCGCTCGCTACAACCGAGACACGCTCGACATTCAGTTCAAGGGCAAGAACATCTCGGAGGTACTCGACATGCCAGTGGCGGAGGCTGTCGACTTCTTCTCGAACCAGCCAGCCATCTCGCGCTACATGCAGACCTTGGTCGATGTGGGCCTCGGCTACGTGCGCTTGGGTCAGCCTGCCCCAACGCTGTCGGGCGGCGAAGCGCAGCGTGTGAAACTCGCCGCCGAACTCGCCAAGCGATCTACTGGTCACACCATCTATCTGCTCGACGAGCCCACCACGGGTTTGCACTTCGAAGACGTGCGTCGGTTGCTCACGGTGTTGTCGCGGTTGGTCGATCAGGGCAACACGGTGTTGGTCATCGAGCACAACCTCGACGTCATTAAGACATCCGATTGGGTCATCGATCTCGGCCCCGAAGGTGGCGGCGGTGGCGGCCTCATCGTTGGCGAAGGTGCGCCCGAGCACATCGCCAGCCTGCCGGCCAGCCACACCGGCCGATTCCTGAAGCCGCTACTCGAGGCCTAGTCGCCTTTTTTGCGAAGGCGCTTGCTGGCGTCGTTGAGTTGCTTCTTCTCGTCGGCGGTGAGACCGTCCATGCCCACTGAGGCGATCTTGTCGAGGATGCGATCTACCGCGGCCTGATCTTGCATTGGCGTATACGTAGGTGTTGTTGGCCAACGACCCTCGACAACCACGGGTCCGCTGTGCTTGCGCTTGGCTGGCTTCTTGCGGCCGCCGCCCAGCTTGAGCTGTGGCAACCAGTGCAGGTCGGGCAACATGCCGAAGCTGCGTGCCGACCACACTGCGGTGCCGATGGTGACCAGCAACACGATGATCAGTTCGTAGGCGCGATCGGCGAAGTACTGCAGAAACTCGATGCCGACCAACACCGCTGCGAGAGCCCACGCCGGGATGCCGAAGAAGAACGGTGCTCGTGGATTTTGCGCTACGAACACCACGAACAGGGCTACCTCGATCGAGCGAATTGAGAACAAGTTCACGTCGAGCCCGGAAGCCACGACGCCGGCGATGACAGCGATGAGCACCAACATCCACGCGAACTTGGCGCGACCGATTTGGTTCTCTACCTGTTTGCCGAAATACCAAAACAGGGCGATCGAAATCACGTTCCAGATCGCGTTGTTGCCGGCGAGGTTGTTGGTAATGGGCCACGTGAGTAGGCGCCACAGTTGCCCGCTACGAACCTCGCTGGGTAACAGGGCAGTGTGTGCCCACAGCGCCCTGTCGATAGCCCACACGAAGATGGAGATGACACAGAGCGCAGTGACCAGCACGGTGGTGGTGACATCGATAGTGCCCACGCGGAACCAGGGATCAGAGTGACCGCGACGTGCAGGAAACGAGAAGCGATAACGACCAGGCATCCGAAGCACCCTAGTGGTCACTCGTCGTGTGGCAGCGCCTTCGGCGCTAGGTGCCACGTAAGCTCAGCGGATCATGGTGAAGCGCCCGCCGACCGGAACGATCCCCGAAACACCCGGGTCCTATCAGTTCAAAGACGGCGACGGTCGGGTCATCTATGTGGGCAAGGCCTCAAATCTTCGCCAACGGCTGAGTAACTATTTCCAAGATCCGCGCAACATGCACACCCGCACGGCGCAGATGGTGGCCACGGCCGAGACCGTCGAGTGGATCGAGGTGCGCAACGAGGTCGAAGCCTTGATGCTCGAGTTCAGCCTGATTAAAGAGCACCGCCCGCGTTTCAACATTCGTCTGCGCGACGACAAGAGCTATCCGTTTCTCGCGGTCACTATGGACGAAGAGTGGCCCCGAGCGTTGGTGATGCGCGGCCGCAAGCGCAAGGGTGTTCGTTACTTCGGCCCGTATGCCCATGCGTATGCCATTCGCGACACGCTCGATCTGTTGCTGCGTAGCTTCCCCATTCGCACCTGCAGTAACGGCAAGTTCAACGAGCACCAACGGCTGGGTCGCCCGTGCCTGTTGTTTCACATCGAGAAGTGCAGCGGGCCATGCGTGGGCAACATCGAAAAGCCTGAGTACTTCCAACAGGTCACCGAGCTCTGCGATTTTCTTGATGGTGACACCGACGAGATCGTGCAGAAGCTTGAAGCCGATATGCGCGCCGCAGCCAAGGAGCTCGAGTTCGAACGAGCCGCGCGGTTGCGAGATCGTTGGGCTGCGGTGCAGCGCGCTATCGAGAAGCAACAGATGGTCGCTGAGCGAAGCGAAGACATCGATGTCATCGGTCTGGCCGAGGACGAACTCGAAGCCGCCGTGCAGGTGTTCTTTGTGCGCAAGGGACGCGTTGTTGGCCGTAAGGGTTTCGTGCTCGACAAGGTCGAAGATCTCACCCCTGGCGGACTCGTCGATCGCATCATGGAACAGATGTATGGCGACGAGCCTCCGCTTGGCATTCCGAAGCAGGTGCTGGTCCCGGTGGATGCCGACGACTCAGACACATACGAAGAATGGCTCACCCACTTGCGTGGCTCAAGGGTGCAGATTCGCGTGCCGCAACGCGGCGACAAACGTGATCTGCACGAGACGGTTACGCGCAATGCCAAAGAAGAGTTCACGCGCCACCGTCTACGGCGCGCCGCCGATCACAACACTCGCAGCCGGGCCCTTACTGAGTTGCAAGACATGCTCGGTTTGCCAGAGGCGCCGCTGCGCATCGAGTGCTACGACATGGCGCACCTGCAGGGCACCGACTACGTGGGTTCCATGGTTGTGCTCGAAGACGGTCTTCCGAACAAGCGTGAGTACCGGCGCTTCAAGGTGAAGACAGTTGAGGGCAACGACGATTACGCCGCGATGGAAGAAGTGCTCACGCGCCGCCTCACTGCGTATCTCGAGCAACGAGATCAGCCGGCGAACGATCGTGGCGATCGGCCGGGCAAGTTTGCCTACCCACCGCAGCTGCTCTTGGTTGATGGCGGCAAGGGTCAGCTTGCCGTAGCCGAACGCGTAGTGCGCGCGTTGGGACTCGAAGATGAGATCCCGATTGCGTCGTTGGCCAAACGATTCGAAGAGGTCTATGTGCCGGGTCGTAGCGAGCCGGTCAACGTGCCGCGCGGCAGCGACGCGTTGTTCATGCTGCAGCGCATTCGCGACGAGGCTCATCGTTTCGCGAATACCTTCCATCGCGAGTTGCGCGGCAAGCGGATGACCAAGAGTTCGCTCGACGACATTGTCGGATTGGGCGACAACCGCAAGGCGCGCATCGCAAAAGAACTCGGCGGCGTAAACGCTGTGAAGAAGGCATCGCTCGACACGCTCAAGTCGCTCACGTGGCTACCCGATTCGGTTGCCGAGACCATCTACGCAAAGTTTCATCCAGCGGGAAGTGCCGCGCCCAGTGCGACTGAGCCTGCCGCGACTGAGCCTGCCGTACCTGACGCAGTCGACTGACGCGATCAGAACGCTTACAGCCCCTCGACTATCGGTAGCGCGGGTTGTCAGGTGCTCGCGGCGGTTCGCTTTGCATATTGATTACTGAACACGACGGCGCCAACAAGCATCAGCACGATCACCGCAAGGGACACATAGGTGTTCAGGTGATACCAATGTGACACGGCCATCTTCAGGCCCACGAATATCAGAATTCCTCCAAGCGCATGCGAGAGGTAGTGAAACCTCTCCTTCGCATTTGCGAGCAAAAAGTACAGCGCGCGCATTCCCAATATTGCGAACGCATTCGACGACAGCACGATGAAGGGCTCCTTCGACACAGCGAGAATTGCTGGCACGGAGTCCACAGCGAAGATCACATCGGTGAGCTCGATGACCACCAACGCAGCGAGCAGGGGAGTGGCCGCGCGCCGGGCGTTGCGGCGGGTGAAGAACTTGTGGCCATCGAACGTGTCGGTCACCGGGATCACACGTGAGAGCAGCGCCAAGCCATGTTGCGCCTGCGATGTTCCCTCGTTGGCCCGGTGACGAACCACCTTGATGCCGGTGTACACGAGGAACAATCCGAACACGAGCAATAACCACCAGAACGTGTTGATCAGAGCGCTGCCGGCGATGACAAACACGGCGCGCAGCGCAAGCGCTCCGAAGATGCCCCAGAACAGCACGCGGTGTTGGTACTTGATCGGGATTGCCATTGCGCTGAAAAGCATCGACCACACGAACACGTTGTCAACGCTGAGCGACTTCTCGATGAGGTAGCCGCTGATGTATTCGCCGAAGGCTTCGCTGCCGAATCCCACGGCGATCGCCGCGCCGAACGCTAGGCCGCACGCCACCCATACGGATGACTCGATGATTGCTTCGCGAGGCGTTGGAGGATGATCGTCGCGGTGGCGAAAGAGGTCGATCGCCAGCATCAGCATGATGACACCGCCAAGGGCGAACCACGCCCAAGTCGGAACGTCGAGGTTCACAAACTGATCGGCGTCGGGTCGGCCCTGGAGAAGTGATGCAGGGGCGGAAAATGAAGTGGGTAGCACGGTGTTGATCCTTCGGGTCGCAAAGTGGTTCGCTTACCGAAGGTCTCTCCCAACCCACTGAGTGGGTCTCGCGCGCCGGGCCAAATGGCCGTGATGACGACAACGCGATGACGGGATACTCCCCTTCGCCAAGCACCATATCCCGTTGGCTTCTCCGCAACAACGACTGTTCGTTGGGCAACGCGACCGTATACCGTCCCGCTGCCGGACAACGGCCGACAGATACGCTGCACCAATGGCATCCGAAGATCTCTGGGAAACACACGCCGAATGGTGGATCGACGGTTTCACCGACGGTGCCGACCCCGAGTACGAAGAGCAGATCATGCCACTCGCTGCAGCCGAGCTGGCCAACGCCAAGCGAGTGCTCGATGTTGGTTGCGGCGATGGCCAAGTGAGCCGCATGGCCGTGAAGCTTGGCGCCGAGCGCGTGGTGGGTCTTGATCCCACATGGAACCAAGTGAAGGTGGCCCAGCAGCGCGGCGGGGGAGCCACGTACGTGCGCTCGGGTGCCGCTGCATTGCCGTTTCCTGATGCATCGTTCGATGCCGTGGTGGCGTGTCTCGTGTTCGAACACATCCGCGATGTCGACGACGCCATTGCCGAAGTTGCTCGAGTGCTCGAGCCCGGCGGCCGCTTCTGCTTCTTTTTGAACCACCCGTTGCTGCAGACTCCAAACAGCGGATGGATCGACGATCAAGTGCTCGATCCGCCCGAGCAGTATTGGCGCATCGGGCCGTACCTCATCGAGGACGAGACCATCGAAGAGGTTGAGAAGGACGTGTTCATTCCGTTCATTCATCGGCCGTTGAGCCGTTACATCAATGCGCTGGCCGACAACGGTCTGCTGCTTGAGCGTATGGTCGAACCAGCGCCGCCGCCTGGGTTCTTGGCCAAGGCCTACGAGTACGAAGCGGCCGCCACCATTCCACGCTTGCTCTACTTGCGTACCTGTAAGCGCTGATCGGTTCGTTGAGGCGCAATGGCTGACATTCTCGTCATCACAGGTCTGTCGGGGGCGGGGCGTTCTCACGCAGCCGACTTTCTCGAAGACATGGGTTGGTTCGTGGTCGACAATCTGCCCGTTGCGCTCATCGACAAGATCATTGAGCTTGGTGTCAGCTCGGGCGTTGGCGCGGGTGCCGGCTATCAACAGCTGTGCGTGGTGGTTGGCCCCACAGCCGATCAAGGCGATGTGGTCACCGAGATCCGTCAGCTACGCAACAAGGGGCATCGCATTCGCGTGTTGTTCCTAGAGGCCACAACGGCCGAACTCGTGAAGCGATACAGCAGCACACGGCGCAAGCATCCACTCGACGACGGCGCCGCAGTACTGACCACTGTTATCGAGCGCGAGCGCTTGCAACTCGAGCCGGTGAAGGCCGAGTCAGATCTCATCATCGACACCACCTCGATCAGCGTGCA
>JBAXHD010000051.1:0-16507 GCA_037139095.1 Actinomycetota bacterium
GGATCGCTGATCATGGCGCGTCCACTGCTGGTGAATGCGGCCGAATTGTTGCGCCGGCCAGGCACCGAGCGACTGATTTCGTTGCCCATCGGCGCCGTCGATTTGGGGCTCTCCGATTCGCGGTTCACCGCCGACGAAATCATCGACGTGCAGCTTCGGCTCGAAAGCCTCACCGACGGCATCGTGGTGGTGGGCACCATAGCCGTGCCTTGGCGCGGGCAATGCCGGCGCTGCCTGCGCGACCTCGCCGAGGTAGCCATCAGCGATGTCGACGAGCTGTATCAGACCCAAGTCACCAATACCGAGGCCTTCGAGATCGTCGATAATCAGCTCGATCTGCTGCCGATGGTTCGCGAACTAGCTCTGCTCGATGCCCCATTGGCGCCACTGTGCCAGCCCGACTGCGCCGGGTTGTGCCCCATCTGCGGCATCGACCTCAACGACCAGCAGTGCACCTGCGTGCCAGCCCCGGTGGACTCCCAATGGGCAGTACTTGATCAACTCAAAGCGCAGCTTGACGGAAATTGATTCTGAGCCGCTAGCATCGCAGGGCTGATTGAAGTGAGTGGAGACCTGCGATGGCCGTTCCGAAGAAGAAAAAGTCGAAGATGAAGACCCACAGCCACCGTGCTGGTTCGTGGCGTCTCAAGGCTCCGTCACGTAGCACCTGTCCGCGCTGTGCCGCGGCCAAGTTGCCACACACGGTGTGCCACACCTGCGGTTGGTACAAGAACCGCGTCGTCGTCGACGTCAGCTGATCACGGTTTCAATGCTTCCCATCGCTGTCGACGCCATGGGCGGCGACAAGGCTCCGAGCGAAATTGTTGCTGGTGCCCGCCAAGCCGCTGAGCTTGGCTTCAATGTTGTTCTCGTCGGTCCTTCAGATCTTGCCGACATTGGCGATCTTCCGCTGATCGTTGCCTCCGAAGTCATCGAGATGCACGACGACCCAGCGCAGGGTGTCCGCCGCAAGAAAGATTCCACGCTGGTGCGCGCTGCCGAGGCCGTGCGTGATGGCCGGGCCAGTGCAATGGTTTCAGCCGGCAACACCGGCGCCACGATGGCATCGGCGTTGTTGCGCATGGGTCGCATCAAAGGCGTGAACCGTCCGGCGATCGCCACGCCAATTCCTGTGCCAGGGTCGTTGCCCACGCTGTTGCTCGACGCCGGCGCCAACTCTGAGGTGCAGGCCGATTGGCTCGTGCAGTTCGCTCAAATGGGTTCGGTGTTTAGCCACCGTCGCTTCGGTATCGAGAACCCCAAGGTTGGCTTGTTGTCCATCGGCGAAGAGCCTGGCAAGGGCGACACACTTCGCAAGGAAGCCTTCGAGTTGTTGTCTGTTGCGCGTGGCATCAACTTCATCGGCAACGTCGAGGGTCGTGACATCATGACCGACACCGTCGACGTGGTGGTCACCGATGGTTTCACCGGCAACGTGGTGCTGAAAACCCTCGAGGGTGCGCTCAAGACAGTGGTCAAGGCCCTGTTCGCAGCGTTTGCCAGCGAAGAGTCGTACAAGCCACATGCCGATGCGTTGTTGCCAGCGCTGTTGCCGCTGTATGCCTCGCTCGACCCCGAAACGTATGGCGGAGCCATCCTGTTGGGTGTCGATGGGGTATGCATCATTTCGCACGGCTCCACCAGCGCCAAGGCAATGGTGAACGCCATTACCGTCGCGCACGACATGGTCGAAGCTGGCATCGTCGAAGAGATACGCAACGCGATAGCCGCCAACGCCTAGTCTGCTTGCACACGACCGCTAGGCGTATCTGCGCCTGAATGCTTGGGAGAGTCACACTGTGTCCGCCGAATCAACTGCTGCTCAAGGACCACTGAACCGTCTGGGAGTGTTCGCAATCGTGCGTGACAACCTTGCCGAGATTCTCGAGCGTGAGGCCTCGACCATCACCGAGGGCCAGTCGTTCGGCGACGATCTCGAGGCCGACTCATTGGCGCTGATCGAACTGGTCGAGGCGCTCGAAGAAGAGCTCGGCGAGCGCGGCATTGCGTTGCGTATCGAAGATGAAGATCTCGAAGACCTCAAGACCGTGCGCGACGCGGTCGACTATGTCTTCGCCCGCGTTCAGGAGAGCTGACCCTGGCTGGCGTCTCTGACCGACTTGAGTCCGACCCAACGGCGGTCGATCTCGAGGCGCTCAGCGCTCGACTCGGACACACATTCACCGACATCGGTTTGCTCAAGCGGGCGATGGCGCATCGCTCGTGGTGCGCCGAGGTGTCGGGCGACGAAGCATCGAACGAGCGGCTCGAGTTTCTGGGCGACGCTGTGCTGGGTTGGGTTGTCGCCGACATTGTGTTCCGCCATTTCACCGACCTGCCCGAAGGCAAGCTCACCGACCTACGCAAGAGCGTTGTCAACGCGACCGCGTTGGCCGCAATGGCCGTCGAGCTCGACATCGGAAGCTGCCTGTTGTTGGGTAGGGGCGAGTCGTTCGCCGGTGGGCGGGCCAAGCCGTCGATTCTCAGCGATGCATTCGAGGCTGTGCTTGGCGCCATCTATCTCGACGCAGGCGCGGGTGCCGCGTACGAGTTTGTCGAGCGCGTGCTGGGCGAACGTCTCCTGCTTGCGGTGAAGCAATTGCATCGCCTCGATTACAAGACCTTGCTGCAAGAGATAGTGGTTCGCGAATTCGACGCTGCGCCCGTCTACGTAATTCGTGAAGAAGGCCCCGATCATGCCAAGCAGTTTTTTGCCACGGTGATGATCTCTGGACAGCAATGGGGCGAGGGCACCGGAACCTCAAAAAAGCAGGCCGAGCAGGTAGCCGCGATGGTGGCCTGCGACAGCCTGTCTGCGGACAACCGCTGATGCCCGAACTCCCCGAGGTAGAGACGGTTCGGCGCGGACTCGAGCAACGCTTTGTCGGTCGGCTCATCGAGCGCGTCGAGGTAGGTCGAGAGCGCACGGTTCGACGCACCTCGCGTCTGGCCGTCATCGATGGCCTCACCGGTGTCACTGCAACTGCTGCTCAGCGGCGCGGCAAGTACCTCATCTGCCCGCTCGATAGCGGCGACTCGATGATGATTCATCTGCGCATGAGCGGCAGGGTGCTCATTGATCCGGTGTCATCTCCGCGTCCGTTGCACACTCATGTGGTGTTGCATCTTGCTGGCCCGCAGGCCGAAGAACTTCGCTTCGTTGACCCGCGCACGTTTGGTGAGGTCGTTGTGTACGACCCCGACAACGCTGCTATCGAGATGCCCGAACTCAGTCGCCTTGGTATCGACCCCATCACCGATGGCCTCAGCCGATCGCAACTGGCGGCGCTTCTTGGCGGCCGGTCACGCCAACTCAAAGCGTTGCTGCTCGATCAGGGCGTGATCGCCGGCATCGGCAATATCTATGCCGACGAGACATTGCACGCAGCGCGCCTTCGCCACGATCGCTTGAGTAACTCGCTGCGACCGGTAGAGATCACCCGACTGCATCAGGCCATCCTCGACACGCTCAACGCTGCAATCGCCGCCGGTGGGTCCACGCTCAAAGACACTCAGTACGTAGACATCGGGGGTCAGGGCGGCTGGTTTCAGGTGTCGCACCGCGTGTACGACCGCGAAGATCAGCCGTGTCTCACCTGCGGCCGGGCGGTTATTCGGCGGGTCATTGCGGCTGGCCGGTCTACGTGTTTTTGCCCTCGATGCCAGAAATAGGCCGCGTTCGGTGGCTCCGGTGCATGTCACTGGGACCTCGAGGTGTCGTATCGACTAGCGTTCGGTCTTGCCGTGTTCCTTAAAGCATTGACCCTCAAAGGCTTCAAGTCGTTTGCCGACACCACTGTGATGCAGCTCGAACCGGGCGTCACGGTTGTGGTCGGTCCAAACGGCTCGGGCAAATCCAACGTCGTCGACGCCATTGCCTGGGTTCTCGGGGCACAGGCGCCCAGCGCTGTGCGTAGCCAGAAGATGGACGATGTCATCTTTGCGGGTACTGCGAAGCGTCCAGCGCTCGGCCGCGCCGAGGTCATCCTTACGCTCGATAACTCTGCTGGGCTGCTGCCCATCGAGTTCACCGAAGTCACCATCAGCCGCACGCTGTTTCGCACCGGCGAAAGCGAATACGCCATCAACGGCATCTCGTGTCGATTGCTCGACGTGCAAGAACTGCTCAGCGACGCCGGTGTTGGTCGCCAACAGCATGTGATCGTGAGTCAGGGTCAGATCGACGCCGTGCTCAATGCTCGTCCCGAAGATCGTCGAGCGATCATCGAAGAAGCCGCCGGTGTGTTGAAGTACCGCCGACGCAAAGAGAAGGCCGAACGCCGACTCGATGCAACCGAAGCCAGCCTGCTGCGCGTGCAAGACCTGCTGCGCGAGGTTCGCCGCCAGCTGCGCCCGCTCGAGCGTCAGGCCGAAGCAGCTCGCCGCCATGGTGGGCTTGTCGAAGAACTACAAGCGCTGCGCGTGTTCTTGTCGGGTCGCGAGATCGCCTCGCTGCGAACACGGCTCACAACGTTGGCTGGCGACAAGATCTCAAGTGGCGATGCCGAAAAGCAGCTACGCACCGAGCTCAGTCGGCTCGACACCGATGTGCTCAGCGCCGAAGCCGAACTTACAGGGCGCGGCGACACCGACATCAGCGATGAACTGGTGCGGGTCGAGCAGCTACGCGAGCGGGCCCGGGGCCTGTCGGCCGTGCTTGTCGAGCGTCGCCGCTCGATGGAGCGTGACCGCGGACAACTGATGAATGCCGGTGTCGTGGCCAACCTCGAAAACGACGCCGCTCGGTTTTCGGCCGAACTCGAAGCCGTCACACTCGAGTTGTCGCAACTCGAGCCCGCAGCCGAGGCCCTCGCCGCCGAGGAAGAAGCGTTCCAGAGCGAGCGTCACGAGACTATGACGGTGCTGCAAGGCGCAACGTCGTCAGCTACTGCCGCCAGCGCTGCCGCCGAAGTTCGTGGCGAGTTGCGGTCGCTGCGTGCCGGCCTTGATCGCGGCGACAGCGAACTGCGCCGTCAGACAAGCCGTCTCGAAGCGCTGCGTCAGCGTCTCGAGCGACTCGACGCCGATGCCGATCGACTCAAGGCCGAATGCGAGCAGTCGCAAGATGTTGAGGCGCCGTTGGTGGCCGAGGTCGAAACCGCCGAGAGCCGTCGACTCGCTGCCGATGCGCTGGCCGAGACACTGAACACATCACGTCAAGCGGCCGCCGAAGAACTCTCTCGCTGGCGTGCCCGATCCGATGCATTGCAATTGGCGCTCGATAGCGCACGCGCTCGCGCCGGTGCCGAGCGACTCGCCAAGCTCGATGGCGTGGTCGGCACCTTGCTCGAATTGGTCGAGATCGACACCGGTTGGGAAGCCGCTGCCGAGGCTGCAATGGGCGAGGCACTGTTGGCCGTGGTCGTTGCCAATCCCAAGGCCGCTCGCAACGCGCTCGAGTCGCTTCGTTCGTCGAAGACCAGCGGCGCCGTGATTGCGTTGGGGGCAGCAGTAGTGGCCGCACCCACCCCACCATTTGGTGAGCCAATTCGAGCGCACGTTCGGGCCCACGCCCATGGGCATCGCGCCGAGATCGAGGCCTTGCTCGACACGCTGCTGGGTGGCGCTGTTCGGGTCAACGAATGGTCGGCCGCGTTCGATGGCGCCTTGGCGCATCCTTCGGCAACTGTGGTTACGAACGACGGCGACCGGTTCGGTCGATCCGGATGGCGCCTTGGCACCACGGGTGGGGGAGCCACAGCGGCTGCTCTTGAGGAAGCCGTCGACCGCGCTAGCAATGCCGCTGGCGAGCTCGAGCGTTGCGATGCCGCGTTGCGCGCTGCCAAGGCCGAGCAGGCCGCCGCCCGCCAGGCCGAGGCCGACCTCACCCGCCGACTCGACGCCAACGATGCGCGCTTTGCTGCAGCCTCCGAAGGTTTGGTGCGCGTGCATAGCGATCGCCGTGAGTCCACCACCGAAGCCGATGCTGTTGCTCGGGTGATCGCCGAAGCCACCGAGCGTCTCGACCGCGAACGCTCTCGCATTGGCGAACTCGAGTCGTTGGTGCCAGCACTCGAAGCCGACGAACAGGCCGAGACAAATGCCGCCAAAGCGCGTGGCGAAGCTCGGGCCCGACTCGAGTCACGAGCCGCATTGTTGGCCTCGAGGCGCAAAGACCTTGAGGTGCGTAACGCTGGTTTAGGCGAGCGTCAGCAGTTCCTCGAGCGACGTATCGAAGAGACCGAGCGCCGACTTGTCGCCGATGAGCAGGCCCGTGCTCAGGCTGCGCAGCATCGCGTTGCTATCGAGGCCAGCCTGCTTGCAGCCACGCGCCTCGGCGAGCTTGTCGACTCGCATCGTCACACCATCGAAGCCCGCCTCGCCGAACTGCACGAGCAGCGTCGTCGTCAAAGCGAAGAGGTGCGGTCGCTGGTGGCTCGTCTCGACGAACTTCGTCGCGCTCGTGCCAGCGCCGAGCGTCAACTCGACGAGACACGCGAGCGGGCGCGTCGTGTCGAGGTCGAAGAAGCCGAGGCTCGTATGCGCCTCGAAGCGGCCGTCGAGTCACTGCGCCGCGAACTCGATCTCGAGCCCGAGGCAGCCGAGGCAGCCGAAATGCCCGAGTTGCCCGAAGGCGTTACGGCTGCTGCTCGTGTGCGCGACCTCGAACGCGAACTTCGTTTGCTCGGGCCCATCAACCCGCTTGCGCTCGAGGAGTTCAACGAACTGCAAGAGCGTCATCGGTTCCTCGAAGAACAACTCGAAGATGTGCGGAACACCCGACGCGAGCTCAGTCGGGTCATCAAGGCAGTCGACGCCGAAATTCAGTCGGTGTTCGCTGCGGCCTTCGCCGATGTGAGCTTCAACTTCACCAACCTGTTCTCGATGTTGTTCCCCGGCGGCACCGGCAACTTGGTACTCACGAATCCTGATGACCTGCTGAACACTGGCATCGAGGTAGAGGCCAAGCCAAGCGGCAAGAACGTGAAGAAGCTGTCGCTGTTGTCGGGCGGCGAGCGCTCGCTCACCGCCCTCGCGTATCTGTTTGCTGTGTTCCGCAGTCGCCCGTCGCCGTTCTACGTGATGGACGAAGTTGAAGCAGCCCTCGACGATGTGAACCTGCATCGGTTCCTCAGCTTGATCGCCGAGTTCCGCCGCGACGCTCAGTTGCTCATCGTGAGCCATCAGAAACGAACCATGGAAGCGGGTGACAGCCTGTTGGGTGTCAGCATGCAGCCAGGCGGCTCATCGAAGGTGGTCACCGAACGTCAGTCGACCACTGCGTGAGTGATCCCGTGACCTCGTCCACCAACGCGGTTCAGCTTGTTGGTTTGCGCAAGAGTTTTGGCGAAGTAGTCGCCGTCGACAATGTCGATCTTGAGATAGGCCAGGGTGAGTTCTTCTCGCTGCTCGGTCCGTCGGGTTCAGGCAAGACCACGGTGTTGCGGATGATTGCAGGCTTCGAAAAGCCCACAGCCGGCACCGTGTTGTTGCTGGGTCAAGACGTCACTCAGCTTGCGCCCTATGACCGCGACGTCAATACGGTCTTTCAGGACTACGCGTTGTTTCCGCACATGACCGTGCAGCGCAATGTCGAGTACGGGCTCAAGGTGCAAGGCATTGGTAAAGCCGAGCGCCACCGCCGCGCTGGCGAGATGCTCGAAGCGGTTCGCCTTGGTCAGTACGGCGATCGTCAGCCGAGTCAGTTGTCGGGCGGCCAACGTCAACGCGTTGCGCTGGCACGGGCGTTGGTGAACCGACCCAAGGTTCTGCTGCTCGACGAACCACTTGGCGCGCTCGACTTGAAGTTGCGCGAAGAGATGCAGCTCGAACTGAAGAGCATTCAGCAAGATGTGGGCATCACCTTCATCTTCGTCACCCACGATCAAAGCGAAGCGCTCAGCATGAGCAGCCGCATAGCTGTGTTCAATCAGGGTCGCATCGAGCAGGTCGGCACTCCGCGAGATATCTACGAGCGACCCGCTACTGGTTTCGTTGCGGGGTTTGTTGGCACCTCAAACCTGCTCTCCGCTGAAATGTCGCATCGCCTTCTCGGAGTGCACGCCGCGCACACGCTGCGCCCCGAGCGTTTGCACCTGGTGGGTTCAGCGGCCGAAATCTCTGTTGGTGATGTCGTTGTCGAAGGTGAAGTGTCCGACGTGCATTACCTCGGAGCCGAGTGTCGTGTGCGCGTTCGTCTCGACGATGGCACCACGTTGGTTACTGTCGTACCGAGCGATCGGCTTGCCGGCGTCTCGATAGGTCGTCATGTGCATCTCGCATGGCGGCGACAATCGGCTCATGTCATCGAGTCGGCCGATCAGCAAAAAGAAGAATCCAAACAGCAAGGGGAGACACCATGAGAGCACCACGTATTGCACTGGCGTGCGGCACCGCGATTGCGCTGCTACTCAGCGCCTGCGGCAGCAGCAGTTCCGGTAGTTCGGGCGGCAAGGCGCTCACCGCCATCGGCGCGGGCGAAGGCGCCTTGAAGATCATTGCTTGGGCCGGCTATGCCGAAAACGGAAGCACCGACCCAAAGACAGATTGGGTCACCAAGTTTCAGAACGACACCGGATGCAAGGTCGACGTGAAAATCGGTAACACCTCCGACGAGATGTTCCAGCTCATGCAGACCGGCGAGTACGACGGCGTCTCGGCATCTGGTGATGCCAGCGTTCGTTTGATCGACGCAGGCTTGGTGGCGCCGGTGAACACCTCGCTCATCAAGAACTACGCCGACATTTCGTCGTTCCTCAAAGATCAGCCGTATAACTCGAGCGACGGAAAGAACTACGGCATCCCACACGGTTGGGGCGCCAACTACCTGATGTACAACTCTGATGTCGTCAAACCTGCCCCCGATTCCTGGGGCGTGGTCTTCGACAAGGCGTCGCCATACAAGGGCAAGGTCACCGCATACGACGCCCCGATCTACATTGCCGACGCAGCGCTGTACCTCAAGTCGGCCAAGCCCGAACTTGGCATCAAGGACCCCTACTCGCTGACCCAGGCTCAGTTCGATGCAGCAGTGTCGTTGCTCAAGGACCAGCGCGGAGTCATCGGCGAATACTGGAGCAACTACGCCGTGTCGCAGGGCGCGTTCACCCAGGGTTCCATCGTGCTCGGAACCACCTGGCAGGTCATCTACAACCTCGCCGTCGCCGATAATCCCAAGCTCACAACTGTGTTGCCGAAGGAAGGCGCCACCGGTTGGAGCGACACATGGATGGTGGCAGCCAAGGCAAAGCACCCCAACTGCATGTACAAGTGGATGGACTACATCACCAGCCCCGAGGCCCAGGCGCAAGTTGCGTACTACTTCGGTGAGGCCCCAGCAAACCCCAAGGCATGCGGGCTGATCACCGATTCCACGCATTGCGACGTGTTCAAGGCCACCGACAACGCGTTTGCCAAGGGCATCAGTTTCTGGGCAACACCGCGCAAGAAGTGCCTCGATGGTTCGGGCGACAACTGTGTTCCATTCAGCGAGTGGATCAAGGCTTGGACTGCAATCAAGGGCTAATCGCCGCTGATTGAACTTCCACGATGACAGCCACAATGGGACTCCCATCGCGAATGCGTCGACGAGTGTCGCGCTTCGTCGATGGGCGTCCGTGGCTGCATCTTGGAGCACTGCTCACCGGTCCGGTGGCGTGGATCGTGGTGTTGTATTTCGGGTCGCTCATTGCGCTGTTCGTCACGTCGTTCTACCGATTGAACGACGATGCCACAGCCATCGCCGAGCAGTTCGGCACCTCGAACTACCACGAACTCCTCACCGCGACGGTGTATCGCGACATTGCCTTTCGCACCATCGGTGTAGCGGCGCTGGTCACCATCATCGATGTTTGTCTCGCCGTGCCCATTGCATTTTTCATCGCCAAGATTGCCAAGCCTCGGGCGCGTACGGCGCTGATTACCGCGGTGCTCGTGCCGCTGTGGGGCAGTTACCTCGTGAAGGCCTTTGCGTGGCGGGCAATCCTCGGGTCTCCCGGGGGAGTGCTCGAGAAGACCTTCGGGCACAGCCCGGGTTATGGCCTCGGCGCACTTGTAGTGGTACTCGCGTATCTCTGGCTTCCGTTCATGATCGTGCCCATCTACGCCGGCCTCGATCGGGTCCCTGACTCGTTGCTCGAGGCCTCGAACGATTTGGGGGCGGGGTTCTGGCTCACCCTCCGCTCGGTTGTGGTGCCGATGTTGTTTCCCGCCATCATCGCTGGGTCGGTGTTCACCTTTTCGTTATCAATGGGTGACTACATTGCGGTGGCTTTGGTGGGCGGGCCCTCGCAGATGATCGGGTCGGTGGTCTACGCCAACTTCGCCTCGAACCTGCCGTTTGCTGCAGCGTTTGCAACGGTGCCTGTGTTGGTGATGGTTCTGTATTTGCTTGGCATCCGCCGCACCGGAGCGCTCGAGAACTTGTGAGCTGGCGACCATGACCCATATCAACCGCAGCACCCGCGTGGGCTTTCGATTCTGGACCGTTGCGGTCATCACCTTCTTGTGGGTGCCGCTTGCCATCGTGACGGTGCTGTCGTTCAATCGCTCGAGTTCGCTCACGTGGCCCCCAACTGGGTTCACCACCAAATGGTGGGCCAAGGCGCTGCACAATCCGGGGGCACGCGATGCGTTGTTCATGAGCCTCAAGACTGCTGTGGTCGCCACGCTGATCGCATTGGTGCTAGGTACCGCAGCGGCGTTTGCGGTGCAGCGGTTCAAGTTCTTCGGGCGAGAGTCGCTGAGCTTGATGATCGTGTTGCCGATCGCGTTGCCCGGCATCGTTACGGGCATTGCGCTCAATGCAGCGTTTCGTCAGGTGGGGCTCGATCTTGGAATCATCACGCTCATCGTTGCCCATGCAACGTTTTGTGTCGTGGTCGTCTACAACAACGTGTTGGCGCGGCTGCGCCGTCTTTCGCCAAACCTCGAGGAAGCCTCGGCCGATCTTGGCGCCGATCTCTTTCAGACCTTCTGGCTCGTCACGTTTCCGCTGATGCGATCGGCGTTGCTGGCGGGCGGACTGTTGGCCTTTGGGCTGAGCTTCGACGAAATTGTCGTCACCACATTTACCAACGGTGCGGGCAGCGACCTGCAGACATTGCCGCAATGGATCCTGAGCAACCTCAGTCGCGGCGAGCAGCAGCCCATCGTCAACGTGATGGCTACTGCCGTGATGTTGTTCTCGTTGGTGCCGGTGTGGGCGGCTCAGCGACTCGCTGGCGAGCAGTCGGGGCTTGCTGGCCGCTGACCTGCCGATAGCGTCTCGGCGTGCCTTCGATCTTCCTTGTTCTTATTGCTGTCGTCGTGATCTTCGGCGTCGTGACGGTTGCTGTGAGTCGGCAACGTGCCAAGGCAGTCGGTGCTGCTCGGGTGGCTACACCAATTGCGCCTACCGTCGGCCGCTACGTTGCGCCCGTTGTCGACGTCGAGGCTGAGCCAACGATTCAGCCCGCAGCCGAAGTCGCGGCCGAGGCCGAACCCGAAGTTGATGTTGAAGGCGAACCCGAATCGTTCGAACGGCCCCGCTTTCGCGACCGCATGGCAAAGTCACGCGCCGCGCTTGTTGGCGTGTTCAGCGGTGTGCGCGGCCGGGCTGGCATCACCAACGAAACGTGGGACGACCTTGAAGAAGCCTTGCTGCGCGCCGACGTTGGGGTTCGCGTTACCGACGAACTGCTCAACGGGCTTCGGGCACGGGTGAAAGCCAAGGAGCTCACCGACCCCGACGCACTGCTCAATGCGCTGCAGGCCGACATGATCGGTCGGCTCACCGCGAGCGACCGGGCGTTGCGCCTCGAGCCAGGCGATGCTGATTCGCCAAACGTGTGGCTCTTTGTGGGTGTCAACGGTGTGGGCAAGACCACCACGATTGGCAAGGTGGGCGCTCAGCAGCGCCAACTCGGCCACACGGTTCTCATGGCCGCAGGTGACACCTTCCGTGCCGCAGCAGCAGAGCAACTCGCCACGTGGGCGCAACGCTCGGGCAGCGAGCTCGTGCGAGGCAATGAGGGCAGCGACCCCAGCGCCGTGATCTTCGACGGCATCGAGAGCGCAAGCGCCCGCAAGATCGAACTCGTGCTGGCCGATACCGCTGGCCGCCTGCACAACAAGACCAACCTGATGGAAGAACTTCGCAAGGTTCGTCGCGTTGCGGGCAAAGGTCGCGGCCGCGTCACCGAGGTGTTGCTCGTGATTGATGCCACCACCGGGCAAAACGGTCTGGCGCAGGCTCGCCAATTCGCGGAGGCCACCGAGGTCACGGGCGTGGTGCTCACCAAGCTCGATGGGTCGGCCAAAGGTGGCATTGTGTTCGCTATCGAGACCGAGCTTGGCCTGCCTGTGAAGCTCGTCGGTTTGGGCGAGACCATCGGCGATCTTGTCGAGTTCGACCCCACCGAGTTCATCGAGGCGCTCTTCTCCGAATAGGGCTTGCCTCAGTACGGCTTCTCTGTCTCAGCGCTGTGGCCGGTAGCCTGACCGGGCATGTTTGACACACTGTCCGATCGTTTTGATGGCATCTTCAAGAAGTTGCGCGGCAAGGGCCGCCTCACCGACAGCGATGTCGACGAGGTATTGCGCGAGATCCGCACGGCGCTGCTCGAGGCCGACGTCAACGTCGCTGTTGCTCGCACCGTCGTCGAGCGCATCCGCGAGCAAGCCGTTGGTCTCAAGCTCTCGCAGGCGCTCGATCCCAGCCAGCAGGTCATCAAGATCGTCAGCAATGAACTCACCAATATCCTTGGTGGGCAGACACTCAAGATCACCTACGCCGGTCGGCCACCAACAGTTGTGCTGATGGCCGGTCTGCAGGGTTCAGGTAAGACCACGAACTCGGCAAAGTTGGCAAAGTGGTTCAAGAGCCAGGGGCGCCAGCCATTGCTCGTCGGTGCCGACCTGCAGCGTCCAGCCGCCGTCGAGCAGTTGCGAGTGCTCGGTCGTCAGATCGATGTTCCGGTGTTCAGCGAGGCTGGCGATCCGGTATCGGTGGCGGCCCGCGGGTTGGCCGAGGCTCGTCGCTTGGGCCGTGATGTGCTCATTGTCGACACCGCCGGTCGCTTGGCAATCGACTCCGACATGATGGCTCAGGTCCGTCAGATCAGCGAAGCCATTGAGCCGCACTACACGTTCTTGGTCATCGACGCGATGACCGGTCAAGACGCCGTTGGAGTCGCCGAGGCATTCCACGAAACCCTCGCCATCGACGGTGTCATCCTGTCGAAACTCGATGGCGATGCGCGTGGTGGCGCTGCGCTCAGCGTGAAAGAGGTCATCGGTCGGCCCATCGCGTTTGCGTCTACCGGCGAGAAACTCGATGCGTTCGAGCAGTTCCACCCCGACCGCATGGCCAGCCGCATTCTGGGTATGGGCGATGTGCTCACGCTCATCGAGCAGGCCGAGAAGGCGTTCGAAAAGGATTCTGCTGCCGAGGCCGCTCAACGGATGATGGACGGCGAGTTCACACTCGACGACTTCCTCGACCAGATGCAGCAACTCAAGAAGATGGGTCCGTTGTCGGGCCTCATGGGCATGATGCCTGGCATGCCGAAAGAGCTCAAGAACGCCAAGATCGACGACGACGACCTCAAGCCTGTCGAAGCCATCATCCGCTCGATGACCCCTGCCGAACGGCGCAAGCCCGAGATCATCAATGGCAGCCGGCGTAACCGTATTGCGATGGGCAGCGGCACGTCGGTGGGCGAAATCAACCGTCTCGTGAAGCAGTTCAGCGAGATGCAAAAGATGATGAAGCGCATGGGCGGCATGAGTATGGGCAAAAAAGGCAAGAAGAAGATGCCGATGATGCCCGGTGGTTTAGGTGCGCTGAAGGGCCAAATGCCGGGCGCTTTTAGCGATATGCCGTTCAACCAACGGTGAGTCATCTGCCGGTTATCGCTGCGTCGGGTGTGTACCCGCCACTCTGGCGCTAACCTTTCACAGTTCTGTAGACCAATCAGGAGTCTGTATCAAATGTCAGTGAAGCTGCGCCTCACCCGAGTCGGTAAGACCAAGCAGCCGCAATATCGCATCGTTGCAACCGATAGTCGGTCGCCGCGCGATGGTCGGTTCATCGAAATTGTCGGCCAGTACAACCCTCGTGCCGAGCCCAGCGTCATCACCATTGACAACGCCAAGGCCGTCAAGTGGTTGATGGACGGCGCACAGCCAACCGATCGTGTTCGCAAGTTGCTCGAGATCTCCGGCGCATGGAGTGAGTTCGGCGTCGCACGGGCTGCCAAGTGAGCAATGAGCTCGACGGCGCCGAAGATGGCGTCGACGCTGGCAATCAAGTCGCTGCACCAACCGCAACTGCGGTTCTCGAGCATGTTGTGCGTTCAATCGTCGACGATGCCGAGGCTGTTCGCGTCGAGGGCATTCCCTCGAAGGGCCGCATCAAGCTGCAGGTCAAGGTTGGTCCTGGTGACCTCGGCCGCGTGATTGGCCGTCGTGGCCGTACGGCGCAGAGCATTCGCACCGTCGTTCGTGCCGCCGGCACTCGCGATGGCGTCGAAGTCGACGTCGACTTTGTCGATGACTGATCGACCTCGCTCAACTGGCGGCGACATGCCCGCCGGTCTGGTCGAAGTCGGAGTCATCCGACGCCCACATGGCGTCAAAGGCGACACATACATTGATCTCATCACTGACCGCGAGGATCGTCTCGCGGTCGGTTCGCGTCTGTGGGCCAACGGCCAGTGGCGCACACTGGCATCGTCAAAGCGGTTACCGCAACGATGGCTGGCCCACTTTGTGGGCTTCGACGACCGCACCGCGGTCGAGTCGCTCACCAACGCCGTGCTCTACGCCGAACCCATCGACGACCCCGATGCGCTGTGGGTGCATCAGCTACTCAACGCCGAAGTCGTTGAGTCTGATGGAACCCCACGCGGTCGCTGCATCGGTGTGTTGGCTAACCCGGCCCACGACATTCTCGAACTCGATACGGGGGCGCTGGTACCCATCACATTCGTGCTGAGCTGCATCGATGGTGTCATCACCATCAACCCGCCCGACGGCTTGTTCGATCTCGATTCTTGAGATGCCCCTAGAGTTGGCGCCGATGCGCATCGACGTCTTCACCATCTTCACCGGACTCGTCGACGACTTCTGCAGCCAAAGCTTGCTCGGGAAGTGTCGCACCACCGGCCTGCTCGATCTGCGTTGCCACGATCTGCGTGACCACACCACCGATGCGCATCGCACCGTCGATGACTCGCCGTTTGGTGGCGGCGCCGGAATGGTGATGCAGCCCGGCCCCATTTTTGCCTCCGTCGAAGCTGCCGAACCGCCTCGTCCATTGTTTCTGCTCGGCCCGGGTGGCCGTCGCTTCGATCAGCGCATGGCCCACGAACTCGCCGAGAGCGGTGGGTTTAGCTTGTTGTGTGGCCGCTACGAGGGCATCGATCACCGGGTACGCGAGCACTTGGTCGATGACGAACTATCCATTGGCGATGTGGTGCTGTCGGGTGGCGAAGTCGCCGCATGCCTCGTCATCGAGGCCGTCGCCCGACTGCTACCCGGCGCTATGGGCAACGACATGAGTCCGGTGACCGAGAGTTTTGGAGCATCGGGACTGCTCGAGGAGCCCCAGTTCACGCGCCCCAATGAGTTCAGGGGATGGGCGGTGCCCGAGATCTTGCGCAGCGGCGATCACGCCAAAGTGGCTCGCTGGCGCCATGCGCAGGCGTTGCATCGC
Source organism: Actinomycetota bacterium (assembly GCA_037139095.1). Lineage (GTDB taxonomy): Bacteria > Actinomycetota > Acidimicrobiia > Acidimicrobiales > Ilumatobacteraceae > WLMZ01. Next base: position 15,638 of record JBAXHD010000051.1, read on the forward strand.
ACCCTTCGGTATCGGCCCGACCTGATCGAGGCGCGCGGCGGACTTTCAGATGATGACCGTCGTTTGTTGGAAGAGTTCCCTTCTACGGCCTATCCTTGAGCGTTCGCCACTCAGGCTCCCGTTTCGGGCTGTTACGAAAGACCGCGTCATGAAGTCCACCGATCTTGTAGACAACCAGTACATCCGCACCGACATTCCTCAGTTCGGTCCTGGTGACGAAGTAAAGGTGCACGTCAAGGTCATCGAAGGCAACAAAGAGCGCATCCAGATCTTTCAGGGCAACGTGATTGGCCTGCACGGCAGCGGCGTTGCCGAGACCTACACGGTCCGCAAGGTGAGCTACGGCGTTGGCGTCGAGCGCACATTCCCAATGCACGCCCCAACCGTGGCCAAGCTCGAAGTTGTTCGTCGTGGCGACGTGCGTCGCGCCAAGTTGTACTACCTGCGTGATCGCTCGGGTAAGGCAGCCAAGATCAAGGAAAAGCGCGACCGCTGACCATTCCGGTCGGAGGCCGATTATTCGGTGAAAGCACCCTCCATTGAGCTCTGACGATCTCGAGAACTACGAGTCCGAGCGAGAGCTTCAACTCGCGCAGGAGTACCAAGACGTCGCGGGCATGTTCCGCTTCGCCGTTGAGACCGAGCGCCGGTTTTATCTGGCCAACGCAGTGCAAGTGACTCAACTTGGCGATGCGTCGCGGCCCCTCATCGAGGTGGTGCTCACTGACGCATGGGTTTGGGACATGTACCGCAAGACCCGCTTCGTTCCGAAGGTTCGGGTGCTCACGTTCAAGGACGTGAATATCGAGGAACTCCCTCCGATCGACCTGTAGACCTGTCGCGCAATGCGCGCGGGCGTTGGGGAGAAGA
>JBAXHD010000052.1:0-15975 GCA_037139095.1 Actinomycetota bacterium
CGAACCTGCAACCGGCTCGCACGATGTGGTATCACGATCACGGCATTCATCACACCGCCGAAAACGCGTATCACGGGTTGGCTGCGCAGTATCACATTCACGATTCGCTTGAGCAGTCCCTTGGTATTCCTCAAGGCGAGTTCGATGTGGCGTTGATGCTGAGCGATGCAACCTTTAACAAGGACGGGTCGTTGCTGTTCAGCCTCGCGAATCAGACGGGTTTGTGGGGCGACGTGATGCTGGTCAACGGTCGACCATGGCCGCTGATGCAGGTGAAGCGTCGCAAGTACCGTTTCCGTTTGTGCGCTGCTGCGCTATCACGTTCATTCGGTATCGCGCTCGACACAGGTGAGAAGTTCGCCGTCATCGCCACCGACGCAGGCCTGATGCCGGCACCCGTATTGACAGACAATCTGAAGATGATGAGCGGTGAGCGTTACGAGATCATCATCGACTTCGCGAAGTACGCACCTGGTACGCGAGTCGTCATGAATAACGTCAACCCAAGCAACAACAACAAGATGTTCGTCAACACCGACAAGATCATGGCGTTCGACGTTGTCGATGATGCGTTTGATCCAGCAAACAACGAACTTCCAGCAGTGCTCAACCCTGACAACGAGGCGATGCAACTTCGCGAAGCCGACGCTGTGGCGACCCGCCAATTCTTGTTCCACCGTAAGGGCGGCCAATGGGTCATCAACGGCACCACGTGGAAAGAAGTTGAGGACAGCAACTACGAGTTCGTGCTCGCCAGCCCACGCCGCGGTGACACCGAAATTTGGGAGTTCAAGAACAGCGCAGGCGGATGGTTCCACCCAGCCCACGCTCACTTTGTCGATTTCCGTATTCTGTCCCGCAACGGACTACCACCTCGTCCCTACGAAGTAGGTCCAAAAGACACTGCTTACCTTGGCGAGAACGAGACCATCCGGGTGCTGATGAGGTTCGAGGGTCGCGGCAAGTACATGATCCACTGCCACAACATCGTTCACGAAGACCACGACATGATGTCGCAATACGAAATCATCGACCCCCTGCAGCCAGGCGACGATCCAATGGGCACACGCGCCACGGCCTACCTACCAACTACGCCGCCGGTATGAGTTCCCACGGCTTCTCGCTCATCGGGGAGATAGCAGCATGAAAACCGTTCTGTTGCATCAAGAGCTGACGGGGACTCAACGCCCTCGAAGCGATTACCACCGCAGCTTTGCGGTAGATGCAGCCATCGCGCTGTCGTCGGCCGCGGCGCTCGCCCACGCCGCCTCAACCCCATCTCACTACAGTTGGTGGGCATTGTCTGGCGAGTTCTTTGCATTCTTGGCATTGGCCCAAGGCACATTGGCATATCGGTTGTTCCGTAAGCCGATGAGTGATGCTGCATTGAGAATTGGCGTGTGGGGAACCGTGGCGGTCGTCGCGGTCTACGTCGTGAGCCGCACAGTAGGCATTCCGTGTGCACCAGAAATCGCGGGGCACGGCGGAGCGGTGCGTCCGGGCCGATCGATTGTTCCCGGTGCGGCGAAGTACGTCGGCGCGTTCGACTTATTGACCTTGGCCGCCGAACTCGCACTCATCATGATTCTGACCGGATTGATGAGCAAACAACTTCGGCAGCGCACATCGGCCAAGCTGATGTGGGTTGGCCTTGCCATGTGGGCTCTCGCTGGCATCAGCGCGTTGTGAGCGCAACGGTCGAACTCCTCAATCGCGAGGGCGAAGCTGATGTCCCCGAGGGCATCGAGATCGTCGAAAAGAAGCGCCGCCCGTTTTGGCGACCGTTACTGGCCATCGTGGTTGTGCTGCTTGGGGTTCGTTCGTTCCTTGTCGAGACCGTCACGGTGCACGGCAGCAGCATGTCGCCTGGAATTCGCGACGGGGATGTGCTCGTGGTCGACCGTTTGACCTACCGCTTTCGTGACCCGCGACCTGGCGAGGTTGTGGTGACAACAGATCCAGTCGACGGCAAGCTTATTGTCAAGCGAGTCGTCGCAGTTGGTGGCCAAAACGCCGGCATCGAGGACGGCCATTTGATGGTTGATGGCCTTATCTTCGACGAGGCATATGTCAACAACGCAGGGATGGCTGGCTATTACTTCGGCCCGAACCCGGTGCCGCAGGGCGAGGTGCTCTTGCTTGGCGACGATCGAGATCTGTCGGTCGACTCACGTGCGTTCGGCACCGTATCGGTCGACTCGATCACCGGCCGAGTCTTGACCCACCTCTGGCCGCTTGGCGGGCACGACTGAGCGTTTCTCTAGAAGCGGCCCGTCTAGCGATGGGTTCGGTTGAACTCGACGCAGTCCGAGTAGCGGACTCCGCTCCCGCCAAACAGATCAAGCGCAGAGCCAACCGTGAGGTCGACGCGCCCCTGGCTGATGTCGTGCACAGTGCCAAGATCGTCGATCGACTGGGCGCCCCCTGCGTAGGTGCAGGGGATCGGCGAACCCTCGGCCAACAGCGACACCAGTTCAAGGTCGATTCCTTGGGCGAGTCCCTCTACATCGACCCCGTGCACCAAGAACTCAGCGCAGCTTTCAGACAATCGTGACAGGGTCGCGGCACTCACTTGCAACGTGGTGAAGACCTGCCACCGATCGGTGACCACCCAGTAGGCGCCGTCTCTCCACCGGCATGACAGATCGATCACGATGCGGTCTCGGCCCACAGCGGCGGCCGCAGCATCGAGCCGCTCCTGCGAAAGCGCGCCATCGACGAACAACCACGAGGTCATAATCACGTGTGAGGCGCCGGCGTCGAGCCACTGCTGGGCGTTGTCACCCGAAATGCCACCCCCAACCTGTAGCCCACCTGGCCACGCTGCCAGAGCCGAACGTGCTGCCGATTCGTTGCCTGCCCCCAACATGATCACGTGACCACCGCGCAGGTCATCGTTGCGGTAGGTCTCAGCGAACCAATGGGCAGGGTGTTCGCTGACGTGATTGGTGGCCACGCTGCCCTCGGCCGCCGCACGATCGCTGAGGGTTGAGCCCACGATCTGCACCACCTGCCCGGAGCGGAGGTCGATGCATGGCCGGAACATGGCACCACCGTAGCGAATCGGCGACCTTTGGGCTCAGCGAAAAACGGCCTGCAATGCTTGACTGATTCGCCAGAAACGCTTACCGTTCGCGCCAACACATGAAGCGGCCTAGCTGTCTCGGCTCGGGCGTTGACTCCTCACGCTCCCGACGATAGGATCGTCTGTTGCCGTGCGTGTATCTGTCTGCTACCCCTTTCGTAGTGGCTATTTCGCGCACCTAAGCGTTCCCCCGTGTGCCAACGAGGAGTTGTAGTGGCCAAGAGTCCAACCACCCGTGAGCGTTATTCGTTTGCAAATCTCGAAGATCCATTGGCTCTTCCTGACTTGATTGCGATTCAACGCGAGAGTTTCGAATGGTTCTTGAACCATGGACTCGCAGAAACCTTCCGCGATATTTCGCCGATCAAGGATTTCTCCGAGGCACTCCAACTCGAGCTCGAGTTCGATCCCGACGACGAAGACTTGCGCCCACCGCCCAAGTTCAGCGTGGCCGAGTGTAAAGAAAAGGACATGACCTATTCGGCGCCCATCTTTGTGCGCGCCCGGTTCATGAACCGCAACACCGGCGAAATCAAAGAGCAGACCGTCTTCATGGGTGACTTCCCGATGATGACCGACAAGGGCACCTTCATCATTAACGGCACCGAGCGTGTCGTTGTGAGCCAGTTGGTTCGTAGCCCCGGCGTCATTTTCGAGCCCGGCGAGCGTTTCCGCCTTCGTAACCTCAGCAAGCACCAGCTGGTCAAGGGCACCGTGCACCCATACCGTGGCGAATGGCTCGAATTCGACGTCGAGCACAAGCCCGGCAAGTTCGTCACCGCGGGTACCCGCGTTGCCCGCAAGCGTCGCCTCGGCATCTTCACCCTGCTGCGCGCTCTCGGCTATGACGAAGAGCACGCCCCGGGCTTTATCGACCGTTTTGTCGCTCACTTCGACTTCCTCGAAGACCAGTGGGACAAGGAGCGTCATTTTGCTCCTACGCAAGACGAGTCGCTTGTCGAGATCTACAAGCGGGCCCGTCCTGGCGAGCCACCAACGCTTGAGTCGTCACGTGCGTTCTTCCGCAATGCGTTCTTCGAGAACCGTCGCTACGACCTCAGCCGCGTTGGCCGGTACAAGCTCAACCGCAAGCTGGGTAACGAAGTGGCGCGCCTGCCCGAACTGTTCGGCCTTGATGGTGATCTGCTCGATCTCCCAACCGACGATCAAGATGTGCTCAGCCGTTGCGAAGTGGTCGCAGCACTCAGCTACATGTTGCACCTCGTCAAGCAGGAGCCCGGCTACCGCCTCGACGACCAAGACCATTTCGCCAACCGCCGCATTCGCAGCGTGGGCGAGCTCATCCAGAACCAGGTGCGTATTGGCCTCAGCCGTATGGAGCGCGTAGTTCGCGAGCGCATGACCACTCAAGACGTCGAGGCCATCACGCCCCAGACCTTGATCAACATCCGTCCAGTCGTTGCCGCAATCAAGGAGTTCTTCGGAACATCGCAGTTGTCGCAGTTCATGGACCAGGTGAACCCGTTGTCGGGCCTCACCCACCGTCGTCGTTTGTCGGCCCTCGGACCCGGTGGTCTGAGCCGCGAGCGTGCCGGCTTCGAAGTCCGCGATGTTCACTTCAGCCACTACGGCCGTATGTGTCCTATTGAGACTCCAGAAGGTCCAAACATTGGTCTGATTGGTGCACTCAGCACGTTCGCGCGAGTGAACGAGTTTGGTTTCATCGAGAGCCCATACCGCAAGGTTGTCAACGGTGTCGTCATCGACGAAATCGTCTATATGGCGGCCGACGAAGAAGAGAACTACGTCGTTGCTCAGGCCAACACGCCTATCAACGCCGACGGCACCTTCAAGGACCCCAAGGTTCTTGTGCGTCGTTCGCCTCAGGCAGCCAGCCTCGACGACCTGCGCAAGATGCTCGAAGCCGAAAGCTTCTTCGGTGCCACCACCGACATCGCATTCGTGCCGGGTACCGAGGTCGACTACATGGACGTGTCGCCGCGTCAGATCGTGTCAGTCGCAACCGCGCTCATTCCGTTCCTCGAGCATGACGACGCAAACCGCGCCCTGATGGGTGCCAACATGCAGCGTCAGGCCGTTCCACTGATTCGCGCAGAGGCGCCATATATCGGCACCGGCATTGAGGCCCGCGCCGCACGCGACGCCGCCGACCTCATTCAGGCTGTCGAAGATGGCGATGTCATCGAAGTCAGCGGCGAGAGCGTCACGGTTCAGTACAAGACCCTCGGCAAGAAGGTGTACCCACTGGCCAAGTTCCGTCGGAGCAACCAAGACACGTGCATCAACCAGCGCGTGCGTGTTGCCGAGGGCGCCAAGATCAAAAAGGGTGACATCATCGCCGACGGCCCATCAACCGATCATGGCGAATTGGCGCTTGGCAAGAACCTGCTCGTGGCACTCATGCCATGGGAGGGTTACAACTTCGAAGACGCCATCATCCTCAGCGAGCGTTTGGTGAAAGATGACGTGCTCACGTCGATCCACATCAAAGAGCACGAGGTCGATGCCCGCGACACGAAGCTTGGTCTCGAAGAAATCACTCGTGACATTCCGAACCTCAGCGAAGACATCCTTCGCGACCTCGACGACCGCGGCATCATCCGCGTTGGCGCCGAGGTCGGCCCGGGCGATGTTCTGGTCGGCAAGGTCACGCCAAAGGGCGAGACCGAGCTCACTCCTGAAGAGCGCCTCCTACGCGCCATCTTCGGTGAGAAGGCACGCGAAGTTCGCGACACCAGCCTCAAGGTGCCACACGGCGAAAATGGCAAGGTCATCGACGTCAAGGTGTTCACCCGCGAAAATGGTGACGAACTGCCACCAGGCGTGAACCAACTCGTGCGCGTTTATGTTGGCCAAAAGCGCAAGATCAGCGTTGGCGACAAGCTCGCTGGCCGTCACGGCAACAAGGGCGTTATCTCCAAGATCCTTCCGATCGAAGACATGCCGTACTTGTCCGATGGCACCGCGGTCGACATCATCCTCAACCCACTGGGCGTGCCAAGCCGCATGAACGTGGGCCAGGTACTCGAGGCTCACCTCGGCTACTGCGCTCGTTGGGGTTGGAACGACGTCAAGAACAACGTCACCGTTGGCGACGTGCCCATCCGCGGCACCGAGACCAAGACCCGCCCGAACACGAAGCCGAGCACGTTTATTGCCACGCCAGTGTTCGACGGTGCTCACTGGGACGAAGAAGAGGCCGCTGGAAAGCACCCCACCATCCAGAGCATTTTGGCGAACCTCAACCCAGAGAGCGTCGACGGCAAGCGCCTCATCCAGATCGACGGCAAGACGCCGTTGTATAACGGCCGCACCGGCGAGTTGTATGACAACCCGATCACCGTTGGCTACATGTACATCTTGAAGCTCGCCCACTTGGTCGACGACAAGATTCACGCCCGTTCAACTGGTCCATACAGCATGATCACCCAGCAGCCGCTTGGTGGTAAGGCTCAGTTCGGTGGCCAGCGTTTCGGCGAGATGGAAGTGTGGGCCCTCGAGGCCTATGGCGCGGCGTACTGCTTGCAGGAACTGCTCACCATCAAGTCCGACGATGTGCTCGGTCGCGTCAAGGTGTACGAAGCCATCGTGAAGGGCGACAACATCCCAGAGCCCGGCATTCCTGAGAGCTTCAAGGTTCTCATGAAGGAAATGCAGGCGCTGTGTCTCAACGTTGAGGTCCTCGCTATCGACGGTAGCGAGATCGAGATGCGCGAGATGGACGAAGACGTGTTCCGTGCCGCCGAAGAACTTGGCATCGACATCAGCCGCCCAGAGCGCGGCACCGACGAAGACGACCGCGAGCGTGCTGCACGCCGCGAGCGCGCGTACTGAGCAAGAACTAGAACGAGACGACACGAGACGAGGCCAGGGAACGATGCTTGACGTAAACATGTTTGACCAGTTGAAGATCGGTTTGGCAACTGCCGACCAGATCAAACAGTGGTCCCACGGTGAGGTGAAGAAACCCGAAACGATCAACTACCGCACGTTGCGTCCCGAAAAGGACGGACTCTTCTGCGAGAAGATCTTCGGACCAACCCGCGACTGGGAGTGCTACTGCGGCAAGTACAAGCGGGTGCGCTTTAAGGGCATCATCTGCGAGCGCTGTGGTGTCGAAGTCACGCGTAGCAAGGTGCGCCGCGAGCGCATGGGTCATGTTGAGCTGGCTGCGCCAGTGGTTCACATCTGGTACCTGCGCGGTACCCGTAGCTGGTTGGCATACCTGCTCGCTGGCGTTGAGACCAAAGAAGAGCTCAAAGCCAAGCAGCTTGAAAAGGTCATCTACTTCGCAGCCAACTTGGTCACCTGGGTCGATACTGACAAGCGTCATGCCGACAAGTCGAACCTCGAGGCCGAGTACCTCGAAGAGCGCGATGCCATCCGCAAGGAAATGGAAGTCGCGATCGATCGTCGCTACAAAGAACTCGAAGACGAAGCGACCAAGCTCGAGGGCGAAGGCGCCAAGGACAGCGATGTCAAAGCACGCGGCAAGGTCGCCGAAAAAGAAGTCGCGATGCTCCGCGATCGTTACGAGTCAGAGCTCGATCTGCTCTCGCGTACGTGGGATGAGTTCAAAGACATCCATAGCCGCAAGATCATCGACGATGAGATGTTGTGGCGTGAGCTGCGCGATCGTTACGGCGATTACTTCGAGGGTGGCACGGGTGCAGACAGCATCAAACAGCTCATTGATCGCATCGATTTCGATGTCGAAGAAATCAAGCTGCGCGAAGCCATCGACCCGCCAGAAGGTGGCCGCAAGCCACTCAGCGCACAGCGTCGCCAAAAGGCCATCAAGCGTCTCAAGATCGTTACGTCGTTCAACAAGCGCGACGAGAGCGGTCGTCGGGTCAACGATCCCAAGGCGATGATTCTCGATGTCGTGCCGGTGATCCCACCAGAGCTTCGCCCCATGGTGCAGCTCGACGGTGGCCGTTTCGCCACCAGCGACCTCAACGATCTCTACCGTCGCGTGATCAACCGCAACAACCGCCTCAAGCGACTGCTCGACCTCGGCGCACCCGAGATCATCGTCAACAACGAAAAGCGCATGCTGCAAGAAGCAGTCGACGCATTGTTCGACAACGGCCGCCGCGGTCGCCCAGTGACCGGTCCAGGTAACCGCCCGCTCAAGTCATTGTCCGACATGCTCAAGGGCAAGCAGGGTCGCTTCCGTCAGAACTTGCTCGGTAAGCGCGTCGACTACTCGGGTCGTTCGGTCATCGTGGCCGGCCCGACGCTGAAGCTGCACCAGTGCGGTCTGCCCAAGCTGATGGCACTCGAACTGTTCAAGCCGTTCGTGATGAAGCGTCTCGTCGACCTCGAGTTGGCGCAGAACATCAAGAGCGCCAAGCGCATGGTCGAGCGTCGCCGTCCGCAGGTGTGGGACGTCCTCGAAGACGTCATCAAGGAACACCCCGTAATGCTCAACCGTGCACCAACGCTTCACCGCTTGGGTATCCAAGCGTTCGAGCCGGTGCTCGTTGAGGGCAAGGCCCTGCAGATTCACCCGCTGGTGTGTACCGCATTCAACGCCGACTTCGACGGCGACCAGATGGCTATCCACGTGCCGCTGTCCGCCGAGGCTCAGGCCGAAGCCCGCGTGCTCATGCTCAGCGCGAACAACATCTTGTCGCCAGCGTCGGGTCGCCCAACGGTTACTCCTTCACAGGACCTCGTTATCGGTGGGTACTACCTCACCGAAGAGGTCGAGGATGCAGCCGGTAACGGCCGCACCTTCCGCCATCTGTGGGAAGTGCTGCGCGCATACGACGAAGGCACGCTCAATCTGCACGCCCCAATCACATTGCGTCGCCCAGCGAGTGCCACGCTGCCAGCCGATACGTTCCGCACCACTGCGGGCCGTTTGCTGTTCGAAGAAGCCCTCCCCGAGAGCTACCCATCCAAGTTTGGTCACATCGACTTCCTCGTCAAGAAGAAGGAGATGGGTGTCATCGTTGAGCGTCTGTCCGACAACTACCTCAAGTCAGAGGTCGCTGTTGCACTCGATGCAATCAAGGCTGTCTGCTACCGCTTCGCTTCGCAGAGCGGCATCACCGTGTCGATCGACGACGTGAAGACTCCCAAGAACAAGCGTGCCATCCTCGACAAGTTCGAAGAGCAGGCCGACAAAGTTGAGAACCAGTTCCGCCGCGGCATCATCACCGACGGCGAGCGCCGCAACATGGAGGTTCGTATCTGGACCGACGCAACCGCCGAAGTGCAGAACGCCATGGAGCTCGAGTTCAAAGCTCAGCGCTTCAACCCAATCGACATGATGGTTGGTTCGGGTGCTCGCGGAAACATGACCCAGATGCGTCAGATCGCAGGCATGCGTGGCCTCGTGGCCAACCCTCGCGGCGACATGATTCCTCGACCCATCAAGAAGAACTTCCGTGAGGGCCTCGAAACACTTGAGTACTTCATTGCTACTCCTGGTGCCCGTAAGGGATTGGTCGACACCGCACTTCGTACCGCCGACTCGGGTTACCTCACCCGTCGTTTGGTCGACGTTGCTCAGGAACTGATCATCCGTGAGATCGACTGTGGAACCACACTCGGTGTCTGGATCGAAAACGTCACTCCTGATACAGCGAACACTCGTGCATACCTCGAGGCGAAGCTGTTTGGCCGGGCGCTGTTGCAAGAGCTCAAGCTCACCAACGGAACCGTGTTGGCCAAGAACAGCCTCATCGGCGACGAAGAGATGGAAGCGTTGCGCGACGATCCAAAGATCAACCGCGTTCGCGTCCGCTCGGTGCTCACCTGCGATGCCGATCTCGGTATTTGCGGCTTGTGCTACGGCCGTTCACTGGCCACCGGCAAGGCAATCGAGCTCGGCGAGGCTGTTGGCGTTATCGCTGCCCAGTCGATTGGTGAGCCTGGTACTCAGCTCACGATGCGTACCTTCCACACTGGTGGTGTGGCCGGTAAGGACATCGCCGGTGGTCTGCCTCGCGTTGTTGAGTTGTTCGAGGCACGTACGCCTCGTGGCTCGGCTCGTTTGGCCAAGGCCAGCGGCATCGTGCATGTTGGCGAAGACGAAGGCAAGGGCATTCCAATCACCGTCATCGACGATGCCGGCGAAGAGCACTTGATCGTGTTGCCAACCGGCAGTCGCCCAACCGTCATCGACGGCAACGACATCAATGCAGGCGATCCTGTGACCGACGGGCCGTTCGATCCCAAGGAAATCATGGAGATCAAGGGCATCCGCGAGACCCAGTTGTACCTCGTCGAAGAGGTTCAGAAGGTGTATCGCGATCAGGGTGTAAGCATTTCCGACAAGCACATCGAGTTGATCGTGCGTCAGATGACCCGCCGCGTTGGCGTGCAAGAGCCAGGCGAGACAGGCTTCCTGCCTGGCGAGCGTGCCGATGCCAAGGTCTTCCGTGACACGAACAAGCGCATGGTCGAAGAAGGCAAGCGCCCAGCCGAGGGTCGCCCAGAGTTGATGGGTATTACCAAGGCTTCGCTGGCTACCGAGTCGTGGCTGTCGGCTGCGTCGTTCCAGGAGACAACCCGAGTGCTGACCGAAGCAGCCATCGATGGCCGCAGCGACAGCCTCTTGGGACTCAAGGAAAACATCATCATCGGCAAGCTCATCCCAGCCGGTACCGGCATGGAGCGCTACCGCGACTTCGAAGTGTCGGCGCCTGACTACAAGCCAATGGCGTACTACAGCAGCGACACCGAAGATCCAGCGGCGTGGTTGGGCAACCTCCACGGCACCTATTCAGACAGCGACGTTCCGGCCGAAGCCTGATTGTCGTAGCGGCGTTCGCCGCTCAGTCCTCTACGAGCGCAGGTGGCCTTCGGGCCGCCTGCGCTCGTTTCGTTTTCGCATGAATGAGATGGCCCATCGAACAACGTTTCGTTGGCCCGAACTTCGTCAGGTCGGGTCAACCCGTCTCCGGCAGCTCACGGAGCGATTGGTCCCCCGATGCCAAATGACCCAAAGTAGGCGAACTTAGCATCGCGCGGGTTGCCGCATCGGGGACCTACCTCTAACATTGCAGGGTCCTACGCAACGGGCGTTCCGCTGCGTGCATAGGTTTCTTTTGACAACGCGAAAGGTTTACGCGTGCCCACAATTCAGCAGCTGGTCCGCCAAGGGCGTAGCAGCAAGTTCACAAAGACCAAGACACCAGCCCTCAAGGGCTCGCCGCAGCGACGCGGCGTGTGTACTCGCGTCTACACCAACACCCCAAAGAAGCCGAACTCGGCACTGCGTAAGGTGGCGCGCGTGCGTCTCACCAGCGGCGTCGAGATCACGGCCTACATCCCGGGCGAAGGTCACAACCTCCAAGAGCACAGCATCGTGTTGGTGCGCGGCGGTCGTGTCCGCGACTTGCCAGGTGTGCGTTACAAGGTCATTCGTGGCGCGCTCGACGCGGCCGGAGTGAAGAACCGCAAGCAGAGCCGCAGCCGTTACGGCGCAAAGACCCCGAAGTAATAGGAACGAACCGCCATGCCACGTAAAGGACCTGCCGAGCGTCGTGAAATCACGCCGGACCCCATCTATCGCTCGCTGCTCGTTTCGCAGATCACCAACAAGGTCATGCTGCACGGCAAGCGCAGCCTCGCCGAAAAGATCGTGTACGACGCGCTGAAGATGGTCGAAGAGAAGACAGGCGCCGAGCCAATCGCCACGCTCAAGCGTGCGATCGAGAACCTCAAGCCACCTCTCGAAGTCAAAAGCCGCCGCGTCGGTGGAGCCACCTATCAGGTGCCAGTCGAGGTTCGTCCTCGTCGTGCCGGCACCTTGTCAATCCGCTGGCTCGTCGACTTCAGCCGCAAGCGTCGCGAGAAGACCATGGCCGAGTGCTTGGCCGGCGAGATCATGGATGCCGCCAACGGTCTTGGTGCCGCTGTCAAGCGTCGCGATGACATGCAGAAGATGGCCGAGAGCAACAAGGCCTTCGCTCACTACCGCTTCTAGAGCATTCGCGAGCAAGAACTACAAACACCCGCCCTCATGGGCGGGTGTTTTGTTTTTCGCTACTCAAGCCGGTAAGGCCATATGGCACAGGCCATTCAGAACGGCTCCGCGCAGGGTGCGAGTCGTCAGACCTGCCGTTAGCATTGTCGCCTGTGCCTGCGACCGTCTTTGGTTGCTGCTCCCTTGATCTAGCACGACGCAAACGGAAGAAGTACTGAGATGGCAAAGCGCGAATTTCCACTCGAGCGCACTCGAAATATCGGAATCATGGCTCACATCGACGCCGGTAAGACCACCACGACCGAGCGCATCCTGTATTACACGGGCAAGAGCTACAAGATCGGTGAGGTGCACGACGGTGCAGCCACGATGGACCACATGGCCCAAGAGCAAGAGCGTGGTATCACTATCACCTCGGCTGCCACCACGTGCATCTGGGACAACCATCGCATCAACATCATCGACACACCTGGCCACGTGGACTTCACCATCGAAGTAGAGCGCTCGTTGCGCGTGCTCGACGGTGCCGTCACCGTCTTCGACTCGGTTGCTGGCGTCGAGCCCCAGACCGAAACTGTGTGGCGTCAAGCCAACAAGTACAACGTGCCGCGCATGTGCTTCATCAACAAGATGGACCGCATCGGCGCAAACTTCTACCGCACCGTACAGATGGTGAAGGACCGCCTCGAGGCAACGCCAGCCGTCTTGCACTTGCCCATCGGCGCTGGCGGTATCGAAGTCAACACGCCATTCATTGGTCTCATCGACCTCGTGAAGATGAAGGCTCTGATCTGGCGAGACGAAGAGCTTGGCGCCAAGTGGGACGAAGTCGACATCCCTGCCGACATGGTTGAGATCGCCGACAAGTACCGCGAGGAGTTGCTCGAGACCATCGCGACAAGCGACGACGAACTCATGGAGAAGTACCTGGGCGGCGAAACCCTCACCATTGCTGAGATCAAGCGTGCAATCCGTAAGGGCACTCTCGCGTTCGACTTCGTGCCCATTCTCTGTGGCTCGGCTTTCAAGAACAAGGGCGTTCAGCCCATGCTCGATGCCGTTGTCGATTATCTGCCTAGCCCGCTCGACATTCGTCCGGCACAGGGCGTCGACTTTCACGACGAGCCAATCGAGCGCAAGGCCGACGAAAATGGCCCGTTCGCTGCATTGGCATTCAAGATCGTGGCAGACCCATTCGGCAAGCTCACCTACTTCCGCGTGTACTCCGGCAAGATCAACAAGGGTGACGAAGTGTTCAACAGCACCAAGGAAAAGCGCGAGCGCCTTGGCCGCATTTTGTTGATGCATGCAAACCAGCGTGAAGACCTCGACATCGCGATGGCAGGCGACATCGTCGCTGGCCTCGGTTTCAAAGACACCACCACCGGTGACACCCTGTGCGACCGCGCCAACCCAATCATCCTCGAGCGGATGATCTTCCCTGAGCCCGTGATCCACGTGGCCATCGAGCCCAAGACCAAGGTCGACCAGGACAAGTTGGGCAAGGCCTTGAAGAGCCTCTCTGACGAGGACCCAACCTTCCGGGTCCGCACCGACGAAGAGACCAACCAGACCGTCATCAGCGGAATGGGCGAGCTCCACCTCGAAATTCTCGTCGACCGCATGCAGCGCGAGTTCGGCGTCGACGCAACCGTCGGTAAGCCACAGGTGGCCTACCGCGAGACCATCACCAAAAAGGTCGAGTCGGTCGAGTATCGCCACATCAAGCAGTCGGGCGGTTCGGGTCAGTTCGCAGTGGTGAAGATCACCCTCGAGCCAAACCCAGAAGGCGGTTACAAGTTCCTCGACAAGATCACCGGTGGCCGCGTTCCTCGCGAGTACATCCAGCCAGTGAACCAGGGCATCCAGAGCGCACTCGACAACGGTGTGCTCGCCGGCTACCCAACCGTGAACATCATGGCCAGCCTCGTCGACGGCGCCTATCACGACGTCGACTCCAGCGAAATGGCGTTCAAGATCGCCGGTCAGATGGCATTCAAGAAGGCCGCCGAGATGGCCAAGCCAGTGCTGCTTGAGCCCATCATGGGCGTCGAAGTCGTTACGCCCGACGAGTACATGGGCGACGTCATGGGCGACCTCAGCAGCCGTCGTGGCCGTATCGAGGGCATGGAGGCTCGTGGCAACACGCAAGTCGTGCGGGCTCAGATCCCACTGTCGGAAATGTTCGGCTACAGCACCGACCTGCGCTCGCGCACCCAGGGTCGCGCTACGTACACGATGCAGTTCGACAGTTATCAAGAAGTTCCAAACGCAATCGCCACTGACATCATCAAGCGCGTTCGCGGCGAGTGATCTCACCCGGCGAACTTGTTCGCCACAGGTGCCCGTTGCGGGTTGTCGGCTCGCAGCATCACCTCTAGCATGAAGAGTCCTGTAGCGACGCAGTCACGCGACGCTGCTCCTCACGATCTTTGACAACCCACTGACATCCAACACGGAGAATAGACATGAGCAAAGCAAAGTTTGAGCGCACGAAGCCGCATGTGAATATTGGCACGATGGGTCATATTGACCATGGTAAGACCACGTTGACTGCTGCGATTTCGAAGACGTTGGCTGGTAAGGGGTTGGCGAGTTATACGCCGTTTGATCAGATTGATAAGGCGCCTGAGGAGAAGGCTCGTGGTATCACGATCTCGATTGCTCATATTGAGTATGAGACGCCGAATCGTCATTATGCGCATGTTGATATGCCGGGTCATGCTGACTACATCAAGAACATGATTACTGGTGCTGCGCAGGTTGATGGTGCGATTTTGGTTGTGGCGGCGACTGATGGTCCGATGCCGCAGACGCGTGAGCATGTGTTGTTGGCTCGTCAGGTGGGTGTTCCTTACATTGTTGTGGCTTTGAATAAGTCGGACATGGTTGAGGATGAGGAGTTGTTGGAGCTTGTTGAGCTTGAGGTTCGCGAGTTGTTGAATGAGTATGAGTTCCCTGGTGATACGGCGCCTGTGGTGCGTGTGTCGGCGTTGAAGGCCCTTGAGGGTGATGAGGCGTGGCAGGAAAAGATTATGGAGTTGATGGCGGCGTGTGATGCGTCGGTTCCTGAGCCTGTTCGTGAGTTGGATAAGCCGTTCTTGATGCCGATTGAGGATGTGTTCACGATTACTGGTCGTGGCACGGTTGTGACTGGCAAGATTGAGCAGGGTCGTGTTCATACTGGCGATGAGGTTGAGATTGTTGGTTTGCGTGTGACTCAGAAGTCGGTTTGTACTGGTGTTGAGATGTTCCGCAAGTTGCTTGATGAGGGTCAGGCGGGTGACAACGTTGGTGCGTTGTTGCGTGGCACGAAGAAGGAAGATGTTGAGCGTGGTCAGGTGTTGTGTAAGCCTGGTTCGATTACGCCGCATACGAATTTTGAGGGTCAGGTGTATGTGTTGAATAAGTCGGAGGGTGGTCGTCATAAGCCGTTCTTCAACAATTATCGGCCTCAGTTCTTTTTCCGTACGACGGATGTGACGGGTACTGTTCAGTTGCCTGAGGGCACTGAGATGGTGATGCCTGGTGACAATGTGTCGATGACGGTTGAGTTGGGTAAGCCGATCGCGATGGATGAGGGTTTGCGTTTCGCTATCCGTGAGGGTGGTCGTACTGTTGGCGCCGGCCGCGTCGTCAAGATCCTGAAGTAAGCCCGTTGGTGGTGATCGTGGGGCTGCATCGGCAGCCTCACGACCACGCCGCTTCTACGAGAGAACATCTCAAGAGAGAAAATCATGGCAAAGAATGACAAGCGGGTGAAGATCACCCTCGAGTGCACCGAGTGCAAGCGACGGAACTACATCACAATGAAGTCCAAGGTCAATGACCGTGAGCGCCTCGAAATGAAGAAGTACTGCGCTTTCGACCGCAAGCACACCTCGCACAAGGAAACGCGCTAACACACGCCACCCGCAGCAGTGGCTTGGTAGCCTTCACTCTTCCTCTGCATGCAGAGGGCAGT
>JBAXHD010000053.1:0-15410 GCA_037139095.1 Actinomycetota bacterium
CGACCTCACTGCGCTTGTTCGTTATCTCAGTGATCACGGCATTCCATGCGACCGCGTAGACATCGAGAACGAAGGTGCAACTGCGGTTCCAAACGGACCCTTTGTGGTCGCGATGTGTTACCGAACCCAAGGCCTGCACACCTTAGAACTATCGCTCTATCGCTCGGCGCAAGACCGAGCCATCAAGCGATCACCCACTGTGCTTCTCGCATGCACACAGTCACCAGAGAACGAAGCCCTTAGTGGTTTAACGCTCACGATTGCTGAGGGCGACAACTTCGATATCCGTGCAGCCGAAAGCCAGATGTCGACTCCCGAATCGTTGTCGGCGCTGAACACCGCGACAGCAACTGTGGCAACTCAGGCGCGACTGCGGTTAGGGAAGCTCACCTTTGAGTGCGGCAGTTGAGACGCAAACGAGAGGCTCAGCATTAGATGATTCCGTCCCACAACGCCAGTTCGTCGGCGCGGGGATTGGTCGCCACTGAGCACGACTCGTTGAACAACAACGTCGACCGATCGCTGGCGGTATAGCGCGGCCACGCGGGAAGTCCGTTGTGCGCTGGATCGCCGTGCGTGATGAAGTTTGTCCACGCACCGTGCATTGCATCAGCAAGTGGTTGCGGCGCATTTGGGCCCATAAAGGTCTCGGCCAACTCGGTGTCGAGGTTGTTGAACACAAACGCCAACTCAAGTGCATGACACGCACCGAACGCCCCGTCGAGGACCGGCGTCTGCCAATCGAAGCGGTACATCCAAACATTGGGGTTATGCGCCAACTGAGCGTCGGCCAAACGCACCGCCGGCACGCGGAACATGCTGTCGGTTTGCGCTGCCGCCACAATTTCGTGTGGTGCAGCGGTGGCGCGGTTCGAGCGGTATTGATCGAGCGCAGCGGTGCCAGCAGCCTGACTTCCGAACACCGCCGCCATGGTCATCTCGACAAGTTCGTCGCTAAACATGTCCTTCATCGCCACCACAAACACCAAGCACTCTTCCATCGTGGTGCCGGTGAGCACGGCCACGTTGGCCGCTGAGCCGGCAGCGATTGCCTCAATGGGGCGCACCGGAAGCACCGCGGTGCCAAACGTGGGCTGGAACGCCATTCCCGATGCAGCAGCCTCACCGAACTTGATGGGGTTACGGGTCATCTGCAACTCGAGAGTCAACGCATTCTGCGCCTCGAGCAACTGCTCAGAGGTGAGCTCACGCAACGCGTCGATGTCTCCCGGCGCGACTCCGACGAGTTCAAGAAGATGGCCGGCAATGGCGGAAGCAGTGGGTGCGCTGATGCCGTTATGGCCGGCACCGCTTTGCAGAATGGCGCGCTGGAACAGACCATCGGTGGAGTCAAGCGCGAGCAATGTGCCCACGCTCATACCACCAGCAGACTCGCCCGCAACCGTGACCCGCCCAGGATCACCACCGAACGCAGCGATGTTTTGCTGCACCCACTGCAACGCCGCAACCTGGTCGAGGATGCCAATGTTGCCCGAGTGCGCAAGCTCGGGGAAATGCTCGGCGAGGTGAAGGAAGCCGAGTGCGCCAAGGCGATAGTTGATGCTCACAACCACCACGCCCCGGCGAGCGAATGAGGCACCGTTGTAGGTGGGTTCAATGCTGCTGCCGCTCACAAAGGCGCCGCCATGAATCCACACCAGCACCGGCAGACCAGAGGCGTCAGGGTCAGGAGACCACACACTGAGGTTCAAACAGTCGTCACCGGCGGCAGGCAGATCGCCGCTAGCAAAGGGCGGCGGCATCAGCGGCTGCGACGCAATGAGACCGTCGATCGAGGCATCGCGGATGCCGTCCCACGATGCGGCGGGCTGCGGTGGCTGCCAGCGGTTCGCACCGACGGGCGGCGCTGCGTAAGGAATGCCGCGAAACGCATGCACTCCGTTGGACTGCGATCCGCGCAACATTCCTGTTGAGACCGTGACCGTGCTCGTGCTACTCATGATGACCCCCCGATGTCGTTGCCCTACCATAAGTGCTCGACGCACACCTGAGCGATCTCACGAAAGGGAAGCCGATGCCTGTTACCGACATCAGTAAAGATCTGGCGCTATCGACCATGACGGTCTTCAGCGAATGGGCCGCTCCGCTCGACAGCGCGTGGCAGCTGTGGGCCGATCCACGCAAGCTTGAGCGCTGGTGGGGTCCGCCCACATACCCGGCCACTGTTGTCGTTCACGAGTTCCACCCCGAGGGCAAGGTCAGCTACTTCATGACCGGTCCCGAAGGAGATCAACACCACGGCTGGTGGACAGTGCTCGCTGTCGATGCCCCGCATCGCCTTGAGCTTGTCGATGGCTTCGCCGACTCCGATGGCAACCCCAATGCAGAGTTGCCCGTGACAACGCTTGTCGTCACCTTCGCGTCGTTGCCTAACGGCAACACACGCATGGTTCTCGAGTCACAGTTCCCGTCGACAGCGGCGATGGAGCAAGTACTCGCAATGGGAATGGAAGAAGGCCTCGCAGCGGCGATGAGTCAGATCGACAGCGTCCTCGCCGCCACGTGAGTTAACGCGGTGTTGCGCGCTTGGTCATCCGCCGATCGTGGCGACGCCCAATCAGACCCAGGCCTGCCAGCACAAGAAGCGACGCGATCACGAGTTCACCGGAACTCACACCACCGGTTGCGGGCAGTGGCTTGCCAAGCGCACTGACGGCAAACGGACGCAGGTCCGACAGGGTGCCGCCGCGCACAGATTCGCATCGCATCTCGAGGTCGGAGACCGAACTCGTAGCGGATGAGGCGACAAGCATCATCACGTCGAGCACTCCGTTTGTGATGGTTCCTTCGACGCTGCCAGCAAGTGTGTTGAGATGTCGTCCCAAGGTGACCGTGGCCAACGATCCTTCGACACAGTCCATCGACCGAATGACGACATTGAACGTGGTGCCCGCCACGCCTGCCAGCGCGCTGCCCGACTGGAGGAACCATTGCCTTCCAGAGGGGCCGAACACCCACACCTTGCGGGCTGGGGACGCAGCGGTTGCGCCATCGCTACACGAGACCTGAAAGCCAAGCTCTACCTCGGCCTCTGTAGGGATGTAGGTAAACGAGAATCCACTGTCGGTCTGCGTAATCGAGAGCGAAGCGAGATCGATCACCACGTGAGTCGACGCTCGGTCGGTGCCGGTGCGCACGATGTCCACGCTCACCTCGGTCACGCTTTGGCCTACCGCACAGACCTGACCCGACACCACAACTGGGTCACCTACTCGAGCCATAGTCGGGGTGACGGTGAGCACCGATCCATCGGCGATAGCCGCCGCACCTGAAGCTGCGCCCACCACTGTCGTAGACAACAACAACACCGACGACACCACTGCGCGCCACACCAACCGCGAATTTGTCTCCACTCAGTCAACGTACGGTGCGACCCTGTCTCGCGCTAGAGCACAAGGTCACCCACTGGCCTTTTGGTAGCCACCGAGTTGTTCGGTTGGCAGCGTGGCCAACTCAGTCGATGAGTTGATCAGACCGCACGCGCTCGCGCTCGGCTGCTTCGTGTTCGGGCAGCACTCGTCCGAACAGTTGACGCGTGCGCTCTAGGCGACCGATCACCCCTGGCTCTTGGGTGTACGCAAAGATCGCCGCATGCCGCGGCGCAGAGCCGAGCGGCACTCGCGTGACGCGATGCAGCGAGTATCGACCCCGGAATATCTGCATGTCGCCGGCACTCAAATCGAGTGTGTGCACGGCTTTGGTGCCACCTTCGAGAATCTCTTGAATGCTGTCGAAGCCTTCGTGATCGGCATCTCGAATCATCGGCACGTACTCGAACAGGCCGCCTTCGTCGGCTTCATCGACCAGCACTGTGACGGCAAAATCGTTGGTGTCGAAGTGCCACGTGAACTGCTGACCCGGATCCAAGATATTTGCGGTGAGGCCCGCAAGCGGATCGGCGTAGCAATACAGCGTTGGCACCTCGAGACAATCAGCAACAAACTGAGCGAGCTCGGCGCTGTGAAACAGAATGCTCGTGGCCGTGTGCGGCTCCCACGAGTCGCCCGGAATGAATCCGCTCGATCGTTCGATGAATGTGTTCACCGGATGGCGATCTGGATAGTTGGGATCGGGTGTCACATGAAAATAGGGATTGATGTTCTGCGTTGAGAAGTGGGTGGTGTGTTTACGCGCAACGATCTCGTCGCTGATGATGCGAACAGCCTCGGGACGCAACAGGTCTTTGACCACCGCACAGCCATCGGCTCTCAAGCCAGCCCGAGCGTGCTCTACCGCAGCGAGATACTCAGGCGACCCAGACTTGTGAACCGGGCAGCGATCGAGGTCAATGAAGTCGGCAAGTTTGTACATGTCATTGCTCCCACGGTGGGGTCCAGTCGCCCTCAAGGCGCATGGACAATTGGGCGTCGTCTTCGATGCGTTTGGCAACATGCAACTCTGCAGCGTTGGGGCCGTACCGGTCTGCGGCAGCAGCGAACGCTCCGTGAGCGGCATCGGTCATCGGCAACGAGGCACCAACATTCTCGGCGAGCGACGCAATCAAGCCAAGGTCTTTCAGGCAGAGGTCAAGCGAGAACGACGGGTCGTAGTGGCCAGCGAAAATCGACGGCGCGTCGTGGCGCACCACAAAGCTGTCGCCGACGCTTTCTTTGATCGCGCCCCACAGGGTGCCGAGCTCAACACCGTTGGCAATTCCAACCGCGAAACCTTCACCAAGCGCTGCAGCAGCGATGAACCACAGCTGGTTCGTGACGAGCTTGACCACGTTGCCCAGGCCAAGCCCGCCGCAGTGAATGACCGTGCCGAGGTGTTCGAGCACCGGACGAACTATCGCAAACGAATCGTCATCGCCGCCGACAAACAGTGTGAGCCGTCCATTGCGAGCGCCATCGACCGCTCCGGTAACAGGCGCATCGACCACGCTCACTCCGTGTGGAGCCAGGGCAGCGAGCTCGGCGACCAGCTCTTTGCGGTTGGTGGTGAGATCAACCCAGATCGCTCCGGGACGCAACGCAGCAAGCGCCCCATCACGACCGCGCATCACGGATTCAACGTGATCGGGTCGCGGTAGCGATGTGAGAAACAGATCGACCTGTGCTGCGCACTCTGCGGCCGACGAAGCGGCGGTGGCGCCGCTCGCAACAGCGCGCCGAAGTACATCAGCATTGATGTCGTAGGCAGTGACATCGAAACCGGCAGCAACGAGGCGGGCGCACATCGGTCCGCCCATGTTGCCGAGTCCAACGAAACCGATTCGTGGTTGCGAGTGCGATGCAGATGCCATATCGCACGAACAGTACCAACGACGCCGATGCAGCGCCGTTGGGTTCAGACCACCGGAGTGAACGTGTCCTTACTGGAGATGATGCCCTTGCCGCTGTTGGGTAACTCGATAAACGTGCGGCCGGGTGTCAACAGAATCGGTGCACCGTCGGTGTCGGTCAGCACAAAGGGGTCAAGCCGACCCTGACGCGACCATGTGCCGCCAATGAGCCGTCCGCCCGTGAAGACCATCGCCGTGTTGCCTCCCGTGGTATTTCCGTCGGGCGAGCGATTGTCGGTATGGCTGGGTTCATAGTCGAGCCACATCACGACCACATTCTCGGTAGACACCTGTTTGCCATCGGCCAGATGATGTGGGGCATGATCTTGCGAGCGCAGGTAGGTGGCAGTAGCCGTGTCGTAGCGCCACTGCACGAACACCTGCTGGATGTGCATGTCGAATCCCGAAATCGGAAGCCCAACGGTTGGCGCTTGCCCCTCGGGTCGGTACTGAAACTGCTGACGCGGGCCCGAACGATCGGGGCCGGCATTCGAACGGAGCAGCGCCGTGTTGGCATGAGTCTTGTGTGGACGATTGCGTGTCGGGTCAAGCTCCCAACCTGGGCCGCGACCCTCGGTAATGAGTAATAGGTCGGAAGCTCGAAGCAGCGCGAGGTTTCCTGGGTTACCGCCAGAGCATGCAAACACAGCCCGGTTGAATCCGCCCACAAGGTTCACGTCTTGTTCGCGGCACGAGCGGATTGGCCCAACAAAGTCAGCATCTGTGCTGTGCCAGATGGTGGCAAAGCGTGTGGGGCCAGCCCCCCATGCCTCGAAAATAATGTCGGAATCATTGAGCCCGGTCTGCGGGCGGGCTGCCGGGTCGTTACTCACCTTGACCACGAGTGCCACCCTCGACAACATCGCCGGATCAGTGACAGCCTTGCCTGTCAAGGGAGCCACCGGCCCAACCGGCGCCGGCACCGTAGTGGGCGCGGGCAACGGCGTGGTCAATGTCTCCGGAGGCAACGACGCGGCACTGAGTGGAGCGCTTGAACCTTCACCATTGGCCACTGGCTTCTGAGCGGACCAATCGCTACAAGCGCCAAACAGCACTGCCCCAGCAGCGAGTGCGAGCGCTGTGCGCCGAGAAACTGGCGCCCACTCGCTGCCTGGCAATGCGTTATCCGACGCGACTTTCTTCTGATCACTGTTGTTCATGGTTGGCCCTCTCGAAGCGTGTGGTCTCCTCGATCTGCAGTGGTCAGCGCCCGTGGTTGGAGCTCTGGATCAACTATGCCCCTGCACCGTATCGCTGATTGAACGAGCCATTTATGCATGTGGCCAACGAAGGCCCGGTTGAGGTCAGAGGATTTTCGCGATCACCACGTTGGCAACGGCAGGCGCCGCTGCACCGACGACTTGTGTCAATGCAGCGACGCTCGGCGCCATACCGAGCGCACCCGATGGCACGTACAGCGCTACGACCGAGTGGATTCCAACCGACAGCGCGCTTGTCGTGTAGACCGCCTGGCCCGCATTGTTGAGAGCAACCGATACAACAGTGTTGACTCCTCTCGAGTTCGTAATCGTGAACTGCACCGAGCCTGTCGGCACGCCAGAGTTGGCCACCAACGCGCGTACCGTTGAGGTCAACGAGACCGCTTGGCCGAACACGCTTGCGGTTCGATTACTCACGACTGATGCCACTGTCACCGGAATTGGCGGCGCAATCACCGTTTGCGTCAACGTGGCCGAGCTCGGAGCGAACGATCCGGTTGGTTGATACAGCGCCGTGACGGTGTGGACTCCGATGGACATCGATGTGGATGTGTACACCGCCACTCCCCCACCGTTCAGCGCTACCGTCGCCACCGTTGCGGCACCGACCGGATTGGTGATCGTGAACTGCACCGAGCCTGTCGGCACCGTGGCTGTGCCGCCCGCATTGCGTACCGTGGCGGTGAGGGAGACCGATTGTCCGAAGTTACTCGTGGCCCGGCTGCTCTCTACACCTATAGAAGTTCGGATAGCCGTAACGGTCTGGGTCAACGTTGCGCTGCTGCCGGCAAATCGTCCGGTTGGCAGATACTCGGCCGTGACCACACTGTCACCCACGAGCAGCGCGTTCGTTGTGTAGGCCGCAATGCCTCGCGAGTTGAGCGCCAAGGTAGATGACAACATGGCGCCGGTTGGACCAGTGGCGGTGAACCGAACCGAACCGGTGGGCGTGCCATGCGTTCGAGCGACATCTTGCACCGTGGCAGTAAATGTGACCGACTGATTTTGCACGCTCGGATTGCGACTGCTTTCCAGCCTGGTTCGGGTGATGTATCCAGCGACCACTTGGGTCAGCGACCCTGTGCTGGGGGCAAAGTTCGTGTCGCCGCCATAGCGAGCAACAACGTTGTGTGAACCGACCGACAGCGTCGAGGTCGAGAAGGTCGCGGTGCCGTTTGAC
Source organism: Actinomycetota bacterium (assembly GCA_037139095.1). Lineage (GTDB taxonomy): Bacteria > Actinomycetota > Acidimicrobiia > Acidimicrobiales > Ilumatobacteraceae > WLMZ01. The sequence goes on from JBAXHD010000053.1 coordinate 7,706, forward strand.
AAGGTGACGGCAGGCGCCGCAACGCCATCAATTGAGAACACAACCGAACCGGTAATCAATGACGACGAAAGGTCTGCGGTGAAGGTCACCGGATCGCCGCTGTTCGATGGGTTCAGCGAACTCGTCAAGGTCACCGCTGTAGGAATCGAACCGTTGGACACAATCACCAACGACGACGCGGTCTCGCCACCCTCGTTCCATGCAACCACCCGGTACACGTAGGCACCATTCGGATCGCTGGCGGTGTCGGTATACGAAGTCGCGTTCGCGAGCGCGGTTCCAATTGTCTGAAACGCCGATACACCGTGCGAGGTGAGCGAAGCCCGTTCAACTCGGTAGCCAATCTCGGCTTGGCGACTACCCCAAGTAGCCGGATCGTTGTAGTTCACCGAGGTGGGGTCGTTCCACTGCAAATCGACCGAGCTACTGCTACTCGACTTTCTTTTGCCGGTCAGCGTGCTCGCGGCAGGCTTCACCGACGTGACGTGCACGTTGACGGGTCGCATCATGTCCATCTCTTCGTGGCTGAGGATGTGGCAGTGGTACACGTACTCCCATCCGAAGTTCACGATCGCGTTGACGATCGGCGTGATGGGGTTGCCCTGCGCGTCGGTGTTGTTAAACCCGGCCTGATTACCCAGCGGTCCTGTCTGATCTCCATGAGCGCCAATCGGCATCATCGGGTTCAGCGGCCTTCGACTATCGGGGATATTGAACGGCAGCACCGGCACGATCGGCCGCACTGCAACGATGGTGTCCTGCAATGGGCTCACCCTCACGGTGTCTTTCCATCCGAGCTCCGATGGCTCAGGCGGAATATTGATGCCGTCCCAAGTAACGCGGTTAATGACCTGCACATCAAAGAGGTGAAAGTGAATCGGGTGGGTGTCGACGCCGTTGTGAGTGATCTTCCAGATCTGCGTGCCGTCAGTTCCGGAACTGATCGCGGTGACATTGAGGCTGCTGGGCAGTCCGTCGGAGTTCAACACTTCTGTTGATGGGTTCACGTATGGAAACAGGTTGATGTTTTGGGTGAGCGGCGTGACGCCAGTGGACTCAACACCCAACGTGGCCGCCGACCGACCGAACTCGTCGAATGTGCTCGAGTTGGTCTCGTCGTGGATGGCCTTGCTCTCGATCTTCACTGCTAGTTGGCTACCGGACAGCGTGTCGAACTTGAAGTTCTGACCACCCTGCTCGCCGATGCGGGCAAAGCCATCACACTTCGCCGTCGCGCGCAGTGGACTGTTGCACCAACCCGACGAAATGAAGTTGGTGCCATAGGTGCTGTTGTAGGCGGCCTGGCCCACGATGATCGGGTTCTGACCCTTCTCGAACACACCGGCTGGTTTGCCGTTTGCATCGAGGTGGTGCTGGAACGCCGCCATCAACAAACCCATCTTGTCGTTGGTGGTATTCGGGCGATCGAACGCAAGAGCCGGAGCCGTGTTGGCCACCTTCACCTGCATGATGGTGCGCGTGTTCGGGCCATAGCCGGGCAGCGTTGTGGGAGCTCCCACCGGCGACAAATCTGGTCCACCGGTGTAGTAGTCGTAGGTGCTCACTCGAGCGGGGAACGCCGCTGGCGCGTCGTTGTACAAAATCAGTGTCTTGCCCTTGTACTGCGAGAAGTCGACGATCACGTCGGCACGTTCTGCTGGCGCCAACAGCAACGAGTGTTTGTCAACGTTGCCGACATCGAATCGAGTCGGGTCGGTGATCCACGTGATTGGTTGGTTCGGCACCACGGTTGGCTGCGGCAAGAAGCCGCCTTCGGATCCGATCTGCACCCAGCTTGGGCCAGCCGGGCTCTTGGCTGTATCGGGCGTAGGAACAACATTCGGATCGGTTTGCGCAGCAGCGAGCTCAGATGCGTTCAGCGCAACTTCTGAAAGCGTGCCGGTGGTTGGGTCGGCCACGTACCACTGCAGGTTCCACATGCGGTCGTCTGCTGCATTCAAGATGCGATAGCGATACGCCTTTGGCTCCACCGTGGTGGTGGGATACGCAACGCCGTTCACAACCGGCGTGTCGTTGAATGCTTCCATGCCCACCGACACGTTGGGAGTGCCAGGGATCTGCTGCGGCTCACAGAATCCGCCTACCGCTGTGGCCGGCTTACACGTGGGATCAAAATACGGGTTGGCGATTGGGCCACTCTTGGTATCGGTGGCCGGGGGCCAGAACCACGGACCATAGTGCCAGCGGCCAAACGGGTTCATGCCGGTTGGGTCCGATGGATTCTGGGCAGGCATGTATACGTGCGGCGTCCACAAGCTGCCCTCACCACCCCACCGACTGGTGTCCCATGTGGGGTCGGTCTTGGCGAGTTGAGCCGCGCCTGGCACGAAAGTCTTGTCCTGAACCATAAGCGGTGTGCCCATGCCGAGGTCGGCGAACTGACCGGTTGGACCGAACAAACTCTGCTCGACGTCGTCGGTGATCAGGTAGCCCGCGGCCTCACCTGCGTACACATTGAGTCGGGTGATGCCCCACGCATGGTCGTGGTAAAACATCAATCGAGCGCTCTGCTGGTTGGTGTAAAAGAACGTCTCGGCACCGGGGCCTGGATCTGGCATATCGGGCACATTGCTCACGCTGACGCCCTTGGGGTAGTCGGTGTTCTCGCCCGCTGGAGTCACCCATTGGTGTGGCGTGCCGTCGCTGATCCACGGGGTAATGCCGCCGTGCAAGTGCAATTCGGCGCGGTTGTCCGAGTAACACGAGGCAGGCTTTGACACCACACCGCATGCAGGGTTTCGGGTCTGATCAGTGACCGTGCCCTTGTTATTGCTCATGTCCATCGGGACGCCATTGGCGTCGAGCATCATTGCGTTCGGGCCTTCACCCGAACCCATCACTGATGTGTCGACGGGTAAGAACAGATCGCCACCCGTGCCAGTGGGAAGCAAGTTGCGGAACAAGATTCGAACCGCACGATTCTTCGTAGCGATGATTGTCGGGCCAAGGTAATGCGGCACATCCACACCGAAGGCTGCACTGCCATCGGGCAGTGTCACGGGCGTACCTGACTTCGTGGGATCAAGCGCCACGTTGGTCAACGCAACATGCTTGCCAGGAATCACGGCGGTTGAGAGTTGCACGTAGCCGCGCACGATGGTGGGCGCGATATCAGATGCAAACGTGTGGCGATATTGCACAACCGCGATTTCGTAGTAGTCGGTGCCCGGATAGGTGGTGGTGTCGGGCTGCCCAACAGGGATGTACTCACCAAGGTTGTTTGCTGTGCTCGCACCGAGCCCAGGCAATGTGTCGATGAACTTCTTAATGCCGGGGGTGATGTATCCCGAGCCGGCATGGTCAACGTTGATCGAGATCACTGCGCCCTTGGCTGCGATGGTGGCTGTGGCGGTCGCCCCGCGATCGAACGGCGCCACCGCATTCGTGATCGTGACGGTCGGCGCCACGTTGTAGTTGGCGCCTCCAGCGGTGATATCAATCTGCGAGACGCCGATCGTTGCAGTGACAACTGCGGGACCCGCGTTGTTCTGTACCAACCCGTCCCAGATGTCGACGGTGGGTGCCGACGTATAGCCCGAACCCGGATCAACGATGCTCACCGAGGTGACTTTGCCTGTTGCATCCATCTGCGCCACGCCGGTGGCCTGGGTGCCAGTAGGCAGATCGGGAAGACCGAACTTCACCACTGGCTTATCCGCGTAACCGGAACCACCATTCACAAGGGTCACGGCGTCTACGCCACCGCTCGCAAGGCCCTGCGCGCCAGAACCGGGAACTGCTGACGAGTCAGAGATCGAAACCGTTGGAGCGGTAAACCCAAAGCCGGACTCGACGACAGCAATCGATGTGATCACGCCCGCGCCGATAGTTGCCGTAGCGCTCGCTGCGGCCGACGGGGTGATGCCCGGCGAAGAGATCACCACCGATGGTGCCGATGTGTAACCGGTGCCGGGTGTGGTGACATCGATCGATGTAATGCCACCCGTCTTGGGGTCAACAGTTGCTGCAGCTTCTGCGCTCTGCCCACCGCCACCCGAGAGCGTGACAACAGCGTTCACCAATGCTTGAGCGCTGTTCGCATAGTTCGAGTACGGCCCGTAGTAATGCGGGATCTTGCTCTCGTCTGTGGGTGACAAGACCGAAGGCGGTGCGGCTACCGACGTGTGCGTGAAGTGCGACGTTGACACGCCTGCGATAGTGCTTAAGACCACCGCGTAGGCAGCCCATCGCTTTGGGCTTTCGAACGTGCGGGGAGTTCGTGACAAAGCAGTCCTGAAGTTCATTACCAAACACCGTCATTTCCTTTGGTCGACTGGGGGAAGGTGCATCGACCTGTAGGCGTACGACGCTAAGGAACGCAGTACATGTCTTCAATAAGACGAAGGGCCTACGTCAAACGACTCATTTCATGGGCGCGATTTGGGACCACTGGTGTCCCAAATCGCGCCCGTGCAGGTCAGCGGGCATGGCGCGCAAATTGGCCAATGAACGATGTTGCCGCGATCGCGCGGGTCGTACGACTCTGGTCGCATCGAGCATTGGACATTCGACCCGTTTCAGTACAGGAAGATTGACAGACCTATAGACCCGTGCGATCTTGCTCGACAAGAACACGCGCGCCACAGCGCCGCTCACTGTCCAGGGGGACCCCACATGTTGCCATCAACCTCGCGTCGCTATGCCGAACAGAGCCTTCGCAGCCGCCTCGTTCGCGCTGGCGCAGCGTCGTTCTTCGCCCTTGCTCCGGTCGTTGCGTTCGTCGGCGTCAGCCACGGAAGCGTGGCTTCGGCAGCGTCCTCGAAGCTCGACAACGACCACGATGGCATCCCGAACAAAGTTGACCCAGACGTAGACGGCGACGGCATTCGCAACGGAGCCGACTCCGATGTCGACGGCGACGGCATCGCAAACGTGAACGACCACGATGTCGACGGCGACGGCGATCTGAACGGCGCTAAGAAAGAGCTCGACATCGACGGCGATAGCAGCCCCGACACCTCCGACAACGACATGGATGGCGACGGCGCGGCGAACAGCGCTGACCGCGATGTCGACGGCGACGGCCAGTCAAACGGGCAAGACTCAGACGTTGATGGTGACGGAGTCCGCAATGGCCAGGACTCAGACGTAGACGGTGACCACCGCTCGAATGGCGTTGATGACGACGTTGACGGCGATGGCCAGACCAACGGTCACGACGCAGACGTAGACGGCGACGGCCTGTCGAACGGCTCAGCAGTGGAGAAGGACATCGACGGCGACGGCGTGCGCGATCTCGTCGATAGCGATGCCGATGGTGACGGCTCGAGCAACGGCAGTGACTCGGACGTCGACGGCGACGGGTCAAGTAACGGATCCGACAGCGATGTCGACGGCGACGAACTGGCCAACGGCGCAGTCGCTGAAAAGGACATCGACGGCGACGGAATTCCTGACGCAGTGGACACCGACGCCGACGGCGACGGTAAGTCGAACTCGGTCGACGACGACATCGATGGCGACGGCAAATCGAACTCAGTCGACGACGACGAAGATGGCGACGGCAAGTCGAACTCAGTCGACTCCGATGCAAATGGCGACGGCGTCGACGATCACGGCGGCGCATCTGGCAAGTCGGGCAAGAACGGCCACTAGGCCGACCTTTCCCTGACACACGCGGTCAGGCCGTACGCCGGAATTTGGCCGGCGAAGCGAGTGCTAGCGTCCTCGACACGAGAGCGAGGCGCACCATGGTCGAGCCTGCACGACGCGAGATAGCTACTAAGACGAGCTCCCCGCCCGTCTCAGCAAGCAAGACAGACGACGGCTTCACGCTCGCCCAGTCCGCTGAGTTGAGCGTTGATGCCGTTCTCGCTCACCTTGTTACCCGGCCAGGGGGCCTCAACGCTTCTGAGGTAGCAGTTCGCCGCGCTCAGTTCGGTCCAAACGCGTTGCGCTCGCATGGAGCGAGTCCGTGGCATGTCTTCGCGAGCCAACTGCGCAATCCACTGTTGATCTTGCTGCTTGGTGCCGCCGCCGTCTCTACCGCTACCGGCGACACAACCAATGCAGCGATCATCACCGTGATCGTGTCGCTGTCGGTCGGGCTCGGGTTCTTCAACGAGTTCCGATCAGAACAAGCGGTGCAAGCACTGCACGACTCGATGCGTCGCTCAGCCACGATCACCCGTGAAGGAGCACCCATCACTGTCGATGTGGTCGACATCGTTCCCGGCGACATTGTGATGCTGCGTATGGGCGACATCGTCCCTGCCGACCTTCGACTCATTGCAGTCTCAGACCTTGAGTGTGACGAGTCGGTGCTTACCGGCGAATCAATACCAACTCCGAAGTCCACCGACGCAATTGCCCCAGGGCACGGCCCGCAAGAGTTGTCCTCGTGCGCGTTCATGGGAACAATCGTGCAACAAGGGAGCGGCACCGGCGTCGCTGTGTGCACAGGTCCGCGAACCGCATTCGGTCAGATCGCCCTGCAGCTGGGTGAGCGCCAACCGCAGACGGCGTTTCAGCTTGGTCTCGCGAGTTTCTCGAACCTGTTGATCCGCGTTACGGCCGCGCTCACGATCTCGATCTTCGTCATTAACTTGGTTCTTCATCGCCCGCTCATCGAAGCACTGTTGTTCTCGCTCGCCATCGCCATTGGGCTCACTCCTCAACTGCTTCCAGCAATCGTCACCATCAGCCTGTCCACCGGGGCACGTCGCCTCGCGCAACGCAAGGTGCTCGTGAAGCGACTCGTCTCCATCGAGGACCTCGGCAACATCACCACCTTGTTCACCGACAAGACCGGCACGCTCACCGAAGGCCACATCACCTTTGACCACGCGATTGGAGCAGATGGTGGTGGCGGGCCATCCGCCGATCGCACCCATCTTTTGGCGCTGCTGTGCAACGAGGCAATCCTCGACGGCACCCGGGCAGTGTCGGGCAATCAGCTCGATGTTGCTCTGTGGGACAACACTGCTTCACTTGCGGCAGAGGCCATCGCATGGAAGCGTGAGGCGATCGAACCGTTCGATCACAACCGGCGCGTGGCGTCGGTCATCGTGACGAATCCCTCCGGCGAGACGCTGATGATCACCAAAGGCGAACCCGAAGGCATCCTCACCCGTTGCCTTGAACTGCCGCCCGGCACGAGCGAAGCGTTAGACGCACTGTTCGATCAGGGTGCGCGCGTGATCGCAGTCGCGACGAAGGCACCACCCGCCAACCTTCAACTCACTCCGGCAGACGAGCACGACCTTCATTTTGAAGGATTCCTCACCTTCACCGATCGACCGAAAGCCGATGCGGCGGTTTCGTTGCAGCGACTTCGCGATCTCGGCATCGACGTCAAGATCGTCACTGGCGACAGCGAACGCGTTGCGATCAGGGTGTGCGCAGATCTTGGTATGGCAGTTACCGGCTCGTTGACCGGCGCTCAGGTGGCAGCAATGACCGACGAGCAACTCACATCGGCAATCACCTCAACGACAGTGTTCGCTCGTATCGGCCCCGACCAAAAGGCGCGAATCATTCGTATGCATCGTGCCGCTGGCGCCGATGTCGCGGTGATGGGCGATGGGGTTAACGACGCGGTCGCTCTGCACTGCGCCGACGTTGGGATTTCGGTAGACACTGCAACCGAAGTAGCCAAAGACGCCGCCGACATTTTGTTACTCGAGCGTGATCTTGGCGTGCTCGCCGATGGCGTGGTCGAGGGTCGACGCATCTTTGCGAACAC
>JBAXHD010000054.1:0-14161 GCA_037139095.1 Actinomycetota bacterium
ACAACCACCTTGATGAGGGTCGATGTCGTATTCGAAACGACCAGCGCGGGGATGCCGTTGAAGGTGACCGAACTGGTGCGCGCAAGGTTCGCGCCAACCACATTGATCAATGTGCCAACGGCCCCATACGGCGTCTGAAAGCCCGTGATTACCGGAGGGAGAGCTACCTTGAAGCGCAAGTTAGACGCCGTTCCGCCCGGCGTAGTAACCGACAAACGACCCGTAGCAGCACCGTTGGGCACCGTCGCCAGGATCGAGCCTGTCGCCGTGACAGAGAACGACTGAGCTGGCACGTCACCAAAGGTCACGCCGCTTACTCCAGCAAAATGTTGTCCGCGAATCTCAACCGTCTGACCTGCACCCGCTTCGGTCGGGTTCACGTCGATCAACACGGGCGCATCGACAACGTTGAACGCAGACGTACTCACGGCGGTGCCGCCGTCTGTAGTCACCGAAATTCGACCAGTACGCGCGCCCGAAGGAACTTTAATTTCGATTTCGGTTGGCGACTTCACCTCAAACTCTCGAGCAATTTTGTCATCGAATCGAATTTGTTGAATGTCGGAGAAGTTCTCGCCGATGAGCACAACTGTTGTGCGAATTCCACCCGACTGGGGTCGCACCTCGGTCAGGGTTGGAGTTGGTTTGACAGTAAAAATGTCGACACTTTTAGCCGTGCCGCCCCGCCGGACCGCTATAGGACCCGTGGTAGCGCCCTTGGGCACAACGGCATCGATACTTCTGTCCGTCAGAATCGTCACGTCGTCGGACGCGACCCCGTTGAAGAGCACTTTCGAAACGTCTGTCATCGACGTTCCCCGAAGGTGAACCACTGTGCCGGCGCCGCCAACAACGGGCTTGAACCCGGAGATCGTAGGATCCGGCCGACTTTTACCAATCGGGCCGGGACGCATCGCATCGAGAATGCCAATGCTGACGATCACCACCACCACTGCGATGGCGATTTTGATGTAGCGAGTCGATCTGTTCTGTGCAGACAACGCCGTGGTCAACAATGCTTTGCGGCGCGTCAAAACATTGAGCAGTGAGCGACGTTCAGATGACGCTATTTCCGGAGTCGATTCGCCGGTTGCGGTGCTGTCGTCCCGGGTCTGGGGTTTCAGCACGAACGCCTATTCAGCAACAGGCGAGACGAGGGTGCGGCGACGGGTAGCCAATGTGAGCACAAGCCCCAATAATACGCCGAATGCAGCGATCAGCACCGTTGATGCCGGCGAACCACCCGAAAGTGGCAGACCAGATTCGGGGGTGCCTGGAACCGTGGGAGGAATTTGGGCAACAGTGGGCGCAGTCGTTGGCGCGGCGGTGGTTGGCACTGCGGACTCAACCGTGGTGGTCGTGGCACCGGTCGTTGTCGTAACCTCGACGGTAGTGGTGGTCACGGCGATGGTCGTGGTCGGCACTTCGACGGCAACAGTGGTGGTTGGCGCCACGGTTGTCGGTGGGGCGGTTGTCGGAGTCGTGTACGGAACTTCCGAATCCTCAGGATCGGTCGATTCAGGAGCGCTGCTCTCGGGATCGGTGTTCTCGGGAGCCGACGTAGCGGGAGTAGTCACCACTGGGTCTTGGCATCCGTGGCTGTACACCTCGCGGTGGTCCTTATCCCAGTTCTTGCCCGGGTAGCCCTCAAACGGCGGGATGATGTCGTTCTTGTGAGAATCGTGCCCCGAGGAGCTCATGATCAAGTCGCCGCTCACGTTCATTGAGTGATGCGATGAACTCGACGAGCCTTCGCAGATATCGACCCGAATGGGGGCGCTGCTTGAAGTAGTTGGATCAGGGGCACATTCACGCGACTCTTTGGTGATGTCGACGCTCCAGCCATCCTTGAAATTCTCGTCGTCTTTCGCCTCAACGCGCACCCGATAGGTGTGCTTTACCTTGGGATCACCCAGGTTCGACAGGCTGTGATAATTGTCCTTGAACTTGCCATCAACGACCTTGGTGCCATCAACCCACACCTGCACCTTGTTGTCGCCGTGATAGCCCTTCAGGCCGATTTCACCGTGCACTTCGCCAGAGCCACAGGTGACTGACATGGAAGGAGCATGGGCAGAAGCTTGCTCGAGCACGACGACGGCTACGCCCACCGAGACCAGTGCCGCGACGGCTACAAGATTAAGACTGCGACGGAAATCCATGATTGTCCTCAAGGAGAATCGCCGACTTCTGGGGCGTCGGTCGTAAGCGAAGGTGCGGTTGCCCGCAAACCATCGCACAAGATCTGAAAATATGCGACGGCGGGTGGTGAACTTGAGAGAAAGTTGAGATGTACCACAGACTAAAGCGCAGGTCAGAACCCATGGAGGGCCTAGTTCTTTAGGGTATGCAGAACTTCGTTGAAACTCACGAGCACGGCGGCCCCACCTCGGTTTGCAATGCGGCACACAGCCGCTTGCTCGAGATGGCAGCGCCAACTTAGTGAAATGTCGCCACCGAGGGCCCAAGCCATTGCGGCCTTAATCGGCGAGACATGACTCACCACCACCACTGTCTGATCTCGGGCCAACTCGAGCACATCGGCACAGGCCAGCCTCACCCGCTCGTCGAGTTGCAGCATCGATTCTCCTTGCGGCGGAGCAAACGACGCATCGCCTCGCCACTTGGCCCACACTTCGGACGGAACGTCGCCCATGCGTGCCCCCTCGTAGATTCCGAAGTCGACCTCGATCCAGCGGTCGTCGATGGTGGCGGGCACCCCAAACGCCGCTCCGGTCTCGCGGGCCCTCGCGAGCGGGCTCGTGATCACATGGTCGACGGGCCCGATCGCGGCCACAACCTGACGAACCTGCTCACGACCAACCTCGTCGAGGCTCAGGTCGCCGCGGCCCTGCAACCGACCGTCAGCGTTTGCCGCCGTGCGGCCATGGCGAACAAGAATCAACACGACATCAGTGAAGCACGTTTATCGACGGCGAACCGTAACCAACTCAAGCCGTCCTTGCTTGAGCAGCAGATCACGTTGGGCTTTCGAACGCAGACCAAACGTGCGCCAGACCCACGCCAAAGCAACGAGTCCAATCAGTTCGAGAACAACATCGAACCAGCCACGAGCCACACTGGGCAAGGGTTTGTCGGCAAAGTGCAGGCCAGCGAACGGCCACCAAAACATCTTGGTGGTGGCGAATGCCCCATCGAACACGAGGTGCAGCATCATCCCGATCGGCACCGCAAGGGCTCGCTTCCTCCACCGCTTACGGCCAGCGCTCGCCAACACAACAAGCACCAGTGCGGCGATGCTCACCGGCATGCTGTGAAACGCTCGGGCGCCACCAAATGGAGCATCAAGCACATCGGCGATCAGCGCCCCAACGCAGAGCCAGCGGTAGTCAAACGCGGGGTCACGAAACACAAACCAGACCGAAGTAATCGAGGTACCAAGGAACCAAAAAAACACGCGACGAAGACCCGTACCTATCGAACGAGCAGTCGCCCACAGTTGGGGCATTCTGGGATTTCATCAGCTTCGGCACGCTTCAACGAATCGACCTCGCCCCGTGACAGGTCGAGATGACATCCTTCGCAGCGCAAGCCATTGAGTTTGGCCACACCTACTCCCCCAAACTGTGAGCGCAACGAGTCGTAGCGATCGAGCACCGCTTCGTCGAGGGCTGATCGAAGTAGGTCACGAGCTGCACAACGTTGCGTCAGGTCGGCCTCGGCCGCGGCCAGCGCTGCATCGGCGATATCGGATGCGGCTTGGGCTTTGGCCCGCAGATCGTCGTGCGATTCGGAGTGCGAGTCGAGTTCGGCCTCGTTTGCGGCCACTGATTCCATTGCAGCCAACTCGGCGTCGTCGAGCACCGAGCGCTGGCTCGATAACGTCTCGATCTCGTGCATCAACGCCTCAGCCTCGCGCGGCGAAATCACCGTCTTGAGTTGCTTTTCGAGCCGATCGCGCTGCGACGACAGCACCGCTGTCTTCTTCTCGGTAGCGGCCATTTCGGCCTCGAGATCTGCGATCTGCTGACGCAACGCGGCCGCCCGCTTGTTCCAAGCTTCGAGTTCGGCAGCCGCTTCTCTATGGGCCAGCACCTCAGGGAGATGCCCGAGCCGGTATCGAAGTTGATCGATTGCAGTGTCGGCTAACTGCAGTTCGAGCAGTGCGTCAGCGTTCACTTATTTGGCCTGAATCGTTGCGCCCGGAATTCCACTCGCACAGTCATACACCACAAACAGCTTCGGATCGATAGTTGGCACCGGCGCATTGGGGTCAAGCACGTCGGGAGCAATGGTGGTTCCGCTATCGACGGCCTGCAATACCGGCGAGGTATCAGGAACCACGGGTTGCACCGGAAGCGCCGGATTGAAGATGGTTGTTGTCGTGTCAACGGGCAGGGGTCCGCCGACACCTGGCAGTGCGCCCGCCAACAAAGTGGCTAAGCAATCGCTACCGGGGAGATACAAACGGGCGGGCGGCCGAAGAGTCGGCGGTGGCGGCGGCCAATCCTGATTCGGCTTGCCGTCAAGAGCTGCGTCGGCAAAGGTCTTCCAGATCTTCTCTGGATACGTGCCGCCTTGCACCTTACTTACGCCCTGCGCCACGAACTCAGGAACATCCACCATTGGCACATAGCCGTTGGGGTTGCCGACCCATACCGCGGTCGAGAGCTCGGGGGTGAGACCCACAAACCACGAGTTGGTGTTTTCTTCTTGCGTGCCGGTCTTGCCAGCAGCTGGCCGACCGTTGGCGAGCGGATAGCGATGCCCAGTGCCGGTGGTGATCACGCCTTTCAACACGCTGATCTCAGTGAGCGCCACGGCTGGATCCAGCACTTGCACGCCAGCGTCGGTGTGCGTGAAGAGCCGCGAGCCGTCTGACCGTTCGACATATTCAACGAAATACGGATCGTGATGCAACCCTTGATTCGCAACGGTTTGCCCACCCGAGGCCATATCCATCGGACTCATCTCGTTCGCTCCAGTTGCAAAGCTGGCAAACGGTTGGATCGCTTCGGCGCCCCGGTCTTTGCGCGATTGCCCCTCAAACAGGTACGGCGAATGGGCCATGCGATACGTGGTGTCGACCAAGCGATGCAGCCCCACGATCTGCGCCAGCCTGCTGTAGGCACAGTTGATCGACAATGAGGTCATGATCGCCAACGTTCCCAAAGGCCGACTCGCTGACTTGTTCGAGATCACAAATGGGTCACGAGGATTGCCCGGGTTCGGCAGCGTGCACGGCGCGGTACCGTCGATCAAATCGGTGGGCTGAACCCCCGCTTGAAGCGCCGCTGCGAGAATGAACAGCTTGATGCTCGACCCGGTTTGGCGCGGCACCAACGCCATGTTTATCTCGCTCACGTTGCGCTTAAACCCGCGCCCGCCAACCATCACGCGCACGGCGCCCGACGATGTCTCCAGCGAAACAATGGCGTTATCGAAACCGAGTTTGTTCTGCGGCAACACCGCATTGGCGCGCTCGGCGGCTGCCTGCATCGCTGGATCGAGCGTTGTGTAGATCTTCAATCCACCACGCAACAGCGTGCTGCGCCGTTGCTGTTCGTCAGAACCAAGAATGTCCGACTTCGTGAGCAGATAATCCTGCAACGCTTCAGTGAAATAGGTCGGCGCAGTAACGCGGCCAGGCAGCGCCTGAGTGCGCTCGGGTATCGGCCACTCGACCAGCAGACGCGCACTCTCGGCTGGAGTCATCATCGACTCATCGACCAGACGCGCGAGCACCTGCTCGAATCTGGCGCGGGCGCGTTCGGGTTTGCGAATTGGGTCGTACCCCGACGGCGATCGAATCAGCCCCGCAAGAAACGCTCCTTGCGGCAAGGTGAGTTGCTCAACAGATTCGCCGAAGTAGGTCTCAGCTGCGGCCGACAATCCGTAGGCGTTGTTGCCAAAGAAAATGGTGTTGAGATACCGCTCGAGTATCTGATCCTTGGTCATGCTCTTTTCGAGCATCAGCGCGAAGTGCAACTGCAACAACTTGTATCGACCATCGCGCGGAAGACCGGCGAGCAGTTCGTTTTTCACCACCTGCTGGGTGATGGTCGAGGCTCCCTGGCGGTTAGCCCCCGACGAGAAGTTCGACAGCGTGGCACGAATAAGACTGCGCACGTTCACGCCGTCGTGAAGATAAAACTCTTTGTCCTCAACCGCAAGAACGGCCTTGAGCACATCGGGCGGAACTTGGCTCAGCGAGAACGGCTGGATGTTCTCTTTCTCGAACACCGCGATCTCGGTGCCACCCGCCCCGTACACGTAGCTGCGTCGGGCCAAGGGCTCAAAGCTTGGCAGCACCGATGGCACTTGCTCGTGAGCGTTTGCGGCGCCCCACAGCCGTGGCGCAACGGCCAACGTGACACCGCTCAACAGCAACGCACCAGCCAACAACACGCCTACAAAACGGAGGAGCAAGATCACGCGACGCACAGCAACGCCGAGGTTAGTTGCAGAAACGGTTGACACCGGTTCAAGCAACGCTGCCGGAGCAGGTCCAAAATACTGGCGCCAACTAAGGTGGCCGGATGACTTCACCTCGTCCCTTCCGTTTTGGCATTCAAGCTGCGAACGCAGCAACTCGAAGCGAGTGGGTCTCCCTCGCCCAGCGCGCTGAGGCCAACGGCTTCGATGTGCTCACGATGCCCGACCATTTCACCGAACAACTCGCCCCAATTCCAGCGCTGATGACAGTCGCTGATGCAACCACCACTCTGCGCATTGGCGCCTTGGTCTGGGACAACGACTACAAGCATCCGGTTGTGCTGGCCAAAGAACTCGCCACGATGGATCTGCTCTCCGAAGGCCGCCTTGAGGTTGGCATGGGCGCAGGTTGGATGGTCACCGACTACGAGCAGTCGGGTATTCCGTACGACTCGCCCAAGGTGCGCATCGATCGATTCATCGAAGGCATGGCCATCCTCAAGGGCGCGATGAGCGAGGGCACGTTCTCGTACTCGGGCACGCACTACAACATCACCGATTACAACGGTCTGCCCAAGCCAGTGCAGCGCCCGCTTCCTCCGTTCCTCATCGGTGGCGGCGGCAAGCGCGTGCTCAGCTATGCCGCTCGCGAGGCCGACATCATCGGCATTAACGGCACAATGACCGCAGGTGTTGTCGGCCCCGACGCAATCAGCACCATGACCGCCGAAGCAGTCGACGAAAAGGTCGCAATCGTGCATGCCGCCGCTGGCGATCGCATGTCGCAGATCGAAATGAACGTGCGCGCCTTCATGGTCAATGTCACCAACGATCGACTCGCCGTCACCGAATCATTCTCGAGCATGCTCGGCGTGCCGCGCAGCTTCATGGAGGAGTCACCCTTCGCACTTGTTGGCACAACAGATCAGATGATCGACGATCTCCTCCAACGGCGCGAACGATGGGGCTTTAGTTACATCATTGTTGGTGGCGAAGACGTCGAGTCGTTCGCTCCAGTCGTCGCCGCTCTCGCAGGCAAGTAACTCGGCGTGGCAGCACCCGCGACAACGGTGGCGTTGTGCGGCGCCGGAATGATCTCGGGCGCGCACGGCGCCGCTGCACTCTTCATGCAGATGCCGGTGGTCGCTGTTGCGTCGCGCACCGCCGAGCGTGCAGCCGAGCGAGCCACGCAAATGCACTCGACCCCGGTCACGTACGACCAGTTACCAGCCGGGGCCGACATCGTTGTGGTCTCCACTCCCCCACAGCTGCACGCAGCCGACACATTGCGACTGTTAGCTACCGGCGTCGCAGTGGTTGTCGAAAAGCCACTGTGCACCACGCTGGCCGATGCCGATGCCCTCGTCGAAGCAGCAGCCGCCCACAAGCAACGGCTGCTCTACGCCGAGAACCTCGCGTACGCCCCGGCCGTGTCCATGCTGCTGCACATGGCGAGCGAGATCGGCGCAATCAACCACCTCCACATCCGCACACTGCAGGGCTTGCCCACCTGGGGCAATTTCACCAGCGATGCCTGGGGCGGCGGTGCGCTCTTCGATCTGGGCGTGCATCCCGTGGCGTTGGCCGTGTTGTCAGGGGCCGCTGCTGGTGCAGGCCCAGTCACGTCGGTGAGTTGCAAACTGCGGGGCGGCGCTGGCCACAACAGCGACGAACACGCCGAGGTCGCGCTCACCTTTCGTAGCGGCCTTGTGGGCCACGTGGTTTCAAGCTGGAGCTACGGCCCCGACCCGATCTGGGATGTTCAGCTCAGCAGCCCCACCGGCGTTCTGCGTCTCGAACTCTTCCCCGAGCCCAGCCTCGAGCACAACGGCGAACCCGTGCGGCTACCCGCCAGCACCGCGCCGCTGCCGTTTATCGAACAGTTTGGCTACATGGGTCAGCTACGAGAGTTCGTTGCCGACCTCGCCGACGGCTCCACTCCATTTATGGATGCAGCATTCGGTCGCATGATTCTCGACATCGTGTGCGCCGCGTATCAGTCGGCCGGGCGCGACGGCGCGGCCGAGCAGGTTCCATTCGACGGAGACCGCACCAAGACACCGCTGCAGCTCTGGCACCACACCTGAGCGCAGCGGCAAGCGCTGTTAGTAACGGGGCTTGGCGAAGATCTCGCGAACCAGTGGTTCGAAATGCTCAAGCGAATACGTCTCGCCGTTGGGATCGAACGCAATCTGATCCCACTCGTCGGTGAACTGCGCTGTGAGCTCGTATGCGGGATGCCCTACGTAAGCATCACGCTTGTTCGGGTCAACACCGAAGTGGTGGTAATAGTGGCGACCCTGAAAGTCTTGGTGCACCTGCAGCATCCACGTAACGTCGGGCCGCACGTAGGGGCGCAGCATCTCGGCAGCGATTGCGCCATGGTTCGGCACGCTCACCGCCTTGCCCACGTCGTGACACAACGACGCCACGATGACCTCGTTGTCGGCCCCTGCCTTTTCGGCCAAGGTTGCTGTTTGTAGACAGTGTGTGAGTTGGTCGGTAGCAAAGCCATCGGTGACCACGGCAAGCGACCGCAGCATTGCCAGAATCGAGTCGGCAACCCGACCCTGATTCGCAGCAGTCTGGCGCCCAATCTCGGCCCATTCCTCGGCGGTGCTTTCGTCCATGCGGGTGAAGGTTGCATTTGACATGGCGGTATTCTTCCACGCCCAACCCTGCGGTGTCTGCACTGGCTCACCATAAAGCGCCGAGTTGTCTACGATGACGCCCATGTCGATTGCCTCCGCGAAATACGTCTCACTGGTCACGCTTCGCAAATCAGGCGAAGCGGTTCCCTCGCCCGTGTGGATCGCCCCATTGGCCGACGGACGCGCCGGCTTTACCACCGAGGCCACCTCTGGCAAGGTCAAGCGAATTCGCAACAACAATGCAGTCACCCTGCAGGAGTGCAACATCCGCGGCAAACTCATCGAGGGCGCCCCTGTTGTGTCGGCTACGGCCGAGGTCGTTTCAGGCGCCGCCCACGACGAAGTTCATCGGGCGATCCGATCGAAATATGGGCTGATTGTGTTATTCATCGGCATCGGCGATCTGTTCGCGAAAGTCATGAAAAAGCCACGAACACCTACCGCCGTCGTGATCACGTTCGCCGACCCTCACAACGCTGCAGGTCAAGCCCACTAGACCCACGTTTCGGTTGTTACAACCGATCGTCAAGGTTGCGTCAACCTTTGGTCACGTCCCTTGCGTCCCGCGAGTGATTCGTGGTTGGATCGTGGGGACATTGTGATAACAGTCACGGGGGCGTAGATACTCCCTCGGCACTGTTTCGCACAGATCCTTGCGGGGGCTCGGTGAGCAGCACAATTGATAACGGCCTAACCACGTTCGAGGGTGATGGCAGAGGGGGAAAGCTTGCCGTCGCTACGCCCAACGAGCCACCAGTGGTGCTCGTCTTCGCCAGCGACATCGAGTCTCGAGTAGCTATCGCCCATTGCCTGCGGATGCGGTTTCGCACTCAGGGCGCCGACACGGTGACCAAAGCTCTTGGCCAGTGGCGCTCCACTCGCCCGGCGATGGTACTCATCGATCTCGTGCTCGACGGCGGCTCCGGCCTCGAGGTTCTCGTCGAAATCCGCCGCAGTTCGCAGGTGCCCATCATTGTGATGACCCAAGACGCAACTCCAGAAACCTGCGTGTTGGCATTGCGTCTCGGCGCCGACGACGTGGTGGTCAAGCCCGTCGATATGTCGGTACTTGAGGCCCGCATCGACGCCATTTTGCGCCGATCGGCGGCCCAGAGCCTCAGCAATACCAAGATCGGCTGCCCCGACCATGTCGACATCGATGTCGAGTCGAGCCAGGTTCGTGTTGGCGGCCAAGAAGTGCGCCTCACTCGTCTCGAGTTCGACATGCTGGCCCACATGGCCAGCAACGCTCGGCAGGTGTTTACCCGCGAGCAACTGCTTGAGGCCGTGTGGCTTTCACGGGCCGAGTGGCAAGCAGGTGCCACCGTCACCGAGCACATGCGCCGGCTACGAGTGAAGCTTGGCGACGCCGCCGATCACATCACCACCGTGTACGGACGCGGTTACCGGTTCGACGCCTGCACAGCATCGAGCGCAGCAGCGCTAGCTCGCGCTGGACTCGCTGGGCCGCTTTGATTGCAACGCGATAATCGCTGCAATAACGGCACATGCCAGCGCAGCGACCAGCGCCACGGTAGACCCGATGCCGTTGTGCACGGCCAAGGCTTCGAGTTGCTGATTAATGAGCTTCAGCATCGCAGCCTTGCGATCTGGGGTGTCGGCCAGCGCCAGTAGCGCCTCAGATTGTTTGCGCATCGCAGCCGGAACACTGCTGCGAAAGTGCGACGTGTCGACTAGGACGAACACAGCGGTCGCAGCGCTGAGAGCTGCGCAGCCGACGCTTACGCGCCGCAGCCACACTGCTTCGTGGGCCCTCAAGATCTTCACCGAAGCGGCAACGAGCACGATGGCCACAGCCACCAGAATCCAGCCGATCGAGATGCTGGCGATCCAGCTACTTGCCCAGCCGAAGTAGAAGCCGTCGCTGGCGATTGTGGCTTTCTCCTTCAGCGTTGTGGTCTTGAACCATGTGAGTGTGCCAGAGAAAACCAGCAGCACTGCCACAAGGATCAACGCAATCGAAGCCGATCGAATCGAGCCAGTAATCGGGGAGACATACCTCGGCCGAGGCAAGTCCTGAAAGGACTCAGCCTCGGCCGCGGCATCAATATCGGTGTCGTTGTACACGACGTCGTTGTCGTCTTGCTGCATTAGGTCACAATACCCTGCGACGACGCCTTCCCTGACCAGTGGACCACATCATCATGCCGAGCTGGATCACCAGCAGGCCTCCGAAGAGCTCGACCCAAAGCATCGAGCTGTTCGAGCCGGTGCGAGGAATCTGACCAAGGCTGGCCACCACCGAAGTGGTTGGAGCAACCGTTCCGCCGCCCCCGCCGCCGCCGGGTGTTGTGGTGGCTGGAGCTGTAGTTCCTGGCGAACCGTCGCGGGCCTTGAGGGTGAACAGTGGTGCCGAATCGGGGGCGATCACACAGGTCAGCTCGGCGGTGATGAACAGGCTCGGCAGATCAACCGTAGTGAATGTGCCAGAGAGCCCAATGTTCACGTCGCCGCCGGTGGCCGTGAAGCTCACGTCGGCTGGGTGAATCGTGGTGATAATCGGACCGCTGTCGGGGAATGGTGTGGTGCCGGTGAGCGGCTCGGTATCGATCTCGCTCGGGTCGGCGTTGGTGGCAGTGAACGTACCGATTGAGGTTGCGGTCAGGCCGTTAGGCAACAGCGGCTTGAGCGTGGTAGCCAATGTTCCTGGCACCGTGACTACCCACGTCTGATTGCTGATGGTGATCTTGTCGCCCGCAGACACTGGCGAGCTGGCCGTTGCAGTGACCTCGTAGGTCAACGTGCTGTGGTCTGGGGTCACGTTGTTCGTGCAATCGCCGGTAAACGTTGCGGTGTTGGTCACCGCTGCCGCCGGAACCGTAGTTCCAGGGGCGGTCGTTGCAGGCGCAGTCGTTGCAGGCGCGGTCGTTGCAGGCGCAGTCGTTGCAGGCGCAGTCGTTGCAGGCGCAGTCGTTGCAGGCGCAGTGGTTGCTGGCGCAGTCGTTGCTGGCACTGTGCCAGGGGTTGTTGTTGCTGGCACTGTGCCAGGGGTTGTTGTCGCCGGAACCGTGGTGACCGGAACAGTGGTAACGGGCGTTGGGTCGCCGGCGTTCGACACGCAGTTTGGAACGGGGTACACCGGCACGGTTGTTGGCGGGGTTGGGTCGTTGATTTGTGGGTCACCGGAAATTGCGAACTGCGCAAATCCGATTGGGCAACGCAACGGGAAGCCGAACGTTGGGTTCGCTCCAGGTGTGGTGGCAGGGGTTGGGTTCCATGTGCCGCCCATGCACACGAGGTATGGGGTGACCAAACCGTTGACCAAGCTCACCTTGGTATAAGTGTCGAGGCCCGCCACGGTGAGCTTCGCTGGCGAAGGTGGCGTCGGCTTGGCGTTGGTCCAGCCGTAGACAGGCGTGGCCAAACCGGTTGGGTCTGCAGCTACGGCGGGGACAGCAGGTGGCCCAACAACTGCTGGCTGAGCTGGCATGTAGGCATTACCGCGGAATGCAAAGCTCACCTGGCCACTTGCGCCGGCGGTGTAGGTGCCGATCACGTGCCCCAGCGGAATCGAGACATCGGCGGTGACTGGCGTAACGGCTGGCTTTGGAATGGTGAAAGTGGCGGCAAGCTTTGCGCTCACGGCAGGGCCCGTGGCTCCTGTGAGCGGGATGATCGTGGCCACATCTTGAGTAATGGGGATCTCACTGAGCGCCTGCCCAGCGCCGACTAGAGCAGCGTAGACACCATTCAAGAAGCCTGCAGCAGCCTTCACCGTGACATCGAAGTCGACGGTAAAGGTTGACCCTGGCGCGATCGGGTTCGCCGACGGCTGCGCAATCACGTCGTACTCAAGCGGGAACTTGATTGGCGCAAACGTGTTGTTGCACGCCAAGTACACAGCATCGTTGCTGCCTTGAACAGCAGCAAAGGCCGAGTTCCCCGAAAGTGGGCCAATAGCAGACACGGCAAGCATGAGCGCTGTGGCCACCGTAGACGCCAAAAGGCGCTGTTTACGCTGAACAGACTTCAACATGACGATTTCCCCCAAGATAATCGTTGCGAGCTGCATGGAGACAGCTCGGATGTGAAACGAACGCTTCATTACAAGCGAGTTGCTAGAGAATTGATCAAATAACTCTAGGTAATGTCAGATTCTTCACACAATCTGCACACGTTTACCGCCGGCATCTACGCTCGTCGAACCGGCGGTAACACATCGCTGTGGTCCTACGACTCTTGGACCTACTTGGTTTGCTCGAACTGCGCCGTCGCCGACCCGATTCGCCGGCGCCTCCGTGAGCCCGCCACTCGTTGTGTGTTAGTTGTGAAGTTAGAGATGGCATCTTGGGAGGCGATGTGACTTAATTCCGAAAGCAATACACAACTATTACTTTGGGGGAAAAAATGAAACGTCTCTTGATCGGTAGCCTCGCGTTGGCTGCCGTCGCCGCACCGCTGATGACGATGACGTCACCAAGCGCCTCGGCCGCACAGGTAAAAATGGCGAAGCCACCCAAGCTTGCACCTCTCGCCGTCACCGGCGGCAACCCGTACCCAATCGGTACGGGTATCCCTGGGTTCACGTATGGCCACGTACTCATTTTCATCGACAAACCAGCGCTTCCTGAGCCCGCTGGCCACATCGACAGCATCACGGTCACATGTACACCTGTGTACAAGTTGGCGAATACCTCTACCGACTTCCCAACCGCCCCAATCGTGACCACGTTCACCAACATCTCGGACAGCTACGCCAGCGCAACCGCTCCAGCCGGCGCCAAGTACGACATCGTTATTCCGGACGCTGCGACTGCGGCCGCCTTGGGCGTTACGACGGCCCCGAAGATCCGTCTGGTGACCATCCCATACGCGGATCCAGCCAATACGGGCACCGCTCAGTACCCGCCGCTCGGTTGCGCACTCACAACTGGTTCAGACCCAGCATTGCACCCCGCCAAGTTCCTGCCGGGTGCAGCAATGACCGCTGCTGGCAAGGCTCCAAAGTTGCCTTCGTCACCAGCAATTGACTGCAACCCACTCACCGATGACGGCACCGGCCCTGTGCCCGGCCTTCCGCTCAACCCAGTCGTGGTCCCCCCCGAGATTGTTCCCGGCGTCAGCACCACCTACCACATGACTGTCGGCCTCAC
>JBAXHD010000055.1:0-14016 GCA_037139095.1 Actinomycetota bacterium
GTGAGCGCGGCGAGCACCAGGCTGTTGCGCAACGCGCGCAGCAGGCTGTCGTCGTGCCACACCGACGAGAACGGATCGCCCCAATACCAGCGCAGTGAGAATCCTTGCCATGTTGATCGACTGCGACCCGAGTTGAAGCTGAACAGCACGGCGATCGCCACGGGCAACATGCTCCACAGCACATAGAGAGCCGTGAAGGTTGCGAGCAGTTTTGGTTTGCGCTTCATCGGGTCACCAATTTCTGGGCTCGGTTCACGCTCACGAGGTACCCGCCCATCACGACGAGCAGCGCCGCCGACAACATCAGCACCAGCGAGGCGCCCACCTGAGGCTGCGTGGTTTGCTGCAGGAAGAACACAATCTGGTTGCCCACCATCTCGGTTCGTGGCGAAGCCGACAACAAGTTGTTGGTGTAGTAGTCGCCCACCATCGGCAACGCAGTAATGACACAGGCAGCCATCAGGCCTTGCCGGGAGAGTGGAAGTGTCACTCGCCAAAACGCCTGGCGGCTCGTTGCACCAAGGTCGCGCGCTGCTTCGAGTAGTCGGCCGTCAATTCGGTCGAGCGTTGCGTATAAGGGCAGGATGAAAAACGGCACATAGCCGTAGACCAAGCCGAACATGACGGTGATTGGTTGGCCGCTGAGCCAGTTGCGATTGCCCTCTGGCAGGTGGCTGAGCAGTTGTGCCATCCAGCCCTGCGGCTGCAGCAGATTGACCCACGCCAACATGCGCATCAAGTAGCTCACCCAGTAGGGCAGGATCATCAACACGAGTAGCGCTGCGCGCCACTTGCCTGCTTCGCGGCTCACGAAGTAGGCCACCGGGTAGCCCACAACAACGCAGCCGGCCACGGCCAGAACGACGTAGAGGGCTGTGCGGATGAAGACCGTGCGGAGGTCGCCGTTGACCACTCGGTCCATCACGTCGGTGAACAATGTGAAGTCCCAGAACCGAGGATTCCACTCGGGCACGGCCGACTGACGGATGGGATCAACCTGGCCGAACGCCACTGCAGCAACCGAGTAGAACGGCACAATAAAGAACAGGGCCATCCACGCCATACCGGGCGCGGCGAGGCCGAGCCAGAGTGTGTTCAGCGATTGCCTCGGGCGGTGTGCCACAGCGTTACGCGCCCGTGCGCAGCGAGCTCCAAGCGTCCTGCCACATCTTGTCGGTGGCCGCTGGAAGGGCCAAGATGCGCAGACCCTTAGTGAAGTCGTCTTGGGTGACGAGCGCGTTGGCGAGGTTCTTGGGAATCGTGCCCTCGGCAACCAACTTCTCGGCCTCGAAACCCTTGAGCGTGCTCTGATAGCCGATGTACGCCTGGTTGATCTTGGCATTCGCAGGGTCGAGCATGAAGTTGATGAAGGCGTGGGCCAGCACCGGATGCTCGGCGCTGCGCATGATGCTCATCGCGTCATTGTTGATCACTCGCTTGGCGATTGGTGGCACCCAGTACCCGAGCACCGACGAGTTGGTGCCTGCGGGTAGGTAGCCCTGTGCGGCGAGAATGTCGCCACTCCACAACTGGTTGACGGTGGTGGTTCCCTCGGGAATGCTCTGGTAGCCAAGCACGTCGAGACGCGGGTTGCTGGCCTTGAGCATCCTGCGTAGTTCGGCGACGGCAGCATCGATGTCGGCCTGCGCCTCGGTGTTGATGTTGTCGATGCCGGCATGCTCCAAGCCGAGAGCCATTGCTTCGCGATACGAGTCGAGTAACCCGGCGACACCGCTGTATTGCGGATCCCACAAGGCGTCCCAACCGGAGTCGCCTTCGAGCGGTGCGGCCACGAGGTCTGAGCGAAACCCAATGCCTGAAGAGAACACGGTGTACGGCACGGTGAACTGGCCACCCAGGTCGTAGAAGGGATCTCGCACGCTGTCCCACAGGTTTTCGTAGTTCGTGAAGTAGCTCTTCTCGAGTGGCTGCACCAGATTGAGCGCCACGTACTTGGGCAGCAGGTCGATAGCGGTAGACATCAGCAGGTCAACCTTGAACGCGCCGGTAGAGATTTTGCTGAGCGCCTCGACATCGTCGCCGAAGGTGCTGAGCTCAACAGTTACGCCTGTCTCAGTCTTGAACTTGTCGAGCAGCTCGGGGGCTACGTAGTCGGCGAAGTTCGCGATGCGAAGCGGGCCAGCCTCGTTGCTCAAACCGGCTTTGATCGCCGCGTTGTCCGAAGTGAGCGCAAACTTCACTGGCTTTGCCGGCGACGCGATCTGCAACTCAATCGACGAAGCGCCCTTCGATCGACTGCCGCATGCCGCCAGGCCCACCGTGCTCGCGCCCGCGACCGACAGGGCCAAAAATCGACGACGACTCATTGGATGTGACACGTAGACCGTCTCCCCCTGGCCCGACCGACCGGCCGCGGCAACCTTCGCTTTCGCGACTGCCAAAACTCTAGCAACACGTGCAATCCGCCACGGAGTATCGTGATCAGGCCCGCGCTCGTTCGAGCCGATCGGATTGGTCAACGCAATGGCTACAGGACACAACACACTCTCCGGCGCCGACTACTCAAGCGAGTCAGTCTTCAAGCGTGAACGCGATCGAATCTTGCATCGCAGTTGGTATTACGTGGCTCGTGCAGATCCGTTGTCGCCGGGCGATCGCTTGGTTGCCAACGTTGCCGGCGAGAGCGTTCTCATTGTGTGCGATCGTGATGGAACCTTGTACGCCCACGCCAACGTTTGTCGTCATCGCGGTGCGCAGTTGTGCGCCGAAAGTGGTCCAGGCCCGAAGAGTTCGATCAGTTGCCCGTATCACGCGTTTAGCTACGCGCTCGATGGTCGTTTGATCGGTACCCCCAATGTGGGACCCGATGAGATCGACCGCGACTCCCTGTCACTGTGGTCAATCGCTCTCGAGGTATGGCAAGGGTTCATCTTCGTGAACCTCAGCGAGAATCCACCCACCTTGCTCGAGTGGTTCGACATGCATCCCGAAGCGTCGCTACTGCCATTCGCGCATCACAACATGGGCGAGCTTCGCGTTGGCCGACGCACCGTTGCCGAAGTGAATGCCAACTGGAAGATCATCTTCGACAACTACATGGAGTGCTTGCACTGCCCGCAGGTTCACCCTGAGTTGGTCGGCATCGTGCCGCTGTATCGCTCGGGTGCCGTGGTCGACGAATCTCGCGACGACGGCGGCGTGTCGCTGTTGGCAGGTTCGTCGGGCTTTAGTCCCGAGGGCCGTTCGGTGATGCCGTTGCTGCCAACAATGACTCCCGAAGCCGCCGAGACCTATTTCGGCATGGCTCACTTTCCGAACATGTTCCTCGACGTGACCGGCACGTGCATCATGGCTACGGCGCTGCATCCAACCAGCGCCACACACACCACGATGATCACCGAGTACCTCTTCGCAGCCGATGTCGTTGCCGACCCCAACTTCGATCCCAGCGATGTCGTCGATTTCAACGAACTCGTTGGCCATCAGGACTATGTCGTGTGCGCAATTGTGCAGCGTGGTGTCGAGTCGAAGTACTTCACGCACGGCGTGCTTGCCGACAAAGACAGCATGATCGCCAATATCAACGAGCGATACCTTGCCGAGCGCGACGGCTGAGTCAGGCTGCGTCTACGGCGTGAGCGCGCAGGTCGGCAAGCGACGAATACTCCAATGCCGACAAGTGTGTTGAAGCGAGGCGTACCTTCGGAGCGCAGTCGGCTTCGAAGGCTTCTTGCCAACGAGATGCGCACAGACACCATTGATCGCCATCGACTAGGCCGGGGAAACCGTATTGCGGCATCGGTGTGCTGAGGTCGTTGCCCATGGCCTTGCTGAACTCAAGAAACGTGTCGGTGAGAATGACACACACCACGTGCATCCCTGGATCGTCGCCGTGGTTTTCGCAGCAACCGGTGCGGTAGTAGCCGGTAATAGGGTCGAGCGAGCACGATTCGAGTTCGCCGCCGAGGACATTCATCTGAGCCATTCCGCAAGTGAACACGCATCTTGGCGAAATCAACGGCCTAACTCACGGTGACGTGCAACAACCGGCCGATCAGGTATGTGGCGGCGCATGCACCGAGCAGAATGAGCACCTGACGAAGTGCGCTGGTGATCTTGTTGCGCTCGGCGAACTTGCCGACCGCGATTCCGAGACCCGCCGCAACGACAACGCCGATGCCCACCGAGGTCCACTTGGCCGAGTTGCCGGATCCGCTGAGCCAAGGCAGCACGGGCAGCAATGCGCCAACCAAGAAACAGATGAACGACAGCATTGCTGACTGCATTGCATTGGGCAGTTCGTCGGGGTCCATGCCGAACTCTTCGCGAGCGTGAACCCCCAGTGCATTCTCGGGAACGCGCATGACCTCGGCGGCTGCCTGATTGGCCGTTGCCGCCTCCATGCCATGGCCTTGGTACATCGCAGCCAGTTCGGCCTGCTCGGCTGCTGCGTTCACCACAAGCTCGCGACGCTCGACCACGAGTTCGCGGTGGATGAGTTCGTTCTGAGCCGAGATTGAGATCCATTCGCCTGCGCCCATGCTGACAGCGCCTGCGATTGCGCCAGCAAAGCCAGCGAGGCGGATGACATCGGGCCCCACCCCGCTTCCGGCAAAGCCAATCACCAATGACACGTTTGAGATGAGACCATCGCTGAGGCCAAAAACGGCAGCACGAGCGAGGCCTCCGGCAACCGCGCGATGCCCTGGGTGGGCTTCGGTCTGACGGCGAAATGCATGACGGCTCATGGGTTCGACACTAGCTCTCAAGCGCCATGTAGCCCCCGGAATTTGGCTGTTGTTGGTATTGCTACTGTGGACACAGGAGCTCCTCGTTGGTTCCGCCGTCTCGACAGAGTTGTTGCGACAGAAAGCGATTATCCATGGCATATCGCGAGCCGTTATCCGCCGCACTTACGGCGGTTGTCGCACGAGCCTTGGAAGTGTGTGTTTCGAGTGATCGCGAACTGGTCGCTGCGTTTGTGCCCGAACTCCTCGGCGAGATCGATAATGACGAACTGACCCTATTATCCGCCGACGAACTGGCCGCTACCTGTGTCGCCCACCTGCAACTCGGCCGAGTTCGCAGGCGCGCTCACACGTTGGTGGAACTGCGCAGCGGTTTGGGAGAATCTCGCTCGGTGTTGCTCGTAATCACCGACGATGCACCCTTCCTCGTCGACACGGTGCGGCTCGTGCTTGAGCGTCACGGACTAGAGATTCACCTGATGGTGCATCCGATGATCGACGTAGCTCGCGGACCCGCACATGAACTCGTCGGCGTAGTAGCCGGGGCGCCGCGTGAGGCGTGGACACAGATGGAGATCGATCGTTGTCCAGACGCTGAGGTGACCATTGTCGAGGCCGAGGTGCGCGCTGCTATCGCTCGGGTGCACCTAGCGGTCGACGATGTCGATGCCATGCGCGCTCGCGCTCATGCGGTTGCCGAGCAACTCATCGAGGGTCCAGTTCTCGGCCGCTCCGTGTCAGAGACAGAGCAAGTGTCCAAGTTTGTCGGTTGGCTCACCCGCCAACATTTCGTTTTTCTGGGTGTCGCCTCGTACGACCTTCGCGGTGACGAACTGCGGGTTGTGGCTCAATCGCAGCTTGGGTTGATGCGGGTCAACGACGCTGCCGACCCGATGTTCGCCGGAGGCAACGCTCTCGTTTCAATCGTGCGTGCTGATGCCGAGGTCGATGTTCATCGCCAAGCACGACCGGTCTGCATCGCGGTGCGGCGCTTCGACAC
Organism: Actinomycetota bacterium; assembly: GCA_037139095.1. GTDB lineage: Bacteria > Actinomycetota > Acidimicrobiia > Acidimicrobiales > Ilumatobacteraceae > WLMZ01. The sequence goes on from JBAXHD010000055.1 coordinate 5,710, forward strand.
GGGTGGCGTTGTCGTCGGCGAGCACCGATTTGTTGGCCTGTTCTCGGCGGCCGCGTATCGCGTATCTATCAGCACCATTCCGTTGATCCGCGAGCGAGTTGCGTGGGTGCTTGCGCGTAGCAAGGTGGATCCCGCAAGCCATACGGGTCGTGCGCTTCGCACCGTGCTCGAAACGTTTCCGCGTGACGAACTCTTTGAGATCGCTCGCCATGAGTTAGCCGAGGTGTGCTCCACGATCGTGAGCCTGCAGGACCGCTCGATCGTGCGCGTGCTCGAGCTTCGTTCTCCGATGAGCGGATGGCAGACCCTTGCCGTGTACCTCCCTCGGGTTCGCTTGACGCCTGAGACTCCGCTGCGAGTTGCGCAACGCGTGGCTGTCTTGACCAATGCACAGCGAATGGAATTCGACACCTTTGTGAGCACCGGAGCATTAGCTCGCGTCACCGTCAACATTCGCCGATCAGAACCGATTGACGATGCCGAGCTTGCTCTGCTCGGCGCTGACATTGATGCGTTCACGCAGCGTTGGCGCGATCGCTTCCGTGACGCGCTCGTTGCAGGGCTCGGCGAGCAGGAAGCTGTTCGGTTGTTTCATCGCTATGCCGAGAATCTTCCCGATGAGTACACCTCAATCACCTCACCAGAGATGGCCGTGCTCGACACACAGCGCATCGATACGTTGTTGAACACCGATGGTGATACGGCTACGGCGTTTGTTCCGATGCCCGGTGGCCCAGCCAACGAATACCGGTTCCGCCTCTACCGGCGCGATGTCGCCCTCACCCTTGCCGAGTTGTTGCCGTATCTCGATCAGCTCGGACTGCAAGCAATTGATGAGCGGCCGTTTGCGTTACACATAGGCGACGACAGCGTCTACGTGTACGACGTGGGCGTTCGTCTGCCCGACAACACACGCTTGACCGAAGCGGTTGTCGACGAACTGCAACGCACCTTCCGCTTGCTGCTGAGCGCCGCAATCGAGAGCGACGGGTTCAACCGTTTGGTACTGCGCGCGGCGTTGTCTTCTCGCGAGGTCGAGGTGCTGCGCGCGTATGCGAAGTACCTACGCCAGACCAGCATTCCGTTCAGTCAGCAGTTCATTGAAAACACGTTGGCCAAATACCCAACGGTGGCAGCGCTTCTTGTGGCGTATTTCCGCGAGCGATTTGATCCGGAGGTTGCGCAGCGAGGCGACGAAGCGGTGCTGCATATTCGCGATCGTCTCGATGTCGAACTCGCAGCGATACCAAGTCTTGATGAAGACCGCATTTGTCGAACCCTTGCCAACCTCGTCGCAGCGACCTTGCGTACGAATGCATTCAGGCCAGCCGCAGCAGGCGGTCATCGCGCCGTGATTGCACTGAAGCTCGAGCCGAGCCTGATCGCTGATCTCGTTCAGCCCAAACCGATGTTTGAGATTTGGGTGTGCTCGCCGCGGATCGAGGGCGTGCATCTGCGCAGCCAACGCATTGCCCGCGGTGGAATCCGTTGGAGCGATCGGCGCGAAGACTTCCGCACCGAGGTGCTCGGCTTGATGAAGGCTCAGGTCGTAAAGAACGCAGTGATCGTGCCCGCGGGCGCAAAGGGTGGCTTCGTGGTCAAGCGGCCGCCAGCGCAAAGTGAAGACCTTCGCACTGAGGTCGTGGCCTGCTACCGAGACTTCATTGGTGGTTTGCTCGATCTCACCGACAACTACGTTGGCGCAGCAATTGTGGGGCCGCCTCATACCGTGCGTTACGACGGCGACGATCCGTATTTCGTGGTGGCCGCCGACAAGGGCACTGCATCTTTCAGCGATATCGCGAATGAGATTGCTGCTGCCTACGACTTCTGGTTGGGCGACGCTTTCGCTTCGGGCGGAAGCGTTGGGTATGACCACAAAGCGATGGCCATTACGGCGCGCGGCGCATGGCAGAGCGTGCGTCGTCACGCACAAGTGATTGGTCTCGACGCCGACACTGACGCACTCACCGTTGTGGGCATCGGCGACATGTCGGGTGATGTGTTTGGAAACGGCCTACTGCAATCTCCATATGTGAAGTTGGTGGCGGCGTTCGACCACCGTCATGTGTTTCTAGATCCCGACCCTGATCCGTCGACCTCATTTGCCGAACGGAAGCGACTGTTTGGCCTCGCTCGAAGCAGTTGGGCCGACTACGACTCGACGCTCATCAGCAATGGCGGTGGCGTGTACGCCCGCTCCGAAAAGTCGATCACGTTGTCACCGCAAGTTCGCCAACTGCTGGGGGTAGCAGATTCAGAAGTGACCCCGAGCCAACTGATTACTGCAATCCTTCGCGCCCCGGTAGATCTGCTGTGGAACGGCGGCATCGGTACGTATGTGAAGGCCGCCAATGAGAGCCACACCGATGTTGGCGACCGATCGAACGACGGTGTTCGTATCAACGGTGGCGAGTTGCGTTGTCGAATCGTGGGTGAGGGCGGCAACCTTGGCTTCACCCAACTTGGTCGCGTCGAATATGCGCTGGGTGGTGGATTGATCAACACCGATGCCATCGACAACTCAGCCGGTGTCGATTGCAGTGATCACGAAGTGAATATCAAGATTCTGCTCAACGGGTGCGTTCGGCGAGGCGAGCTGTCGGTTGCCGACCGCAATCAGTTGCTGCGCGAGATGACCACCGAGGTCGGCGAACTGGTGCTCAATGACAATAGGGCACAGACACTTGCCTTGACCATCGCTCGTCGCCAGGCCCTGACGATGGTCAACGTGCACACGCGATATCTGCAGTTGCTTGAGAGCGAAGGCTGGCTCAACAGGGCCCTCGAGTTCTTGCCCACAGATCGTCAGATCGCCGAGCGGCAAGCAGCCGGAATGGGCCTTACAACGCCAGAGTTTGCGGTGCTACTGGCCTACACAAAGAACGCCAACGTGACCGAGTTGCTGCAGAGCGATTTCCCCGACGACTCGTTTCTGGACAACGACCTCATTCATTACTTTCCCGAGCCAATGCGCCAGCGTTTCGTAACAGAGATCTTGGGGCATCAGCTCCGGCGCGAGATAGTGGCCACAACGTTGGTGAACCAGATGGTGAATCTCTCGGGTATTTCGTTTGATCATCGAATGACCGAGCAGACCGGTGCCAGCGTCACTGATATTGCTCGAGCCTGGGTTGTGATGCGTGAGGTCACGAACCTTCCGCAGTTGTGGCAAGACATTGAGGCGATTGGTGCGACCATCAAACTCGATGTGCAGCTCGACCTGTTACTCGAAGCTCGTCGCATGGCCGAACGCGGTGTGCTGTGGCTGTTGCGGCATCGTCGACCGCCAATCGACATCGGTGCCACTACTCGCGAGCTGGCCTCAGTGTTCGAGGCGGTAGTGGTGCACTACGACGAGTTTCTTCGTGGCCGTCTTGCCGCCATCACGCACTCTACGTGGGCCGGCCGCTTGGCTGCCGGGGTGCCCGACGAGCTTGCCGAACGTTCTGCGCTCTGGCCGCTGTTGCACACGGCGTTCGATGTGGTCGAGATCGCTGCGCGGCATAACCATCCATCGAAGGCAGTTGCCTCGATGTATTGGCAGCTGTTCGATTCGCTCGATGTGCTCTGGCTTTGGGAAGGCATCGGCGGCCTCCCGCGCTCAACGCGTTGGGAAACCCAAGCGCGGTCCGCGCTCCGCGACGATCTGCTGATTGGTCTTGCCGAGCTCACCGAAGATGTGCTTCGTGCGGGAAGCGATGTCGACACGTGGTTGTCGCGCAACGAGCGATCGGTGGCGCGAGTGTCAACAATGTTTCATGAGGTTCGGCGCAGCGACACGTTCGATATCACCACGCTGACGGTCGGCGTGCGTCAGTTGCGTAACTTGGCGCTGGCCACATCCTGAGGAGCGCGTCACCCATGAATCCACGTGAAGGTATCGAGCGATTGTTGTTTGCCTATTGCGACGGCATCGATCGAGGCGATTTCGAATCCACCGCCAACCTGTTCGGCGAAGCCGGCCTGTATGGCCTCGTTGGTGGGGGAGCGGCCAAAGGGGCTCAGCAGGTATTGGCCACCTTTCACGCCAGCGTTCGCACGTACGACGGCTTGCCGCGTACCCGTCATGTGGTCACCAACGTGGTCATCGATGTGCACGACAACCAGACAAGCGGCACTGCCCGCTCGTACATCACGGTGATGCATCAGGCCCCTGGCTGCGCGCTCGCGCCAGTGGTCAGTGGCACGTATCACGATCGAGTCCATCTCGTGGGCGGTCAGTGGCAGTTCGCCGAGCGGCGCATGATCATCGAACTCATCGGCGACATGAGCACGCATCTCAAGACCACCCCGTTCTAGGCGCTTTCCAGCACTCGCTCGAGGTATGCAACGGTGTCGTGGTAGCTCTGTTGCAAGAGTGTGCCAGTACGACTGAGATCGAGCGCCGACATGGTTCCCGAGGCTGGGCTGCGCGGATACAGCATTGGTATCTCGGCAAAGTCGGTGAGATAGCGCAGCACTGTTTGGCGCGAATACACCTCGGTGACATAGGCCGCTAACGACGACACAGAGTTCGGCCGATCCAGCGACACGTATGGGTTGGTGGTGTCGAGTACAACCAAACTGCGCGCGCCCATCGCTACCGCATGACGAATGGGTACGTTGTCGGCGAGACCGCCGTCGTAGTAAAAGCGTTGATTACGGTGCACGGGTGGAAACAGTCCAGGAATCGCGCTGCTCGCAAGCAGCGCGCTCTCAAGCTCGCCGTCGGTGAACAACTCGGGCACGCCACGATGCAGGTCTACGGCCACCGCCCCGAACGGCAGCGCGAGGTCCTCAATCAGGTGAAAGCCGCTGAGCTGCGAGCGAATGTTGAACGCCAGCGCGTCGTTCGCGAACAGGCTGAGGCGGGTTCGGCGCCAGCGTAAGAGTGGAGTCACCCCGCGCCAGCGGACGGGGTTGATGTGCGACGTCTTGGTCCAGAAATTGATGAGCTTGTCGACAGCCGAGGTGGGGTCGGCCGCAAGAATCGCCCCGTTGAACGCGCCGATCGAGGTGCCAACCACGAGATCGGGTGTGATGCCACGTTCGAGCAACGCGCGCAGCATGCCCACCTGCACGGCACCGAGTGCGCCGCCACCACCAAGCACGAACCCAATCGGACGCGGCAGCGGTGTCAGTACCGGACGTGATGTGGGCATGTCTTCAGCATGGACTCGCAATGCAATCGACGCAAGGGATCGGGCGACACTGTTATGGCGTCCCCAAGCCTCGAGTCGCTCGGCAGGTAGCCTGCTTGAGCCATGACTGATCGTCCGCTTCGTCTTCGTTTCGCTCCATCGCCTACGGGCTTCTTCCACGTTGGTGGCGCCCGCACTGCTCTGTACAACTGGGCGATCGCTCAGCGCGAGGGCGGAACCTTCGTGTTGCGCATCGAAGACACCGATGAAGCGCGAAACCAGCCTGAGTGGACTCAGGGCATCATTGATGCCCTCGCGTGGATCGGTATTTCTGCCGACGACGAGCACTTCGAGGGCCCCTACTTTCAGAGCACGTATGCCGATGCGCACATCGCTGCCGCCACGCGCCTCTACGAGGCCGGCGCTGCGTATTACTGCGACCTCACGGGCGATGAAGTTCAAGAGCGCGCCAAAGCCAATGGCAAGCCCGGCTACGACGGCTACTCGCGTGATCGCGGTCTCGAACCAGGCCCGGGTCGTGTGCTCCGGTTCCGCGTTCCCGAGGGCACCACAATTGTGCACGACCTCGTTCGTGGCGAGGTGTCGTTCGACAACGCCAACATCGAAGACTTCGTGCTGTTGCGCGGCAACGGTTCGCCTATGTTTCTGTTGGCCAACGTTGTCGACGACATCACCATGCGCATTAGCCATGTGGTGCGAGCCGAAGAACACCTTCCGAATACGCCCAAGCAACAGATGCTGTGGAACGCGCTCGGCGTAGAGCCGCCGGTGTGGGCGCACGTTCCCGTGCTGGTCAACGAGCAACGCAAGAAGCTCTCGAAGCGCCGCGACAAGGTGGCGGTCGAGCAGTACCGAGCCGAAGGCTTTCTGGCTGACGGCATGGTGAACTACTTGATGACACTCGGCTGGGCTCCCAGCGGCGACACCGAGATTGTTCCGTGGTCACGTGTCGTGGCCGACTTCCGCCTCGAAGACGTGAACCACTCGCCAGCGTTCTTCGATCTCAAAAAGCTGTCGGCGTTCAATGCCGAATACATCCGGGCGCTCAGCCTCGATGCGTTCATCGAAGCCTGTGCTCCGTTTGTTCTTGCGCCCGATGTGCCATGGAACCCGGAGCACTTCAATCCGGTGGTGTTCTCGGCAATGGCGCCGCTGGCTCAGACCCGTGTGACGCGACTCGACGAGGTTGTACCGATGGTCGACTTCTTGTTCCTCGCCGACGCTCCTATCGACGAGGTCGCCTTCACCAAGACCATGGGCGCCCCCAACGCCGGCGAACTTCTCGCCGAAGTCATCGAGGCCTACGGCACTGCCGAGTGGGAACACGAGGCGCTCAAAGAAACGCTTGAAGCAATCGGTGAGGGCTACCAACTCAAGCTCGGTAAGGCGCAGGCACCGATTCGAGTGGCGGTCACTGGTCGCACTGTTGGCCCACCATTGTTCGAATCATTGGTGCTGCTCGGTCGCGAAGAAACCTTGCGCCGCTTGCAAGCAGCCGTGCAGCGCGCCGGAGTTTTGCCGGGGTGAGTAGCGAGGCCTCCGATGCCGTTGGCACAGTTGAGCGCACGGTGCGCCCACGCTGGAGGCGTCGGGCTATCGAAGCATTGGCGGCCGTTGTTTGTCTCGCAGGCGTGTACTACTGCGTCAACCTGTATCAGGTGTGGTCGGTGGGCAACAGCGACCAGGTCCGCGCCGCAGATGCCATCGTGGTGCTCGGCGCCGCGCAATACGACGGCCGTCCGTCGCCTCAGCTGCGGGCACGTCTCGATCACGTGGTCGAGCTGTGGAAACTCGGCGTGGCGCCACTCGTGGTTGTCACTGGCGGCAATCAACCAGGCGATCGCTTCACCGAAGCCAGTGCTTCGGCCGCCTACCTTGAGCAACATGGCGTGACCGCTGCTGCGATCTTGCAGGAGAACCGCGGTCACTCGAGTTGGGAGTCGTTGGCTGGCGTGGCGAAGCTACTCAACCAACGCAGCGCCACCCGGGTGTTATTGGTCAGCGACCCGTTTCATTCGCTGCGAATCCGGCTTGTGGCTCAAGAGTTGGGACTCACGGCCTACGTGTCTCCCACAAGAACAAGCCCGGTGCGCGGCGCGACAGCTGTGATCAAAGAACTGAAGGAAGCGCTCGGCATCTCGATCGGCCGTGTGATTGGTTTCAAGAGGTTGTTCTCTCTCACCGGTTGAGTGTTGGCGACTCGCTACTGAGCGGTACACTTCGTTGCCCTCACGGGGAATCGTGATGGGGAGTGGTGTAACTGGCAACACAGCAGTTTCTGGTACTGTTATTCAGGGTTCGATTCCTTGCTCCCCAGCTCAACGACGGTCGGTCTACTGGTCTCCAGTGGCCGACATTGTTCGTTTTCGGCACATGTTTGTGCCAAGCAACTGAGACCCATTGCGCCCGCCGGTTGGCCTGCCGCTGCGCTGACGCTAGATTGCGAGGGCTACTTGCACGGCCCCATCGTCTAGTGGCCTAGGACACTACCCTCTCAAGGTAGCGGCACGGGTTCGAATCCCGTTGGGGCTGCCAACATAAGCCCATTTCAGGGTCATGTTTCTGAGCTGCCGGCATGGTTGCGCAGGACCTGCCACAATGCTGAGGCCTTGGCACCGATCGACGGTTGGTCGGTATGGGCTCGCGCTTCGGTCATTACACGCGGGCCAGTGACCACGAGGCCGTGACCGGGCAGGAGGTGCTCCACGTCGAGGGCGCGGAGTCGGGCCTCGCTGGTTGCCGACAACTCGGGGTCGACGAACTCGGGGTTGAACCACGCCCGTCCGTCCGCCGACAGGACCGCATCGCCTGAAAGGAGGGTGCGGGTGGGTGCATGGAAGAGGCAGGTTGAGTCATCGCTGTGGCCGGGAGTGTTGAGCACCTGCCAGTCGGGGAGCCCGGGGAGGTGGTCGCCGTCGGACAGCCACGAGTCCGGTTCGAACGGGAGCCGAACCCCTTTGCCGTCCCAGCCGATCAACCTCGCCGTGCCGGAGATCTCCTTGGTGGCCACCAGGTCACGGGGCTGGCTCGCCATCACCGGGAGGATCTGCGAGACCGCCCTGATGCCCGGCGGGCGGAGGGCCCGTGTCCCGGCGCGCATCTCCGCGATCGCGATTGGGAGGTGCACGGCGGTTCCATGCTGGTCGCGCAGCGGTGGGAGGCC
>JBAXHD010000056.1:0-13879 GCA_037139095.1 Actinomycetota bacterium
TCACCAGCTGCTGAATCTCTGAGGTGCCTTCAAAGATGGTGTGAATCTTGGCGTCGCGGTGCCAGCGCTCGACTGGGTACTCACGGGTGTAGCCGTAGCCGCCGAGAATCTGGATGGCTTCTTCGGTGACGCGAACGGCGGTCTCTGATGCCTTGTACTTGCTCATTGAGCCTTCGGCGTTCTTGAACCCACCGTTGCGAGCGAGCCAAGCGGCACGCCAGATGAGCAAACGTGATGCGTCGATCTCGGTGGCCATGTTGGCGAGCTTGAATGCGATGGCCTGGTTCATGATGATCGGACGGCCAAATGCGTGACGCTCTTTGGCGTACTCGAGCGAGTACTCGTAGGCAGCGCGAGCGATGCCCAACGCCTGGGCGCCAACCGATGGGCGGGTGGCCTCGAACGTGGCCATGGCTGGCTGCTTCTCGCCGCTGTGGCCGCGCTCGCGAGCACGGGCAAGCTTGGCGTCGAGCTTCTCTTTGCCGCCGAGCAGGCAGCTGCCGGGGATGCGCACATCGTCGAGCACAACCTCTGAGGTGTGCGACGCACGGATGCCATGCTTTTTGTACTTCTGACCCATGCTGAGGCCCTTGGTGTTGGGCGGCACGATGAAGCTGGCCTGACCACGACCCTTGAGTTCGGGCTCTACAGCTGCGACCACCACGTGAACGTTGGCGATGCCACCGTTGGTGATCCATGCCTTGGTGCCGTTGAGCACCCACTCGTCGTTGGCCTGGTCGTACACAGCACGGGTGCGCAGCGACGACACATCGCTACCGGCGTCGGGCTCGCTGACGCAGAACGCGCCGAGCTTCACATCGTCGGCGGTGCCGTAACACTGCGGCACCCACTCCATCACTTGCTGCGGCGTGCCGTTGCCCGAAATGCCGGCGGCGGCGAGAGCCGAACCCATGATGGCCATGCCGATACCAGCGTCGCCCCAGAACAATTCTTCGATGGCCACAGGCAAGGTGAGCCCGGTGGTATCGGTCATTGCGTTCATCAAGAAGTCGAAGCCGTAGAGACCGATCTTGGCGGCCTCTTGAACGACTGGCCAAGGGAACTCCTCGGCTTCGTCCCACTCGCTAGCCGCGGGGCGGATAACGGCTTCAGCGAAGTCGTGGACCCACTTCTGGATCTGCTGTTGGTCGTCGTTGAGAGTGAGCGAAAATTCAGCCATTCCGGCAAGTTACCTGTGGGTAACCTGCAGGCGCAACCCCTACGGCACAGGAAGTTTCAGCAACTCTGGCGTGATGATCAGGAAGATCAAATTGGCGCCCGGCTTGTAGACGTGCACGCCGTCCCAGCGATAGGCAAGGTCGGTGCTAATGGCCTGATCAGAACACCACGCCTGAGGCCCAGCAACGAAGGAGACATGGGTGGGGTCTTTCGCCGCTGCCTGCTTCAGGAGATCGTTTACGTGACCCGTTCGGGTGTCGTCGCCACGCTCGGGCAACGCCGGAACTCCGGCCCCCTTCACGTCCTTGGGGCGCATGCACGCAACCTCGAGCAAGGCCACATGTGCACCCGTGGCCTTCAGCGAATCGATGCCTTGCTGCAGCTGCGCGAGGTAGTACGCATCTGCCTCGGGCGTGCCGAACACCAACGTTCGATCCGCAAGCCGAAGGTCGAACACATCCCATGCCCCAAGAACAACCAACGCCACTTCGGCCTTGGCGGCAGCCGCCGAGCGACCCCACTTGGCGGCCCATCCCGAGCAGTCGGCGAACGAACGCCGAAAGCTGGTGCGCTTCGAGACCACGCGGCCTGTGTCGTAGACACTGCAACCGTCGATGGAGCCATCGTTGATTGTGAAGGTTGAGTCGATGCCAGTGGGCAAGTTGATGGCCAGCGCGTGAGCCTGCGAGTCGCCGACGATGGTGACCCGACGCGGCAGCGAAGGCGCAACCGACGCAACGGGCGCAACAGGCGCAGTAGTGGTAGACGCCGTCGGATCGAACGGAACAGTGGTCGGCAGCGCATACGTAGGCGGCGTAAAAAACACTTCGGTACCGCCAACAGCCGGGTCGAAGTGAGCCACCGTCGCATAGAAGAAAACCATGGCCAACGCAATCGAGCCAACGCCGCCGAGCACCAAGGTCGTACGGCGAATGCGCTGAACGCGATCGCTGCCCATTGCGGCGCGCTGATCGCGGAACCACTGGTGCACAAAGTCGTTTCGAATCGGGGTCTCAATGAAGCGATACGACGCTTCAGATACGACGACCGTGATCACCGTTGCTACAACAAACCGCGTGTAACTACCCGAGTGATACGTGTGGCTGAAGACAAAGATCGGCCAGTGCCACAGGTACAAGCCATACGAGCGCCGACCGATCTCAACCAACGGCCGCCAGCTGAGCAGCGACCGAAATCCGAGAGCCGCCGGGTGCACCACCACCATGATCGTGAGGATCGACAGCACCGAAACCAGGGCCAACAACCACTGGTACACATAACCTGCGGTGAGTTCGGCCACGCTCATAATGCACACGAGCAGCGTGAGCGTCACGGCGCCGAATGGATCGAGTCGTGTGCCGAACTTGAGCATCTTGCGAGTGGACCGCCATGGTCGCCAGACGAACGCTGCACCTGCGCCCAGCAGCAAACCGCTGGCCCGCGTGAACGTACTCAGGTACATGAAGTTGGTGCGATTGACATGATTGCCAAGCAGCGAGATGGTGCCGTCGTCTGGCGTGGTGGAATGCAACACGAACATCAGCACCATCAGCGCGAATGCCGCTGAAACAAAAGCCTTGGCGCGAGCGCTGAGGCGACCAGTGCCAACCGACATCGCGGCAATGAACACCAATGGCCAGATGAGGTACCACTGCTCTTCGACGGCAAGCGACCAGAGATGGCGAAGCAACGGCGGATCGGCTGACGCAAAGTAGGGCGCGTGTCCGAGGATCTGGCCCCAGTTGCCGAGGTAGAAAATGGACCACGGTAGGTCGCGCTTCAGCGTGGACTGCTGCTCGGCGGTGCCGAACATGCTGGCCCACAACGCCACCGCCAGCATCATGGTGAACAGCGCTGGCAGCAAACGTCGCGCGCGCCGCACCCAGAACTGGCCGAGGTTCACGCGTTGGTTCTTCTCGCGCTCGTCGAGCAACAGCGAGGTGATCAGGAATCCCGACACCACGAAGAACACCTCGACGCCGAAGAAGCCGCCACGCATCCAGCCGAATCCGGCGTGGTACAAGATGACCGCAATCACGCTGATTGCACGCAGCCCATCGAGGCCCGGCTGGTAACCCATCGTGCGCACGCGAGTCACATCGAACTCGACATTGCCCGAGGGCACCCATCGACGATCAAGCTCAGCGAGCCGGCCCAGCGCGGGCGGATCCTCGTGAATGTCGCTCACGCGGTGCGTGTCCAACTCAGCACGGCCAGCCCGATTCCACACAGTGCGGCAGCAACCAGATATGGCGCAGGAATACCGACGTGGTGGAAGAGCAAGCCTGCAAGCGCGGGGCCAACAACGCGGGCCAGTGCGCTAGCGCTTTGTTGAAATCCGAGGGCTTCACCGCGCTGGCGAGGCGACACGGCGCTGGTGACCATGGTGGTGAAGTTTGGCGATGTAAGACCCTGCCCAAACGTGAGCAGAACCAGGGCAGGCACGAGCGCTGCCCAACTCGTTGCAAATGCAAGTACGAGCAAGCCGACAGCATTGAACCCGAGGCCCGCAGACACCGACCCGCGCACGCCGAGCTTTGCGCCGACGGGCCGGATGACGCCGCCCTGCACAATCACGAGGAACAATCCGATGCACACAAAGACAACAGCGATGCCGCCTTCGTTCAGCGAGAAACGATGATCGGCCAACAGCGCAAAGGTGGCTTCAAAGCCGCTAAATGCGGCAATGGATATGAACGCAACAGAGACGAGGCGCCACAATTCGGCCGAATGCACCGACTTCTCAGCCTTCTGGCGCGGCCCCCGGTGCACATGTGTCTCGGGCAGACGGAAGATAGCGATGCATCCATTCACGAACGCGATTGCACCGGCCACATAGAACGGAAGATACGGACCGCGAAGCGCAGACAATGCGCCCAGAGCAGGGCCAACAACGAAGCCAACACCAAACGCGGCGCCGAGTAAACCGAAGGCTCGCGGCCGATCTTGCGGCGCGACCACATCGGACACTGCTCCCTGAGCAACCGACACGCTTGCGCCCGAAGCGCCATCGAGAACGCGGCCCAGGAACAACACCCACAGGGCTCCGGCGGCGCCCGTGATCACACTGCCGACTGCTGTGCCGAACAGCGACAGCAAGATGATCGGCTTACGGCCAATGCGGTCGCTGAGCCGACCCAGTAAGGGCGCGCACACAAACTGCGCCAACGAGAACGAGGCAAACAGCAGCCCAACCGTGAACGGATTTGCTCCAAAGCGCTCGGCGTAGCGACCGAGAATGGGGGCCACGATGCCAAAGCCCACGAGATCGAGTGCGACGGTGGTCCAGATGACCCAGAACCCGCGTGGTAACGGGGTTCGAGGGGCGGACTCAGGACGTGACACGGAGTCCAATGCTGCCACTTTCGGCAACGCATTCCCAACATGCCTCGGCCGCTCGGCCAGCAGCAAGGGATCAGCGTCTGACCGAGGTGCCCTGTTTGGTGGTCTCGACCAGCCATCCAAGGCCCTGCAACTGAGCGCGCAACGCATCGGCGGCGGCAAAATCTTTTGCAGCGCGCGCTGCGTCGAGTGCGCTGGCCATCTCGACGATCTCGGCGGGAATATCGCCCTCGGTCTTGAGGACCAAGCCGAGCGCTGTGCACATCTCGTGCACGGCGGCGGCCAGCGAGCCCGCAACAGCGTTGTCGCCGGCATCGAGCGCTGTGTTGGCCCGACGAACTGTGTCGAACAGCAATCCCATCGCGTTTGGAGTGTCGAGGTCGTCGTCCATGCGCGCGCCGAATTGCGACAGCACGTCGGCGTCGGCGGTGGCTGAACCGTCGGCAACTGCAGCAGCCGTGCGGGCAGCAAACGCGTCGAGGCCCGCAAGCGATTTGACCGCAGCATCGATGTTGTCCTGGCCCACCCGGACCGGCCCGCGGTAGTGCGTCTGCAACAGCAACATGCGGTACGCGCGGGCGTCGTAATGCGCGATGAGGTCGAGCAGGTTGGCCACATTGCCAAGGCTCTTCGACATTTTCTCGCCCTCGGCGTCGACCACGAATCCGTTGTGCATCCAGTGGTTGGCAAAGGTCTTGCCAAGCGCAACGGCCTGAGCGCGCTCGTTTTCGTGGTGCGGAAACTTCAGGTCCATGCCGCCGCAATGCAGATCGAAACCCTCGCCCAACAGGTCGAGGCTCATCACCACACACTCGCTGTGCCAGCCGGGACGGCCATCACCCCATGGCGCAGGCCAACTGGGCTCACCGGGCTTGCTGATTTTCCACAACGCAAAGTCGGCGGGGTGACGCTTGTTCTCGGCACCGAACACTTCGCGGTCGCCGCCACCGGCAAGCAAGCCCTCGAGATTTTGATTCGCCAAGAGCCCGTAATCGTGCACGGTCTCGACGCTGAGATACACGCCATCGGCGGTGACGTAGGCGCGGTCGATGGCAATCAGTTCGCCGATCATCGCAACCATCTGATCGACGTATTCGGTTGCGTGCGGCACATCGGTGGGGCGGGCCACATTGAGACCCTTCATCGCGTCGAACCACACGTCTTCACATTTGCGAGTGATCTCTTGCCACGGGCGGTTCTCGCGTTCGGCCCGGTTGATGATCTTGTCGTCGATGTCGGTGATGTTGCTGACCAACCGCACCTGCACGCCGGTCCATTCGAGATAGCGACGCAACACGTCATATACCAATGTGGCGCGGCCATGACCAAGGTGCGGTGGCCCGTAGACCGTAGGACCGCAGAGATAGATGCTGAGGTGGCCAGGTTCGCGCATGGCCAATGGGCGCACTGTTTGGGTCGCTGTGTCGAAGAGGTGAAGCATCAGCCGACAGCGTAGGCGGCGCCCGCCGCGACCTCACATACATTCAGCGCGGCGACCGCACCAATAACAAGCGTGGCCGGCGACTTCACAGCTGTGTCGGCCAAGGCGTCGAGCCGACATCGGGTCACCGACTGCTCGGCTGTGGTGGCTCGCAAGATTGCAGCCACCGGTGTGTCGGGTGCCATGCCACCGGCCATCAACGCCTCGGCGATCACGCCGCGTTCGGCGACGCCCATCAACACCACAATCGTGCCGCCGGCTTGGGCGAGCGCCGCCCAGTTCACGGGAGTTTCTCCGTGCTGACGATGCCCAGTGACAACAGTGAACATCGCCGAAACGCCGCGTTGGGTCACTGGGATTCCGGCAGCGGCCGGAGCAGCAACCGCCGAGGTGATACCGGGAACGATTTCGCAGCTGATGCCTTCGAGCGCCAACGCCAATGCTTCTTCGCCACCGCGACCAAACACAAATGGATCGCCACCCTTGAGCCGCACTACGCGCTTGCCTTCTCGCGCCAGACGCAACAACAACACATTGATGAGTGCTTGCGCCGGGCTTTGTCCGGGGCGCTTACCTACATCGATGAGTTCGGCATTGGCCGACGCCAACGCCAACACATCGCTACTCACCAATGCGTCGTGGACCACCACATCGGCTTCGGCCAACAGGCGCGCCGCTTTCACCGTAAGCAGTTCTGCGTCGCCAGGTCCGGCACCAACAAGTGCCACCCAGCCAGAAGCTGTCATCGATTGACGGCGGTGATCATCAACGCGCCAGCCGTTGAGTTGGTGGCTTCGTCGATGAGGATCATTCGGCCGCCTTCGGGATTGTCGATGTAGCGATCGGCAACGATTGGTTCGCTGAGGAGTAAGCGCACCCGGCCAAGCGTATTCAATTCGAGCGACTCGGTTGGCTCACGGTTCAGTGAAGCAAGATCATGGCGATAGTCAAGAGCGGTGACGGTTGCGCGACCAGTACGAGTGCCGTGCTTGAACCACCAACGGCTACCGACGGTGAGCGGCTGATCGACCATCCAACACACTTCGGCTTCAACCGACTCGCCGATGTGGGGCACAACCGTGCCGGTGGCGGCTACGAGCACGTCGCCGCGAGCAACATCGATGGTGGTGGTCAACTCGAGGACCACAGCGTGGCCACTGTCGGCGCTGTCTACAGGCTTGCCCGCACGATGCAGTGCCTTGATGGTGGCGCGGTTGCCCGCAGGCTGGATTGTGACTTCGTCGCCCACTGCAAAACCGCCGCCGCTGACCACGCCGGCGTAGCCACGGAAATCGGCGAACTCGCCGCCCTGAGGACGGATCACGCGCTGCACATGCAGGCGGCCGCCAACCTCGGTACGAGGATCGGCATCGAAATCTTCGAGCCACTGCAGCAGCGGCGGGCCGTCGTACCAAGGGGTGTTCGACGATGCATCGACCACGTTGTCGCCAAGCAGTGCCGACAGCGGAATTGCCGTGACCGGCACCGGTGTTGGAAGCGCCTGCACGTATTCGATGACTTCTTTAGCGATGAGATCAAACTCGGCTTCATCCCAATCGACGAGGTCCATCTTGTTGACGGCAAGCACGATTGATTTCACACCAAGCAGTGTTGCGATAAACGCATGGCGGCGGGTCTGCTCGAGCACACCGTGGCGAGCATCGACAAGAACAATCGCTACATCGGCGTTTGAGGCACCAGTAACCATGTTGCGCGTGTACTGAGCGTGGCCGGGAGTGTCGGCAACAATGAAGCTGCGCTGCGGGGTGGCGAAGTAGCGATGCGCAACATCGATAGTGATGCCCTGCTCGCGCTCGGCGCGCAAACCGTCGGTGAGCAACGCAAGGTTGGTCTCGCCATCGCCATAGCGCCGGCTGGCCTTGACCACAGCGGCAAGTTGGTCTTCGAAGACGGTCTTGGTGTCATGCAGCAAGCGACCGATGAGGGTGCTCTTGCCGTCGTCCACCGAGCCAGCGGTGGCCACGCGAAGAGTGCTCCGAAGAGCGACTGCGGTTCCGGTTGTTGTGCTCATTAGAAGTAACCCTCTCGCTTGCGATCTTCCATGGCGGATTCGCTAAATGTGTCGTCGGCGCGGGTTGCGCCACGTTCGGTGATGCGTGCTGCAGCCACCTCGATAATCACGTCGTGCACGTTTGCAGCTGTCGACTCGACAGCACCGGTGCAACTCGCATCGCCAACGGTGCGATAGCGCACGACTGCCTCGTACGGCACCTCGCCTGGCTCAGGCACAACGGGTCCGCCCACTGCGAGCAACATGCCGTCGCGCTCGACCACGGTGCGGGTGTGCGAGTAATAGATGGTTGGCAACGCAAGGTCATGCAAGGCGATGTACTGCCAGATGTCGAGCTCGGTCCAGTTAGAAAGCGGGAACGCACGCAACTGCTCGCCCTTGCGGATGCGGGCGTTGAGCACGTCCCACGGTTCGGGCCTTTGCTGACGAGGATCCCAGCGACCCTGATGATCGCGGAAGCTGAGGATGCGCTCTTTGGCGCGAGCCTTGTCTTCGTCGCGGCGACCGCCACCGAAGGCTGCGTCAAAGCCGTGCTCGATCATTGCGTCGAGCAACGTGACCGACTGCAAACGATTACGGCTGGCGCGCGGGCCGGTGTCTTCGACGACGCGACCCTTGTCGATGGACTCCTGAACGCTGGCAACCACAAGGCGAGCGCCAACATCGCGCACGAACTGATCGCGGTATTCGATGACCTCGGCGAAGTTGTGGCCGGTGTCTACGTGCATCACGGGGAAGGGCAACCGCGCCGGAGCGAAGGCGAGCACCGCAAGGTGCAACAACACGGCTGAGTCTTTGCCGCCGCTGAACAACAGAACTGGGTTCTGGCACTCAGTAGCCACCTCACGAATGATGGTGATGGCCTCGTCGGTGAGCGCCTCGAGATGCGTAGTGGTGCTCATACGTGCAACCCACATTCGGTCTTGGCATTGCCGGCCCAACGACCGTTACGGCGATCTTCGCCCTCTGCAACCGGGCGGGTACATGGCCAGCAACCGATAGATGGGTAACCGCGTTCGGTGAGCGGGTTCGCCGGCAAGTCGTGAAGCTGCGCATACAGCAACATGTCTTCGTCGCTGAATCCGGCGAGCGGGTTGATCTTGGTGATGTTGCGCCCAATGTCGAAACTGGCGATGGGCGTGTTGGCGCGCGTAGGGCCATCGACGCGGCGCACGCCTGTAATCCAGCCGGCCTTGCCGGTGAGCGAACGCTGTAAGGGCTCAACCTTGCGAATAGCGCAGCACCCCTCGACATCGCTCTGCCACAGATTGTCGGGCTGAACCTCGGGCAACGGATGCACGATGCGCAGGTTGAGATCGAGCTTCTTGGTGAGTTCGTCGACCAACCACTTGGTCTCGGCAAACAGGTACTGGGTGTCGAGCAAGACGATCTCGATGCCAGGAACGGCAGTGGCTGCAACATGCACAAGAACGGCGTCTTCGAAGCTTGCCGTAGCCACCAAGGCGTCGGCTCCGAACTGCTCGGCAGCCCACCGAATGGTGTCGGCGGGGCGGTCGATACTGAGCGTGTCTGGGAGAGATACCAACGACATGCAGACAGTTCTACCATAAATACGACAAAAACGATCGGGATTTAATAATTACACCGTGGTAGGTTGCTGAGATGCCTTTTAGCTACCCGGTCTTCCTCGATTTGACGGGTGTTCCCGTGTTGCTCGTGGGCGGCGGATTGATCGCATTTCGCAAGGCCGGGGGCCTTGTAGCCGCCGGCGCCGCCATCACCGTGGTGGCACCCGAAATACGTCCCGACCTCGCTGAGTTGGCCGCCCACATCGAGCAACGCCCGTACCGCGATGGCGAGGCCAGGGGCTATCAACTGGTGATGACCGCAACCAGCGACCCCTCCGTGAACGCGCAAGTGGCCAGCGATGCTCGGGCCGCCGGAGTCTGGGTGAACAGCGCCGACGATCCGGCCAACTGCTCGTTCATCCTGCCGGCCGTTGCTCGTCAGGGGCTTGTCACGATGGCCATCAGCACCGGCGGTTCAAGCCCTGCGCTGGCGAGTCGGTTGCGCAGCGATATTGCTGCTCGCGAACTCACGCCCAACGTGGCCGCTGCCGCCGTAGAACTCTCACGACAGCGCGACGAGATCAAGAGCGCCGGCGGAAGCACCGAAGATATCGACTGGACCGATCGCGTCACCCGCGCCCTCGCAGGCCACGAGGCACAAACTCTCCCCGAATAGAGCGAGGTGGCTCGGTAGCCTTGCTTCCCTATGACCACGATTCCGGACAAGCCATCTCTTGAGGGCATCGAGGCCCGCTGGGCCGAACAATGGGATGCCCACAACATCTACCGCTTCGACCGCACTGCCACTCGTGATCAGGTATTCGCGATCGACACGCCACCGCCAACCGTCAGCGGCTCGCTGCACATCGGCCACGTGTTCAGCTACACCCACACCGACACCGTGGCGCGCTATCAGCGCATGACCGGCAAGGCCGTGTTTTACCCCATTGGTTGGGACGACAACGGCCTCGCCACCGAACGCCGGGTGCAGAACTATTTCGGCGTGCGCTGCGACCCAAGCGTTGCCTACGACGCCAGCTTCACCCCGCCATTCCGCGGCGAGCCACCCAAGGATCATCAGGCCATCGCCATCTCGCGCCCCAACTTCATCGAGTTGTGCGAAGAGCTCACGGCCCACGACGAACAGATCTTCGAGCAAGTGCTGCGCCGACTCGGCCTGTCATACGACTGGTCGCTGTTGTACACAACCATCGACGACCACTCGCGCCGCGCCAGCCAGCGCGCCTTTCTGCGCAACCTGCAGCGCGGCGAGGCATACACGCAAGACGCACCCACGCTGTGGGACGTCGACTACAAAACCGCCGTCGCCCAAGCCGAGATGGAAGACCGCGAAATTGGTGGCGCGTATCACCACGTTGCGTTCCATCGCACCGACGGTGGCGGCGATGTCATCATCGACACCACTCGTCCCGAACTGCTGCCGTCGTGCGTTGCCTTGGTGGCGCACCCATCCGACGAGCGTTACCAAGCCTTGTTCGGCAACGTCACGGTGAAGACACCGCTGTTTGGCGTTGAAGTGCCCGTGCTTGCACATCCGTTGGCCGATCCCGAAAAGGGCACCGGCATCGCGATGATCTGCACGTTCGGCGACACCACCGACGTCACCTGGTGGCGCGAGCTCAACCTCTCGAACCGCGCCGTCGTTGGCCGCGACGGTCGCTTCATCAACGACGCGCCGTGGATCACCGATGCGCAAGGCATTGCCCTCTACGAACAGCTCGTGGGGCGCAGCAGCAAGCAGGCCCACAAGCAAACCGTAGAGATGCTGCGCGAGTCGGGCGAGTTGCTTGGCGAACCGCGCCCCATCATGCACCCGGTCAAGTTCTACGAGCGCGGCGACCGTCCACTCGAGATCGTGTCCAGCCGCCAGTGGTATATCCGCAACGGCGGCCGCGAGGCCGACCTGCGCGCTTCGCTGGTTGCCCGGGGCGACGAGATCACGTGGCACCCCGCGCACATGCAGCACCGTTACGCCAACTGGGTCGAAGGCCTCAATGGCGACTGGCTCATCAGCCGTCAACGCTTCTTCGGTGTGCCGGTTCCGGTGTGGTACTCACTCGATGCCGACGGCAACCCCGACTACGACTCACCCTTGGTGCCCGCCGAATCAGACCTCCCTATCGACCCGTCTACCGACTGCCCGGCCGGGTTCACCAATGATCAGCGCGGTGCGGCAAACGGCTTCATCGGCGACCCCGACGTGATGGACACGTGGGCCACCTCGTCGCTCACCCCCGAGATCGCTGGCCGATGGGAAGACGATCCCGATTTGTTCTCGCGCGTGTACCCAATGGACATGCGCCCACAGGGCCACGACATCATTCGCACATGGCTGTTCGCCACCGCCGTTCGCGGCCACTGGGAGCACGGCACCGTTCCATGGCGCAACGCAGCGCTCAGCGGATGGATCCTCGACCCAGACCGCAAGAAGATGTCGAAGTCGAAAGGCAACGTGGTCACCCCCATGGCGCTGCTCGATCAGTACAGCACCGATGCCGTGCGTTACTGGTCGGCCTCGGCCCGACCTGGGGTCGACACAGCGCTCACCGAAGATCAGATGAAGGTGGGCCGCAAGCTCGCCATGAAACTGCTCAACGTGAGCAAGTTCGTGCTCAGCTTCGGCACCCCCGACGCCAACGCAGTTGCTACCAACCCGGTCGATACATCGATGCTGGCGCGGCTGTCGGCGTTGGTGGCCGAGTGCACCACGGCGTTCGATGGTTTCGATTACGCGCGCTCGCTCGAGCGCACCGAAGCGTTCTTTTGGTGGTTCTGCGACGACTACGTAGAGCTCGTGAAGAGCCGCGCCTATGCCACTCACGGCGAGGCCGCAGCCGCCAGCGCTCTCGCCGCGCTGCGCGAGGCCCTCAGCACCTTGCAGCGTCTGTTCGCTCCATTCATTCCCTTCACCACCGAAGAGGTGTGGAGTTGGTGGCAGACCGGATCAATCCATCGCGCACCTTGGCCGTCGCTCGATTCAACGCACGACACCAATGCAGCAGCCGATCCGGCGCTGCTTGATGTTGTGTGCGAGATCGTCGCCCTTGTGCGTCGTTCGAAGACCGAAGCCAAACTCAGCCAGCGCGCCAACGTCGACCAATTGGTGGTTCACGCACCCGAAAGTCTGCACGCTGCGATTCAGGCGGGTCAGGCCGACATCTGCGACGCTGGCTCGGTGGCTCAGTTCGAAATCGCCACCGCTGCCGAGTTCAGCTGTTCGATCACCCTCGGCGAACCGTTGCCATCTGCTTGATAGACCCCGACATCGACATGCGCAGACCGCCTTCGGGCCAAGATCTGGACATGACGGTGCTCGTGGTATTTCGGCCCCAGCAATCAGCCCGTCGAATTGTCGGGTCGCAGCGCAGCGGTTGCAATCACAGGCGCTGGCGCCACGAGATCGCCGTTCGCAAACGCAGCGAGAACCAATAGTCGCCACGCTCGGCGCACATCGTCGAGACGACCAGGCTGGGTGGGCACGCGAACGCGGAACACCAATCGGTCATCACGGATGTCCATAATTCCAACGACTCTCGGCTCTCCCGCCAAGATCGGCGACACATCGGGGTCAGCGGCAAGTCGTTGCGCCAAGGTCGCCACCACACTGGTAACCACTGCCATGTCCATAGCCCGATCGACTTCGACATCGAGCGGACCCGTGGCCGATTTCGACGCGTTGCCAACTCGGGCAACGTTGCCGTGAGGCACATACCAAATCGTGCCCTCACCATCGCGCAGACGCGCTGAACGCAGAGTGACTCGCTCGACCACGCCTCGAGCGTGACCGAGATCGACCTCGTCGCCCGGCCCGAACTGATCATCGGCCAGCACAAAGAAACCGGCGATGACATCGCGCACCAACATCTGCGCGCCGAAACCAACCGCACCGCCGATCACGGTGGCGACCGCGACAAACGCTCCGACGTTGATACCGAGTTGGCTGATGACCGTGATGACCGTGATCGACCACACAATGCCCACCAGCGCGGCCCGCAGCGAAGAGCTCAGCGCTCGTCGCCGGGCCTCAGCTCGCGGATCGTCGGCTGCAGCAGTGCGAGCGAAGACCGGCTTCAACAATCGAACGACAAATCGTCGAATGAAGAAGGTGATCAAGATCGCAACTGCAAGGACGATCGCAATGCGCACCGGAGTGAGCAGGTGCAGCTTGTCGAGTCGTTCGACCCAGCTCGGGGGAGGCGCCATCAATCGCATGAGAACGCACGCTAGTCGGGCGTTTCTCCGCGAGTCGTGAGGTCGCGTAACGCAGGCCCATCCCCCAGCGATAGCCTTGCCGCTTCATGACTGAGCAAGCAGAGAGCAACCCGCCGCAACAAG
>JBAXHD010000057.1:0-12858 GCA_037139095.1 Actinomycetota bacterium
GCATCGACTAAGCGTTCCCCCCGACGGCTCGGGAAGCGATCGACGTAACACAACGTCGAGCACATCGCTCCGAGGCCGCCGGGATCATCCCGGCGGCCTTTTTTATTTCCCCTCCACACCCTCAACACCCCACGACCACCTCGACCCAGCAAACCGAAACCCCAAACCAACCAGAGACCCGAAAGGACTCGAGATGTATGCGATCAGCTTCAACGAACTTGCCCACAATGGCGATGCCGAGAACGAACTGACTGTTGACGTTGCCAACAACGGCGCTGCGCGCCTCGACTGGTCCAAGGCTCGCTGCCGCGACGGCAACGGAACGCTGACTCACTTGTTCTTCTCGGATCAGGTGCTCGAGATTGCCCGGGCCAAAGCCATGTGCGGCAAGTGTCCGCTCTCGGCTGCATGCCTTGAGAGTGCGCTCGATCGCGCCGAGCCGTGGGGAGTTTGGGGTGGCGAGCTCATCGATATGGGACGCATCGTGGCGCACAAGCGCCCACGGGGGCGTCCCCCAAAGCATCCACGTCCGCTCGTTGTCATCAACGAAGACGCAGTCTCAGTGCCGGTGCGGGTGGCCTAAGTGGATCCCGCACCGGCGCTGCCCCCAATCTGAGTTGATGGCGCGGCGCGAGTCGCGCCATCAACTGATGGGCGCTGATCGGTAGCCTGACGAAATGGCTGTCAATCGCGGTGTGCTCATCGGCTCGCTTGGCGTGGCAGTTGTCGTGAGTCTCGTTGGCGGTTATGCGCTCAGTCGTCAGAGCCACTCAGCCCCCGCCGCCAACGACAACATCACCATCACCTCGAACAGCACCTTTGTCGAGCCAGGCCTCGCAGTGAACAAGCCGGTTCAAGGCAAAAGATTGCCAACCGTGAATCTGCTCGACGGCACGGGTACCAAGGTGTCTACCGCAAGCCTTCTCGGTAAGCCACTCGTGCTCAATGTGTGGGCCACCACATGCGAGGCATGTAAGAAAGAGATGCCTGCACTCGCCCAGTTGCACGACGACTTTGGCGACCGAGTTCGTTTCGTCGGCGTGAATCAGTTCGCCAACGACAGCACTGCGTTGGCCTTCGCCCGCGACAAGGGCGTCACCTACGAACTGCTCTCTGATCAAAATGGCGAACTCGTCAGCGCCCTTGGTGTGGCCGGGCTTCCCTACACGCTGTTCGTTGCGGCCGATGGAACCATCATCTCCCAAAAGGGCATCGCCTTAAACGAAGAGGCCATCCGCTCAGCCATCAACGAACTGCTCCGCGCGCCATGATCGCGCTGCAGGGCAACTTTGCCTACAGCTTTCTCCTCGGCATCTTTGCGGCGGTGAACCCGTGCGGCTTCGTGATGCTGCCCACCTACCTCATGTACTTCTTAGGGCTCGAGGGTTCGCAGCCGGGCACTCAACGCGCCGGCGTGCAACGCGCCCTCTTGGTGAGCTCCGCTACGTCGGCCGGTTTCATCTCGGTGTTCGTTGTGGTTGGTGCCGTGAGCCGAGCATTCACATCGGTCATCCAAGACAACGCCAAGTACGCAGCGTTTGCTATCGGCATTGCTCTTGTGATTCTCGGCTGCTTCATGTTGGCCGGATGGAAACCGCCGTTCGCAACATCTCAATTCGGTGCGGGCAAGCAGCGCAACCAAACCTTCTGGTCGATGTTCGGTTTCGGCGTTGCGTACGCGGTGGCCTCAATCGGCTGCACCATCGGCTTTTTGATCTCGGCCATTCTTGGCACGTTCTCATCGAAGGGCTACCTCAGCGGCGTGGTCAGTCTCGCGTTGTACGGCGTTGGCATGGCGTTGTTAGTTACGGCCCTCACGGTCACGTTGGCGTTTGCGAGCTCAAGCTTGCTGCGCGTGCTGCGCAACGCATTGAAATACGTCGATCGGGTCGCAGCGGTATTCATCATGGCTACGGGCATGTACCTCACCTGGTATTGGTACAGCGCTATCAGCGATCGCGGCTCCGACGGTCTCACGGGTCGGGTCGAGGGCTGGCAGGGCGCCGTTGTGAACTTCTTGCAACGTCAGGGCGTGTGGAAGCTCGCGATCGTTCTCGGAGTGTTGGTCGCTGGCGCTGTGGCCTACGTGGTCCTCACCAAGCGCGACGAACAGCGAGCTCAGTAATGGCTCGCCGAGAAGTTCTCTAAGCGGCCGGCGATGTTAGAACAGCTGCTGGCCCACCCCGGAGTACGCGAGGTCTGCGAACTCCGATCACGATTCGGATTCATGGCGTTTCACGGCGGCTCGCTCGAAGAGATGACCGATGTCATCGCTGCCGATGCCGCACAGCGCAGCGGCGCCAGCTACTACGGCGTACTACAGCCCGACGACCTGCAATGGCACATCCCTTCGCACAAAGTGAGCCCCGCTGCATCGCCAGCGCTCGCGGGTTTTATCGAGCATGTCGATGTCGTGGTCACCGTGCACGGCTACGGCCGTCAAGGCTTGTTCACGTCGCTGCTACTCGGCGGCCGCAACCGCGACCTCGCTCAACATGTGGGCTCGCACCTACAAGTACACCTCCCCGCGTACGACATTCGCACTCAGCTCGACACCATCCCCATCGACCTACGCGGGCAGCATCAAGACAATCCGGTCAACCTGCCACCGAATCAAGGCGTGCAGATCGAGTTGCCGCCGCGGGTACGCGGCTCAAGCCCATTGTGGTGGGATTGGGAGGGTCCGGGGCATACGCCTCATACCGAAGCACTGATCGCTGCGTTGGCGGCTGCGGCAACCTCGTGGGGCACCAGCGCTCAAGAAGCTACGGAGCCAGGCGCTCGATAATCCAAGCGCCGTTTGGCTCATCGGCCAAGCGATATCGAAAGCGATCGTGCAAGCGGCTGGGCCGACCCTGCCACACCTCGGCCTCGGTGATCGCGATTCGCCATCCGCCCCAATGAGCCGGACGCGGGATGGTGCTGCCCTCTGGATAGCGAGCTTCAACCTCGGCTACTCGCTGCTCGAGATCGGCGCGATCACGCAGCACCTCTGACTGCGGCGATGACCATGCGCCCACCTGAGACGCACGCGGCCGCGATGAGAAGTACTCATCAGATTCAGCGGCCGACATGCGCTGAGCCGTGCCGCGAATCTTCATCTGACGATGCAATTGCAACCATGTGAACAACCCCGACACATGAGGCACCGCCGAAAGCTGTGCTCCCTTTGCCGACTCGTAGTTGGTGTAGAACTCGAAGCCCGCCTCGGTGACACCGCGGGCCAACACGTAACGGTTATCGGGAGCGCCATCGAGGCCGACCGTGCTGATCACCATCGCGTTTGGTTCGACACAGCCAGCCTCTTCGGCTTGGTCGTACCAACGATGCCACTGGGCAAACGGGTCGGGCGCGAGATCGGCGAGGTCGAGACCAGCCGTCTCGTATTGCACTCTGCGATCGCGCACCGACTTGTTCATGCCGTGGTGATCACTTTGCCGGGATAACCGTGGCGCCACGCATGTATGGCCTCAGCGCCTCGGGCACGACGACGCTGCCGTCGGCTTGCCGATTGTTCTCGATGATCGCCGCCCACACACGCGGAACTGCCAAGGCCGACCCGTTGAGAGTATGGGCGATCTCAGTTCCCTTTTGGCCTGTGCGGCGGAAGCGAATGTCGGCACGGCGAGCTTGGTAATCGCTGAACCAGCTGACCGAGCTGACCTCGAGCCAACGATCACAACCCGGCGCGTACACCTCGATATCGAACGAGCGGTGATGGCTCTGCCCAAGATCGCCGGTGCAAATCTCGATGATTCGGTACGGCAAACCCAACGCAGCAATGGTGCCTTCGCAACGAGCGACGAGTTCGTCGAGCATTGCGGCGGCTTGATCGGGATGTGCGATCGAGAGAATCTCGACCTTGTCGAACTCGTGCGTGCGCAACATGCCGCGGGTATCGCGGCCAGCCGAGCCAGCCTCGCGACGGAAACACGACGTGTGCGCCATCACCCTCGCGGGCAATGCAGTCTCATCAACAATCTCGCCGGCATAGAGCGATGTCAGTGGCACCTCGGCGGTTGGGATTGCCCACAAACCGTCGCGCTCGATGGCAAAGGCATCGTCGGCAAATTTCGGTAGGTGACCCGTAGCCGTAAGCGTTGCGGTGGACACCAGCGTTGGTGGGCGGATCTCTTCGAACGCATCGGCGTTGCGATCGAGCGCCAGTTGGCACAACGCTCGCGCCATCGTGGCGCCCAAACCGCGTTGCAGCGTAAACATCGCGCCGCTGATCTTGGTGCCGCGCTCGTTGTCGAGAATGCCTAACGCCGTTGCTGTTTCCCAGTGCGGCACACGCTGATGCTCGGGGAACGAAGCAGGCATATTGACGGGGCCTTTGACGACCGGATTGTCTTCTTCGCCAGCACCATCGGGGGCGGCGGGATGCGGCAGGTTGGTGATGCGCAACAGCACATCGTGCAACGCTGACGACAACTCGTCGCTCTCGCTAGCAAGGCCGCGCTCGCTCTCGCCAAGTTCACGACTGGTGGCCATGGCGGCTTCGGCTGCCTGCGCATCGCCAGCCTTACGCGCAAGCCCAACGGCTTTGCTGAGTTCGTTGACTTGGCGCCGATGTTCGTCGCGCTCGGCCGTGATATCGCGTAGACGCGCATCGAGATGTGCGGCCTTGTCGAGCTGCACAAGAAGTTCGGGCTGCCCCCGACGAGCAAGCGCGAGGCGCACGCCATCGGGATCGGTACGGAGGAGGCGAACATCGATCACGTGCGCAGGCTAGCGGCGCAGCACGGCCCTCGTCAGATGAGTTACTTCGGTCAGATGAGCGTGAACGTGTTGCCCCCATTAGGGTCGCGTCGTGCCAGCAGTTGAAGTTGACGATCTTGTGGTGCGATACGGCGACCTTGTCGCTGTAGACCACGTGAGTTTCTGTGCCGAAGCCGGTGCCATCACTGCGGTGCTTGGGCCAAACGGCGCAGGCAAAACCAGCACCATCGAAGTGTGCGAGGGCTACCGCTCCGCCACGTCGGGTAGCACCACGGTGCTCGGCATGAACCCGCAAACCGAGCAGACCAAGCTCAGCCGGCGCATGGGCGTGATGCTGCAAGAGGGCGGCGTGTCACTCGGCGCCCGTGTTGGCGACATCACTCGGCTGTACTGCGATCTCTATGGAAAGGGTGTGAACCCGTCGGCGTTGCTCGAATCTGTGGGCCTCGGAGAGCGCACCCGCTCGAGCTATCGACGGCTATCGGGCGGAGAAAAGCAGCGCCTGTCGTTAGCTCTGGCGTTGGCCGCTCGACCCGACGTTGCCTTTCTCGACGAACCCACATCGGGTGTCGACATCACCGGTCGTCAGCTCATTCGAGGCATCGTGCGCGAGCTCGCAGATCAAGGGTGCGCTGTGGTGTTGGCCACTCACGAACTCGACGAAGCCGAACGCGTTGCCGATCACGTTGTCATCTTCGATCGCGGCCGCATCATCGCCGACGGCACGCTCGACGAGCTGCGCCGCGGCCACGACGAAATCCGTTTCCGAAGCTCAGCCACGCTAGCGATCGCCGAGTTGTCGGCTGCCTTGGGCCTCACGGTGCGAGCACTGGGCGACGGCGAGTTCGTGATCGACGGCGATGCCCAACACGTTGGCGCACTCACCACATGGCTCGCCCAACAGAACGAACCGCTGGCCGATCTGCGCGCTGGCCGCCAACGACTTGAAGATGTGTTTCTGCGTCTCACCGGCGGCGCCTCATGAGCATGCTCAGAGCGCAACTCCGTGCCGAACTGCAAGCCACCATGCGCAACGGCGAACAACTATTACTCACCTTGGGCATCCCAGTGATGCTGCTGGTGTTCTTCAGCTTGGTCGACATCTTGCCAACCGGCACCAAAGACCCCATCGACTTTCTGGCACCCGGCGTGCTTGCGTTGGCGGTGATGTCAGCCGCCATGGTGAGCCTGGGCATCGGCACCGGGTTCGAGCGTTCGTACAAAGTGCTCAAACGCTTGGGCACTACGCCGCTTGGCAGAGGCCGTCTCATCGTTGCCAAGATTCTCTCGGTGGTCATGGTCGAACTCGTACAGTTCGCGGTGCTCATCCCCATCGCCTATGCACTCGGCTGGAGGCCCGCATCGCCGCAGTGGCTCGGCGCTCTCGCTGGTGTCGTCGTGGGCACGATGGCATTCGCAGGCATCGGCCTCTGTCTCGCCGGTCGGCTTCGCGGCGAGATCAACTTGGCGGCGCAGAACGGGCTCTATCTGGTGCTGTTGTTGCTGGGCGGAATGGTGATCCCATTCTCGAAGCTTCCTGGCGCGCTGTCGTCGGTGGCCAAGGCGTTGCCCTCGGGAGCGCTGTCTCAGGTGCTGCGAGTCTCGCTCACGCATTCGGGCGGCGCATCAACCTCGGCGTGGCTCATCTTGGTCGGCTGGGCCGTGGTGGCGCCCGCGGCGGCCACACGCTTGTTTCGCTGGGAGTGAGCTAGTTCGACCGCTCGGGTTCGGGCGCCGGCGGCACCTTGTCGAACACACTGGTCACGTGTTCGTACGTAAGCATGTCGGCATCGCCAGCCGCTGCGTTGGCAGCGGCTCCGCGCTTGCGGATGTAGCTCGAGTCGAGGTTGGCGCCGTCTTTATACGGACCGAAATACATATAGATGATGATGCCCCACAGGTAGAACGAGCCACCGACTTTCATGATCGCACCAGCGATCTGCTGATCGTTGGCCACCGTAAGACCCCACACGCGAACAGGCACGTTGTAGTGCTTATAGACCGGTCCCTCGGCAAAGGTGAGCCAGCCGGCAGGAACCGTGGGCACGATGCTCTGCAAGAACAAGTACCCCATTCGTGCGGGATAGCTGATGTGCAGTTCTTTAAACGGACCGAGCACCGGCATCCACATCAGCAGTGCCGACATCACGAGCAAGAAGTGAATCGAATAGTGCAGCACGCCGATTTGAGTAGACGTGTTCACGACTCCGGGAATGTGGGTGACCATCACCGTGAGATTGAACAGCACGCCCGCAACCGCTGGCTTCGACATGAACTTCACGAAGGTGTAGCCGCGGCCTTGACCCACGATGAGGCGCAATAACCACTCGGGCATCGAAAGCAACGCCAAGGGCGGCAACAGATAGGCCAAGACCATGTGCTGAAACATGTGCACCGAATAGAGGTACTTCTCGCCGATGTCGTGGACGGGCCAATCGCTGGCACCCCACAACATGATCATGGTAAACACGAAGAGCCACTTCTGGCGGTTGGTGACAACCACGCCACCTGGCCCAACCGCACGGGGTCCGATGACGCGAACCGAGTACACCCACGCACCAATGAGGAACGCGACCAGACCCCAGACTTCGAGGTGAAGTTGAAAGGCCCAAGGATCGGCTGTGATATCGAACGCGGCCAGCATGATGGCCCCCTTCCGGCTTAGTTGCCGGCGAAGAACTGGAACGTGCAGAGCGCAGCGAGATATACGCCTACTGCAAGAAACAGGCCCGAGTAGAACAACAAAGAAAAGATCTTGTTGTCGAAACGCAGGTGCATGAAGAAGCTCACAACGGTGACGAACTTGATCACCATCAAGATCAACAGCACCGGCATGAAGAGTGCACCAATGTGCATATACGTGAGTGCTACCTCGAAGGCCGTGAGCAACGCGAGAACCAGCGCCACCTTCACATAGCCCATATCGGTCAAGCCGTGACCGTGTGCGCCATCGTCGTGAGCGTGATCCGCGTGGGCATCGGCAACTTCAGTTGAGTGTTGAGTGCTCATGCTCAGGACCTCACGAAGGAATCAGGTAGACGAGGGTGAAAATGATGATCCACACGATGTCGACGAAGTGCCAGTAGAGACCGATCATCTCAACCACTTCGGCTTTGTCGCCCGGGATACGGCTGCGGCTCACCATGCCCACAAGCGCCATCAACATGATGATGCCGACGGTCACGTGAACACCATGGAAGCCCGTGAGGGTGAAGAAGCTCGAGCCAAACAAGTTGGTGGTGAAGCCAAGACCCTCGTGAACAAACTCGGTGAACTCGAATACTTGAGCGCCAACGAACGTTGCGCCTAGCAACGCAGTGACCGTAAGCCAGTTCATCGTGTTGCGGTCATCGCGACGCTGAGCTGCCGACACGGCGAGCACCATCGTGAGCGAACTCATCAGCAGCACGAATGAGCTAATCGAAGTGAGCGGGATGTTGTAAAGCTGCGACGGCGTGGGTGAACCCTCGTGACGACCGCGGTACAGCATGTAGGTAGAGATGAGCCCACCGAACAGCAAGCATTCGCTGCCGAGGAACATCCACATGGCCAGCTTGTTGTTCGACAAGCCGGTGCTCGTTGTGTGGCCGTGGGCGTGGTCGTCGTGACCGTCCGCTGGTGGCGTGTGAACTGCTACGTCAGCCAAGGGTCGCCAACTCCTTCGTGGGGCCACCGTCGACTGGTGGTTCGTAATCGGATTCGTCGGCAACCGATGGCTCCATCGACCAGCCGAACATTGCGAGCAAGATCACGACGCCACCGAACACGGCGAGCAGTCGGGCGAAGATGATGCCGTAGGCAACGATGGGCAAGCCAACGGCCAAGATGATGGGCCAGTACGACGGCGACGGCAAGTGAATGTGCTTGTCGGCCCGAGTGGCCTCGTCGGCCATGATTTCTTCGTACGTTGACACCTGGTGGATCTCACCGGTTGCTTCGTTCTCTTCGTACTTGCGATGGAAGAACTCGTCGAGTTCGTGCACCGTTGGGATGGCATCGAAGTTGTGCTCCGCTGGCGGGTTCGAGGTCATCCACTCAAGGCTGCGAGCATCCCATGGGTCGGCCGGCGCAATCGGTGCGGTGCGGTAGGTGTAGATCACGTTGATCAAGAACATCAACACGCCTATGGCGAGCACGAACGAGCCAACGCTGGCAACACGGTTCCAGAATGCGAGGTTGAAGAAACCCTGGCCGGCGCGGAACTCTGTCCAGACCTGCATACGGCGCGGCTGACCCTGCAAACCAAGAATGTGCATCGGGCCGAACGTGAGGTTCATGCCCAACACCATCAGCCAGAAGTTCCACTTGCCCAGACGCTCGTTGAGCATCTTCGCGAAGATCTTTGGCCACCAGTAATAGAAGCCTGCGAAGAGACCGAACACCGCGCCACCGAAAAGCACATAGTGGAAGTGAGCGACGATGTAGTACGTGTCGGTCTGCTGAGTGTCGGATGGCGCCACAGCATGGGTCACGCCCGAGAGGCCACCAATGGTGAACTCAATGATGAGGCCCACGGCAAACAACATTGCCGTGGTGAAGCGCAACTTGCCGCCCCACAGGGTCATGGTCCAGTTCACGATCTTCACGCCCGTTGGGAGAGCAATGGCCATCGTTGCAACCGAGAACACGGCGACGCTGACAGGGCCAAGACCGCTCGCAAACATGTGGTGCGCCCACACGCCCCAACCGAGGAAGCCGATGGCTGCACCCGAGAACACTACGAACTTGTAACCGAACAGTGGCTTCTTCGAGAACACCGGCAGCACTTCGCTGACGATGCCGAACGACGGCAGCACCAAGATGTACACCTCAGGGTGACCAAAGATCCAGAACAAGTGCTGCCACAGCAACGGATCGGCGCCCTTTTCAACGCTGAAGAACGCAGCACCAAAGTTGCGCTGAAAGCTGAGCAAGAACAACGCCACGGTGATGACCGGAATTGCGAAGAGCAGGAGGAACTGCACGACCAACACCATCCAGGTGAAGATCGGCATCTTCATCAAGTCCATGCCCGGTGCCCGCATGTTGAGCACGGTGACAATCAAGTTGATGGCACCGGTGAGCGACGCAATACCGGTGATCTGCAAGCCCAGTGCCCAGAAATCGACGCCGTGGCTTGGCGAGAATGCCAAGGCCGTGTTGGGTGCGTAGGCGAACCAACCTGAGTCAGCAGCGCCACCCAAGAACCACGACGTGTTCAGAAAGACGCCACCAAACAAGAAGCACCAAAAGCCAAAAGCGTTGAGGCGAGGGAACGCCACGTCTCGTGCACCAATCTGCAGAGGCACGAGATAGTTGGCGAACGCTGCCGCCATTGGCATCACGAACAAGAACACCATCGTGGTGGCATGCATCGTGAACATCTGGTTGTATGCGCCAGCGCTGAGCACCTTGTTGTTCGGTGCCGCAAGTTGCAGGCGGATGAGCAAGGCCTCGACGCCACCAATGACAAAGAAGGTCATTGCCACGACGCCGTACATGATACCGAGCTTTTTGTGGTCGACGGTGAAGACCCATGAGCGCCAACCGGTGCTCTCGACGGGTCGCTTAAACACACCAAAAGATGTGCTCGGCGTTACATACGCAGAACTACTGCCAGCAAGTGCTGGAACTGAGTTTCGTTCGGAAATAGCCATCTACGTTGCTCCGTTACTTCCGCTCGGTGAGGTACGCGACGAGTTTGTCAATTTGGTCCTCGGTGAGTCCTAGGTTCGGCATGCCGCGGTACTTGCCACCGGTGGCGGCGAGTTGGGTCGGATCGGCATACATCGGCTTTTTTGCCGGGGGATTGCGTAGCCATTCGCGCAGTTGCACCGTGTCGAGACACTGCGGTGTGACGCCTTCGAGATAGGCGGCTGTGAACTGAGCGGATGGCGTGTTCCAGAGCTTGGTCTTGCAGGCGGCGGTCTGGAGATCGAATGCTGCACCTGCAAAGGTGGTGCGTGTCATCAAGTTGGTGAGGTTCGGCACGACACCCGCATAGACGTACTTGTCGGGACGGGCGATCACCACTTTGCCGTCGGAGCCAACGATTCCGTTTACCTGGTGACAGCGGGTGCAGTTGGTGATGAAGAGGGCCTCGCCCTCGCTGGCCTTGGTTCCCGTAGCCGGAGCGGTATACGGCTCAAGTTGGTTGGCCACCCAGGTCTTGAAGCCGGCGGCATCGAGTGACACTGCCTCCATCCGCATGTACGCGTGCGAGAGGCCACAAAACTCGGTGCACTGACCGGAGTAGATACCGGGCTGATCGGCTTGCATGCGCAATGTCTGCACACGACCTGGCACGGCATCGCGCTTTCCGTTGAGCTTGGGGATCCAGTAGCTGTGAATGACGTCGCGGCTCGAGATGCGCAACAGCACATGCTGGCCGGCAGGAATTACCAACTGGCCACTGGTAACGATTGGCTTCTCAATACCACCGCAGCCGGCTTGGGCTGGATAGTCGTATTCCCACCACCACTGCTGACCGGTTACGTTCACGACACACTCGGTGTCGCTGGTCTTGGCAAGCTGGAACAACGTGGACACGGTTGGGATACCGATGCCGATGAGGATGAGCGCTGGCAAAATCGTGAGTGCAATTTCAAGCGCTGGCTTGCCGTGGCTTTGCTTAGGGATGGCCTGCCCGCGATCGCGGAACTTGAACACCGAGTAGCCGACCGCAGTGGCGACGATGACGAGAACTATGCCGGCTATACCGAACGGCCAGACCTGCAGGTTTGCGATCTTTCGAGCGTTCTCGCCAGCGGGCTGCCACGTGTCTTGCGGAGCATCTTTGGCGCAGCTGCTCAGCACGGTGAATGCTGCAAGGGCAGCAACCGGCATCGCCCACCGACGACCCCGAGTCGAATTGGATGTCATCAAGTCTCCCGACTGATTCTGCACGTTTTGAACGGTAGTCATGTTGCTCTGAAGCGGCTTTGTCGTAACGGGGTGGCTCATGGCACAACAATCGCGACGACGGCGCCTTCAACACCGGGCACGTTAAACGTGAACGGTGTTTCGGATGCGTTGGATGGCAGGACTGGACGCACCACCAAGAACTGGGCCCCGCCTTTGCCGACAGCCTGGGTGCAGGTCTTGAACGAGGTCTCGACCGAGGTGCCGTTGACATCGACTTTTTCGGTGCCAAAGTCGGCAACAAGGCGATGCGGTTCGGTATCGAGGTTCTCAAAGCGAATGTATGAGTACTTAGAGCGAGCCAAAGTAACCGTGTCTTGAGCCCCGATGACGCCGATGACCTTGGCGTGCAGCTTGCCACCGCTGAGCACAATCGTGGCCGACAGGTTTGACTTAGCGGCAACCGCGCGGGATGCCTTGGTGTCGGCCTCGCCCGCTGTCTCGGTGCCGCAGGTGTTCTCTTCGAACGACGGCACCTCGTGCTTGACGATATGACGGCCCCCGGCAACGGCACTGGTAACACCGGCACCGATGATGCCCACGGCGCCAATGGTGCACAGGGCTGCGACGAGCGAACGACCGACGTTGCGCTTTGCGGCAAGCAGCGAGCCGAACAGCAACACGATGGAAGCAATCGCACCAAAGGCAATGGCCCCGGCCACTGCGGGGAGGCGAAGCATGATGCGCGAGAACGAAAAGATGATCACGCCGAGACCGATAGCGCCCAGAACGGGCAACTCAAGTGGGTGCATGATGCGGCGGCGAACCATTGTGTTGTAGGCGGCATCGCCCGACGCCCGCTCGCTCCATGACTGCACCATCCACTCGACCGTGGAAACGATGAGCACGATCACTGCCATCCATGTAATGGCCCTGCCGACAACAAGACCCACCGGAAGCAGTGCAGCGCCGAGGCCAGCGACCAGTGGCCACATGCTGCCGGGAGGCGTGGTGTTGGTAGCCGCAGCAGTTGCCACAGCGGCTGAGTTGTCGGCCGCTACGTTGCTGTCACGCACCCAAAGGTTGATGCCCACGAGGAACACCAACGCAAGCGTTGCCGACACGAGACCAATAATGCCGACCGTGCTGTTGTCTTGCGTGGTGCCATAGATGATGGCACTAGCAAGCGCTACAACACTGGCGCCGATGAAAAGTTTGGATCCTGTGGTGAACATCTGTATTTACCTGCTCACTTTGTGACGTAGACCACGAACCACAGCATGCTGAACGCAACTG
>JBAXHD010000058.1:0-12613 GCA_037139095.1 Actinomycetota bacterium
GCCCGATCATCTCTTCGATGGCATCGGTATCGATCTGAAACGTGTCGGGCGTGACGTCGACAAAGGTGGGCACGATGTTGGCTTTGAGCATCGGCGCGATGTCGGTTGAGAACGTGACCGGTGAGGTGATGATCTCAGAGCCAGGCTCAAGATTGAGCACCTCGATTGCGAGATACAGCGCCGATGAACCCGAGTTCACCATGATGCCCCGCCGCTTGGCGAACAGCTCTGCGACGCGCTGCTCCATGGCCTTCACGTTCTTGCCGATACGCAACCCCAGTGGGCCCGCGCGCAACACCGCTACAACCGCTTCGATCTCACGTTCGTCGTGTACCGATCCCGCATAGGGAATCCGTCGTTCAGTCGTCATTGGTGTTACCCCGCCCACTTCTGCAAAGCCCCGATCGTAAGCGCCAGCGAGTCGGCGCGGTAGTAGCGTCGCTTGTTGCCGTCACCCGTTGAAAGCAGGAAGGTCCGCCCTTGGACACAATGAGTCGTTACACATTGATCTCTGCCGACGGACACGCAGGCGGCAGCCCCGATCAATACCGCGCCTATCTCGAGGCGCAATACCTCGAGCAGTTCGATGAATGGCGCGGTCGTTATCGCAACCCGTTTCGCGATCTGCAAAACGACGGTCGCACACGCAACTGGGACAGCGATCGGCGCATCAACGACCTTCATGCCGACGGCGTGGTTGCCGAGGTCTTGTTCCCCAACACCATCCCGCCCTTCTTCCCAACCGGAGCAATCATCGCGCCGGCTCCATCGGCCAACGACTTCGACCTGCGCCTCGCCGGGCTACGCGCACACAACCGTTGGCTGGCCGACTTTTGTTCAGAGGCACCCACCCAGCGCGCCGGACTCGCCCAGATATTGCTCAACGATGTTGATGCCGCGCTCGACGATGTGCGCTGGGCCAAGCAGAACGGTCTGGCCGGAATACTGCTGCCTGGGGTCTCGCCCGATACGCCGTGGATCGATCCGTTGTTCTCGCGAAAGTACGACCCGCTGTGGGCGCTGTGCGAAGAACTCTCTCTGCCGCTCACCCATCACGCCGGCGGCAGCGGCGTACCCAACTATGGACGCCACGAAGCGGCCACCGCAGTGTTCGTTCTCGAGACAACCTTCTTCGCAAACCGTGCGTTGTGGCACCTCACGATGGCCGGCGTTTTCGAGCGCTTCCCGAAGCTTCGGTTCGTGCTCACCGAGCAGGGTTGCGCGTGGGTGCCAGCTGTTCTGAAGCGCATGGACGGGCTGCACGACCAAATGGTCAACGGCCGCATCGGCGAACTGGTGGTGGCCGCCGACAGCGTGTTGCCCGAACGACCGAGCACCTACTTCGCCCGCAACTGTTACGTGGGCGCGAGCTTTCCGTCGCCTGCCGATGCCGACTCAATGCGCAGCATCGGCATCGATCGCATTATGTGGGGCAGCGACTATCCGCATCACGAAGCCAGCTCGCCGTTTACCAAAGAGGCATTGCAGCTTGCGTTCTGCGACTTCACGCCAGGAGAGATGGTCAGCATTCTTGGCGCTACCGCAGCAGACGTCTACGGCTTTGATCTCAACGCACTGGCCCCCGAAGCGGCGCTGCACGGCCCAACGGTTGGCGAAATCGCCACGCCACTCACCGAGATTCCTGCGGCGGCTACAAGCCCTGCGTTTGCAAGCGGTCTACGCGCCTAACTCAACGCGTTGAGAGTGCTTCGTCCTCGCTGGTGAGGGTGAAGCTCACCGTTACCGATACCCGCGATCCCCGTTTGTCGGACAGCATCTCCGCCAGCCTCCATGCGGGCTCGGGCTTTCTGGGGCCGGTGATCTCAAGGTGCACCGTTGCACCGCCACCGGCCACCTGCGCGTCGAGCGTGACGATGTGCACCGAAGGGTCCCAATCGCGAACCGATCGGCCAACCTGTACCTCGAACGCCGTGTTGCGAACAACCCGCTGCGAGTAGACCGCCAATGGGAACGTCACCGCAATGACCAATGCAATCCAGATCGCGATTCCGACGCCGGCTTGCGTGCGAGTGCCGCGCTTCGACCGATCGGCAAATCCAAACCACGCCAATGCAACCGTGGCGCCAAGCACCAATGCACCGAGGTTAGTGACGAACGCCAGACCGCACTGACGGAACGCTTCGGCATCGCGTGAGGCGAGGAACAATCCCATTGCAGCCAGTGGAGGTTCGAGCGTGACCGATACCGCTACGCCAGACAACGCGCCAGCTGCCTCAGTTCGCAGCGTGGCATAGCCCGCTGCAACGCCAGCGAGCAACGCGATGCCGAGGTCGAGCAAACCAGGTTTGGTGAGCGCCAGTAACTGCGACGGCAGTTGCGCATCGACTAACCGCGGCGCGAACACCTCGCCCACGATGAACGACGACAACATGCTCATCACGATGCCGATGCCCAACATCGCTCCGGCTTGCGCAAGGCGCCGGCCCCAACCGTGGATGAGCGCACCGGCAATTGCCAGCAACGAGGTGATGAACGGGCCCAGCAACATCGCGCCGATCACCGCAGGGGCGCTGTTGAGCAGCAACCCCATCGAGGCGATCGCGCTTGACAGAATGCTGAAGACGATGAAGTTGCGGGTAACGGGACCACCTGGACGAGCACGGTCGTACAGAGAATCCTCGACGATCTTCCACTGTTCGTCATCGAGTCGTTTGCGTGCGAGGCCCATCAGCTCTTCACCGTCACTTGGCCTGGAATCGAGTTCGCAGTGACCGGCCAGGCGCGATCGATTTCCTTCAAAACAGCGCTGAGGCGGGCGCCACCAAGCCAGGCCGCCATGCCCGTCCAGAATGCTGCAACTCCAACGCTTGGGGGCATGAGGTCAGACGCATCGAATCGCAACACATCGGCATCACGCAGCCAGCCTGATACCGCTCGATCGAGCTCAGATCTATAGGCGTCGAGCGGAACAGTAGTGAGCGGCGAAACGAAGCTGCCGAGCTTGGCGCGCTCACGCGCCGCTTCAGCAGACGCGAGGTAGGCGGCGAGTTGATCGACGTTGGGGTTGCTCTTGAAACGAACTGACATCGTGCCGCCAACAATCAACGGGGCCTTGGTGCCATCAGCCGATGGAAGCGGGAACGCCCAGAGATCAGCGGTGGGTCCAATGGCGGTTCGACTGCCAACGAAGCGCGGCAGAAAGCTCGCTTGCCGGTTCAACAGACACTTGCTCGGCGAGGCAGTGACCTGACCCGCAGCGTCGGTGACCGTGTTGCGAACGGCGGCACGACTGCCGCCGTACACGAGCGTGTTGCTCAACGCAATGTCGCCAAATCGTCGCACCGCATTGGCGATAGCCCGATCTGAGAATGCGACATCATGCGTGATCCAGCGGTCGTACACATCGGGACCCGCAAATCGCAACACCAGATCCTCGACCCAATCGGTAGCGACCCATCCAGTAGCGCCACCATCGCGAATGCCGAGGCACCACGGTGACACTCCTGCGGCCACGACCTTGGCTATGAGCGCATCGAGATCGCTCCACGATTGCGGAACCGTAAGCCCTAAGTGTGCAAACGCGCGCGGCGAATACCAGACCAAGCTTTTGAGCGTGAGCTCGTACCACGACGCGTAGACCTGATTCTCGATGGTGGATAGACCCACGAGACGGGGATCGATGTGCTCGGTTGCCGAAGCCTTGAGCGCTGCGGTCCACGGGAGCGCAAAGCCTTCGCTGACCAAGGTGGGCAGCAGTCCAGGCTGAGGAAGCAAAGCCATGTCTGGCGCATCACCGCGCCGTAGCCGCTCGAGCAGATCGGCTTCGAAGTTTGACGAACCTACGTAGCGGACATTGATGCCGCTTGATCGCTCGAATGGCTGAACCGACGCCGTGAACGCATCGGCCTCAGAATCACTGAGCGTGCCGAACACGGTCACGATCGGTCGGTTCGAACGAGATCCCGTGTCGTCGTTTGCGGCACACGATGCAAGGCCAATGAGTGCACACGCCACAACACACCCAGCCCGCAAACGGTGACTTCGCTGCGTGAAGGTCGACGGCGACACGCCGTTGACCGTAGTGCGCCCGCCATACCCCTCGGCAGGATGGCCGCTCGCCTCGGCGCGAATGACGGCGCGAATGGCGGCGCGCGCGACGGAGAAATTCTTTCAAGATTCCGTCATGTTGGGCCGGATTCGTGCCGATACCCACTAAGAGTGACCAACCGAATCTCAGGAGACAGACCATGAGCGCGCCCCCCATCCATGAATTGCTCGAGGAAATCATCGTCAACGTCGTTGACCCAGCAGCCGCTGACATCGACCAGAACGGCACATTTCCACACGAGGCAATGAGCGCTCTCGGCAAGTCTGGACTGCTCGGTTTGCTCAGCAGCACCGAAGTCGGCGGCCGCGGTGGCTGGCTCGGCGAAGCTGCCCAAATCGTTCGCCGTCTCGCCGCAAGCTGCGGCAGCACCGCGTCGGTTCTTGCGATGCACTATTGCGCCGCAGTGGTGATCGAGCAACTCGGCGACGACGACATTCGCCGCGCTGTCGGCGCGGGCCAACACCTCTCAACCCTGGCCTTTGCCGAGGCCGGTACCGAAGGCAACTTCTGGACCCCAACAGGAACAGCAACGCTGAACGACGACGAAGACGGTGTGTTCCTGAACGCAACCAAAGGTTCGCTCATCTCGGCCGGCGAGGCCGACTCGTACATTTGGTCGAGCTTGTCGGTCAACGATCAGCAAGGCACAACGCTGTGGCTCGTACCTTCAGAGCTGCCTGGACTCGAAACCATCGAGGGCAGCCCAGCCACCGGCATGTGCGGCAGTTCATCCAAGCCGGTAGTAGCGACCGATGTGTTGCTGCCTCTGTCACTTCGTCTCGGCGAAGACGGCGCCGGCGTGTCGATCATCTTCGGTGCACTGCTGCCGCTCTTCCAGATCCTCAATGCGTCGGTCAGCCTTGGGCTGATGGATGCCGCAGTGTCTCGAGCAATTACTCATGTCGCATCGAGCTCACTCAACGAGCAGCAGTCGGCGCGTCGTCAACTCGCTCAGATCAAGAACCGCGCCGATGTTGCAAGCACGTTGGTCTCAGACGCCATCGTGTCGATGGCAACTGATCGCGTTGATGCATCGCTGCGCATGCTGCAGACAAAGGCAGTAGCGGGCGAGGCCGTGCTTGAGGTCACCGAAATGGCAACCCGTCTCGGCGAGACCGTGCCGTACGCAGATGCCGTCGCAATCGATCGGCCAATGCGTAACGCCCAAGCCGCGGCAGCCAGCGCACCGACGACAAACGATCTGCAGGACTTCATCGGCCGCGCGTTGTGCGGCATGCCACTGTTCGACTGACCCGACCAACTGAGCGCGCCACCCGTGTGACGCGGGGACCCACTTATTACAGTGGGCGACCATGACTCTTCTCGGCTACCAGATCCCCAACTTCACGTACCCCGGCGTTGCTGCCGCCGACTTGTTCGATGTCATCAGCACGCAAGCCAAAGAGGCCGAGGCCTCAGGGTTCGACACGGTGCTCGTGATGGACCACTTCTATCAGCTGCCCATGCTTGGCACCCCCGAGCAACCAATGATCGAGTGCTACGCGTTGTTGTCGGCTCTTGCGCGAGAGACCAAGACCGTGCGACTCAGCGCGCTTGTTACGGGCAACACCTATCGCAATCCAGCAGTGCTCGCGAAAACAGTGACCGCGCTCGACATCGTCTCTGGCGGCCGCGCTCAACTGGGTATTGGCGCCGGATGGTTCGAGCTTGAGCACACGGCTTACGGCATCGATTTCGGCACCTTCACCGATCGATTCGAGAAGCTCGAAGAGGCGCTACAGATCATCATCCCGATGTTGCACGGCCAGCGCGTTACGTTCACCGGAAAGCACTATCAAGTGGTCGATGCCTTCAACAGCCCGGCGCCGCTGTCGCGTGTTCCGGTGATGATCGGCGGCGGCGGCGAGCGCAAGACGCTGCGAATGGTGGCCCAGTACGCCGATGAGTCGAACCTCATCGCCGACCGCAACGACATCCCACGCAAACTTGATGCTCTCGCCGAACACTGCGAAGCATTGGGACGCGACCGCTCGCAAGTGACGGTGTCGTGGCAACGCTCAACCTGCATTGCGCCAACGATGGAACAGGCCCAGGCTGAGCTCGCTGCGTTCTTCGCCAGCCAAGGCGTGAACCTCGATTCACTCGACGCCAACCAACGCGCTGCGGCCACCGCACGCTTCATTGTTGGTGACCCCGACACCGTGGGCGAGCGACTCACTGCCGATCTCGCGATGGGTGTGGATGGCTTTACCCTCAACGCACCGGCCAATGGCCACATCGCTTCACGTGTTGCGCTACTGGGCGAAACCGCCGCGAAGGTTGTTCGCTCGCGCTAGAGCCTGCGACAAACGGAGCGCCCGCCGAGACACGCGGTTCACGTGCCCGGTTTGGACCGCCGCTCGTGTCCGAGACGACCAACCACCACGGCGACAACCGTTACGAGATACACCTGCCCGATGAGCGCTTCAAGGGCGACGGTGGTCCGCGCAACGTTGGTGACCGGGGTGATGTCTCCAAAGCCAACGGTGGTGATGGTGACGAAGCTGAGGTACTGCATCGCGGACGGCGTCAGTGATCCGCTCGACGTCACGAATGAGTCTGGATTGAACGTGAGCAACGAGCGATACATCGCGGCGAAGAAGAGCCCGATCAACACATAGATCGTGATCGCTCCGAGAATGGTGCTCGCATTGATGGTGGGGTGCCGCCGAGTTGCGCGTATCAACGCCGGTGTGCCCGCTGCGAGCAAGAGCAGGTTCACGAGACCCAAGCCCTTGGCGCTATCGGTGACGCCGCCAAACATTGTTTGAATCACGGCGATCGCGATGACGAGCGCCACCACAACACCGATGACTATCACGATTCGCCGCGAAAGCTCGGCGAGCATCACCGCAAGCATGAGCGCTGCGCTTGCCACAACGACCTCGATCAGCAGCGAAAAAGGGGTCTGCGCAAGCGAAGCTTGCAGCACGAACAACGACACCACCGCAACGAAGAGCTGCAGATAATGCTTCTGCTCGCCAAGCTCAACATCTCGACCGATAGAAGTGGACCGCAGTTTCATCGTGTGCAGTTCTCAGTTGCTTGCGAGCTGGATAGCGCCTTTGGCAGCAAGGTAGGCACCAAGGAGAAGTAGTAGCCAAATCAGCAGAGCCTGTCGACGAGCAATGACGGCGATGCGCCAACGCGCAATAGTTGCCTGAGCAGACTCGGGCCGGGCGATCTGCATCGCAACCGGTACGGTGACGAGCGCTGTCGCGAGCACAAGGAACACTCCGAGCGCAACGAACCTCCCGCTCGTTCCTACGTCGGAGCGAATGAGATCGGTACCGGCCGCAATGGCAGCCGGGTAGGTGGGCGTGGTAACTCCAGCGATGAATGACCCACCGGGTCCGACCGATTCGAGCTTTGTAAGCCAAGCCGGCGTGCCTGACTCGGGGTGGGGCTTGGCAGCTTTTCGCCGAATCCGCACCGCCACCAACAAACAACCCACGCCAAGCACCAACGTGAGCCAGAGCATTGCTGTGCTTGGCGCGGTCTTTGGCTTGACCTGACCATTCAGCAGAAGCGCAGCCGCCAGCACGATGCCAAGCAGTACCGAGAACCACCCAGCAAGAAAGGCGATTCCGTTTGCTGTCGGGCGTTTGCCCCCCAACACCACAAACACAGCCATCAATCCAAGCGGTGTCAAGCCGACCATCAGGCCCAATACTGCGAGTCCGCTGACCAATCCGCCCATGCCTGTTACCTCAGGCCGTCTTGAGTTCTTTGCCGACTGAGCGCAATGCGAACCCAGCGGCGATTGCGATCAAGCCGCGGGTCATCAACGCGAGGCCGACCCAGAGAACAAGCAGCACCACTCCGCGGCCGGCATACCGACTGGCCCAGAACGCGACGCCAATATTGAACGAGCCGAGGACCATCAACATCCACCAACCGGTGTCGCCCAACCGACGCGCCTCGAACGATTGCATGATGCTGATAATGCCGCGCAGCAACAGAACCCAACCGAGCAGACGAGCCAACACCAACAACGTTGCGCCTGGCCATGCGAACGCAGCGATGCCGAGGCCGATGTCAATGAGTGCCGACACAAGTACGAGCCAGCGCCAAGTGGTAGCTGATCGCCACAAAATCAGTTGGCCGAGGCCCGACAGGAACAACCCGATTCCGAGCCCGACCGAGATCGCGTAGACGGTGCTCATCGTGAACGACAACACGACGAACGAATAGATCATCAGCAGTACGCCTACCGCCACTGGTAGGCCCCAGGCCTTGCTGATCGCGGCAAGTTCATCGCGGTCGGCCTGTACTAGGTGCTGTGTATCGCTCATGAGTCCCCCAAATTGTCTGTGACACGATGCAGTGAAAGAAACGTTAGTGAGCGTTCCGCTTCGCAACTGGGATGCAGCGAACTCTGCAGCGCTCGAGTCACGCACGGCCACCGTGTGATGTGATTCGATAAAGGCGCTATGACGACGCCACGAGAGCCCGACGCCGACGCTGACAGCGCCGTCGCTACCGATCGGGGTGTAGCGGCCTCAGCCGTCGCCGACCCGAAGCTCAGCCTCATTGCTCGGTCGCGTATGTTTCTAGAAGGCTCCAAGACCCGCGCGGCCGAAACGGTGGAGCGATTCGAAAAGCAGCGATCTGACAATCGCATCATCGATGCAGCATTCGGTTCTGTAGAGACCGACGCCCAAACCGGTGGCGACCTACTCGCAGGTGCGGTTTCTTTTCGGTACTTCTTACTGTTCGTGCCGTACGTGTTCGTGATCATTTTGGGCCTCGGCGTCGGGGGCGACCTCGCCGGGAAGAGTCCTGCTGAGATCGCGAGCAGCTCCGGCATGGGTGGCCTCGTCGCAAGCACCGTCAGAATCAACGGCGAGTTCTCACGATCGTTCCATCTGATCAGCCTGCTCGTAGTTCTCTATGCCTTGGTCAGTGGCGCACGCAAACTGCTGAGATCGCTGATGTCTGTTCACTCAGTGATCTGGCGTGTCCCGTTCGTGAAACTCCGCCGGTCATACCTAGGAGGCGTCGTGTTGATACTCATCATGACTGCAGCGGCGGTGGCGGCGCATTTCATCGCGCGGTTGCAGAATGAGTCGGTCATTACTTGGCTACTCGCCCTCATCGCCTTCATCGCAATACCCGCGGCGACGTGGCTGATCTGCTCGGTTCGAGTCTTTCCATCGGCACCTGGCGCCACATGGAAAGACCTCTGGCCCGGGGCTGTGCTCTTCGGGCTCGGAACCGAGGTCCTCCATGTCGTCACGGTGGTCTGGATTGCTCATTCGTTGGAGTCGAAATCCGAGACCTACGGAACGCTCGGGGCCGCATTGACCATCCTGCTGTGGGCCTACGCAATGGGACGCATCGTCACAGCATCAGTAGCTCTCAATGTGGCCGTGTGGAACAACTCGCACCGCACGCCGCCGAATCAGAACCACGACCACAGCTAGTGTTCGCAAAACTTTCCCCGTTCAGCGAAAGGATCCAGGTGTATGTCCGAGGCCACTAGTCCGACTGAAGAAACCTCTTCAGCAGAACCATCCGAGGTGATGCGGCACCGCACGCACTCACGCCTTAAGTCGGTGCTGTCGGGAATCTTTGGCGTGCTCGCGATAATCGGCTTGTTCGCGAGCACGCTTGCCGTTTGGGGCCATGGCGTGCTCTTCAACGGCGACAAGGTCGCTTCGGCCGTCGATGCTGCTCTGCAACGACCAGAGGTGACCACGGCGACGGCCACGTACCTCGCTGATCAGATCTTTGTGGTTGCCGACGTGCAGGGCCGCGTCACTTCTGCGCTCCCCGA
The DNA here is from genome assembly GCA_037139095.1 of Actinomycetota bacterium. GTDB lineage: Bacteria > Actinomycetota > Acidimicrobiia > Acidimicrobiales > Ilumatobacteraceae > WLMZ01. Next base: position 9,849 of record JBAXHD010000058.1, read on the forward strand.
GAAGCTGGCTCCCCTCGCGCCGTCCATCGTCGGCGGCGCTCACTCCTTTGTCGAGGGCCATCTCGAGACTCTGCTGGCCAGTGACTCGGCACGACACCTCATCACCGGTCTAGTGCGCACTGCGCACGGGGCGCTGATCAAGCTGCTCGAAGGCAACGGGCTTACCGATGCGGTGCACGTTGACAACGGTGAGGTGTCGATCAACTTCTTGCCGCTCATTGGCCGCGGACTCACCACGGTGCAAAACCTAGGGCTCTTCAACGACGTGGCGATACCCGACCTCAGCACGATCAAGAACCCCAACGATCAAATCGCCGCGCTCGAGAAAGCGTTCGGCAAGAACCTTCCCGATCACTTCGGTCAGCTCGTGGTGTTCCGCAGCGATGCGTTATCAAATGGTCAGGCCTCGCTCTCGATCGCTCAACGGATGGTCGTGCTCGTCAAGCGGGCCATCTGGCTCATCATCGTCGCAACCGCTGCGCTGTTGGCCTGTGCGGTGGCTCTCGCCGATCGCCGCCGGCGCGCTGTTGTGATCCTTGCGTTGGGTGGAGCTGCCACGATGCTTCTCGCACGCGTGGTCATCAAGCGCGTCATTGCCGACGTCCCCGCACTTGTGAGCAAACCTGGCGGTCGCGCCGCTCTCGCTGCAACTATCGGCAGCCTTGGCAACGGGCTGATCAGGCTCACCACGGCGTTGCTCATCGTGGCGATAGCCGCCGCAATCACCGCCTTCATCAGTGGCACCAGCTCAACGGCCGACACCATTCGTAGCCGAGCTGGCATCGGCGGTCGGTCGCTTCGAGAAGCGGCACAGAGCCACACCGACGCGACCGCAGGCGTGCTGCTCTTCGCAGGCGTGCTCGTGCTCGTTGTCTTCGGTATCACAGTGGTGACGCTGACCATCGCCGTGATCCTCGCCGCCAGTGGGGCGTGGGAGCTCACTCAAAAAACCAACGCCAAAGGCAACGACGATTCGGGCGCCACGAGCTAACCAGCGGCGACCCCGTGGAAGTAAGCCACGGGGTCCAGCTCACTTTTCAGCTGGACCCCGTGGCACTCAACCGTTGATTAACCGAGGGCCTTCGCCTTGGCGGCTGCGAACTCTTCGGGGCTCAGCACTCCCGAGTCGCGCAACTGAACCAACTTGGCCAATTCGTCGGCCATGCTGGCACCACCGGCCTGCTGGATGTAGCTACGCATGGCGTCGCTGCGATTCTGCGCGACCGCGACTTCGTGATCGTGCATCTTTGCCCCGCGCGAACTGATGTAGACCAGCACGCCGAGCAACGGCAAGAAAATGACGAAAAGCAGCCAAGCCACTTTGGCGCCGCCGCCCATATCGGGACTCCGGAAAATGTCTGCGTAGACGCGCAGCACAAGCATGATCCATGTGACGCCGAGGAAGAACCACAACATCGACCAGAACAGATCTAACAAACCAAACGCAAGCACAGTTTCTCCAATGAGGTGTCAGGGCGCTGCCAAGGCTGCGAGCGCTGACGAGACGGTACTTTGCAGTGCGCGCACCCTGCGAGACGCAGAGCCCAAAAAGCGCCCCCGGTAGGATTCGAACCTACGACACACGGTTTAGGAAACCGATGCTCTATCCCCTGAGCTACGGGAGCGGCGGATGGCAACTTGGATAGCAACTTGCCAACGACCATGAAAGCTACCCGCTGAGGCTCTCTGGGCGTTCATGCGCTCACAAACCCGCCATTGTCAGGCAACAGTGATGGTCGGTGGTGTGGTCGCACCAAACAAAAGAAGCACCACCCCCTCGGTCGAGTCTCGGTGGCACACATATCGGCAGTTCGGTGCGGCCCGCCGCTGGCAATGAAGGGGCTTAGAACGCCCGGAGCGCGACGGCGCCAAGTGCGAGACCCGCGCAGGCCCAAGCCGCCCACCGCCACGTGGCATCGCGTTGGGAACGCTTCACGGAGACGTATGCCCCATAGGACAACAAGCCCATCAGCGCGACGCCCAAGAGGTAGTGGAGCTGGGCAGTGCGTTCACCAACGGTCCACCCGTCGAGAATCCACACTGCACTCCAGGCGAGGAAGCTGGCCCGCACGGTGAACAGGCAAACAGGCACGAGCACGGGCAGCCAACGTCGGACGCCGGTGAACTCAGAACCATGCTCGCCCTCGTCATTGAAACCAGCGGCCACGAACTCTGGCTCGCCCAGCTCGGTGATGGCGAGCGCGACCGCCTGCGCTCTTGGGAGGCCGTCGCGCATGTGCGCAGTAGCGCCGTCGTCGAGATGGTTCCTGATTTCTTCGACGGCACGGCGGCGTTGAGGCCTCGGCAGTTGTAGCGCCGAACCGACCGCATCGAGGTAGGTCGAGATCTGGTCGTTCTCACTCACGGGATCTCCCGCAGAATGTCGTCGACGCAGGATTTGAATTGCTCCCATGATCTCATCTCCTCGTCGAGGGCGACCTTGCCGTCCGCCGTCAGCTCGTAGCGGCGTCGACGGCGACCGTCCATTTCCTCATCGGAACTTCCGACCAGACCCGCCGCCTCCAGGCGATGCAATGCCGGATACAGCGAGCCCTCGACGAGAGCGAGCCGACCCTGGCTGCGGCGTTTGAGCTCCGCGCTCAGCGCGTATCCGTGCGCTGGTCCGGAGGCGAGTGCGGCCATCAGCAACATCTCGACGTGGCCACGAAGCTGGTCCGCTCTCATACATCGGCAGCCTACTACACAGTCTGTCGATGTATCAATGGTGCGATCAGACGGCCAGGTCCAGCCGCACTAAATGCCCG
>JBAXHD010000059.1:0-12529 GCA_037139095.1 Actinomycetota bacterium
GGTTGCTTCGTGCCCCAGATGTATTCAGCGAGTCGCCCGCTCGAAACGTCGGACCCGCGGTGCAGCACCAGTGCGGCGACGAGCTGGCGCTGTCGCGATGATGCAACTTCTTGTCCGCCCAGTCGGACGCGGCCCAGAACCGAGATGCTCACAGCCTCAACCTTGTCATATGTTCGTGGGGTTGGGAAGGGCGCAACGCCAACGCTCAGACCCGATACAACGCCGCGGGGTCGTCGTAATCCACAGTCCACAAACGGCCGCCGCCGTATTGGTCGCCATTGTATGCGCCGAATCCCAGCAGGCTCCGCGCCCGCTCGGGTAAACGAATCGCATCGTCTTTCGAGAGAGCGATCTGGTGAGCCTCTTCAGAGCGCAACCAGCCAAGGGCGAAGAAGATGTGCATGCCGACCCGCGTCGCGTTCGTCTGGTTAGCGCCTCCGCTATGCACCACCTTTGAGGTGTAGAGCAATACCGATCCGGCCTCCATCTCGGCCTGCTTCACCAGACCTTCATCAAACGCAGCGAGATCGTTTCGCGCCATTTTGTGCGTTCCGGGGCTCACGCGGGTCGCGCCATTCTCAGCGGTGAAATCAGTGATTGCGACCATCGCCGACATCGCGACCTCGGGGGCGAAGTCGGCCTCGACGAGAGTTTGCCAAGCGCCTTGGTCGCGGTGCAGGTACTGTGCCGACTCGCCCGGCCCGATAGCCATCACTTGTGTGCCGGCGCACTGAATGGCGCCGCAAGCGGGCAGCAGAAGTTGCTCTGCCGCGCCGAGCACTAGTGGGTTGAGTAGCACATCAACGAACGCTGCGGATTTGCCGGCGAGCCCGCCGAAACGTGTGGTGCGAGGCCCGTGGAAAACTTGCTCCGACTCGTTACCGGTTTGGCTGCCGGCGGGCTTCGAGCGCAGATACGGAGCAAGATCTCGGCTCAGAGCATCGAGCACGGACCCGGTGAAGAGGCGGTCGATGATCACTGCTCCGGCGAGGTCGATGTGCTGCGTGACTTCGTCGAGCGACGCGGTTGAAGGCAGGTGAGGAATGTCCATGCTCTAAGGATGAACCACAGACCTTTCGGCAACCTTTCACGGTGAGCGCTACGCGGGGGCTTGCTGCTCTTTGTTCCACTTGGCGATGACGCCTTCGCATTCACCAACGAGTCCGGCCACACGCGGGTAACCGGCGTAGGGGGCAAGCGTGATGAGCGTCTCGCGTAGTTCGGCCGGGGAGAGCTCACCGTTCTTCAGTGCCGCGCGTGCCTGAATCTTCCACACATCGACCGAGCCACTGGCGGCGATGACACCCATGAGCAGCAGTCGTCGATCTCTGATCGACAGCACATCGCGGGTCCACATCTCGCCGAACAATGAACGCATCATCACGTCGTTGAAAGGCATCGCACCCTCGGGGAGGATCACGACATCACCGGCGTATACCTCGGCCATTTTTGCGGCGCCACGTTCGTAGGCGCTTTGTTGCTGTGGGTCAGGCGTGGACTCAGACATGAGGTCTCTTTCGTTACTGGTTGTTCTCTTCGAGTCCGAAGACAGCGGTCATTGATTCGCGTAGCGATGTGATCATCGCGTGCCGAGGGTCGCCGTTGTTCATTAGCTCTTCGGCGAGCTCAAGATCTTTAGTGGCGATCGAGACGGTGTTCAACAGTGACTCACGAAACGCGCCGCGAATATGCGCTGGAGGAATGCCGAGCAAGCCCGTGAACGACTCGGTGAGCTTGCCGAGTTGGCCGGTGTGGCGCCATGCCTTCATGAGTGCTTGCGGATTTCCGCCGTTGGTTTTCACCATGTCGAATGCCGACGATGCCGCAGCAAACTGCGCGTAGGTCATCGTGTTCACGCCGATCTTGAGCGCGGCGCCCGTACCCACCGGCCCGCCATCGATCACCAACGATCCATAGGTGTTGAGCGCATCGATCACGGGCTGGCTCATCTCGCTGACACCGCCAGCCAAGATCACGAGCTCGCCGACCTTTGCGGCATCGCCGCCGCCGGCCACACATGCATCGAAGAGATCCACGCCCCAAGCAGCTGCGGTATCGCGAGCCCACGTGATGGTCTGTGGCGACACCGTGCTGTGAATCAGAATTGTCTGCCCAGCGCTGCAGCCGTGTTGCACACCAGTCGCGCCGGTGAGCACTTGGCGAATGTGAGCATCGGCTGGCACACAAATGCTGATGATGTCGCAGACCTGCGCCAGCTCAGCGGGTGACGACGCTGCCGTGGCGCCTTGCTCAACAAGCGCGGCCATTGCTTGCGCGTCGAGATCGCACACGGTGACGGTGGCCCCTGTGGAGAGCAGGCGACCGGCCATTGCCGAGCCCATCTGCCCGAGACCGATGTAGCCGAACCGGGCAGTAGACGGCTGCGTTGCCTCGCTCACTTCGTAACCCCAGGCGTGAACGTGATGGGAAGGCTGGTCCATCCGGTGACGTTTGAACTATGGAAGCGCACCTTGCGCTCGTGATCTACATCGATGTCGGGCATGCGGCTGAGGATCTGCTCGAGCGCAACCTTGCCTTCCATGCGGGCCAGCGCAGCGCCGAGACAAAAGTGTGAGCCGTAGCCAAACGCTAAGTGCTTCTCGGCTTTGCGGTCGATCTGAAACTGATGCGCAGTGTCGCCATATTCGCGGTTGTCGTGGTTGGCGGCGCCGATGAGCAACAACACCGATTGGCCTTCTTTGAGTTGCTGGCCGTGCAGTTCGATGTCGGTGGTGAGCGTGCGGTGCATGTATTGCGTTGAGTTGTGGAAGCGCAGCACTTCTTCGAGTGCGTCGGGGATCATCGATGGATCTGCAACGAGTCGGTCGCGCTGGTCTTTGTGGTGCGACAAAATCTCGATTGCGTTCGCCACCATCTTGGTGGTGGTCTCGTGGCCGGCGATCACGAACAGAACACAAAATCCGAGTAGCTCAGTCTCGGTGAGCATGCGCCCTTCGACCTCGACGCCCATCAGGTCTGCGATCAATCCGGGGCGCTGCTGCTCGCGCCGTTCGGCGAGATCTTTGATGAAGTAGTCGAGCAAGCCAAACATGCCGTCGAGGGCCTCTTTGGGCATCGCCATTGAGCCGTCTTCGCGAATCAGGATCTTGTCGGCGTGCGTGCGCAACGATGTGCGGTCTTGCTCAGGGATGCCAAGGATTGCGGAGATGACATCCATCGGGAACGGACCCGAGATATCGGCGACGAGATCGCCCTCGCCGCGCTCAATGACTTGATCGATGTATCCGTCGACGATGGAGCGGATGTCGTCTTCCATCGCCATCATTTGGCGGGGCGTGAACACCCGTGACACCAATCGACGAAACACCGTGTGCTCGGGTGGGTCGAGTTCGATCATCTGTTGGAACGACAGATCTTTGGTGGTGATGGCTCGTCGGTTCTCGAGTGCCACGCCGCCCATCGATGAGAACGTGACGTGGTCGCGAAACGCTTGTTGCACGTCGGCGTATCGGCTGAGCACCCAGAATTTGAGCTCTGGATTCCACCATGCGGGGGCGTTGTCGCGCAGCTGTTGATAGGTCACGTATGGGTCGTCGTGAACCGAAAAGGCATACGGGTTATAGGTGACTTCGGCGGGCATGCGGTGACTGTAGCCCAAGGATGACAACAGCTGTTATCTCAGCTACAGTCGCCAAATCGTCACCTCATCGCCCCGCCCCAACCGCCGCGCCGAGCTGGCCAAGACCAGCTACGAGCTCATCGCCGAGCGGGGTATGGAAGGCGTCAGCTTGCGAGCCGTTGCTCGCCGCTTGGGAGCCACCACCGGTTTGGTGTCGCATCACTTCGCCGATCGCGCCGAGCTCACTGAAGCCGCTCTCGACCACGCCGCCGCTGTGATCGTCCAGCGGGTGATGAAGATGCCCGGCAGCACCGATGTGTTCGATGTGCTGGCCGCCGTGCTGCCGATCGATGCAGTCACCGTCGAGAATTGGCGCTTCGCATTCAGCGTGCGCACCTCGGCAATGTTCGACCCCGATCTGCGTCGATTCGACCGCATGATCCTCGAACACTGGAACAGCTATCTGCCGGGTCAGCTTGCGGGTCGCGTGGAGGGTGATGTGCACGATGCCTGCCGTCACCTCATTGCGTTGGTCGATGGCATTGCGTTGCAAGCAGTTCTTAACCCGCTCGATTGGCCAGCGGACAAACAGATTCATCATCTGCGTCTCGGATACAGCGCACTCGTTACAGGAGCACGTCAATGAACCAACCCGAAGCATCAGCACAGCGGCGACGGTTCGAGGGCCGCACCGCCATCGTCACCGGATCCGGCGGCGGAATCGGCGAGGCCTATGTGCGCGCGTTGCACGCCGAGGGGGCCAGCGTGGTCGTCGCCGAGATCAACGAAGAAGCCGGTCGTGCCGTGGCCGAGTCGTTGGGCGAGCGAGCGATCTTCGTGCGCACCGATGTGGGCGATCCAGCGAGCACCGATGCCATGGCCGCCGCTGTGATGGAGTCATTTGGGCGCATTGATTATCTGGTCAACAACGCGGCCATCTTCGGAGACATGCAACTGGCTGGCCTGACCAACGTCGATTACGCCTACCTCAACCACTTCATGAACGTGAACCTGATGGGTGCGTTGCATTGCACCCGTTCGGTGATGCGTCCGATGGGCAAAGGTGGCGGCGGCTCCATCGTGAACCAGTCGTCCACTGCATCGTGGATGGGTATCTCCGGGTTCTACGGGCTCGCCAAGGCTGGCATCAACTTTCTCACCAGTTCGCTGGCGCACGAGTTGGCGTTTCGCAACATTCGCGTGAACGCAATCGCACCTGGACCCACCGACACGCAGGCGATGGCCAAGCAAGTGCCGCTTGAGTTTCGCGATCCACTGGTGGCCAGCTTGGCCATCAAACGTTTGGGCACCCCCGCAGATCATGTAGGCCCAGTGCTCTTCTTGCTGTCTGACGAAGCAGCATGGATTACCGGCCACATCCTTGCCGTCGACGGCGGACAGATCACGAGAATCTGATGAACACTCCTATGAACCACACACACCAAGCTGTACAAGAACTGCTGTTGATCAACGGCGAGTTGCGAGGCGCCTCGAACGGTGCTGTCTACGACAACGTCAACCCGGCGACCGGTCAGGTCATCGGCGTGTCGCCCGACGCCACAACCGACGACATCGAGGCCGCAATCGTGGCGGCGCGCACTGCGTTCGACACCACCGATTGGTCGCGCAACGTTGAGTTCCGCGTGCATTGCATCCGTCAGCTTCAGCAGGCGTTGGCCGATCATCTGCCGCAACTCATCGACATCACCATGGCCGAGGTTGGTGCGCCGCGCATGGCGTGCGACACCATTCAGGTCGTTGAGCCCTTGAAGTTCCTGCCCTACTACGCCGACATCGCCGCCAACTTTCAGTGGTCCAGCAGTCTCGGCGAAGCCAACACCATGGGCGGCCCGGCAGAACGTTGGACCGAGCAAGAAGCCGTTGGTGTGGTCGCCGCCATCACGCCGTGGAACGTGCCCACCCAAATCAACTTGGCGAAGATCGTGCCGGCGCTCGCTGCCGGCTGCACCGTCATTCTCAAGCCGGCCGTCGAGACCCCATGGGGTGCGTTGGCATTGGGACGCCTCATCGCCAACCACACCGATATCCCGGCGGGCGTCATCAACATCGTTGCCTCAAGCGACAAGTTGATCGGTCGGCAACTCGTAATCGATCCACGCATCGACATGATCAGCTTCACCGGCTCAACCGACACAGGTCGGCGCATCATGGCCGACGCCAGCGTCAACCTCACCAAGGTGTTTCTCGAGTTGGGTGGCAAGTCTGCATGCATCGTGCTCGACGATGTCGACGACATCGCGGGCGCGTCATTTGGTGCCGTGTTCGGATTGGCGATGGTGTGCGGCCAAGGTTGCGCACTCACCACTCGTGTGCTGTTGCCCCGTAGACGCTACGACGAAGGTGTCGCCGCAATCGCCGCTTTGATGACCGGCATCGTGCCCGGCGACCCAACAGCTGCGGGCACCGTGATGGGCCCGCTGATCAGTGCAGCGCAACGCGATCGCGTCGAGGGATACGTGGCCAGCGCCGTCGAGCAGGGCGCCCGAATTGTGTGTGGCGGTAAGCGCCCCGAGCACATGCCCGACGGCTTCTTCTACGAGCCAACGCTCATCGCCGACGTCACCAACGACATGCGTGTGGCCCAAGAAGAGATCTTCGGGCCGGTGTTAGTAGCCATTGCCTACGACGACGACGATCATGCTGTTGCCATCGCGAACGACTCAGAGTTCGGATTGTCCGGCGCCGTAGTTTCGGCCGACGAGGGCCGCGCATTGTCAGTAGCGCGCCGCGTGCGCACCGGCACGATGTCGGTCAACGGTGGTGTTTGGTACGGATGCGATGTGCCGTTTGGCGGATACAAGCACTCGGGCATCGGCCGCGAAATGGGCATGGCCGGCTTCAGCGAGTATCTCGAAACACGAGCCTTCGCGAAGCCTGTTACGAGTAAGTCGTGAGCGCACACCAGCGTCTTGCTGGACGACGCATTCTCGTGATCGGCGCTTCGTCGGGTCTTGGTGAAGCGCTGGCATTGGCGTGCGCTCAGGCAGGGGCCACGGTTACGGTGTCGGCTCGCCGCGCCGATCGACTCGACGACTTGGTGCAACGCATGGGCAGCGGGTTCGCCTTCGCTGGCGACGCCACCCTCGCTCACGATGCGCAGCGAGTGGCAACCCAAGCGGCGCAAGCCATGGGCGGCATCGACGTGATGGTGTACATGGCTGGCTACGGCGTGTTGCAAGAACTCAAACACACCGATGTCGACACGTGGGTCGATGTGTTCAAGCTCAATGTCATCGGCGCCAATTTGGCCGCCGCTGCGTCGCTCGATCACGTTGGTCGCAACGGCCTCATCGCCTTCGTTTCTTCGCGCACGGTGTTCGATTCAAACGCTCACTTCGCCACATACTCGGCTACAAAGGCCGCGCTGAATCAGTGCATTCGCACATGGAAGGTCGAACATCCCGATCGGCGCTTCTTGCGCATCATGATGGGCAACGCGCAGCCCACCGAGTTCGTTAACCAAATGGGCCTCGAGCGTCTCGGTGCCGCTCTGAAGATTTGGGGCACGCAAGCGTTGCCCGGCGGATTCATGGAGCCCGCCGATGTGGGTGTGTCGCTGGCATCGTCGTTCGCCACAATGCTCGACCATCCTGAAATCGACGTCTCCGAAATCCAACTCGACGCGCGTCAGGTGTAACGACGCGCTCGCAACCGCGAACTGGCGGCGTAGACGCCCGTGAGGGGCTCGTGCGCCGCCACTTCCCAGGCGATCGGGCCGCTACTTGATCGAGCGGGACAACGAGTCGGCGCCGCGAATGCCATCGAGGATCATGCTTGCGTTCACCGTGAACGGCTCGTTGTGAGCTGTTTCGCCGGTGGCCACCGTGCGCGCCGCAATGACTCGAAGCAGGTCGAGGTCTGCGTCGGCCAGGCCAACCTCGGCTAATGAAGTGGGCAGACCCACTGCTCGGCTGAACCGCACGACATCGACAAACTCGCTGTGCGGGCGGCCCTCGACTACCAACTGCACCAAGAGTCCGAATGCAACCTTCTCGCCGTGCAGATACGAGTGGGTGCTTTCGGCCGTGGTGAGTCCGTTGTGTACCGAGTGGGCGATAGCGAGTCCGCCCGATTCAAAGCCGAGGCCTGAGAGCAACGTGTTTGCTTCAACAATGCGTTCGAGCGCTGGAGTTACCGAGTTGGCGCGCACTGCCGCAAGAGCGGCGGGTCCGTCGGCGAGCAGTGTTTCGTAACACAACTTGGCGAGAGCCTCGGCGGTGCGAGTGGTGGCGCCCTGCAGTTGGTTTGGACGATGGGCCTCGATCACGGTGCGCGCCTCGAACCATGTGGCGAGAGCGTCGCCCATACCGCCTACGAGGTAACGCGCCGGCGCCGCGGCGATGATGGTGGTGTCGACGAGCACGAGGTCGGGGTTGCGTCGATAAAAGAGATAGCGATCGAAGGATCCGTCGGCGCCATACACCACCGACAACGCGCTGCACGGGGCATCGCTCGATGCGAGGGTGGGACAGTTCACGGCGCTGATCGCGCACTCCGCAGCGATGGCGCGTGAGGTGTCGAGCGCCTTGCCGCCGCCAGCTCCGATCACCGTGGTTGAGCCCGCTGCTCGCGCCGCTGCGACGCCAGCATCGATTTCGTCTTGCGTGCACTCGCCGTTGAAACGATGCACCACATATGGAATGCCCGCGCTGCCAAGAGTGCTTGCCCACGTGGCGCCGAGTTCGGCTTCGATGCGTGCGCTCGCCACGATGAGTGCAGGGCCGGTGAGTCCCATTGCCGACAACACAGAGCCGAGCTCGGCGGTTGCGTTGGCGCCCTGCACGTAACGAGAGGGGGCGCAGAACACAGCCAGCCTTGGCTTGGGTGTGTTGGGGTCTTCGTAGACGGTCATGGGTGGGCCCTTTCAGTGCAGTGGCGGCACCGTACACAACCGAGGAGTAAGCGTGTTACTCCAACGAATAGCTCAGTGGCGACCCGCTTGCAACGAGTGCCATTGCGACAATGCGGGCGATGAGCGAGAGGTGTTGGCGTTCGCGCAGCCGGAAGGCTCCGCGTTGGCGGCTCAGCACGATGGTGGCATCGAGCCCCGAGATAGGCGCCCATGCAATGTCGGCCGGTGTGTGCTCTTGGGCGATGTCGGGTGGAAGGTGGCTGGACCCATCGAGAAAGGCCGATACCCATTGCAGATCGGGTAACTCACCCGAGCGTGCAATAGGTGAAGCGTTGGCTGCATCTGTGGCGTTGGTGATCACACACCAGTCGGCGTGGAGCAGTTTGCGCAGCAGAGCGCACGCTGCGTCGAGACGGTTGGGTTCGTCGGTTTCCATGATTCGCGCAGCGACATCGAGCGCCAGCACGCTTTGCTCTGAGCGATCTGTCTCAACGGGATACACGTCTTCGATGGTGACGCCATCAACGCGGCCTACAGCGCTGATCAACGCATCGAGGCTCGCGTCTGCGGGTAGTGACACGGTCAGTTCGTCGATGGCCATGCTGGCGCCGCGCTCGAGGATTTCGATGCCGATGACGTCGCCACCAACCTGGCCGATGGCGGCTGCAACTCGACCAAGAGTTCCGGGTATGTCTGGAAGCCAGAGACGCATCACCACTGTGGGCATGCGGATGACATTACCGAGTCGACGTTTCCGGTGAAGCATGATTTTGTTGCTCGCATGTGAACAAAACTCGTCGGTGTCTAGGGCGACGTCACACTCTGTGCAGGTACGTGCGTTGTCTCTACTGATGCGAGCAGTATGGTTCGCCGACCGCATGGCGGTTGCAAGTACACAGGAGTCCAGATGCGAATACTTCACACCAGCGATTGGCACCTCGGCCGAAGCTTTGGAGCAGTTTCGTTGGCCGATGATCAGCAACAGTTCATTACGTGGATGATCGCCGAAGCAACTGCGCGCGGGGTCGATCTTGTGGTGATTGCCGGCGACATCTTTGATCGGGCAATTGCGCCCACCGAGGCAGTGGTGATGTTTCGCAAGGCGCTGCGCGACCTGCAGGTCGCCGGCATCACAGTGGCGGTCATTACCGGTAACCACGATGGCGCCGACCGAGTCTTTGCATACGACGATCTGCTCGACCTCAGCGGTGTGTATATCCGTGGCGGCTACTCGAAGCTCGGCGAGGTCATCACGCTCACCTTCGCTGACGGCCCGCTCGATCTCGTGATGCTTCCCTTCCTCGATCCGCAAGCCGCCCCCGACGATGTTTCTGAGGGCGCTGGCGAGGTCATTGCCGATGCCTCCGAGCGCCGCAGGGCGCGCACACATCAATCCGTACTCGCAGCGGCTATCACCGAAGCGATTCCATCGCTTTCCGCTCCGCGCTCGCTGGCGATCTCGCATGCATACGTAGCCGGCGCCACGGTCAGCGACTCAGAGCGGCAACTCACTATTGGCGGTACAGGCACTGTCGATGCCGCGTTGTTCGACCAGTTTTCATACACCGCACTTGGCCATCTCCATCGCCCGCAAACTGTTGGTGGTCGCGCCACGGTGCGCTATTCGGGTACACCGCTTGCGTATTCGTTCTCTGAAGAGCACGCCAAGAGCATTGAGATCATCGACATGGATGCGCAGGGCGCGTGCGTTATCGAATCCGTGGCCATTCCGGTGGGCCGTCCGGTGCTCACGGTCACTGGTCTCATCGACCAACTGCTGCAGGCTGTGCCCACCAGAGAGGCGCAGCGTTCGTTGGTGCGCGCCATCATCACCGATCCGGGCGTTGTGCTCGATGCCAAACAGCGATTGTTGGCGTTGTATCCGCACGTGGTTGAGATTGTGCTCAGCCCGCCCATCATCAGCGGGGGCGATGGTGAAACGCCGCTCGACCGCAACGTGGTCACGGCGAGCGAAGCGGCCGAACAATTCTGGTTCGCGTCCACCGGTAGCGAGCCCTCAGCTGAGCAACGTGTGTTGCTGCATGCTGCCATCGCCGACGCCGAATTGAGGGCAGTCTGATGCGCCCGCTCCGTCTTGAGTTCCAAGCCTTTGGGTCATTCCCAGGCAAGCAGGTTGTCGACTTTAAAGAACTTGGGCAGCGCGGGCTGTTCGTCGTTACCGGGCCCACGGGCACCGGCAAGACAACCGTGTTCGATGCCATGGTGTATGCGTTGTATGGGGCCCTTCCTGGTGGACGATCTGCCGACGGCGACGCCCGATCGCACCACGCAGCAGCCGATGTCGAGACCTACGCGACCCTTGAGTTCGAAGTCGATGGAGTGCGGTACAGCGTTCATCGATCTCCCAAGTGGGACAAGCCCAAGAAGAACGGTTCTGGCACCACGTCCGATGGGCCCCACGCGTCTCTTGTCAAGCTGATCGACAAAGCCACCGAGTCGTTGGCCACCGGTTCCACGAACGTAGCGACGAAGTGCAAAGAACTCGTTGGCCTCGATGGCACGCAGTTCCAGCGCGTGGTCTTGCTGCCGCAGGGCAAGTTCACAGATTTTCTCATTGCCCCCGAAGCAGATCGGGAGAAATTGCTGCGTCAGTTGTTTAGCGGCGAGGTATTCGAGGAAGCCACAAAGCATCTCAAGCGACAGATGGACAAACTCAACGGTCAGGTCTCCGACGTCGATATCCAAGTTCAGCACCACCGCACCAACGCGGTCGACTCGCTGGCCGATGTCCGTGAGGCATGGATGCCCGAACTCGACGATCCCAAAGTCGATCTCAATGGCGCTCCACTTGCAGAGGCATCCGATGATCGTCTGCGCGAGCTCATCGAACTGCTCGCTCCGGTTCGCAGACAACGCGACACACAGGTGAAAACCTTGCAGGCGGCAGCTACGAAGGCGACAGCCGATCTCACCGAAGCCGAGGGCGAGGCCAAGCGTTTCAACGACGCCGTTTCTGTCACCAGCGATCTCGCTGTACTCGAGCGACAACGCGAATCAGTGGCTGCCAACGAACAGCTTGTGGCGGCATCCCAGCGAGCGCGCCCCGTGTTCGAACTGGCGGGCAAGCTCGAGCTCGCGCGCAGCGATGCTGAACAAGCACAGTCGAAGCTCGCTGAGTTCAGCACGGCTGTGACCCGGGGCTTCGAAGCACTTGACCTTGCGTCGCCGGCGTTGGACGCTGCAGCCGTTGCTGCTGCGGTGCAGGCTGCGGCTACTGATTTTGCTGCAGATCGCGAGACTCTCAACCAGGCAGCTCATGCTGCCTCCGAAGCCGCCGAGGCGGAAGCTGCCGTTATCGCAGCCAACGATGCGCATCAGATTCTGGAGGCCTCGATCACGTCGTTGCAGGCAGGTATCGATGAGCTCGGTCGCCAGGTTGCCGTGCTTGCGCCCGCGGCATCATCGGTCGACCGACTCGAGCGAGAAGTCGACACCGCCAGCGCTCGCGTCGACCAGCGCGACAAGCTTGAGCGTGCATTGGCCGCCCTGCCTGTCGCGAACGAGTCCGAGGCGCAGGCGAAGCTCACGTACGAGTCGGTAATGGCTCAATTCGTTCTCACCACCGCTCCGCGCCTTGCCGAAGAACTCGTCGACGGTGAACCATGTTCGGTGTGCGGCTCGCCTGAGCATCCGCATCCCGCTCAAGTGGTCGATGGTGAGTCTGTCGATCACGACGATGTCGACAGCGCCCGCGGGGTCTGGTCTCGCGCTACCGAAGAGGTGCAGAAGCTCGGCATCACCATCGAAGGACTTCGCGAAGTCCTCGCAGAGAGTGCCGACATCTCAGTGGCACACCTTGCAACGGCGCTCAGTGACCTCGTCAAGTCGTTGGCAGAGGCGCGATCGGCTGCTGCCGAAGTGGTTCACCTGCAGCGTCGGATCGACGCTGAGAACGCTCGGCTCCTGGCTGAGCAGGGATCAGAGCGCAGCGCTTCGTTGCTCCTGAATGAATTGCAGACCATCGCCAAAGCAAAGCGCAAGGATGCCGATCGGCTGGGCGACGTAGCGGCGGCGATCGACGCAGAAGCGCTCGACGCAAAGCTGATCATCGTTGG
>JBAXHD010000060.1:0-12297 GCA_037139095.1 Actinomycetota bacterium
ACTTCAGCGGGCGCCACTTCAGCGGGCGCCACTTCAGCGGGTGCTACTTCAGCTGCGGGAGCACCAACAGTTGCCGTAGCGCCTCCGACTGGTCGGCTAAGGAACGCAGCGACATCGCCACCAGCGGGAACGATGGACACCACCGTCCACCCTTCGCTTGACTTCTCGGTGAGCTTTGCAGCAAGGCTGGCTGGGTCATAGGACGATGAGCTGACGGTGATGTACTCGTACATGGGCAAGACTTTACTGCTCGATGGCGTATCGGCGTAACAGGTGCCGAAAATGATCGGCGGTGTTAGTTCGGCGCAACGAGTTCGGCCACGTTGGCATCGGTGGGTGCGCCGTCGTGCACGATCTCGCCGTCACGCAACGCGATGAGCCGGCTGACTCGCTCGACGTATGTGAGTTCGTGGGTGGCAACGACCAAGCTGGCGCCGTCGGCAGCAGCCTGATCGAGTAGTTCGAGCAGAGCGGTTTTGCCAGCAGCATCGAGGCCAACGAACGGCTCGTCGACCAGCAGCAGTTCGAATGGACGGACGAATGCCAACGCGATTGCAGCCTTCTGGCGAAGTCCGCGGCTGAACGTGTTGGGCAAATCGTCGGCTCGGTCGTAGAGCCCCAGATGATCGAGCAGATCGGCGGCCAACTGATCCCATTCGTCGACGCCGTGTAAGCGAGCGACGAACTCGAGGTGCTCCCACAACGACAGGTCGTCGTAGAACGAAGGCGTGTCTGAGAGATAGGCCAGCGCGCTACGCGCTGCCGGTGTACCCGATGCGTGACCCATGATGTGCACGGTTCCGCCGGTGGGGTCGAGCAGGCCGGCTGCCATTCGAATAAAGGTTGTCTTGCCGCTTCCGTTGTGGCCCACCACAGCAACGCGTTGGCCCTCGGGGATGTGCAGCGTGAGTGGTGCCAAGGCGGGTCGGTCGCCGTAGTCCTTGGTGAGATCGTTGGCGGCGAGCGCGCCAGTGGTGATGCGCTCAACTTTTGCTGCGGCCTTCGATTCTGGGCCGGCTGCTTTCGAGGCTGGCTTCGGATGCCGGCTGGCTGGCTTTGGGTGACGGCTTGCTTGATTCGAGGCCACTGTTAGCTCCTGGTCAACTCTGAACGGGCGGCGCGTTGTTGCGCACTTGCTTGCTTGCCCTCGGCCATGAAGGCGTTGAATTTGATCTTCCACGCATCGCGACGGCGTACCCACCAACCAATGAAGGCGCACAACATCAGCTGGGCAACAGCCATGCGAATCGCCGTGGCCAGCTCGGGCTTGCCGGTGCGATGGGCTGCTCGTACAGCGAGCACGCCAACGCTGCCGATGATGGAGACAACGAGCGGCAACAGCATGCGCACGATGGTGGTCATGCCACTCATCTCGGGTGGCATCATCGTTTGCTCAACCGCCGAGGTGGTCATGTCGGGCGCATCTTTGACGATGCTGACCGCAGCGCCCGCTGCTCCGGCCCAAATTGTTGGCAGCGCTAAGACGCCAGCGATGGCGGCACCGCCAGCTCCCTTGAGCACTGCCACGGTGCCAACAGCGAGCGCAGCAAATGGCAGCAGGGCCAACAACGGAGCTGCGGTGTGGCGTAACAACAAGGCGCCGCGTTCGTGCGGAAGGGCCGACATACGATCAGGTTGATCGATCTCTTGCGACAGGGGCTCAAGCGCTTCCATGCCAAGCAGGAACAACAAGCCACCGCTCACGAGAAACAACGCCGTGGTGCCATCGAACGCGGCAACCTGACACACGGCTGCGCCGATTGCCATCATCGACATGCGCAACAGACGCGACACGGGGAAGCGCAGCAGGCTGTGCCAACCGCGACGCCATACGACGCCCGAGGTGCCAGCGCGTCGCAAACGCACCCATGGTTTGCTGCGCGTGTTTTCTTGGCTGAGCTGGCGCCGCAGCAACATGACCGTGCGCAGATCTTGCATCGTGACGGCGAAGTGAAGTTGAGCGACGAGGCCGCTGCGTCGCGCAAGTGCGTCGAGCGATGTGCGACGAAGTAACAGCAGCCCGATAGCCAACAGCGCGAGCGCGAGTGCAACAGCGATGAGATCGATACCGCGTTGGCGCATGCCCCAGAGCGCAAGACTGCCGTTGAGGTTGCCGGGCCCAACGATGTGCTGAGTGATCGCGGCGCCTTGCCACGCGATTCCGGCCGCACCGATAAGCGAAGCGAACCATCGAGGAATGTGGAGCGCGTGCGACGTAAGCGCAGCACCGATAAAGACCACCGACAGGGTTGCCCCGAAGGCCGCTCCGGTGAAGGTCCATGAGGCCACGGACCCGGGCAGCCGGCGCCCGGCAAGCTCGCCGGCGAGCGCGCCCACGATGAGACCCGAGAAGGCGGCGGATCGCGCTCGCTGCGATGCGGGGCGAAGCAGCGCGGATCGGCGGTCGATGGGCGACAGCAACACATGGCGAACGTCGGCGTCCTCGATTGCTAATGGCCCACCGCGGCTACCGCTGCGGATGCCTGCCGCAAACGCAATGACAGCAAACATGCCCAATACGGCGGGGCCATTGCGGAAGATGTCGACAATGGTGGAGTTGGCCACCTTCGAGTCTTTAACGAATCCGGAGAGCCACAGAGCGCTTCCGCCAAATGCGAACGCGACGAGGTAGACGCGGTAGGCGGCTTCGAACCAGTCGAGTTCAGCCATTCGGTTCTTGCGCCGAGCGCGGCGAAGGTCGCCGAGTGGGTCTTGGGCGCGAGAAGTTGGCATGCCTGAGCGACGCTACCGGCCGGGGCCGGTTTCTACGGTGCGGGCGGCATCGCTGGACCAGCCGCTGAAGCTAGCGACATAGATACGCGCAGGTGCGAGACCGGCGTGCTCGATGGCGAGAATATTCACGCACGTAGAAACGCCGCTGCCGCAGTAGGTGACCACTTCGGCGGCGTCGGCCACGCCAAGTTCTGAGAAGTGTTGGTGCAGTTCATGCGCTGGGCGAAAGCATTTGGTGACTGGATCGAGCGCCGCGGCAAATGGTGCGCTCAGGGCGCCGGGCACATGACCGGGACGCGGATCGATAGCGGTGACCTCGCCCGTGAAACGCTCGTACGAGCGTGCATCAATCACGACCCCGCGATGGGAGCCTGCGAGTTCGGCTGTTTCGTCGGCTGTGGCAAAGCGCTCGGCGGGCCACGGGGTCTCAGTGAACGTTGCCGGGGTTGGCGCGGGCTCGTCGCCCGTAACGAGTGGGCCGTGCCATGCACCGATACCGCCGTTGAGCACTGCGGCATTGCGGCCGATCATGCGCAGCATCACAACGAGGCGCCCGGCGGTCATGCCGCCGGTGTCGTCGTATGCAATCACCGTGCTGTGGTCGCTGATACCCAAGCTGCTCATCGCAGCGGCGAAGGCCTGTGGCGTTGGGAACGGATGGCGTCCTTCGCTGGCCGGCAGGTCGTGGGCGGCTAGCTGGGTTTCGAGGTCGACGAACACGGCGCCGGGCACATGCCCAGCGGTGAATTCGTTGTGCGCGTTTCGCCCGTCGAGATACCAACGCACGTCGGCGAAAACAGCGTCTGGGAAATCGGCGAGTTCGTCGACCGAAATGATGGGTTGCATCATGCGTTGCCGTCTTGGTGGTGGCCGAGGGCTTCGGCCTGGGCGAGTACTTCGCGAAGGGGGCGGCCCAGCGCAAGCGCAGCAGCGGCCGCGTCGTCGTGTTCTACCTTCACCCGACCGGCAGCGAGTTTCATGCGAATGGTGTGGCCGTCTACGACCACAGTTGATTCGGCTCGGGCTTGCGGCCAGCGTTCGAGCGTGGTGCCGCGCACACCAAGAGACCCGGTTTCGCTGATGAGCACCGCGGCGACGGCTTGGCTCACGGTCGGGTCGCATAAGGCGTGCACGGTGTGCGCTGGCCGACCCTTTTTCATCACAATGGGCGTTGCCCACGCGTCGTGTGCGCCAGCGTTGAGCAACGCGACGATGGTGTGGGCAATGACCTCGCCGGTGGCATCGTCGAGATTGACCTCAAGCAGTCGTACTGGTTGCCCTGCGTTGCTGTTGCCGGTTGCTCCAGCAATGTGCTCGTCGCCAATGACAACCTGCACCACGTTGGGTCGCCCAGGAGTGTCGGCTGATCCGGCACCATAACCAACCGAGCGCACGTTCATCGCTGGCATTGGTTCGAATGCATCGGCGAGGGCGGTCATCAGTGCGACGCCGGTTGGGGTTGCTATCTCTTTACGCGTGTCGATGCCGAACGCGGGGGCATTGCGTTGCGCGAGTAGGCCGGTAACTGCCGGCGCTGGGTTGGGCAGCTCGCCATGCGCGGCATGAACCGACCCGCGCCCTACAGCGATGGGGCTGCACACGATTCGATCAATGCCCAGTACCTCAAGAGCGGCGCATGAGCCGACGATGTCGACGATGGCATCGACCGAGCCGACTTCGTGGAACTCGACATCGAGCACCGGCATGCGATGCATTGCGCTCTCAACCGCGGCGAGCGCATCGAATGTGGCGAGCGCGCGATCGCGAACGCGGACTGGTAGCTCGCTGTTGATCAACAACTCGCGGATCATGCGATAGGGGCGATGCCCGTGGTCGTGGGTGTGGCCGTGCGCCTCGTGGTCGTGCTCATGCACGTGATCGTTCACCACCACGATTGCGTGCGTAGCGGCTACTCCGCAGCGCAACACGGGCTCGAACATCAGCGCGTAATCGTCGACGCCTAAACGCCCGATGATCTCAGCAACCGCAATGGGATCGGCCCCCGCATCGATGAGAGCTCCAAGGGTCATGTCGCCCGCGGTTCCGGCAAAGCAGTGGAACCAGGCGGTGGTCATTGCTTCATCATCCTCGCGATGGCACACGCGGCGCCAAACCCGTTGTCGATGCCCACAACGGTGATGCCGCTGGCGCATGACGCGTGCATCGCCAATAACGCGGTGACGCCTTCGAGTGACGCGCCATATCCGACACTGGTGGGCACCGCCACGATGGGAGCTGAGCTGAGTCCGCCGATCACGCTTGCGAGGGCGCCCTCCATGCCTGCCACGACCACGATTGCATCGGCCGCCGTGATCTCATCGAGGTGAGCAAGGAGTCGGTGCAGGCCTGCGACACCAACATCGGTGAGTTGGTGAGGGGCGAATCCGAACGCTGCAAGGGTGATCAAGCACTCGTTCACCACGTGATGGTCGGCGGTGCCGGCCGACAGCACTGATACTCGCGCCGTTCGCCACGGGGTGGGCTGGCGCCACAGCGCCGAGCCGCCCAGTGTGGTGGCTGGGCCGTGGGCGGTTACCGCGGCGTCGATCTGTTCGGCGTTTGCCCGGGTGAGCAACACCGGGTCGGTGCTGTGCGCCAGCAGTTCGCCCACGATGCGGGTGACCTGATCGGCGGTCTTGCCGGGTCCGTAGACGGCCTCGGGAATTCCTTGGCGCAGTGATCGGTGGTGATCGACCAATGCGTCACCAACATCGGCGAAGGGGAGTCGCCGCAAGGTGGCCACTGCTTCGTCGGCGTTGAGCGTTCCGGTGCTCACGCCTTCGAGTAACTGACGAATATCGGCCTCATTCACGGCAAGCATGCTGCCACAGCTAGCGCCAATCTGGGCGGGAAATCTTGGTGCTGGCGTGGTATTTCGGCCGTGCCAGACGGTCGCGGTGCCGTAGCCTGAGGCGATGAGCAACAGGGTACGGGTGGGTTTTTTAGGCCCCTTTGGCACATTTACCGAGCAGGCACTCCGCACGCAGGCCGATCTTGCCCACGGCGAACTGGTGCCCTTTCGTACCGTTCCCGATGTGCTCGACGCCGTTGAGGCGGGCGAGGTCAATCTTGGTTTTGTCCCCATTGAGAACTCCATCGAAGGCACGGTCAACTTCACACAAGACGCCTTGGCCTTCGATTACGAGTTGCTCATCGAACGCGAAGTGGTGCTCGATATTGAGCATTGCCTCCTGGCCGCCCCGGGCACCGCCCTCGCCGACATCACCGAGGTGCTGTCCATCCCGGTAGCTACCGCACAATGCCATCAGTACTTGCGGTCCAATCTCCCCGATGCCTCGATCACGCCAGCAAGTAGTACGGCCGAAGCGGCGCGCACCTTGTCGGCGAACCCGGCTGCGGGCGTCGCTGCCATCGCTCCACGCAACGCGGCCACGCTGTATGGCCTTGAGGTGATTGCTGCCGACATCGCCGACCACGGGGCCAACCAGACTCGGTTTGTGCTCGTGGGTAAGCAGCTTGTGCCGTCGCCAACCGGTCACGATCGCACGGCGCTTGTGGTGTATCAGCGCGCTGATCAGCCCGGAAGCCTCATCGGCATTCTGCAAGAGTTCGCGGCACGACGTATCAACCTGTCGAACCTGCTGAGTCGGCCCACCAAGCGCGGTGGCCTCGGCGACTACTGCTTCATTCTGTATGCCGATGGGCATATCGCCGACGAACTCATGGCCGATGTCATGCGATCGCTGCATTCGAAGCAAGGTGCCGTGAAGTTTCTTGGCTCGTACCCGGCCGCCGGCGAACATGCCCACAGCAGCCGCGAACATGCCGATACTCGCTGGCGCGAAGCCGACGATTGGGTCGAGTCCATCCGCGCCAACATTCAGTTGCGCTGAAACGGCCTGCGCTGACCTCGGCCGTGCTCTCACCACTTTCTTACGCAGAACGAGTACAAACGTGAACATGTCTGCACCAGTTCGCGTCATCATCGCCGAGGACGAACGCGCCGTTCGTGAGTCGTTGGCCCGGGCGCTCACGCTTGAGGGCTACTCGGTGACCGCTGTGTCCGATGGGGCGCAAGCACTCGAGGCAATGCGCGCCGAGCCCGCCGATGTATTGGTGCTCGACGTGATGATGCCCGTGGTTGATGGACTCACTGCGTGTCGTGTTCTGCGCAGCGAGAAGAACCGTGTGCCTATCTTGCTGCTCACCGCTCGAACCGAAACCTCTGATCGCGTTGCTGGCCTCGATGCCGGCGCAGACGATTATCTTCCCAAGCCGTTTGCGCTGGCCGAGTTGCTTGCTCGTCTTCGAGCGCTGCTCCGTCGCACTCAACCTGACAGCGATGATGATGCCAGTGCCTGCTCGGTTGGTGACCTTCGCGTCGACTCACCGGCGCGGAGAGTTTGGGTTGGCGACGAAGAGATCGAACTCTCGAAGACCGAATTCGATCTCCTCGAGTTGCTGGTTCGCAACTCGGGAATCGTGCTCGATCAGACAACTATCTACGAACGCATTTGGGGTTACGACTTCGGCGCCGACTCAAAGAACCTCGCTGTGTACATCGGCTATCTGCGACGCAAGATCGACACGGCCGGACGCGAACCGCTGATTCATACGGTGCGCGGCGTTGGCTACACGGTGCGGGCGCGATGACCCTTCGCGCCAAACTTGCGCTCGTGCTGGCGTCGCTTGCTGCTCTGGCAGCTATCGGTGTGGGCCTGCTGAGTTACGACGCCACTAGCACGCGCATGCTTGCCGAGATCGATCGAACCTTGCTGCGGTCGAGTCGCACACGCAACGATCTCGATGGCGACAACCTGCCCAGTCCTGCCGGCGGCCGACCCGGGCGTGGCGTTGCAGCTCAGTTTGCGAGTCTCGAAGTGTTCCAGGTGCTCGATACTTCTGGTGAGATCATTGTCCAGACCGATGGTGTCACGTTGCCGGTCAGCGACGACGAGAAGGCCGTGGCCACAACTGGTCAGGGTGAGGTCCTGCGTACCGTCACCGGTTCCGACAAACGTGACTTTCGGGTGCGCACCCAGCCGCGGCCCATTGGCGCGTTTCAGTTTGGACGCGATCTTTCGGAAATGAATCGGGTGTTGCACGATCTGCGTTCGCGCATCTTGCTTGTTGGCGGCGTAGCCGTAGCGCTTGCCGCGTTAGCGGGTTGGTTCGCAGCTCGCGGTCTCACCAAATCGTTGAGTGCACTCACCGAGGCTGCCAGCGAGGTGTCATCAACAGGCCGTCTCGATATCGACGTTGCTGCTGGCGGACGCGACGAAGTCGGCCGTCTCGGTACGGCTTTCGCAACGATGCTCAATGCGCTGAACACATCTCGTGAAGATCAACGCCGACTCGTGCAAGATGCAGGCCACGAACTGCGCACGCCGCTCACGAGCTTGCGTACCAATGTCGATGTGCTGCGCCGACACGGCGATTTGCCTGCCGAGATGCGCATCAAGGTGCTCGACGATCTCGACATCGAAGTGGCGGAACTGTCGTCCCTTGTCGAAGAGGTGGTTGCGGTTGGTTCTGGGCGAAGCCCCGATGAGCCGACCATCGAGGTACGCATCGCCGATGTGGTCGAGTCGGCGGCCGGTCGAGTTGGCCGACGTACGGGCCGCACCATCGATATCACTGCCGACGACTCGGTGGTGTTGGCGCAGCGTTCATCCCTCGATCGGGCGATTACAAACTTGCTCGACAACGCAGCCAAGTTCGATTCGTCGTCTGAACCAATCGCAATCAGCGTTACCCGGGGTCGAGTCGCTGTGCGAGATCACGGTCCCGGAATCGCGCCCGAAGACCTCGATCTGGTTTTCGATCGTTTCTATCGAGCAGTTGCGGCGCGGTCGCGACCTGGCTCGGGTCTCGGGTTGTCCATCGTGACCGAGGTGGCGGCAGCGCACGGCGGAACCACCTTCGCTGCGAACCATTTTGAGGGTGGCGCAATCGTTGGCTTCGAGCTTCCGATTGTCGAACATCCGTCTCTCACCTGACTCTCACCTACGCGCGAAGCGACTCATACGTGAGCCGCTCAAGATAGGTACATCGGAACAGCGAGATCGAACCCCCCTTCGACATCTCGAATCGATCACTGAGGAGAAAATGTAATGAATCAAAAACGACTCGCAATCGCAGGCATGACCGGTGCATTGCTCATTGGCGCCGGTACCGGTGTTGTGCTCAATTTGCCCGCCGGAGCAGGTGCCAGCGGTGCAAGCGTTGTCGCTGCTACCACCCCGTCGGTGCCAGCAGATCCAACAGCTCCCGCTGTCGGTGATGGTGACGGCCATGGCGGCCACGCCGCAATGCTGAACGATTCACTGTCGAAGTTGGTCACCGATGGAACGATCACGCAGGCCCAAGCCGATGCCATCACGGCGGCGCTTGAGGCGAATCGTCCAGCAGGCATGCCCGATGGCGGACAAGGTGGTCCCGGCATGGGTCGCCATCACCGGATGGGTGGCGCAGGTATGGGCGGCCCAGGTAAGGGCGGCCCAGGCATGGGTCGTGGCCGCGGCGCCGGCCTCGAAGCCGCAGCAACTGCGTTGGGTATCACTGCCGATGAACTACGCACCGAGCTGCAAAGCGGAAAGACCATTGCCGATGTTGCTACCGCCAAGGGCGTGAATGTCCAGACCGTGATCGATGCGCTCGTTGCAGAAGCCAAGACCCGCATCACCGACATGGTGAACGGCGTCCGTCCAGCGGCACCCGCAGCAGAGCCCGCTGCCCCAGCAACCAACGATGGTGCAACAAACGGCTGATCTCAACCGTTCTACAACTCAGTTCCTCCCCTGACGACCCGGGGTTCGGTGTGTCTCCCCCTGACACATCGGACCCCGGGTTCGTCGTTGTTCATCTACAGTGGCGGCCATGTCACAACCTGTTGCAGTCGTTACTGGAGCCAACTCAGGAATTGGTCGCGCAACGGCAATTCATCTCGCCAAGAGCGGCTATTCGGTCTTCGGCACCGTGCGCAGTTTGACCAAGGCCACAAAGGTGTTGGCGATGGCCGAGGACCACGGAACCGAACTGCAACTGATCGAGCTCGATATCGCATCCGACGATTCGGTCAGCGAGGGCATTGAGCAGATTCTGCGTCAAGCCGGCCGGGTCGATGTGCTCGTGAACAACGCCGGTGTCGGTGGTAACGCCGTTGCCGAGGAGTGTCCGCCATCGATGTATCTCGATGTGATGAACACCAACTTGTGTGGCGCGGTGCGGTGCATTCAGGCGGTGCTTCCCGGAATGCGCGAACGCGGTAGCGGTTGCATTGTGAACATCACCTCGATCGCCGGGCGCATGGCTGCGTTGGCGCAGTCGCCGTATGTCACCTCGAAGTGGGCGCTCGAAGGTTTGTCCGAAGGGTTGGCTCAAGAACTTGCGCCGTTCGGAATTCGCGTTGCGGTGATTCAGCCGGGTGTGACCAAGTCGGCCATCTTTGCCAAGAACATCGATGCGCCGAATCAGAGCGGCGCCTACGACCCGCACTATCGCCGCTTGTTTCAGTTCTATGCCACGGGTATGGCCAACGCCACCGATCCGTTCGAAGTGGGCGAACTGATTCACCACGCGATCACCACCGATGCACCACAGTTGCGCTATCCGTGCAGCTGGGGCGGCGCCGAGCTCATCGAGGGTCGCGCCAAGATGTCCGACGCCGACTGGGTCGAGATGGGCCGTCATGAAGATGACACCGATTATTACGCCGGATTCAAAGCAGCCTTCGGGCTCGATTTGGCGTAACGCCGAGCTCGCTACCGATCGTTTGTCTGGCTGACCGACGCAGGCCCTCAAGAAATGAGCTACAACGGAGCCGTGAGTGTTTCAAAAAACACCCTTCAACGTCGGGTGATCACCATCCCGGCGCTGTTCGTTGCTGCCATATTGCTCACGCTGCTGATTCCGGTGTGGGTTCCTCTGATGGTGTTGGCCGATGCGCTGCGCGCCAAGTTTCGCTTTCCGCTGCTTCGTCTCGTCTCGTTCGCCTTCTGCTGGGCTTGGCTCGAAACGGTCGGGGTCGTTGCTGCCTTTGGTCTGTGGGTTATCGGGCAGAGGGGTAACCAACGCGCGCATTACGACCTACAGCGATGGTGGGCGGCTCACTTGCTCGACGCGTTGCGGTTCACGTGCGGCATTCGCGTAGAGACCACCGACCACGCGGCGTTCAGCCCAGGCCCAGCGGTGCTGTTCGTGCGCCATGCCAGCTTGGCCGACTCGTTGGTGTCTGCGTATGTGATCACGCACTTGGCCCAGATGCGGCCGCACTATGTGCTCAAACGCGAACTGCTCAGCGACCCGTGTCTCGATGTGGTTGGCCAGCGTGTGCCCAACTATTTCCTCGATCGCGGAGCGAACGATTCGGCTCCCGAACTTGCGGCTATCGAACGCCTCGCTGCCGCACTCGGCCCGGCTGATATCGGCATTATCTTCCCCGAGGGCACCCGCGCCAACCCCGCCAAGCGGGCCGCCGCGATGGCCAAGCTTGAGCAGCGAGATGCCGCTCGTGCCGACAAGCTCAAGAACCTTCGGCACCTGCTTCCACCGCGACCCAGCGGCGCGAGCGCGATGATGCGCGGGGCACCGAATGCCGATGTGATCTTGGCGTGGCATGTGGGCTTCGAGGGACTCGATACGTTCGGCGGCATTCTCAAGGCGTTGAGTCGTCGATTCGACCCGATCCGTTTCGTGGCCCATCGCGTGGCCAACGCCGAGGTTCCATCTGGCGATGCATTCGCACCTTGGCTCGATGACCAGTGGTTACGTTTAGACAACGAAGTAGATCTCGCGCTCACCGAGCGCGCCGAAAGGAAGCTCACATGAGCCATGCGATGCTGGTCTCAGCGCTCGCCATTGTTGTGTTGATGCTCAGCACCTGGGTACTGAGTCTCATCTTGAAAAACGCATCCATCGTCGACATCGTGTGGGGTCTGGGCTTCGTGATGGTTGCCTGGGTTGTGCGCCTCTCCACCGACGGCAACAACGCTCGC
Source organism: Actinomycetota bacterium (assembly GCA_037139095.1). Classification (GTDB taxonomy): domain Bacteria; phylum Actinomycetota; class Acidimicrobiia; order Acidimicrobiales; family Ilumatobacteraceae; genus WLMZ01. The sequence continues at coordinate 11,691 of JBAXHD010000060.1, forward strand.
CAATGGTTGCTCGTTGCGATGGTCACCGTGTGGGGCCTTCGCCTCGCGGGCTACTTGTTTTGGCGTAACCACGGCAACGGCGAAGACTTCCGTTACCGAGCGATGCGCAAGCACTACGGCCCACGGTTCGGGCTCATCAGCCTTGTCACCGTGTTTGCTCTACAGGGTGCGTTGATGTTTGTGGTTTCGTTGTCGGTGCAACTTGGGCAAGCCGATGCCACACCCAACATCGGTGTCATTGCGTACATCGGCGTAGCGCTGTGGTTGGTTGGGCTGTTCTTCGAAGCCGTAGGCGATGCTCAACTGGCTCGCTTCAAAGCCGACCCAGCCAATCAAGGCATGGTGATGCGCACCGGCCTGTGGCGCTACACCCGTCATCCCAACTACTTCGGTGATTCGTGCGTGTGGTGGGGCATCGGCCTCGTTGCCGCCGAAACCGGGTCGGCCGCATGGGGCTTGATTGGCTCGCTGGTGATGACGATTCTTGTGCGCCGCGTGTCTGGGGTACCGATGCTCGAAAAGACCATGGGTAAGCGCCGTCCCGGCTATGCCGAGTACGTGGCCACCACGAGTGCGTTCTTCCCGCGGCCACCAAAGAAGGCGTAGC
>JBAXHD010000061.1:0-12163 GCA_037139095.1 Actinomycetota bacterium
CTACTGCGTTGCAGCCCCGAGTTCGCGGCGTGGTGGCCTGAGCATGATGTGGCAGGGTTTCACACCCGCTTGCGCCGGTATCACCATCCTCGTGCCGGCGAGTTGACCTTTGAGTACCAGCAAATGATCCCCGCCGAATGGCCTCACCTGCGCGTGATCTGCCAACTTCCGCTGCCCGGCGATGACAGCGCGCAGCGGTTATCGGCGTGGCACGACGTGGGCTGACGACCCCGATTGCCGTGCTTGCGCAGAAATCTGACGCGGTGTCAGAAATCGCTGCAGGGTGCGTTACGGTTGTCACATGATTGAGATCCCGCATGGGGCGCGGGTGTTCGGCATGCAGTTGCCGATCCAAGCGCAAAGCAACTATTTCGTATCCGAATGGGAACGCACGGCAGGGCCAGCCGAGTTGGCGCGCGTTGCCAAGACAGCCGACGACCACGGCTTTCACTACGTGGGCGTGTGTGACCATGTGGCGTTGCCCGACTCAGTGGTTGGCGGCATGGGAACGCATTGGGCCGAGCCCATCAGCACCCTGTCGTGGCTTGCAGCGCTCACCACGCGGGTCGGTTTGCTCACGCACGTGTACGTGTTGCCCTATCGCCACCCGCTTGTAGCGGCGAAGCAGTTCGCCAACCTCGACTGGTTGTCGGGCGGTCGCGCCCTCGCCGGCGTGGGCGCCGGACACGTGCAGGCCGAATTCGAAAAGCTCGGTGTCGACTTTCACCGTCGCGGCCGCATGGTCGACGAAGCGTTGCCCGTGTTCATGGACGCCCTTGAGAACGAGTTCGTCGATGGCTTTGGCGCACGTCCACGTCCGGTTCAGTCACCTCGCCCACCGGTGTGGGTGGCCGGGTCTAGCGATCCCGCCATTCGCCGCGCCGCAAAGTTCGGCGACGGTTGGCTGCCACAGGGCCCGTCCACAGCTGCGATGGTGGCTGCGTTGCAGGCAGGTCGCGAAGCCGCTGGTCGCGCTGACCTCCCGATGATGATCGGCCACATCACGCCGTTCCTTCATGTGGGCAACGCAACATGGGACATCGGTGCCGACACAGTCACAGGCTCACCCACCGCAGTTGCCGAGCAGATTTTGGCGGGCACGCCCCACGGCGTGAACCAACTGCAGGTGCGCTTCAAGGCTCGCAGCTGCGACGAGATCTGCGAGCAGATGGTTGCATTTGCAACAGACGTCGCTCCAATGCTCACCACCATCTGACACTCCCCCGTCCGACGCTTCCCCGTCTGACGATCCTTCAACTCGGAAAGACCCCCATGCTTACGAACCTCGACGACTATCCCATTCATCAGTTGCCCGAGCCCATGCAGCATGTGGGCACCACCGACCGCAACTTCTACGACCGCTATTACTTCAACGGGTTCGACAAGTCGGGCGAGTGCATGTTCATTCTCGGCTTGGGCGTGTACCCCAACCTCGGGGTGATGGATTCGTTCCTTGCTGTGATGCACAACGGCCAATACAACGTGGTGCGCGCATCACGCGAGCTCGAGGGCGCCGACCGGTTGCACCCCAGTGTTGGCCCGCTCAGCGTCGAAGTCATCGAAGGCCTCAAGCGTTTGCGCGTTGTGTGCGCGCCCAACGAATGGGGCATCACTCTCGATGCCACATGGACCGGCGCTCACGCCCCGTTCGAGGAGCCACGCCATTACATCCGCGAGAACGGCCGCGCCATTTTCGACACCACTCGTCTCGCTCAGCTTGGCGGTTGGGACGGCGAACTCACGATCGACGGCAAGACCTTCTCGCTCACCGAAACAACGTGGTGGGGTTCGCGTGATCGCTCGTGGGGCATTCGGCCCATCGGCGAAAGCGAACCGCAGGGCATCCGCGCCAAGAACCCATTCAGTTGGTTCTGGGTCTATGCGCCCATTCGTTTCGACGATCACTCAATGGTCGTGATGATTCAAGAGCGCCAAGACGGCAGCCGCGTGCTCGAAGAAGCAGTGCGGTTGTGGCCCGCCGAAACCGGCCGCGAGCCCGAGTTCTTCCATGCACCGCGTCATGCGCTCGAGTTCACGCCCGGCACACGTTTCAGCACCGGTGCTCACCTGATGATGGACGCAGCCGACGGCTCAACCATCGACATCACAGCCGAGCCGCTCATCCCGATTCACATCGGCATTGGCACCGGCTACGGCTACGACGCCGATTGGCGCCACGGCATGTGGCAAGGCGCCGAAGAAGTGGTGCAGCACTTCCACCTCGATACCAATACTGCCGAGGGCAAGGCGCGCCTGTTCGGCATCGTCGATGCGGGCGCACGGTTCACATATACCGATGACCGCGGCACGCATGTGGGCTACGGCCTCTACGAGACGATGATCATCGGGCCGCACAAGCAATACGGATTTGTCGACATGCTCGATGGTTACGCGGGCCCGAGCACTGGCGAGGCCGCGCAATGAGTCGCACATTCAACTTGGCCGACCTGTTCGAAGTCATCGCCGACGCAGTGCCCGATCGCACTGCAGTAGTGGCAGGCGATCAGCGCCGCACGTATCGCGAGCTCGACGACCGCGCCACCCGGCTCGCCAATCACCTGCACGCAAACGGTGTGAACAAAGGCGATCACGTTGCCATTCACGCGATGAACTGCGCCGAGTGGGTCGAAGCGTTCTTCGCCTGCTTCAAGCTCAGCGCCGTTCCGATCAACGTGAACTATCGCTATGTCGAAGCCGAGTTGCGGTATCTCTACGACAACGCCGACAGCATCGCCGTCATCGTCGAGCCACAGTTCCGTGAGCGTCTCAATGCCGTGTTGGCCGACCTGCCCGGTGTGCGTCACGTGCTCGAAATCGGTCCCGACTACGAGGCGGCGTTGGCCGCAGCATCGCCCGAGCGCCCCAACTTGGGCCGCTCGAATGACGACCTCTACATGCTCTACACCGGCGGTACCACCGGCATGCCCAAGGGTGTGATGTGGCGCCACGAAGACACGTTCTTCGCCACGATGAACAGTGCTCGCTACGGCAAAGAGCTAGAGCGCCCCGAAGATCTGGCCGCCGAGGTTTCGGCGTCGCCAACCTCGATGACGATGATGGCCATCGGCCCGATGATGCATGGCGGTGCGCAGTGGATGCTGGGCAACACGATCTTCATTGGCGGCACCATCGTGTTGTACACCGAGCGCGGCTTTGATGCCGATGCCGTGCTGCGAATCATCGAGCGCGAACACGTGAACAGCGTCAACACCATCGGCGACGCAATGGCACGGCCACTCGCCGAAGCCATCGCAGGTTCACCGGCTGGCACCTATGACCTGTCGTCGCTGTTTGCGTTCGGCAACGGCGGCGCGCCGCTGTCGGCCGCAGTGCGCGAGCAACTCACCGCTGCGTTACCCACCGCAGTCATCATGGACAGCTTCGGCGCATCCGAAACCGGTGCCACCGGCAGCAAGGTCGATGCAGGCGAAGGCTTTGGCGCACCACGTTTCGCGATGGGACCACACACCACCGTGTTGTCGGACACCGGCGAGCAATGCGAACCAGGCGTCACCGGAAAGCTGGCCCGTACCGGCTACATCCCGCTGGGCTACTACAAGGACCCTGAGAAGACTGCGGCCACGTTTCCTACCTTTGCTGGCAAGCGTTGGGTTGTACCCGGCGACTTCGCCCGCATCGAGGACGACGGCACCATCACCCTGCTCGGCCGCGGTTCGGTCAGCATCAACTCGGGTGGCGAGAAGATCTATCCCGAAGAAGTCGAAGCCGCGCTGAAGAAGCACCCCGCTGTGTTCGATGCTGTTGTTGTTGGCACGCCCAACGAGCGCTGGGGCGAGCAAGTCACCGCAATCGTTCACGTGCGACCCGGCCACGAACTGTCCGAGGCCGACGTCAAGGCTCACTGCCGCACCGAGCTTGCCGACTACAAGGCCCCACGAACCGTGCTGTTCATCGACCAGATTCAGCGCACTCCGGTCGGTAAGGCCGACTACACGTGGGCTAAGAAAACGGCGTTGGAGCTCATCGGTTAGATTTCGCCGCATGCATCTGGGTGGCCGCACAGCAACGGGCGCAGCCGCAGGTGTAGCGGTGCTCAGCGGCGCAGTCATTGCGTATGCCACACGCCACGATCCGGTGTTGTCGCCGGACTCAATCAGCTATCTCTCGGCCGCCGCGCTGTTTCGTGCAGGCCGCGGGCTCACCGAGTTCAGCGGACAACCGCTCACTGTGTTTGGTCCCGTGTTCCCTCTGCTGCTTGCCGTGGGCGGACGAAGCCTGCAATGGGCGCGATTCGTTGGGGCCGCGTGCATGGTGGGCGCAACGTGGCTGATGTTCGTGCTGCTGCGGTCACGGGTTCGGCCGTGGGTTGCTGTCGCCGGGGCGGCCGCGTTCGCACTGAGTCCGGGCTTGGTCTACGTCGGCTCAACGGTGTGGAGCGAGAACCCCTACATCGTCATCTCATTGGCCGCGCTTGCTGTGCTCACGCTGCGGCCGCTCACCGAACGCACCGCTGCTCTCGGCGGCCTGCTGTGCGCGCTCGGTTTCCTCACCCGATATGCGGGAGCGGGGCTCATCGTTGCCGGAGCCGTGTGCGTGCTAGCGGCCACGCAACAACTGGGACTCGAGCGGCGCCAGACGTTGCGCCTCTTCATGATTCATATCGCTACTGCGGTCACCGTGTGCGCTGCCTGGATGGTGCGAAACCTTGTGCAAACAGGAGAGGCGCTTGGTCCAAGGTTCTCTGGCGGCAGCGCCGACTCGATCAGCCAGTTGATCAACCGAGTCACGTCGGCCGTCGGTGCACTGGTGTTCGGAAATTCGGCGAGTGTCGGTGTCACCAACAACGGGGGCACGGTGATCACGGTGTTGCTCGTTATTGCATTCGTCATCACCTTGATATCCGGAACTCGCCGAGTGCTTGATTTCGGCATGGCCGCCTTCGCTCTCACGTCGTTGGCGCTACCGGCCGTTGCTCGGCATTTCACCGCGAGCGACATTGAGTTCAGAGTGATGTCACCTTCGCTGATTGCCATCGTGTACTTCGCAGTGGTTGTGCTCGACCGCATTCGTTGGCGCACCGTGATCGCAGTGACACTCGTGGTCGTAGTTGGCTGGTCTGCCTACGAAGGCGTTGCCGTCGCTGACCGTGCGCCACACGTGGTTGCCATCGCAGCGGGGTCGCGTACGCAAACATCGAAGTTGCTCTTCGACCTCATCGACACGCTGCCTGCCGATGCACATGTGCTGACCAACAGCCCGCAGCGCGTGTGGTGGCAGAACGATCGCAACCCCACGTTGTTTGCGTTTGTGCGGCCACGCGCTGGCAACAGCAACTATCCGCTGAGCGCCGCCGACACGCTGCGCTATGCGTGTCTGCCGCACACCTACCTCGCATGGTTCGGCAGTTTGGCCAACGCTGGCGATGGGCCAGCCGATCGCCGCCCCGACCTTGCTGCGATCATCGATCTCACGGTGGCGCAGAGCGTGAATGGCGGGGTCTTGTACACGTTGCGCGCCCACGATCCGTCGCAGTGCCCTGCGCGCTGAGCGCGCCGCCTATTTCTTCGTGGCCGGGCACCCACGTTGCTCGAACTCCGATTGAGATCGGTATTCGCCATGGGGTAAATACGGCCCGAGTACTGCTGCTTCGGTTCCGGGTTCAGCAACACGAGCCCACGTGTTCGTGAATGTTGCTGCGGGCAACATGTGCCGCAGGATCAGCGTGCCAGCTTGCGGACGATCGACGCCATCGCCATTGCCCCACGCCATCCACGCAACCCCACAAGCGGCGGTGGCATTGCTGGGTCGATCCTGGGCGAGGCTGACGACAACGGTGTAGATGCCGTCGGCATCGATGGGGATTTGCTCGTCGTATAAGCAATCGGACACGCGGGTCGTGACCGGACTTTCGTTTTGGCAGATCGACCAATAACGCACCTGCGCATCGGTCATCAATGGTTGGCCATCGCCTGTTCTTGGTGTCGTTGGCGCCGTGCCGCGCAGCACCAACACGTTGTGATCGTTGGCCCCATCGCCAAAGGCCCTATTGACTGCAGCGACGCCGTAATCGGTATTGATGTTGGCGTAGAAACCCTTACGGATAGATCTGTCGAGGGCCGCGATCTGTTCTTCATAGTGGGTGCCAGACCAGAACGAGGCCAACACATTGAATCGCGGATTGAAGAAGCGCAACCACGTTGGCGGGTTCTGCGCGGGGTGCGTGTTGGCATCGCCGAGGCGCACCAACTGTCGATACGTGTCGGCCGAAAGTAGGCCGGCACCGTTGGCTGGGGCTGAAGGATCGGCGTGCAGCGCAGCGCACGCGTCGCTGCCGGCGATGACCGCGCCATCGGCCAGAGTGACCTCGACCGTTGGCAGGCCAGAATCTCCGGTGAGATCTCGCCCGTGGTCGGGCACGTATACGCGATAGATGATCTCTTGCTGCGCGGGAGTCGTGGCCTGCGGCGCCGCTCCGGGCAAGGTGTACAACACGTTTGGGGCGCGGGTCATTGTGCTGGGCACGCCCGCCTGTTGCAGCGTGACTGTGTAACGGCGATTCACGGCATCGCGGCGCGCGCCCACCTGAAACGGATTGGTCGATCCGGCGTGCGGTGTGATGTCGATATCGGCCAACACATCAACCGCGACGCCGACCTCTTTCGCAGCGAGGTCGTATGCGTAACTGCCGAACGATTGATACCGAGCGTGCGCAAAGCTGCCGTTGAGCCGAACCGTGGCGCCGACGGGCACCGTGTAGGCCGAGTACCAATAGGTGGCATTGGCGTCGGGATATTGAGTGTTGTTGGCGCCGCGGGTGATCCCGGGCGACCAGAAACAATCGTGTTCGGGACTCGTTGTTGAGGTGGCCGTTGTGGCTGGCGTTGTTTGTGTGGTTGCCGTGGTTGCTGTGGTTGCCGCTGACGCTGTTAACGACGGCGACGACTCAGCGACTTGCTCGCTGTTGCTGGCGCACCCCGCGCTGGCCGCCGCGATCAACACGGCGGCGAGCAACGAAGAGCGCACTGCGGCCTGTCTTATGCAAACTCTGGCAAGACGGCCTCGGCCACGAGGCGGATCGAGGACCACGCTTCGTCGATGGGCATCCCGCCGCACATCGGGTGCAACGTGAGCGCATCGAATGGCCCCATGGTCTTGCAGCGCTGCACGCATTGGTCGGGTGTGAGGATCTGGTACGTGCCTTCGGCGCGCAGTTCGGCGACCGTGGTGGCATTGCTGTGCACGGCAGAGTGGATGTCGGGCGTTTGCCAACCGGCGTACACCTGGGCCTCATGCAAGAAGTGGTGGCCGAGCTCGGCCCACGCCTTATCGGGATCTTCGGCAACGTGAACCATGGCTGTCGACGCCGATGGGGCCATGAAGAACCCGCCAGTTCCAAGCGCAGTGCACTGTTCGTTGTAGTACTCGGCGAGGCCGGGTACCTGTGCCGCGGCGAAGAACGGAAGGCCGAAGCGAGCAGCACGGCGCGCCGCAATCTTGCTGGTGCCACCGAGCATCAGAATCGGATGAGGCGCGCTCTGCGGGGCGGGGGTTACCTGAACAGTGGCGCCGCGATACTCAAACGGCTCGCCGGTCCATGCCTGTCGCATCACGGCGATGGCTTCGTCCATCAGGGCGCCGCGAGCTGCCCAGTCTTTGCCGTGTGCCGCGTACTCCTCGGGGCGATACCCGATGCCGGCGATGACCACGAGCCGGCCACCGCTCGCGAGGTCGAGCGCAGCAATGTCTTCGGCGATACGGAACGGATCGTGCAACGGCACCAGCAACGCGGACAGGGTGACCTGCAGATTCGTTGATGCCCCAAAAATGAGACCGGCCAAGATCAGTGGCGACGAACTCCAGCCATTGAACGCTCCGTGATGCTCCTCAAGAGTCACGCCCGAAAACCCATTGGCGTCGGCGTAACGAACCATGTCGAGCATCGCCCGATGACGACGGCCGTTCTCGGCCCGATCTGGTTCGGGCATCACCATGTTGAATCGCATCAGAGCTCGCATACATCTAGTTCTAGTCGGTTCGGCTGAACCCGATTGGCTTGGCCATGCGAAACTGCCACGGTGACAAAGGATCTGAAACTCGGTTGGCATGTCGGCTATTGGGGACGGGATATGCCCGCCAATGTGCCCGAGACGCTGACAACCATCGAACAATTGGGCTTCGACAGCGTGTGGACCGCCGAGTCGTGGGGCTCCGACGCCATCTCGCCGTTGGCCTGGTGGGGCGCCGCAACAACCAAGTTGCGCTTGGGCACCAACTTGATCCAAATGTCGGCGCGCACGCCTACGGCCACTGCGATGGCGGCCGTAACCATGGATCACCTCTCGCATGGCCGGTTCTGTTTGGGGCTCGGCGTGAGCGGCCCGCAGGTAGTTGAAGGCTGGTACGGCCAGCGCTTCACTCGCCCACTTGCACGCACCCGCGAATACGTGAGCATCATCCGCAAGGTGCTCGCTCGCGAACAACGCCTGACCAACGCCGGGCCCGAGTATCCGATCCCGGCTGTCGATGGTCTCGGTCTTGGCAAAGCGCTCAACGTAATGACGCATCCGCTGCGCGCCGATCTGCCCATCTTCTTGGGAGCCGAGGGCCCAAAAAACGTGGCTCTTGCTGCCGAGATCGCCGACGGCTGGTTCCCCATCTTTTATGCCCCAAAGCACGAAGAGCTCTACGGCCCCAATCTGCGCGAAGGATTTGCGCGCCCTACGGCGCGCCGCACCCCCGAAGACTTTGAGATCTTGGCAACGGTCACCGTGGCCATCGACGACGACCTCGAGCGCGCCTACGACCGCCTGCGCCCCACATTGGCGCTCTACGTGGGCGGCATGGGTGCCCAAGAGATGAACTTCCATGCCGATGTCTTCCGTCGTCTTGGCCACGAGGAAGCCGTCGACAAGATTCAAGGTCTGTTCCTCAGCGGCCATCAGGCTGACGCCATTGCCGCCGTTCCGGCAGCGATGATCGACGAGATATGTTTGGTGGGTCCCCGTGAAAAGATTCGGGACGACATTGAGGCATGGCGCGAAAGCCGCGTGACCACGATGCTCGTTGGTGGGTCGCTCGACACACTGCGCACCATGGCCGAGCTGGTCAACGGCTAAGGACATGCACTCCCCCACAGAATGAAGGAGCGAACCATGAGGTGGCCCGAGAATTTCATGTGGGGAACTGGTGCGTCATCGACGCAATGCGAGGGCGCCTCGCCCGCGAGCGACTGGTACGACTGGGAGCAAGCTGGCCACGCGCCACCGTCGAACAACGGCAACGGGTTTGCAACCCGCTACGCGCACGACTTCGCGCTGATGGCTCAACTCGGCCTGACGCACCACCGACTCTCGATTGAGTGGGCCCGTCTCGAACCAGAGCAAGGCGTGTACGACCCAGAAGCCATCGCCCATTACCGAGCGGTGCTCACCGCGGCTCGTGATGCCGGCGTGTCACCATGGGTGTGCCTGCATCACTTCACGTTGCCGCGTTGGTTCTCGGCGTCGGGCGGCTTCTTGGTTGAGCACAACCGCACCCATGTGTGGGCCAAGCATGTCGATTTCATTGCCGAGACATTTGGCGATCTGGCCGCTGGCTGGCAGCCCGTGAACGAGACGAACTACTTCGCGTTTATCGCGTATCGCGGCGGCGGGTGGCCCCCGGGCCATAACGACGATGCCGAGTGGGCCATTGTGGGCGAAGCGATTCAGTTGGCCAACGCAGAAGCTGCGAAGCGTCTGCGGCAAACCGGGGCACCCGTGGCCTCGATCTTTGGACTCTCGACCGTGGTGCCCCACGACGAGAAGCCCGAAACCCTTGCCCTGGCAGCACAGTTCAACGATGTGCACTGGAACGCTGGTCTCGGCCTGCACAGAGACGGCATCTTGCGCGTGCCCGGCCGCGACCCAGTGCATCGCCCTGATCTGGCCGGTGTGTTTGACCTGATCGGCTTGTCGTATTACTCGACCGTGGGCGTGGCCGACGGCCGCTATACCGTGCACCCACCCGACGCCCCGGTGTCGCCGCTGGGCTACGGCATCTGGGCCGATGGCCTGGGTCTTGTGCTCGATCGCCTGCACGAGATGGTGCCCGACACCCCCTTGCTGGTAGCCGAGTACGGCATTGGAACCAACGACGACACGGTGCGCGTTGCGTATCTCGAGCGCGGCCTGCAAGTAACCAACGACGCCATCGCCCGAGGCGTTGACGTGCGCGGTTTCTTTCATTGGACCGCCATCGACAACTACGAATGGCTGCATGGGTACGACGTTTCGTTCGGCGTGATCGACATCGACCGCAACGTGCGACCCAGCGCCCACGTGCTGGCCCGCGAAGCAGCGGCAACGCCGCGCTAACCCACGCCGCACGAGCCAGCGGCCGAGTATCACGCCGCGCTAACCCACGCCGCACGAGCCAGCGGCCGAGTATCACGCCGCCCTCGTCGCCGCGGGCGGCCCCGTAGTTCGCACCCGACCATCGGGATAGGTGATCGTGAGTGAACGATCGGGGGCCATGACCACCACGACGCCACCTTCGTGAACGCTGTGATGATGCCGAGAGCACAAAGGCAACAGATTGCTAGTGCGAACAAAGGTGCTACGGGGAGTTAGGTACAGATCGGCAGGTATGGGCGGGTAGAAAGTGCTGATGGCATCCAGAAGGGTGTTCGTTCGTTTGCTCAACGAGGGGACCGATGTGTGGCGACCGACCGACGGTGAGGTGGTAACGCCCTCGACGGTTCGACTCTCCGCGACGCCGGGGTACGACTCGGACGATGAGCAGTGGGAGTTCCTTCCCGGCACTCTCGTTGAATGCGAGCAGCGCACGTTTCAAGGCGGCCACGCTGGCCTTGTTGCGGTGCGCGAGGTGGACGCCTAACGAGCGGCCTCTCGTTCGGAAGCCAACCCGCCGGCGACAGGCAGTTCGTGAGCCAACCCGCCGGGCAAACCTCGACGCTACGAACGAGCCGCAGCACCATCAAGATCATCAACCAGGCAGCTCTGTGTTCAGCCGGGGGCTTGGGAGCGTTGGATTGCAGATTGCAAGCGATCACGTTAGATTGCAAGTGACAAGTGAATGATCCATGGTCATCCGAAGGAGACAACGACATGGCTGAACGCGTGCTGCTCACCGGCATCAGCGGCTACATCGGACAGTACTGCGGTGCCGAGCTGCTCAACCAAGGTTACAAAGTGGTCGGAGCCGTCCGCTCCCTGTCGAAGGCAGATGCCACCAGGGCTGCGATCGCCGCGGTCGCTCCCGTCGAGCGGCTCACGTTCGCCGAGGCTGACCTCCTTTCCGATCAAGGGTGGGACGATGCAGTCCGTGGATGCACCTACGTGATGCACGTGGCTTCACCGTTCGTCCTCGCCGAACCGAAGGACGAGAACGAACTGATCACGCCCGCCGTCGAAGGCACACGGCGCGTCATCAGTGCCGCCCAGCGGGCTAGCGTGCGGCGTCTGGTGCTCACGTCATCGACGGTGGCCATGATCAGCGGGAGGCCCAGCGGCAAGTACGGGCCCGACGCGTGGTCGGACACGAACGCCAACATCGGTGCCTACGCCAAGAGCAAGACGCTTGCCGAGCGGGCCGCCTGGGATGCGGTGGCGGGGAGCGACATGGAGCTCACGGTCGTCAATCCGGGCGCCGTCTTCGGCCCGTCGCTCGGTGCCGAAGTCGATGGTCAGAGTGTTGCTCTGATGACTGACATGATTCGCGGCAAGATGCCCATGATCCCTGACGTGGCGATGGGCATGGTTGACGTCCGCGATGTCGCCCGGCTGCACGTCGCGGCCATGACGAATCCTGCTGCGGCAGGACAGCGCTTCATCGCCGCGACCGCCGAGCCGGTGAGCATGACCTACTTCGCAGAAGTGCTCCGCACTGCCGGCTACTCGAAGGTGCCCACGCGTAAGGCGCCGAACATGGCGATCAAGCTGATGAGCATCTTCGACCGGCAGGCCAAGGGGATGGTTCCCAGCCTCGGCAAGAAGGCTGCTTTCGACAACCGCGCGACCTTCGACGTGCTTGACTGGCAGCCGACGCCGATGGAGACGTCGATCACGGAGATGGCAGCTGCAATCTGAGGTGAGTAGGTGGTATGAGCACGGAAACCGACGTACACGACCTCGACTGGCGCTCGGCGTGTTCGATCACGTCGGGCCTCGATGTCCTTGGCGACAAATGGTCGCTGCTGATC
>JBAXHD010000062.1:0-12087 GCA_037139095.1 Actinomycetota bacterium
ACCCGGCACAGCACCAGCGCACACCTCTACCGAAAACTGGACCCACGTCGCCTAGCCCGAGCGAGATGGCTATTGCCGAGTCGCGCTGGTGCTCAGTTCGGGCCAGTGGCCCGGCCGTAGTTCCAGATGCCACCACGGTCGGGCCCGAGTTGTGACTCGAGGTTTACAATGCGTCCGTGAAAGTAGCCATGCCGCGCCTTGTGCACCACGGCGCTGAGAGCCGAGTGGTCACCCAAGTCGAATTCGGCGGCGAATGCCATCAGTGGTGGGTGGGCGTCCCCCGAGCACATGAAGGTCTGCTTGACCTCGGCATGAGCCCATGGGTGCCAGTGGCGACATTGGTCGCCGCCGCAATTGGTGAAGATCTCACGATCGAGGGCACCGTATCGCCCACACAATTGCGCGGGGCCACACACGCAGCGGTGTTGTGTAACGACTGGTGGCGTTGGCGCTCGCCCAACATCGAGGCCACCTCCGCTGCGCAACCGTTTGCTCCGGGTCATGGCACCGGACTGCTGTTCACCCGAGGAATTGATTCCACTGCCACGTTGATCGAATCAATGCGGGGCATCGGGCCACGGGTTACTCACCTATTGAGCGTCGCCGATCTTGAACCCAACCATTCGCCCTCCGTGGCCGCGATGGTGCTGCTCGACACCAAACGAGCGGCTGCTTCAGTCGGCCTTCCGTTGATTGCAATGACCACGAATCTTCGTACCGAGGTCGAACGCTTCGTCAACTGGGAACGCTCCTTCGGAACCGTTCTGATCAGCACGGCTCTGGCCCTCGGACCCTTGTTGGAGACGCTGCTCATTTCGTCGACGTTGAACGACAAATACCGCAAACCGCACGGCAGCACCCCAGAACTCGACGAAGGTTGGAGCACCGACCGCACCAAGGTGCTCACTACGCAACGCACACTGAGCCGCAACGACAAAGTGGCACTGGTGGGCAGCGAGCCCAGCTTGGCTCGGCAGATCAAGATCTGTTGGGCGGGCAATCAACGACGCAACTGTGGACGTTGCACGAAGTGCCTGATGACGATGACCGCCCTCGTGGTAGACGGTGGCGACGCTGCGCTTGAGACCTTCGAGGCCACGCTTTCGGCTGAGGCGATTCGGCGACTCGTTCCCGCCACGTTGGCTACCGACGACCTCATCGCCGCGCTGCCGGGCGACGCTCCTTACTACGAAGTCCTGTGGCCATCGAATATGGAATCGCTGCTCGACCGAATTGCGCCGCTGCGGCCCGACCTTGCCGAAGCTTGGTTCGACTATCGGGCTCGCGGCCTCTATGGCCAACGCGCCGGTTTGGCCGATTTGGCCGCACTCGACATCACCCGCGGCCGAGTCGACCTAGGCATCGCACGCGGCTGGGGCGGCCCTGCGCAGCCGCTAACGGTTGCTGCTGCAATGCGTCAGCAGCTGTGCGACACAAACGTCGAGACCAAACGACCGCTGCGATGGAGCATTGCCCAACGAGTCGCTCACGGACCATCGCAGATCGCTTCGCTACTCAGCGAGCGTTGGGGTCGTGGCGCCGTGATGTTGCTCGATGCGATAACCCCGGGGCTGCCGCCTCATGCCGTCCAGCGCTTACTGAATGCCTCGACCATGCGTTGCTGGTGGTCCGACGCCCCTTACCTCGAAGGTGTGCCGTTGCTCGAGGCGATCACGCACGGCTGCGTACCCCTCCAGATCACAACAGACGACCGCGCAGCACAACTTCGAGGTGAGCTCGGGCCCACAGTAGGAGCACTCGTGATCGGGCTGGCCGAGATCGAACGCGGCTACCCAGACGCCGAACAGCTGCAGCGATGCCACCAAGCGGCGGTGCAGTTGGTTGTCACGGGCAGCCGCGAGCGCGACCAAGCGTTAGCAGTTCACGCATGAGCCGCTTGACCCGTCTGAGCCGTCTGAGCCGTCTGACCCGACTGCGAATCTGGTTGAGCCGCATCCGCCTCACGCCGGTGCGCACCGAGCACATCAACGAGGCTGCCTCGTCACTTCCGACACATCTCGACGCCATCGCCCATCGCGTGTCGTCCCAGAGCGCGAGCCTGCGAGTCGCGCTCGACAATGTTTCTGCGATGCTCAACGAGCAGATCGTGGTGCTTCGACACGAACTTGCGAGCACTGCTGCAGAGTCTCGCTCGGCAGCGGCAAGCGCCAGTCAAGCGACCAAGATCGTTGGCGAGATAGCCGCGGCAGCGGCCCGTGACGTCGCATACGAGCGGCTGATCGCAACCATCGATCCGATCACGTCACGCATCGACGGACTCAGCGTGATCATCATTACCTGGAACCACGCCGGCTGGCTCCCCGAGGCATTGGCATCTGCTCGTACCTCACTGTTGGCTGTGCCACAGGGGCGTGCCGGACAGATTCTGATCTTCGACGATGGTTCCACCGACGAGACGGATCAAGTGCTCGCCTCGCTGAGCGACGATCCACAGATCAGGGTGATCCAGTCGGCCTCGAACATGAACCTGGCTCGTGCCCGCAATGTGCTGTTGGCGGCCTGCCCTACACGCCATGCGTTGGTGCTCGACGCCGACAATCGAGCCCTACCCGATGGCGTCGCCGAGGCATACGCCGTTGCCGATGCGCTCGGTTCAACCATCGCGTACGGTCAGGTCATTGCGGCCACTCCCGATGAGTCGCAGTGGGCGCCGTTTTCATATGCCCCATCGCGAGAAAGCCTGAGCCTCGGCCACTCGTTCGACACGATGGCAGTGATCGATGTCGATGCCGTCATCGCTCTCGGCGGATACGCCATCGACCCTCAACTCGGTGGGTGGGTCGACGACCTTGAACTGCTGCTGCGATGCTTGCGCCGCGGCGGCCTTCTGGCATACGTGCCCACTGTGTTGGGGCGTTATCGATTGTCGCCGCTGAGGCACAGCAGCCGGGTCACCGATCAGGGCGCGCTCGAGCGGCGCGTTGCGCGTAGCCACCTCTACGACGAGCCCGATTTCGACCAATTCGCAATCGTGTCTGCGCACGCCGCTGTTGGCGTTCTGTGGGCATCGCCCGGCGCCACCAAGTTTGTCGAGCGCGCCGACGCCACGTGGCGCATCCCATGGCCGGATCACGCCGAGACCCAAGCCATCAGCGAGCCTGCCGCAGGGCCGCGCGTACTCATCGTGGTGCCGGGTGGTGTCGGCAACTTCGGCGACGATGCCATCAGCGAAGCAGTCGTCTCACGCGTGCGAGCCGGTTGTCCAACCGCGGCTATTGAGATCATCTCCGACCGGCAGATGCCGACGATCAACGGTCGAGCAACGCCGTGGTCGGGAACCGTCGTTGAGACATCGCGCGAAACCAATGCACTCGACGTCAGCGCCTTCAACCTTGCGGTGTTTGCCGGCGGCGGAAACCTCACGAGTTGGTTCGCCCCGACCCTGTTGATCCCTCGGTGCAGCATCGCTCGGCGACTCGCTGAGCACGGCGTACCGGTCATCTGGTCGGGACAAGGCGTTGGTCCATGCACCGACGACGAACTCGATCTGGTCATCGCAGCAGCGCAGTCAGCACACGTATTTGGATGCCGCGACCATCTCTCGGTCGAAGTGATTGAGCAACGATCAGGCGACGGGCACCAACTGGTCGAACTTGTTGGCGACGACGCGATGTCGCTCGCACGAGCCGACGAGAACCGTCTCGCCGAATGTTTGCGAAACGCCGAAGTGACCACCGAGCGGTTCGTGGTGCTCCACGTACGCCTCGCTCACTACGCCGGCACCGCGACCCCGGCAGACTTCGCGGAGCTTGCCGACGCCGTCGACGCGTTGGCGTTCACCAGTGGAGCGACCGTGCTTGGGCTCGTGACCAACGACAACGAGCCACACGAGGCGCTCGTGCTCGCAGCCCTCGCACAGTTGACGCCGAGACGCAGCCCATGGCGCATCATCGACCTCGTCAGCGATCCGGCCTTAGCCCGCGCCGTGTTGGCCGCGGCCGACGCTGTGGTCACCCACTCGTACCACGTCGCCCTGTGGGCGCTTGAGGCTGGCACCCCTGCGTTGTTGGCAACAGGTTCGGCCTATTACGAAGCAAAGGCTGAGGGGTTGCGGGTACTCGCCGGACTCACCACATCAATCGCACTTGACCAGGCCCCGAGCGTCGGGGGACTCGACAAGCACCTTCAGACGGTACGCAACGAACTTGACCCCACTGTGTTGTCGCACGTGGCTGCTCGAGTGAACGCATGGTGGGACGATGCATTGGCCGGAGCCCTTCACGGGCAGACCGCACGCACGGGTAGCTAGCTAGCGCCAGCGGATTGGCGCCAGCTCGTCGGGTACGTAGCTGCAGTAGATGCCAGTACGAACTCGTTGATCAAGGTGCGCCGCGGCCAACGGGTGATGTTCGGCCAAACGGGTGAGCGCGTACCGCATCGAGCGCGTGACGGCCGTGCGGGCCCGTTCGGCGCTGCCGCCTGTTGAGCGCTGTGCGCCGCCGAGTCCCACGGCGCTGCGCAGCTCGGCAATTAGATACTCGCGGTCTCGCTCAGCCAACTCGCGCCGGGCGATGTCGTTCATCGCTGTTGCTTCCTCAATATCGTCATCGACCTCTGCAAGTCGGCGGCGATAGGCCTCACGGGCGCGTTCGTCGAGAACCGGAACGCCGCGTGCGGCCAGTCGACCATCGTCGTCGAGACCGTCGTCCGCGGCCACGTGATGAGGAAGCCAGCCAACCTCGACAGCGACCATGTCGAGCACGTGGAACTCTCGCCCGGGCTCGGCGAGCAACCGTTCGATATAACGCAGGCCCTTGAGATCGCGCACCACTGCAGTGACGCCACCGAGGCGAACGACCCGTGTGTCGCCCTCGCCACGGAACACCGCATCGTCAGAGTTGTCAGCGATGTCAGCGGGGGTCGGCGTGGGGGTTGACGACACAACTCGAGAAGCATCACCTGCGAGCGCCTCGTCGCAGCGATGCACCCAACCCATCGCACCAAACGCATCGAAGGCCTCGCGCGCTGCGTGCCACTCAAGCCGAGCGCTGTCGAGGTTGCCCTCGCATCGACGAATCTCGGCCAACACAGTGCGCGCAACCGCAGCATCGAACGGAGCCCCAAGGTCGACCCACGACACCGTTGCCGCAGTGGCAGCAACCTTTGCGCCATTCAGATCGTTGGCTAACAGCTTGGCCCTCGCGTCGGCGAGCTGCGCCCCAGCTCGTAGCGACGGACTCGGAAAGTGATCAGCGATGTGCCCGAGCGAATCGGCCGCCCGGCGCGCCGCGGCCGTGTCGCCTGACGCGGAAGCAATCTCGGCCTGGGCCGCGAGCAACGGAGCGAGGCGAAGGTCTCCAAAGGGCGGACACTCTTTCCATGGCAGATCGTCGGGATTGGTGAGGGCGTCATCGATCATCGTCGACGCGCCCACAACATCGCCTTGCGCCAAGCGCAACAGAGCCAAGCCAGGTTGAGCCGACCAAGCCCGCGCGTGTGCCGAGATAAAGGCCGACTCTGCGCCAGCGAGGTCGCCCTTTCGCAGACGAATGTTGCCGAGCTCTACCAACGGCCACCCGAACTCGCGACGCATCCACGGGCGCAGTTCTTCGCATGCCAGCAACGCTTCTTCCTCGGCACGATCGCATGGGCCGGACACCCTGAGCAGCTCGGCTCGGTGCACTCGACAGCGCCCATTAATCCCACCGAAGGCGGCGCCATGACGCCAGCGCTCCATCATGTCGGTCCACTCAACTGCCTGATCGTGTAGCGCGAGACCCTGAGCCGCGCAGATCAGCTCGCAGTACATCATCCCCGTGGTCAACGGATCGACTTCGCCCGACATCAGCAGCGCCGCAATGTCATCGAGCAGGCGAAGTCCCTCGTCGAATCGTCCGTCAAGAATCACGAGTCGGGCGAGAGCCACCCTGCCGATAACGACTGCTGGAGCGACCCCAAGTCGGGTGCCGAGATCGACCGCGATTTCGGCCTGCTGGCGAGCTGATTGCATATCGCCGCACATGAATCGCTCGTAGGTTCGAACCATCGCGATGAGCGCGTGCGGAGCCGTCTCGTGCGTGCCCTCAAGCAGTACTTCGGCTCGGCGGAGCCAACCCCGCACCGGCGCCATCAGACCGGTATCGATCATCAAAAACATCGCCAGAGTGGCTGCGGCCCGAGCTGCCTCTGGCTTGTCGCCTTGGGCGATGCGGAGGCTATACAAGTCTTCCCAAGCCGAGATCGCATTCTCGTAGTTGCCGTTGCCATAGGCCGCTTGAGCGCGCAGCTCGAGGCCGAGTGCCGACGCGCCGAGGTCGCCACTGCTGTCGAGCAGGTCGAGTGCTTGTTGCCACTCGCCCCGCTCAACGGCGGCACGGGCCTGACGAAGGCCATTGTCATTACTCATCAACCGTGTCTCCCGCGCTCGACCGACCCGTGGTCTCGCAGATTTCTTGTCGCATTGTGACACAGATTGTCACGCCTTCCGTATGGCAATCAACCAAACAAACAACACGGAAAGCGAACAACACAATGCGTCTCTCGAAAGACCTCATCCCTACAAAGATCGATATCCCAGGCGCTAAGGCACGCCAACTCTCTGACTTCGGGGCCGCCTACGGCGTGCTGGGCGTGGAGTACTTCAGCATGGGCGCCGGCGTAGACCTCGCACCACTGCTTGAGGGCCTCAAGGGCGACGTCTGCCACTCCCCCCACTGGGGCTACATGATCTCGGGCGACCTCGTGGCGAGCTACGCCGATGGATCAACCGAGAACTGCGTGGGCGGCGACGTCTTCTACTGGCCAGCCGGCCACTCAATTCGAGTGAACGAAGACGCCGAGCTCATTTTGTTCAGCCCCCAGCACGAACACCTTGAAGTGATCGGGCACATCGCCAAGAAGCTTGGCGTCGCCTGAGAGCTGAGTCGTTTAGAGCGAAGGGAACTGCAGTCGCAGATCGCGCTTCAGGATCTTGCCGGATGCGTTGCGTGGAATCGAATCGACGAAGCGCACCGCAACCGGCGTCTTGAACCGAGCAAGTTTGCCGTCGCAAAACGCGAGCACTGTCTGCTCGTCGAGTTCGGGGTCCTTACGCACGGCGATAGCAATCGCGCTCTCGCCCCACTTCTCTGACGGCACGCCAATGACGGCTGCGTCAGCAACGCCGGGGCATGACAACAACAGGTTCTCGATCTCGGCGGGGTACACGTTTTCGCCACCGCTAATGATCATGTCTTTGAGCCGGTCCTGAATGAAGATGAACCCTTCGTCGTCGCGGATGCCCATGTCGCCCGAGTAGAACCATCCGTTGCGGATGCTCTCGGCGGTGGCATCGGGGCGATTCCAGTAGCCCTTCATGATGTGGTCGCCACTGATGATGATTTCGCCCGACTCGTTGTCGTCGCACTCTGATCCGTCGGGACGTACGACTTTGACCTTGGTGTGGAAGTAGCTCTTGCCAGTAGAGCCCGCCTTGCGGATCGCGATGTCGGGTGTGGTGACGCAGGCAGGCCCGCATGTTTCGGTGAGGCCGTACACCTGATGAATGTCGATACCCATCTCGAGGTACTGATGGATCAGCGTGACCGGCACGGGAGCAGCACCACTGAGGAACCAGCGCACCGATGACTTGTTGTGCTTGGCTGGGTCATAGGTGACCCGCATTGCCTGCAACATCGCCGGCACCAACAGCGCGTTATTGATGCGTTCTTCGGTCACCAGTTCCCACGCCTTCGCGGGATCGAACGAGCGCATCAGAATCTGGGCAAGTCCGCGATAGGTGGTGATCATCGCCGGGCTCAGCGCACCCACATGGAACAACGGCATCGGGTTGAGATAGCGGTCGCCGACACTGAAGTCGCTCGTGGCATTCAACGTGAGCAGCGCTGCCATCTGAGTGTTATGCGTGTGCATCACGCCCTTGGGCAGGCCCGTGGTTCCCGATGTGTACATGATGTACAACAGGTCGTCGTTGAACGCCGTAACGGTTGGCTCCGTGCCCGGCTGCGGGTCGACGAGGCTGTTGAATTCGGCTGCGAACGATGGCGTGGTGTCGGCCGAGCCGACGTGAATCCAGTGGGCGACATCGGTCTTGTCGCCGCGCGACTGCAGGTCGACTACCGACGCCAGAAACTCTTCGCCGTAGAACAACACCGTGGTGCCCGAGTCTTTGAGAATGAACTCGAGTTCGTTCGGCACAAGGCGCCAGTTCAGCGGCACCACCACGCCTCCGATCTTGGCGATAGCAAAAAAGGCCGTAAGGAACTCGTGCGAGTTCATCATCAACAGCGCTACTCGATCACCTTTTTTCACCAACGGCGAGATGGCGTGGGCCACCTGGTTGGAGCGTGCATTGAGTTGCTCGTAGGAGAAACGTCGGTCCGCGGCCACGTCGTACAACGCCTCGAGATCGGGGTTGATGTACGCGCGCTGTGTAAGAAGTTGACCGATGTTCACCTGCATGACGGCCATATTGGCATAGCTCGCTGATTGCTCTGAACATGTACAGTCATGCCATGTCAAACCTCGTTTCTGTCTCCCGAGATATCGTCGCTAGCCCCGAGAAAGTGTGGGCGCTCGTTTCTGATCTGCCACGAATGGGCGAATGGTCACCCGAAAACCAAGGCGGCGAATGGGTCAAGGGCGCCACGCAGGCCGCAGTTGGAGCTCGCTTTGCGGGATCGAACAAGAACGGCAAGAAGAAGTGGAAGACCGTTGTTGAAGTGAATGTTTGCGACGCGCCAAAGAGGTTGTCGTTTGGCTTGATGTTGCTCGGCAAAGACTGGTGCGACTGGATCTACGAGATCGAGCCAACAGCCACCGGTTGCCGCGTAACCCACAGCTGGGATGACCACCGCAAGTCGTGGCACGACCGTTTGGGCAAGGTAGTCAGCGGCGTCTCAGACCGGGCAACGCACAACCGAGCGAACATGGAAGTCACACTCAACAATCTCGCTGCCGCAGCCGAGAAATAGACACATGAGCAACGCCCGCGGCATCGACCTGTCGCACATTGATCTCCTCGCCAACACATGGTCGCGCGAAGCGCCACACGATCAGTTCGATCTGCTGCGCCGAGATGCCCCAGTGTTCTGGCACGACGAACCAAACGGCTCAGGGTTTTGGGCCATCACCAAACACGCCGACGTGAAAAAGATCAGTCGAGACCCGCGCACGTTTTCGTCGGCGCTCGGCTCTACGTTCATCCCCGATCAAGACGAAGAGACGCTGATGATGCTGCGTCTCAGCGTGTTGAACATGGACGACCCGCAACACACTCGCTACCGCAACATCGTCGCCAAGGGTTTCACCCCGCGCGTCATCGCCAAACTTGTCGAAGACACCAACGCACGAGCTGCGCGTGTTGTCGACGAGGTTGTGGCTCGCGGCGAGTGCGAGTTCGTGAACGACATCGCCTCCAAGGTGCCGATCCAGACCATCTGCACGATGCTTGGCCTCGACGACGAGTTGTGGCCGCGCATGGTTGAACTCACCAACATGATGATCAGCGGACTCGACGCCGACGCACAAGGTGCTGGCCAAGTTGCCGCGATGGAGGTGTACGCGCTGTGCGACCAGATGGCCGCCGCTCGCCGCGCCGAACCCCGCGACGACATCATGACCGCACTCGTCAACGCCGAAGTAGATGGCGAACGGCTCGACGATGGCGAACTCAACATGTTCTTCATCACGCTCATTGTGGCCGGCAACGAGACCACACGAAATCTGATCAACCACTCGATGTTGGCGCTCATCGACAACCCTGGCGAAGCCGATCGCCTGCGCGCCGACGAATCGCTGTGGCCCACCGCAGTCGAGGAGATGTTGCGCTACGGCACCTCAATCGCAAACTTCCGCCGCACCGCCACAACCGACGTCGAGCTGCGCGGCACGCAGATCAAAGCGGGCGACAAGGTCGTGATGTATTACGCATCGGCCAATCGCGACGAAGAAGTGTTCGCCGATCCACATCGCTTCGATGTATCACGCCGGCCAAACGACCATGTCACGTTCGGCGGCGGCGGGGTTCACTTTTGTCTCGGCGCCAGTCTTGCCAAGGCACAAATTCGCGCAACGATGCACGAGGTCGTTCAGCGCCTTGGCAACCCGCAACTGGCTGCTCCCATCACTCGGCTCAAGAGCGACTTCGTGAATGGCGTGACCCACATGCCCATCACGTTCACGCAACGCAACGGCTAACGCACTGCCCGACCCGCTACTCAGGGGTCGACGCGAGACAACACTTCTACGCCAAGCGCTGCAAGTAACAACGAAGCAAACGCTGGCTCTTGATCGGCGTCGATGGCGATGGGCATCAAGCTCATTGCGCCCCGCAGCCCATCGAGCGTTGAGCCATGCAGCTGACCACGCTCGACCGAGATCTTTGATACATCGGCGTCGGCGAGATCGCAGTCCCACCACGCCACACCCTTGAACGACGCCGAATTGAACTCAGCGCCCACAAGACGGCACTGCTCAAAGCGAATGAACTCCCCTTGGGCATGACGCATGTTGACGCCATCCATTCGGCAGTCAACAAACCGCACATCTCGCATTCGCGCCTGCGACAGGCGCGCACCCGAGAGCTTGCATTCGCGGAACTCGACCCGCGTTAGTGCAACACCATCGAGGTCTGCGGCAGACAGATCGCAGCCCTGGATCACCGTGTCGACAAACCGGGAACTGGCAAGTGGAGCTGCCACCAACGACGCGCGCTCGATGCGCCCGTTCGACACCTGCAACACATCGTCGAACTCGTGATGCAACTGGCCGGTCAACACCACGCCTTCGCCAACCTCGCCGTGCAGTAGTGCGTCGAGCTCAATTCGCTCGAGCGCATCACGCACCCGCGGCGCTGCGGGTCGATCACTACGCGCCATGACACGACGGTAGCCAATCGAGCCCGCCAAGTAAGAACCTGTTTGCCGACGTGAATGCTGACACACTGACGGCGTGGACAGCCGCCCAAAAAGGTTTGCAGCCTTTAGCAACCGAAATTTCCGGCTCTACTTCATCGGCCAAACGATCTCAAGCATCGGATCGTGGACGCAATCACTCGCTCTCATCTGGCTCGTTCTCGAGATCACCAACCGCAGTGATCGACTCGGCCTCGCCGTAGCGCTGCAGTTCTTGCCAATGCTGATCCTCGGAGCACCTGCAGGAGTACTCGCCGACAAGTTCGATAACCGGCGGCTGCTCATTGTCACATCAGCGGCGTCGGGCCTGGCCGCGTTGATATTCGGAATCGTGGTCGCAACAGGGCACATCACTATCTGGTGGATCTACATCCTGACCCTGCTGTTGGGCCTTGCGCTGGCTGCCGAACGGCCGGCGATGCAGGCCATTCTGTATCAACTCGTCGGACCCAAACTGCTGCCCAGCGCAGTGGCCACGAACAGCACGATCAACTCAGTGTCGCGACTCATCGGACCAGCATTGGCCGGCGGGCTCATCGCTACGGTTGGCGTGAAGACGTGCTTCTACATCAACGCTGCGAGTTACCTCGTGGTGATTGGCGCCTTGATTGCGCTGCGGTCGAGCGAGTTCACTGCGCGACCCCTGATCGAAGGCACGAAAGGTCGACTACGCGAGGGGTTTGCGTATGTGCGAGCCAATCCAAACGTGGCCCGTCCGTTGCTCGTGATGACCATTGTCGGCATTGCCGCCTACAACTTTCAGACCACATTCCCAGCGATGGTTCGCTTCGGATTCCACCGCGGCGCAGGAGGCGTAGGCACGGCAATGAGCGTGAGCGCAATTGGCTCCATCATCGGTGGCATCTACATCGCTGGGATCAAACCGCATCCGCGAAAGACGTTGGCCATCACATTGTTGGGGTTCGGCGCCTCGCTGTTTGCACTGTCTATTACCCCGGGCTTCTGGCCGTTCGTTGGCATGACCATCGTGTTGGGGTTCGCTTCGGCGTCGTTCCAATCGGTGAACACCGTGGTGTTGCAACAAGCCACAGAACCATCGATGCAGGGCCGGGTCATGGCGCTTCATCAGATGGCGTGGTTTGGCAGCACACCAATCGGTTCTGTGCTCATGGGTTGGATCATTCAGATCTCGTCGCCACGTGTGCCGTTCGCTCTCGCAGGATCCGCAGCGTTGATATGCGCTGTTGCCGTT
>JBAXHD010000063.1:0-11770 GCA_037139095.1 Actinomycetota bacterium
AGAACACAACTGGCATCATCGGGCCGTGCATCTACGGCACGAAGTATTTCGCCTCGCAGTGCTCGCCACGGTGGGCCCACTCGCTTGCCTCTACGCCTTGTCGAGCACGTTCAGTCCGTTCTTGTATTTCAAGTTCTAGAGCCGCCCACGCGAGCAACTCACTTGCTTGAACGAAACCGCCGAGCGATTGCCCGCAACCAAGAGTCAATCTTGTTGAGCAGTGATCGAGATGATTCCATCGTCGCGCGAATCTGCTCGCGTTCTGCCTCTAACGAATGCGCGTATTCCGCTGCGGCGCGGTTGCCCTCACGCAATTCGACGCGCTCGGACTCGAGCGATCGGTTATAGACCTCGGCTTGATCGAGCCGGTCGCGCAGCAACAAGCGATCGGCTTCAAGCGACCGACAATAGGTCTCGGCGATGTCGGACTTGTCGCGAAAGAGTTGCAGCTCGGCCTCGAGACTCTCGGCGTATTCACGAGCAACCGTCTCACGATCTTTGTGGAGCTGAACAGTGTACGACTCCCAGGAATCAAAGACGTTGGCGGGGGTCGAAAGCACAGACACGATCTCGTCAAGATCGTTGCGAACGTAGAAGCGATTCAGACCATCGAAGAGGGTCATTACGTAGCCGGCATCGAGCACCACATGTTCCCAAGCGTGATGCGACTGCTCTAGGGAGTTCGGCACTGTCGACTCGATAACAAGCACCCACGGCTGATGCTTCGCGAGGTTGGCGTTGGCGATGACGATGTCTTCCATGCCCTCGACATCGACCTTGAGCACGTGCACTTGCCCTGGCTCAAAACGGGAAAGGATTGTGTCGAGAGTGACGAGCTCTACCTCGAACGGTGTGAACTTCTGACCGGCGGCCTCATACCTTGCAACGAGTTCACGGTCCCATGTGGTGGCTCCACGATTCTCAAGCGGCGCCTCAAACAACGTGATGCGCCCAGATTCGCCTCCTACGGCAACCTGCAGCGTGATGTCGCGAGGGCGCTGCTCAACAAGCAACTGCGCCTCTCGGGCCATCGGCTCAACGTTGATACCAGTCCACCCCGCGAGATACAGCGTGTAGGTGGCGTTTTCGAGCACTGGGTGACCGGCACCGATATCGATATACGTGCCGTGATCGATCAAGTCGATGAGGCGTGAAAGGACAACATCCTCGAGATTCTGAGAATACGAAGTAGTTCTCAACTTGCCGTTCACTCAGACTGTTCTAGCACTCTCAGACGACGGTCCAACTGCTCGAGCAGCACCGATTGCGCCTGCAACTGATCTGCTACCGATGCAGAGACGGCACCCACAAGAGACATCAGTTCTTGGATCGATCGGTCGGTTGCAAGCTCGTGAGCGTGAATGGCATCTTGCTCCGCGACGTTTGGCTGCAAGCTGGGCTGCACCACGCGGCGTACGAACCGATCGGCAATCCGACGGACAAGTCGCTTATCGGCGGCAGTCGAACTAGACATTGGCTCTGCTCCAAACATGTTGTAGTCGTTGCTTCATCCGCTGACCGGTGGCCTCGGGCGAAAAGTGGGTTTCGATATGGGCTTGCGCAGCGCGTCCGAGAGCCTGCGCAGCAATGGGGTCGCTGAATACCTTGCGCATGGCTGCGGCTGCTTCATCAAGATCGGGCTCGGACCAGAGCGAGTCGGCCGGGTACGGATCTTGACCGGCACCGATTTTCCGCGGTGTCCATCCAATGAGATGCGCCGTGGCATCGGTCATGAAGTCGAGGTTGCCCGAATAGTTCGTGGCGATGACGGGCTTGCCCAACGCCATCGCCTCAGCCATGGTGAGGCCAAGACCTTCGGCGCGATGCAACGAGACGTAGCAATCGCAGTTAGCCATCAGCGCTCCCGAGCGGGCTGCTGAAAAGTACTCGTCGATGATGATGATGTCGGAACGATGTCGGCTGGCCCAGCGAAGGCGCTCGAGATCGTTCAAGCACTGCTGCCCGTTGATGACCTTGAGCACCAGAACCGGGCCCTCGTTGGGGGCAAACGCTCGCGAGAAGGCCTCGATCAATCCGATTGGATTCTTACGATCGAGGCGGCTGAGTAGGTCGAAAGAGAACAAGAACATGAATCGGTCGTCGAGTCCGAAATCGGCGCGGGTCAACTCGGTGTCTACTGGTGGGGCCACAAGCGGCAACTGCATGTGAACAATTGGAACCGTCGGGTTCACTGCCTCGAGGGCGTTCTTGATGTGCAGCGTTGCGGCCCACACTTCGTCGACAAGTTCGAACGCATCGTGATAACGAACCGGGAAGGTGTCAACCTCCCAGAACCACTGACCGATTACATAGCGGCCATCGAAGAAGCCGCTCGAGAATTCGTCCTTCACTAATTTGAACTGATCGGCGTTCACAGCCATCAGCGTGGTGTCGTACATGGCTGCGCCAGATGTGACATAGGCGTGGTCTTGGCGACTCGTGGTGCGTTTGCACGCAATGGCCGAAACCGGAACCCCTGCCGCGGCGAGCGCCGAGCTGGCGAGACGACCCGCCTCGCCGACTCCGAGTTCGGCATGTAGATATCCAACAAGATCAACGCCGCCGGGATGCTTGCCGACGCTGCGTGCCAACGAGACTTCGCCATCGAGATCGCTCTGATCGAGCGACGCAAGCATTCGAACCGACGCGTGCTCCCTTCGACCGGCCACGGCTTGCCACTTCAACATGTTGGTCGGATTGCCGAGAGCCACTTCGGGGAACGCGTCTCGAAGGTCGGCGCGCTGCCTCCAGATCGCCTCGAGATAACGCGGCAATCGACGAGGGTTCTTCGGGTCTACGTCGCGAAGCCACGCGCAGAACTTCTCGCGCCCACCTTCAAGAAACGGCGATGGAGGTAGCTCATGCCCGAGCTTGTCGGCCAGCAACAATTCGGCATGGAACATCTTGCGGATTGCAGGCTCAAGAGGGAACCCAGGGAAGGCCTCGGCCCAGCCATATGGTGCCGGAGGCGCAGCGCCGAAACCGGCCGCCCGAAGAGCAGCGCCGTACTCGTTGCACAGGTCGCCAAGCACCATTGATTCGCTCATCAATGTGCGCGGCTGCTCTGGTTGGTACTTGCTCAGCCAGTGCGGGGCCTTGGGGTCATAACCCGAGAAGTGGAAGAACCGCAACACGCTGTCGTCGATCATCGGCGTGTCACCATCGAGCCAGAGCCGACGCTGATCGATGTTCCAGTAGGCCACGTTGTATGCAGTGCTGCGCTCGATGTGCGGGGCGAAAATTGGCACCGCCAGATCGATCCAACGTTGATCAGTGAACAGTTGGTTCGAGGGGTCGATCAGCGCATCGCGTCGAAGGCGTTCGGCCCACCAGTCGAGAAATGGGATCGCCGCTTTGGTGACGCCGATGTAGCCAAGGTTGTACACACCGGCTTGCATGATGTGCGCCTCGGTTGGACCCGTGCCGTTGCGGGCGATGGGCTGCAGGCAATGCGGAGTCAACGACATGCCCGCGTTCACGGTGGACTCAATCAATGGGTCGAGCGGCTGAAAGACAAAAATGTCTGGGTCGATATAGAGCACGCAGTCGGCAGACCGCAGCAACTGGCGCAACACGTAAGGCTTTACCGAGGTGGCGAACTCGGTGACGTCGTAGCCAGTGGCCATGTACTGCCAACCTTCATCGCCAAGGTCGATGTCGGTGATGGGCAGGATCTCGAAGCATTCGTTTTCGAGGCTTCTCGTCTCAATGGGCTTATCGATGAAGGCCACAACGAAGCGGGCATCAGGGTGCTGATCGAGGAAGGACCGAGCGAGCACTCGAGCAAGTGGGAGGTAGTTGTGCGCGATGATCGTGCACGCGACGAGTTCGGTCATGATCCCAACTCACAGCGGCGGTCGACATCTGATTTCGTTCGATCTCGCTGCGGGGGGTTAGGCATTGCGGCCAGCATAGCGAACTGCATCAGTTGTGTTTTTGGCTTCCATCGGCGTCTGTCGACGCGCTGTCAGCGATGAGCTTTGACTTCAAACGAAAGATCTCTTCTTCATGAATCGCGCTGGCCTCAGCAAGCGTTCGCACGTGTTCGATCAACCCTGAGACCGAGATGGAGAGCTGGACCGTGATCGCAAGCAGCCCAAGCATTGCAAGCGCTAACACCACGGCCACTGTGTCTACGTGAAGCAAGCGCGCAATCGGATCCAAGAGCCCTGTAAACACGCCGCCGAGCACGATGCATCCGGCAACAAACAGCCAGCCGAGCGTGTATCGCATCGACAAATTGCCGCGCCGAGAGATGAGCACCACGAGCACCACAAACAACAGGCCAAAGGCTGCAGTGAGCAGAATCTGTAACAGATGGTTCATGCGGGCGATCCCGTGGAAGTCGACATCGACGACCTTGGCGACGCTGCAGCGAACTCGGTGTACTTACGGCTCGAGCCGATGCCGAGCGCCAACAACGCGCGAGCGAGGTAGCGCACCGACGCTGCGGGTCCTGCCGAGGCGACACCGCCGGCACGCTCGTGCATCGTGACTGGCGTCTCCATCACGGAGTACCCGCGGCGGCCTGCCAGAACCAACACCTCGAACGTGTCGCCCAGATAGTGCACCGGGTACGAACGAGCGAACTCAGAAAGCAACGGCTCACGGATCACGCGAAGCCCCGATGAAGCATCACTCATCTGGCGCCCAGCCGCACGAGACGCAATTCTCGCAAGCAACCGCATAGGAATCCGCCGCAACCAAGTGGCCTGAAACCCTTCGCCAGAGCCGAAACGAGTGCCCACCAGGAGATGCGAATCGTTGTCTTGAGCAAACTGCAGCATTCTCTGCAACTCGGACGGATCATGTTGACCATCGGCATCACATTGAATTGCTGTGTCGTATCCGTTCGCGAGCGCCCATCGAAATCCGCAACGAAGAGCACCGCCAACTCCGAGATTCATCGGAAGTTTCACCACGTAGGCCCCGGCCGATCGCGCTAGGGCTGCGGTGTTGTCACGCGACCCGTCGTCGACAACGAGCACGTCGAGCCCGCTCGCGATAATTCCGCTCACGACCCACTCGACGGTCGCGGCCTCGTTGAAGGCGGGTACGACCACAAGAGTCGAGCGTCGTTCCGGCACCACGCAGCAAGTATGGCATATTCGCCGGAGTGGCCGAACGACAACTGGACCGGCCGCAAAACGGTGTACATCGTGTACACCGCGTTCAGTGCCGTCGCCGATTATTCGTCACAGAGAACCCCATCGAGCGGCAAAACGGTGTACTTTTCGACTTGTCTCGAGGACAGCCCGGCACATGGCTCGCTCCCGTAACGGCGGAAGGTCTTTGTGTTGAATAACTCTGAAACGATCAGGTGGGTCGTCGCTGCAGGTGGCTACCGAAGTGGCTCTACCCTGCAGTACAACTTGCTCGGCGAGTATCTCGAAGCTGCCAACTTTGGCGCTCGTGTTGGACTCGTGAATCCAGATGATCTCCAAGCGATCAGCGAGCGGCCGTGGTCACCCACCGACGGCATCGGAGTAGCGAAGACACATCATGTGGTCGAGGGCTTTCGCCACTTTGAGCGTCCTCGGGCTTGGGAAGCAGAGGTGCTCGCGCGTCGGGCACGACCAATCTCCACGGTTCGCGACATACGCGGCACTCGTCGCTCGATGTGCCGCAAGTTCGGCTACACCGACGACACCCTCGATGCCTCCATCGAATGGCGCGAGAACATTGCCAACCAACGGAGATGGGCCGAGCTTGGCGCATTCGAGCAGCGATACGAACTGCTCGTCGACGAACCCGTGCAGGCCCTGGTCGAGTTGTGTATCGCTCTTGATCTGCCGTGGAGTTCTGATTCGGCGCAGCACGCTGCCTCCGCTACAGATCGAAACAACGCGATCAACGTGACGCAGCAGACCGAGCGTGGGACATGGGATCCGCTCACGCTGCTGCATTGGGATCATCTCGAAATCGACGCAACGCCTTAGGGCTGCGGCACGCGACCAATAACCAACACCGATTGGCCAAACGGTGGCCGCACGTGCGATTCGAGCCAGCGAGTTGGTGGCACCACGAAGCGATCGTAGATACCGCTGAGCGCCGAATGCGTTGGACGCTTGCGTAGCAACCGCGCTACCAGCAGCCAAGCAAAGAACCCCGGCACGTTTACGTAGCGGGCGTCAACAACCTCAAAACCGGCGGCGGTGAAACGATCGCTCAACTCTCGCTTGCGATAGCGACGCACATGGCCGATCGAGTGATCGAAGTTGCTCATCAACAGTTGAAACGCAGGGCTGTAGACCGCAACGCAACCACCGGGGCGCACCAACGTGCAGAGCTCTCGCAGCGTGGCTTCGTCGTCTTCGATGTGCTCAAGCACGTTTGACAACACCGCACCATCAAACGGACCAAGCGCGGCGGCATCGCTGGCGTATCCGTGCACCACCGTGACCCGGTTGTCGCCATGAGTGGTCTGCGCGATTGCTGCACTGCCACGATCGGATGGCTCTACCGCGATCACATGATCAGCAGTCTTCAACAGGGCCAAGGTAAACGTGCCCACACCGGCGCCAACCTCGAGCACTCGCCCATGCGATGCGGGTTCAACAAGCGAGCGCAGCCACTCGTTGTAATTGGGCACATGCTCGTCGAGCTCGTCGAGCGTTTGCTCAAGTGCGAGATCGGCCTCAGCGAAGGATGCTCTTTGTCGTCTTGGGGCCATCGGAACCTCACACTAGTAGGCCGTCCGTGGCTCACTCGGGTCTGCGCTCGGCTCTAGACTGGCGCAGCCCTTGGGAGGGCTTTGTCAGCAAGGTGAAGGGCACATGGGTTCACGAATCGCAATCATCGGCACTGGCTACGTCGGTCTCACGACCGGTGCTTGCTTTGCCCACCTTGGTCATCATGTGGTGTGCGCCGACATCGACCCAGCCCGCATCGAGCGGCTCAGCAAGGGCATCTTGCCTATCTACGAGCCAGGCCTGCAAGAGATCGTCGAGGCGGGCATCGCCAGTGGCCACCTGCGGTTCGTCGTGGGCGCTGCCACCGCGGCCAGAGACTGCGAGTTTGCCTACCTGTGCGTACAGACCCCACAGGGTGACGACGGCGCGGCCGACCTCACCTATCTGCAACAGGCGGCCGCCGAGATTGCATCGGTGCTTCCAGCAAACGCCGTGGTCGTGAACAAATCAACCGTGCCGGTCGGGTCTACAAAGGTGGTCGAGCGTGTGCTCAACCGTCACGATGTTTCGGTGGTCTCAAACCCCGAGTTCTTGCGCGAAGGCTCGGCGGTTAGCGACTTCCTGAAGCCCGACCGAGTTGTCATTGGCAGCGACGATCCCAGCGCGGCTACTCGCGTGGCCGATCTGTACTCCACCACAAGCACACATCTCATCGTTACCGACCCAGCGTCGGCCGAGACCATCAAGTACGCGGCCAACGCGTTCTTGGCAACGAAGATCTCGTTTGTCAATGCTGTGGCCGCCGTGTGCGAAGCCGTTGGCGCCGACGTCATCGATGTAGTGCTCGGGCTCGGCTACGACAAGCGCATCGGACACGAGTTCCTTCGCCCCGGTCCAGGCTGGGGCGGCAGCTGCTTCCCGAAAGACACCCGCGCGATGGTCAAGATCGCCGAAGACGCCGGCTACGACTTCAGCTTGCTTAAGGGTGTTGTCGTGGTCAACGACGAACAGCGCGAACGCATGGTCGCCAAAGTCGAGCGTGCCGTTGGCGGCAACCTGCAAGGCGCTGTTGTCGCCGCATGGGGTCTCACGTTCAAGGCCAACACCGACGACCTTCGCGAGTCACCGGCAATTGCGATCATCACCGAGCTCATCGCCAAGGGCGCCATCGTCAAGGCCTATGACCCACAAGTGAAATCGCACCCCACCATCACGGTCGGCGCCGATGCCTACGAGGTGTGCGATCTCGCCGATGCGCTTGTGGTGCTTACCGAGTGGGATGAATTCCGTTGGCTCGATCTGGCCGAAGCCAAGCGACGCCTGCGCGGCTCCAGCATCGTTGACACGCGCAACCTGCTCGACCGTTCAGCCGCCATTCGCCTCGGCTTTAACTACCAAGGCGTCGGCCGATGAACTATCGCGTGCTCATCGCTGGCGGCGCTGGGTTCATCGGTTCGCATCTGGCCGACGCTCTGCTTGCACGCGGCGACGAAGTGATCGCAGTCGACAACTTCATCACCGGCCGCCCCGAGAACATCGAGCATCTCGCCGACCATCCCAACTTCTTGTTCCTCGAGCAAGATGTCACCGAGCAGTTGTTCATCGACGGATACATCGATGCAGTGATGGATCTCGCCAGTCCCGCATCGCCCACCGACTTCGCCAGCATCCCGCTCGAGATTCTTGATGTCGGAAGCACGGGCACACGTAACCTGCTCGACCTAGCGGTCATCAAAGACGCTCGTTTCTTTTTGGCCAGCACCAGCGAGGTCTACGGCGACCCGCTCGTGCACCCGCAGCCCGAGTCATATTGGGGCAACGTGAGCAGCATCGGTCCGCGCAGTTGCTACGACGAAGCAAAGCGCTTCTCCGAAGCAATCACCATGGCGTATCACCGCGTGCACGACCTCGAAGTTCGCATCGTGCGCATCTTCAATACCTATGGCCCGCGCATGCGTCCCGACGATGGTCGCGTGGTTGGCAACTTCATCTGCCAAGCGTTGCAAGGTGAACCGATCACCTTGTTTGGCGACGGCAGCCAGACCCGCAGCTTTTGCTACGTAGCCGACGAAGTACGCGGCCTCATCGCTGTGCTCGATGGCCCGCTGACCGGCCCCATCAACGTGGGTAACCCCGGCGAGTTCACCATGCGCCAACTCGCCGAACTCGTGGTCGAACTCACCGGCACCTCAAGCGAGATCATCACGATGCCGCTGCCCGCCGAACGCGAAGGCGATCCGATGCAGCGCTGCCCCGACATCTCGTTGATCACCTCCGAACTCGGATGGACCCCCACCGTGTCGCTACGCGATGGCCTCATCCCCATGATCGACGCAATCCGCGACGAACTGTCGCTGTAACCACCCCACACACGTATACCCAAGGAGACCAACATGACAGTGCTCGTCTCTGGCGGGGCCGGCTACATCGGCTCTCACACGGTGCGCCAACTGCGCAGCCTCGGCCGCGACGTGGTGGTGCTCGATTCGCTCGACACTGGCCATGCCCAAGCCGTGCTCGATGCGCCGCTCATCGTTGGCAACATCGCCGATGCCGAACTGGTGAACCAAGTGTGCGGCGATCACAAGGTGACCTCGGTGGTGCACTTCGCTGCTCACAAAGCCGTGGGCGAATCAATGCAGAACCCGGCGAAGTACTGGCGCAACAACGTCGACGGTTCAGCTCGCTTCGTCGATGCATTGCTGCACGCCGGCGTGAAGCAGTTCGTGTTCTCATCGTCGTGCTCGGTGTACGGCACGCCCGCCGTTGTGCCCGTCAGCGAAGCCGCCCCGATTGATCCCGAAAGCGTCTATGCCGAAACGAAGGCGATGACCGAGCGGGTGCTGCGGTGGTACGGCGTTACCTCAGGTCTGCGCTCGGTGAGCCTGCGCTACTTCAACGCCGCTGGCGCCAGCCTCGACAACGCAATCGGCGAAGACTGGACCCACAGCGCCAACCTGATTCCTGTGGTGATGAAAGCCGCGATGGGCATGGCCCCAGCCGTGCAGATCTTCGGCACCGACTACCCCACGCCCGACGGCACCGCGATTCGCGATTACATCCATGTCGAAGATCTCGCTAACGCGCATGTGCTGTCGCTTGCCTACCTCGCTGATGGCGGCGACACCATTGCTCTCAACGTGGGCACCGGCGTGGGCAGCAGCGTGTTCGATGTTGTGCACGCCACCGAACGAATCGGCAAAGTCACCGTTCCCACCACACTCGCCCCTCGGCGGGCGGGCGACCCGGTGAGCACCTACAGCGATCCAACGCTGGTGCGCAGCACACTCGGTTGGACCCCCGAGCACAGCCTCGACACCATCATCGAAACGGCATGGCGTTGGCATTCAACACACCCGAACGGTTACGCAACGTGACATCGCCCACCGTCACGGCAGTGGTAGTCGTGCACGGTTCAACCGCGAGCACGGTTCATTCGTGTGTGCAGTCGCTACTCGACTCCGAGGGCCTCGACATCCGCGTGGTCCTCGTCGACAATGCCTCCCCTGACCGTGGCGCAGCTTGTGCCGAGTGGCGTACGCATTCGCGCGTGCAACTGATCACCTCGCCTCGCAACGACGGCTTCGCCAGCGGTGTGAACATCGGCCTCACCGCGCGCCGCGATGGCGACGCAATCGTGTTGCTCAACGACGACGCCACAGTCGCCCCTGATGCGCTCGCTCTCTGCGTCGCAGCGCTTGCGGCCGACCCAACCATCGTGGCCGTCGCACCGCGCGTGATGCTCGCCAATCAGCCCGATCTCATCGACAGCATCGGCGTCGTTATCCGCCCCAATGGCGAAGCGTTTAACGCATTCATCGGTCAGCGCTGGAACAACCAGGTGGCTAACGGTGCCGACGTATTGGGACCATGTTTCAGCGCGGCAATGTTCCGCAGCGACGCTTTCGATGCTGCCATCGTCGGTCCGCTCGACGAGCGTTACCGCTTGTACTACGAAGACATCGACTGGGTGCTGCGCGCCCGGCGCGCTGGCTACCGCATTGTGGCCGCCACCAACGCGGTGGTGTTTCACCAACACGCCGCGTCCACTCGGCTTCTTGGCGAGCCCGCCCGCTACGAACTCGTGCAGCGCAATCTGCTGTTGTGCGCGGCGAAGAACTTCACCCTGCAATCGGCACTTCGCGTGTGGGGCTTTCGACTCATCGTGCACGCCAAGGGCATCATCACCGGCCCCTACCGCGCACAACGCATCCGCTCAATCGGCCGTGCGTTGGTTGCGTTGCCTTCAGCACTGGCGGCTCGACGCAAACTTCCCCGCCGACGCGCAGCTACCGAGGCATCGCTGTTCGCATACTCCGCCGGACTCTCGCCAAACTTCAATACCGACACCTACCGCGCTTTATAAAGCGTGAGCGCACGTCAACCGTGCGCTACTTGCGTGGATCGGGCAAATCGGCTGGGTAGGTGATGTCGATTTCGACAATCGACTTCGGAAAGTCCTTCGAGTTGTTCGTAATGAATCGGTCGGCTCCGGCGATTACAGCCGACGCAAGATGCGTCGCATCTGCTGCTCGCAGCCCGTACGACGCTGCAAGTGCCGTGGCGAGTTCGGCGGTGGCTTGATCTACCGGACGCAGATCGAGCCGCGCAAGCAGCGCGCCAAGTTCTTCCAACTCATTGCTGGCGTTGTCACGCATTGGCTTCGCCAACAACTCGGGCAACAACAACACCGACCCCATGCCTGCCGAGGCATCGGAGTCAGCGGCAGGTGCCTCCGCGAACAGTGCTCGCACCCGACGGCCGAGCGCGTGTCCCCTCACCGCTGCGTAGATCAGCACATCAGCATCGAAGGCATCCATACTGCGGGACTCAGCCCCGCGAACGGGACGACTGCACGTGGTTCACAAGGCTCTCGGCACGTTTACGACTGACGCCGGGCGCGGCGTTCAAGCTGCTGCGTCGTCCCTGTTCGAGGATCTCGTGCACCTGCGCGGCGCGGCCCAGTGCCTGATCGGCGCGGCGCAGTCGCAATGTGTCGGGACGCACCATCACGGCGACCGGCACCCCATGCCGAGTGAGCGTGACCTCATCGCCACCAAGAACACGATCGAGCAGTTCAGGCAAGATCGCTCTCGCCTCGCTCATGGTTACGGTCGTCGACATGTCCAAAATGTACA
>JBAXHD010000064.1:0-11631 GCA_037139095.1 Actinomycetota bacterium
GTTCAAGTCCCCTCTCGCCCACTCACACGTTGTTTCGGAAACGCGAAATCACGTGTTCGCCGACCTTGCGGATCGTTTCCATTTGAGCCTCGTCGATGATCGAGAAGCGCATTGCGGCGTTGTTGCAGAGGACCTTGGTCTACTCTCGCAGCACCGGGCGAACCGGCCGCGAAAGGAAATGTGATGACTGCTCAGTGGCAACCGGTGCACCTTGTTGGCGATGGCCTCATGGTGCCATGCGTCGATGGCGTCGAGCGCGGGTACCTGTCTCTTGATGGCGCAGCGTCTACCAGCGCGCTGCCGGCTGTGGCCGATCGCGTCACCGAATTCTTGCCGTGGTACTCGAGTGTTCATCGCGGTGCGGGGTACAAATCACAGATCGCAACGCAGGCCTATGAGCATGCGCGTGAAGCAATCATGCGCTTCGCAAATCGCGGCGATGACGACGTAGCCGTCCTGTGCCGCAATACCACCGAGGCCATCAATCACTTGGCGTATCGACTCCGCCTCACGCGTGACGACGTTGTCGTGACCTCGGTTGTCGAGCATCACGCCAACCTGTTGCCGTGGGCGCGCGTTGCAACGTGTCGCTATATCGAGTGCGGGGTCGATGGCACCTTCAGCGTGGCCGATGTGTGCGCCGCCCTCGATCAGTCACCCAAGCCGCGTCTGCTGGCAATTACCGGAGCATCAAACGTGAGCGGATGGGTGCCGCCCATCGACGCCATCATCGAAGCCGCGCACGAGCGCGGCATTCAAGTTGCGGTTGATGCAGCGCAGTTGGCACCGCATCGGCCAATGCCAACCACCGCCGATTTCTTGTCGTTCAGCGGCCACAAGATGTACGCGCCGTTTGGTGCTGGCGTGCTCATCGGTCCACGGGTTGCGTTCGAGTCGGGCGACCCGTTTCTCGCGGGCGGTGGCGCTGTTGAGTTGGTCGATCTCGACGAGGTTGTGTGGACTGCTCCCCCCGAACGCGAAGAAGCCGGATCACCAAACGTGATCGGAGCCGTGGCGCTTGGTGTGGCGGTCGACGAACTGGCTCGCATCGGGTGGCCAGCGATCATCGCTCACGAGAACGAGCTGTCGGCGCAGCTACGCGACGGCCTGCGCAAGATCGCCGGAGTCACGGTGCTCGGCCCGGGTGCCGAATTCGAAACGCTTGCCGCCGCTGCGTTCACGGTTGAGGGCATGCCCCACGCGCTTGTTGCTGCGCGGCTCAGCGCCGAGTTTGCAATTGGTGTTCGCCACGGTTGCTTCTGTGCGCATCCGTATCTCACGCGCATCCTTGGTCTCTCGCCGGCCGACATTGCGCAGTTCCGCAGCGATGTGCTCAGTGGCGATCGACGCGCAGTGCCAGGTGCGGTTCGGGCAAGCGCGGGGTTGTCTACGACGGCAGAAGACATCGACCGTTTCCTTGCTGCGCTCACGATCATCGCCCGCAACGAGCCGGGACCTGTTGAGTACCGCCAAGACCCACGCAGCGGCGATTTCCAACCACTGGGCGATGCGGCCGATTGGTGGACCGATTCTGCTGCCACTCAGGCGGGCTGCAGCCGAAGCTGACCTACGCCTACGCCTGCGGCTGATCGATGCCGGTGCCGTTGGGGTCGGCCACGAAATCTTTGAACGCAGCGAATGCGCGTGGTCCGTACACGGTGGCTGGGCCGCCGTTCATCAGGATCGCGACGCCAATGGTTTCGGCCACCTCGGCCTCGGTGGCGCCGCGACGCGCAGCACCTCGAGCATGAGCCGCGATGCAACCATCGCAACGCTCGCTGATGGCGATTGCCAACGCGATGAGTTCCTTGGTCTTGGTGTCGAGCGCACCTTCGGTGAACACGGCCGCATGAATACCCGAGAACGCTTTGATCACCTCAGGGATTGCATGACGAAGATCTCGCGCCAACGGCGCCAGTTCGTTTTGGACGTCGGCGCCGTGTTGGTGGTGCGTCATTGCAGACTCCTGATCTAGCCAAGGTCGTTCGGTGGCCACTGCACATGATCGCTGGTGGCGCGGCTCATCACAAGTGCGCGATGGGCGAGGTCTTCGGCCATCGCTGCGCTGACAAACGAGTCGAACTCGGCAGCCGGCA
Organism: Actinomycetota bacterium; assembly: GCA_037139095.1. Lineage (GTDB taxonomy): Bacteria > Actinomycetota > Acidimicrobiia > Acidimicrobiales > Ilumatobacteraceae > WLMZ01. The sequence goes on from JBAXHD010000064.1 coordinate 2,097, forward strand.
ATGCCCGCGAATACAGGTGGCCCTGATGGCGAATGCATCCGAGGGCAATGAGCACGTCGGCTTGGGCGCCGGTCTCTACGCCGTCGGCCGTAGCCGTGAGACCGATCTCGCGAACCAAGCTGATGATCGATCGCACAATCGCGCGGTCGTGGGGATGCGCGGTCAGCGTGTCGATCGAGGTGCGATCGATGCGTACCTCGTCGAGCGGCAGGCGGCGCAACAAACTGAGCGACGACACACCGCGGGCGAAATCGTCGAGACAGACGCGCACTCCGCGTACGCGCAGCGATGCCAAGTTGGCGGCGGCTGCGGTGAGGTCGTCGATGACGGCGGCCTCGGTGACATCGACAGTGATCAGCGTTGGGTCGACGCCACTGATAAGTGAGTCGAGGGGGTTGTCTCGCCACGAACGCTCGGTGGCGCGTGGCGGCAGGTTCACCCGAAAGCGGAATCCGTCGGGCAGCCCCAAGGTGCTGAGCCGACGAATCATTGGTCGAGCTTGTTGCATCACGCTCTCGGTGATTCGCTCGAGCAGACCGGCATCGGCCGCCAACTGCAAGAAGTCGGCAGCGGGCACGATGACGCCGTCGCGGCGCAGCCATCGAGCGAGTAGTTCGGCACCCACGATGTTGCCGGTGGTTGCGTCGATCTCGGGCTGGAAGAACGGCACGATGTCGCCTTCGTCGAGTGCTCGGCGCAGCGCCTGCTCTGAGCTGACGCGCTTGTCGAGTTCGTTTCGAACCGAGCCATCGAAGATCTCGACGCGGTTTCGTCCAGTGCCCTTGGCTCGGTGCAACGCCGCGTTCGCGAAGCGCAACAAGTCGGTGCCGCTGCCGCCGTGGATAGGTCCGATTGCGAGACCAATGCTGACCGACGATGGAACTTCGCGGCCTTCGGCGTGAATAGGTTGAGCAAGGGTGGCCGTGATGCGCCCGGCCACCGCCATGCTCGCGCCGAGGTCGCAGTTGGGGAGCACCACGATGAACTCGTCGCCACCAATTCGTCCGGCCGTTGCGCCTGAGTCGATGCTTCGCTCAAGTCGATCGGCGATGGCCATCAAGAACTGGTCGCCGCCTCGGTGACCGATCGAGTCGTTGATGTGCTTGAACCGATCGAGGTCGAGATAGAGCAGACCAACCGGCGCTGTGTCGCTCGCGTCGGCGAGTGCTCGCTCGAGCGCGTCGATTGCGCCGCGACGATTGAACAGGCCGGTGAGGGGATCGTGCATGGCCTGATGCGCCAATTGGCCGTTGAGGCCAGCGAAGGCGTTGTTGGCATTGAGCAACAGTTGGTGCTCGCTGGCCAATGTAGATACGAGGGTCTCGGTGCGCCATTCAAGGCGGATGGCGTCGACGGCGCCGCGGTTCGCTATGCGGTGAATGGTGGTGGCGAAGATGAGATAGGCCAATGCCATCAGCCCGATACTCATCAGGTGATCGTTCTTGCTGACGACGAGCGCAATAGTGCCGGTGATGAACAGCGGAAGCTCGAAGGCTAAAAACAGGTCGGTGCGCGAGATGGTGAGCAACATCGCGAACGCGCTGGCACCGAACGCAAACATCGCAAAGAACAACAGCAGTTCGGTGTTGTTCGGGTTGGGCACGAACAGTGAGCTTCCCCAGGCGGCGCCAACCACAGCGGTAGACAAGCGAATCAGGGGCAACGATCGCAATCCGGTGCCGCCGCGAGATCGTTCGAATCGATAGCACTCGAGCGCCAGCAGCGCGAGCAGTTCGGTGGCCACACCAACGAGGCACCAAAACGCAATGCGCCGGGTCGGGATCTGGTTCTGAAACACCAAGCTCATCAACAAGAACGAGGGCATCACAGCCAAATTGCTGGGCAACAGCACCTTGGCTGCTTGTGCCAACGACTCTTGCGACACGCGAGATGGCGGTGCCGTGTTGAGCTGTAGATCGTCTTCCGCCGAAGTATTCAATTTCCCTACTCAATGTGAGTGATTGACCGCAATGCGTAAAACCTACCGAACAATGCTCCCAGAGTCCACCAATTCTTGGCACACTGCTTCGATGACCACCGCAGCGGGCCGGTTTGCGCCTTCCCCCACCGGTGACCTGCATCTGGGCAACTTGCGCACCGCGCTGGTGGCGTGGCTTTCGGCCCGATCGCAGGGCCTCGAGTTCATCGTTCGGATGGAAGATCTCGACCGGGTGACGTCGTCTGTGGCGTTCGAGCACGCCCAATGCGCGGCGCTCGCGGCACTCGGCATCGACTTCGATGGCGAGGTAGTGCGCCAAAGCGATCGGTTTCATCTCTATGCGGCAGCCATCGACCAACTCACCGCTCAGGGTCGAACCTATGAGTGCTTTTGCACCCGCCGCGAAATTCGTGAGGCCTCGAGCGCGCCTCAGGGACTCGAGGCCCCCGAGGGCTTGTACCCGGGCACGTGTCGCTCGCTCAGCGTCGCCCAACGAGCGCAGTTCATCGAGCAGGGTCGCCCGTGGGCGCTGCGGCTCAGAGCCCACGAGCATGTCATCGAAATCACCGACGAGATTCGCGGCCCGGTGCGAGCCGCGATCGACGATGTGGTGTTACGGCGTAACGATGGCGTGGCCGCGTACAACCTTGCAGTGGTTGTCGATGATGCCGCTCAGAACGTGGCCGAGGTGGTGCGCGGTGACGACTTGTTGTCGTCAACACCGCGGCAGGTGATGCTGCAACGTCTGCTTGGGCTTCCCACCCCGCGCTATCGCCATGTGCCATTGGTGCTTGGCGCCGATGGAGTTCGCATAGCAAAGCGGCATGGCGCGATTACCTTGCCGCAACTCGCCGAGCGGGGCATCTCGCCGCAGCAGGTTCTTGCGTTGTTGGCGAGCAGCCTCGGACTCGCCGATGAGGGCGAGAGCCCAACGGCTCGCGACCTCTTGAGCCGCTTCGACATCCAGCGACTGCCGCGAGAACCATGGGTGTTGCCGTCGCATCTGCAACGATCGGTGTCATGACCGATATCGACGATCTGCAGCGGGTGCTCGGCTATGTCGATGCCATCGACGACACCACCGACATCGCTGCGGTGGGTCCCGACCTGTACGCCGGATCCTTCTGGACCCCGCAGTTTTGCTCGGCCATTATTCGTGCAGCCGAGGCCGTTGGCGCATTTGAGCCGCAGCCCGACGATCCGGTGCCGGGCCACGAGGTCTCGCTGGCCGTGTTGAGCCCGCGTTTGTTCGAGAATGTACAAGCCGACATCGGAATGCGCTTGTGGCCCCAGCTCAAGCAGTTCTGGCCCTACATCGATTACTACGGCCTGCGCGATGTGTTCGTCATCCGCTATGCGTTGGGCGAGCAGGAGACCTTGCGCATCCACCACGATGTGGCTCAGGTGTCTGCCTCAATCAAGCTCAACGACAACTACGAGGGTGCCGATCTCGAGTTTCCGTTGCAGGGCTTCTCGAACGGTTCGATGCCGGTGGGTTCGGTGCTGGCGTGGCCATCGTTGGTGACCCATCCGCACCAAACAAATCAGTTGGTGTCGGGGGTCAAATACGCACTCACGATCTGGTGCGAACTGCCGTCGTACGTTGCCTGACGCAGTGTTGCCAGAGGCTGCTGGCGGTCGTTTCGAAAAGTTGTGCAAATGCAGGCGGTGTGTGCGCGTGCCGACTCTGTCGCAGAGTTAGTCTGAGATCTAACAACTCTTCCCCGACGCGAGCAAAGCACGTTCGTTGAGTGCGAGTTCTTTACACATGACTAGGTCCTCAAGAACCCCCCGAATTGAAGCGTTCATCGCCCTCGGTGTTATGGCTGGCGCGCTCGTCTTTAGTGCATGTTCGTCGCCGCGCTCGGAGGCCAGCGCTCCACCGAGCGAGACGGTGCACCTCGCACCACTCACTTCAGGCATACTGACGCCTGCAGCAACCGATGCGCCTACTGATGCAACCGCCGACTCCGTTCCTGTTACCGAAGCAGTTCCTGCTACCGACGCTGCCTCTACCACTTCGACGCTGCCGGCAAACCAGGTCTTTGTAGGTTCCTTCCCCGGCACGATCGTGCCAGTCGGCAACGCCGATGGCGCAGACACGGCAGTGATCCAGTTGCGTTTGATCCAACTTGGGTTCTGGAACTCGCAGCCGAATGGCAAGTACGGCCTCACTACTAAGCAAGCAGTAATGGCCTTCCAGAAGTACAGCGGCATCGAGGCCACCGGTTTGGTCGACGCAGCAACAGCGGCAGCAATTCTGGCCCTAGAGGTGAAGGGTCACGGCACGGCTGACACCGGAACGCTGATTGAGGTCGACAAGGTTCGCCAACTGTTGTTCGTGGTTGTTGATGGCGTAACCCAATGGGTGCTGAACGCATCCACGGGCAACGGCTTGCCGTTCGACGAACCCGACAAGAATTCCCCCGGCGCCCGCAACATCACCGGTGTGGCGCTGACGCCCGATGGTTTGTGGAAGGTTGACCGCGAGCGCGTAGATGGCTGGTGGAAGGGCGACCTCGGCGATATCTATCGACCCAAGTACTTCCACAATGGCATTGCGGTTCACGGTGCCAACAGTGTGCCGAACTATCCCGCCTCGCACGGCTGCGTACGCGTGAGCGTCCCTGCAATGGACTTCATCTGGGCCAACAACATCATGCCCAGAGGCATCCATGTGTGGGTGCATAGCTAAGCCAACGTTGCTCAGCGCGCAGGTGACAGACTCTCACCCGTGTTGAACGTTCTCGGGCCCTTACGGCCATGGCAAGACCCAAACACGGTGGCCCTTGGTCGCTTGTCGATGCGGGTGCCAACAGTTGCTCAAGCCGACATCGCCCGCGCACGCGCGGGCGACTGCGCCGCCTCAAAGTGGTGGCGCAGTCTGAATGGTTCGTGGAAGCTACGCCTGTTCGACACGCCCGAGTCGGTGCCGTCTACGGCAACAAATGCTGTGCTCAACACCGATGCGTGGCAGACGGTTGCCGTGCCTGGCAACTGGACACTGCAAGACACTGGCGATCTGCCGCACTACACCAACGTGCAGATGCCATTCGCCGGGCCGCCACCCCGTTTACCCGAGCACAATCCCACTGGTGTCTATCGGCGCACTGTTCAGGTGCCCGCCACGTGGTCGCGCAATCGCCGCGTCGTGCTTCACGTTGGTGGTGCCGAGAGTGTTCACGCTGTGTACATCAACGGCTCGTTCGCTGGGTACGGAACCGATAGTCGACTCGCGAGCGAGTACGACGTTACTGATCTCGTTGTGCCGGGCGAGAACATGGTGGCCATCGTGGTCGTGCGCTACAGCGCCCAGAGCTACGTAGAAGATCAAGATCAATGGTGGATGGCCGGCTTGCACCGCGAGGTCTTTATTGAGTCACGCGCCGCCACGCATCTCGCCAACCTTCGATGCGATGCCGATTTGCGTGTGGCCGATGGCGTCGGCCAACTCACGGTTACGTCGTCGATTTCGTTTGGCGATACGCCTGAGCGCGGATGGGCAGTGCGCACCACGCTCGAAACGCTTGGTGGTAAGCGCGTTGGTAAACCCGTCGTCTCGGCGGTTCCGCATGGTTTCTATCGGGCCTATATCTTTGAGGGCTATCGGGCTACGGCTGCGTTCGAAGTGGCCGATGTTGCGCCGTGGTCGGCCGAGCACCCAAATCGGTATCGAGTGATTGTCGAGCTGTTGGGCCCCGACCAATCGGTTCGCGAAGTACACGCGCAACTGATCGGGTTTCGCCATGTTGAGGTGAGCAATCGTCAGCTGCTCGTGAATGGCCAGCCCGTGTGGATCTTCGGAGTCAATCGCCACGACCATCACCCCACGCGCGGCAAGGCGGTTACCTACGACGACATGCGCGCCGATCTCGTGTTGATGAAGCAACACAACGTCAACTCGGTTCGCACGTCGCACTATCCCAACGATCCGCGCCTGCTCGAGCTGTGCGACGAACTCGGGCTCTACGTTGTAGACGAAGCCAACATCGAGAGTCACGCATACAACACCTCGTTGTGTCACGACGATCGTTACCGCGCCACGTGGCTCGCACGCGGCTCGCGCATGGTCGAGCGCGATGTGAACCATCCCTCAATCATCATGTGGTCGTTGGGCAACGAGAGTGGCTACGGCGCGAACCACGACGCGCTCGCCGGATGGATTCGGCATCACGATTCGTCGCGCCTGTTGCATTACGAGGGCGCCTCGTTTCATGCCGGATGGGGCGACGGCGGTCGACTCGCTACCGATGTGGTGTGCCCGATGTATGCGCCAATCGACGCCATCGTGATGTACGGACGCGACAACCTTGGCGATCGCCCGCTCATCTTGTGCGAGTACAGCCATGCGATGGGCAACTCGAACGGATCATTGGCCGACTACTGGAATGCCATCACCACCACCCCGGGTCTGCAGGGTGGTTTCTTGTGGGAGTGGAAAGATCACGGTCTCACTCAGACCTTGCCTGATGGAACCAAGCGTTTTGCTTACGGCGGACTCTTTGGCGACACGCCCAACGACAGCAACTTTGTGGCCGACGGACTCATTTCGGCCGACATGGTTCCGCACCCAGCGATGCGCGAAGTTGCCTGGGTCTATCGTCCCGTAACGGTTACGGCGGGCAAACGAAAGAACGTCATCGTCGTTTCGAACCGGCAGTCGTTTAGCGATCTCTCTGGTTTGCGCGCGATGTGGAGCCTGCACGTCGATGGCGAACTTGTCCAGCAGGGCGAACTCGCGATTGGTCCGTGCGGCCCGCACAGTTCCGTCACCGTTCCACTGCCGTGCGCTCTGCCCGACGGCAACCACGACATTGCGTTGTCGGTGCGTTGGTTGCAGCGTCGAGCAAGTGCGAGCTTGGGTGCTGGTCACATGGTGAGTTGGGATCAAGTGGTGTTGCGTCAGGCTCGCCGGGCGCGAGCGCCCAAGCCTTCGCGTCGCAGCGCCTCGCCCCTCACCCCAGTAGAGCGGCTGTTTACTCAGCCGATCAGCTTGAACCTGTGGCGCGCTCCCGTAGATAACGACGGCTTCAAGTTGACCATCGATTTGTCGAAGCAGGTTCGCGGACTTGGGCCGGCGCTGGGTTCGTGGATGCTCGCCGGTGTGCACACCCGCCCACCCGAAGAGCTGGTGCAGCACAGTGTCGAGCGCGTTGTGGGCGCCGATCAATCGGTCACGTATCACCACACGGTTCAGGTGCCGGCCGACCTCGCCGACTTGCCCCGCGTCGGCGTGATGTTTCAACTGCCTTCCAGCTTCAGTGAAGTGCGGTGGTACGGCTGCGGCCCGCACGAGAACTATCCCGACCGCAAATCGAGTGCGATGCGCGAAGTGTGGCAGCAGCCCATCGATTCGTCGCCATATCTCGTGCCGCAAGAGTTTGGGCTGCGCACCGACTGCGGCTGGTTCGAGTGCATCGACAAGCGCAGCCGTGTTGTGCGCGTCGAGTCGGTGGGCGATTCGCTGGTGCACTTCTCTGCAACTCGCCACACGCCAGCGCAGCTGTTTGAAGCACGACACGACAGCGAACTTGTTCGAAACTCAGATCTTGTGGTCTGCGTAGATACGGCACATCGCGGCCTGGGTACAGCGAGCTGTGGCCCCGATGTGCTTGCTCAGTATCGGCTGACGCCGGGCACCTATCGCTTCAGCTACAAGCTGTCGATGTTCTCGCCGACCTAGCAACCGTAAGCATCGATGCTGAATCTAGGACGGGTCGGCGCGGCGCACTCGCAAACGACGATCTGATGCGGTGAGGCATTCACCGCTTTCGAGATCGAAGCGCCAACCGTGCAATGTGCAGACCAATGTCTGACCCTCAACTTCGCCGAACACGCTGAGGTCAGCCTGACGATGCGGGCATGCTCGCTCGACGATGTAGCCGCCAAGTTCGATTTCTTCGGAGCCATCGGGCGGATCGAGTTTGCGACGCGCTTCGGCTTCGGCGCGGCGCATGCGCTCGACCGAGAGGCTCTTGAAGAAGTTGTAGAGGTATTCGTTGAAGGCGCCATCGCGCCATGCTCGAAAGCGGCACGACAAGAACAGCGCGTTGCTCCAATCGACAGCGCGATCGGCGACCACTGTCTCAACGAGTTCGCGCTGAATCTCAAATCGAAATCGGTAGGGCTCTTCGTTGAACTCGCGGATCTCGCCGGCTGGAAAGTCGATGACGATTTCGAGGTCACCAATGCGCATCAGGCAGTTCGCGCCAACCGCTGACCGAAGCGTTGGGGCCATTGCCAACAGTGGCTCCCACCATGCTTTCAGCGTTTGCAACAAGTTGGTGGTGGGTGGATGCCACGATGCTTTGGCCTGCTCGAGCCATGGCGCCCAGTCGCTTTGGTACTGGGTGAGGTAGCCGAGCTTGTCGGTGAAGATCGCTTGCACGTCGGCCTCGGCAATGGGGTGCTGCACGGTGCAACCCTGTGGCGTGATCTCGATCTCGGTGCCGGGAATCGCTAGCAAACCGTGGCGACCTGCGGCGGTGAGCTTGCTGAGGAACGACATTTGATCGGGGAAGATGCTGAGCTCGTCGCCCGTAATCATGTTGAACTGAAACAGCTCAGGGTCGAGGAAGCACGGCGGACCAGCACTTGGCACCACCGCTTTGGCGTTGATCTCGTCGACGTACTTGAGCGAACGAGTGAACTGGCTCTCGACCTTGGCATCGATGAGTTCGCGCATGCGCTCGGGCGTTTCTTCGTAGACCATCGGGTACCAGATGGCACCGCTGTATTGCAGCCAGTGCAGATCGACGGGGCCATGCCGACGTAGCGCATCGAGGTCGGTGGTGCGACAGTCGTTCTGATTGAACAATCGCGTTTGGCCATCGCTGACCATCAGGCTCGAGTCGCCACCCGGACCATCGGTGATCGAGGTCTCAACGTGAATGGCCACGGTCATGCCGCCCAGGTTGAGTTCTTCGCGATCGACTGTGCGGATGATGTTGTTGAAACCGAGCGCCCGCATATGTCGCTCAAGCTCGCGAGTTGGGAAGCCGGGAATGAGCACGGTGGTGTCGCGGCTCATGTGCGTAGCGAGCCATGAGTCATCGAGGTGGTCGCCGTGTAGATGCGAGATATAGAGGTAGTCGGCGTTCTCGATGCGACTCAGCAGCTCGGGCGACAACTGATCGTTGCGCGGAAAGACAAACCAACTGGCAAAGAACGCTGGATCGAACCACGGGTCACACGTGATGGACCCGTATTTGGTTTCGATGAGAATGCCGGCATGGCCGATGGATGTTGCCCGCATGGGCGATTCCGATCAGGCCACTGGCGGATCAGTGAATTGCTGACCAGCGCGTGACACGTGCTCGGTCCATGCGTTGGAATCCCAGTAGCGCAACTCGAAGCGACCAGCCGGATCGGCATACCAGCCGGCTGGAACTGCAGGGGCAACTGCGGCAGCGACTGCTACCGCCTCGGGCTCGGCGGCGGCTACAACGACGACTTCGGGCTCGGAGACAGCTGCCCAACCGGCGGGCTCAGCGACTGCCTCGGCGGGTGTCTCGGTGGACGCAGCTTCGGTTTCGACGGCTACTTCAGCGGGCGCCACTTCAGCGGGCGCCACTTCAGCGGGTGCTACTTCAGCTG
>JBAXHD010000065.1:0-10911 GCA_037139095.1 Actinomycetota bacterium
GCAGTCGCTTGGTGTCGTAACTTTCGGGGAAGCCCTTGCGGTTCATAATGCCGCGGTCTTCGAGCACGCGGTTGGGGTACAAGAAGCCGTCGGTTGTGATGAGCCCCACCTTTGGATGATCGGGCCAACGCGCCAGCAGTGCTTGCAGGATTCGGGCGAAGGTGCTCTTGCCCACGGCCACGCTGCCGGCCACGCCGATCACGTAGGGGACCTTCGGGCTCATCGTGCCCAAGAAGGTAGAGCTCACCTTTTGCAGGTTTTGCGTGGCGCTGACATACAGGTTCAGCAAGCGGGTGAGCGAGAGATAGACCGTGGCAACTTCGTCGAGATCGATGCTCTCGTTGATGCCTCGCAACTCATCGAGATCGGCTTCTCGCAGCGTGAGTGGAGTGGCCGCACGCAGCATCGCCCACTCGTCGCGATTGAAGGAGATATAGCGGCCCGACTCGGTTCCGAATGACACGTTCGAAACGATAGAGGTTCGATCATGCTGCGCTGCATTTCCCGACGCTCGTAGCCTGTGCCCATCGTGAGTTCCCTCGTCCCTCAACAGAGCGGTTCCAACGCCTACGACGCGTCGTTGTCGGCCGACGAACGTAAGCGCACCGGTGCTTGGTACACCCCCCATTCGCTCGTTGCTCATGTTGTCGAGCAGACCATCGCCCACGTGCAACCAGGCACCGTGGTGCGCGTGCTTGATCCAGCGTGCGGCGATGGACGGTTTCTGATTGAAGCTGCTCGGGTTATTCGTGCTGCCGGAGGAATCCCCCAACTCACCGGGGCCGATATCGATCTTGGTGGGCTCGCTCACAGCACAACGTCCGAACAGATTGAGGCCCTGCAAGGCGACTCGCTGGAACGCGATTGGGGCGATCGACAATTCGATGTGGTGGTTGGCAACCCGCCGTTTCTGTCGCAGATGGCAAGCGCTACGGCGCGCTCGGGCCGGTCAGCATTTGGTGGCGGCCCGTACGCCGATGCGGCAGCCGATTTTCTTGCGCTGGCGGTGCGTCTCGCGCACCCCGACGGCGGCCGCGTTGGGCTCGTGCTGCCGCTGTCGTTGCTCACTGCGCGAGATGCCGGGCCCATTCGAGCGAGCACCTTGCAGCAGGCTTCGATCAAATGGTTCTGGTCGTCGCCCGAGCATGTCTTCGACGCAATGGTGCGCACCTGTGCGGTTGGTTTCGAGCGCTTAGGTCATGCCTCGCTCACACATTCGATCATCGAGCGAACCACCGGCGTGACTTTTCAAGCGGCACCAACCCTTGTTGATCAACACTTCGCGACCGCCAACAATCATTGGGGTGCGCTCGTCGCCGACTCGCTCGGGCTGCCGCCGGTTCCATCGGTGCTTGCTCGTGGCGTGCTTGCCGATCACGCGCTTGTCACCGCCAACTTTCGCGATCAGTACTACGGGCTTGTTGGCGCGGTCAGCGACTCTGCCGATGGACCGCCGCTCATCACCACCGGACTGATCGATGTTGCCCAGTGCCATTGGGGCAGCGTTGCTACGCGCTTCGCCAAACAACGATTCGAGGCGCCACGCGTGGACCGATCCAAGCTGGTGCCGTTCATGCAGCGTTGGGCCGAACGCTGCCTTGTGCCGAAAGTGCTTGTTGCCACCCAAACGCATGTGCTCGAGGCGGTGGCCGACGAGTCGGGATCGTGGCTGCCGGCGGTGCCGGTCATTCGCCTTGTGCCCAACGAAGGTGTCGATGTACATGCCATTGCCGCTGTGCTCACGTCGCCGGTGGCATCGGTATCGATTGCCCAACAATCGGCGGGCAGCGGTTTGTCGGCCACCACGATGCGTGTGAGCCAACGAACCCTCAGTGCTCTGCCGTGGCCTCAGGGTGATTTGTCGCGGGCCATCAGCGCGCTGCGCGCCGGAGACATCGAGGCGTGCGGCCAAGCCGTAGACGCAGCGTTCGGTGTTGATGACGACGACCTGTTTGCTTGGTGGCTCAACGGTGTTGAGCACCAGCGTTCGCGGCGCTGACTCAGCAGCGAGACCACGCTCTACGACGCGTCTAGCGAGACCAAGGAGCCGTGGGTGATACGGCTCCTTCGCCGCCGGTAAGCACATCGAACCCATCGTCGGTCACCAAAATGGTGTGCTCGAATTGGGCAGTGCGCTTGCCGTCGGCGGTGACCGCGGTCCAGTCGTCGTCCCACATGCGGTGCTGCCATGTGCCAAGCGTGATCATCGGCTCGATGGTGAAGGTCATGCCTGGCCGCATGATGGTGTTGGCCCTCGAGTCGTAGTAGTGCAGGATCTGAATATCGGTGTGAAATTGCTCGCCAATGCCGTGTCCGATGAACGCACGAACCACCCCGTAGCGGTGGGGCTTGGCGTGTGTCTCGATGGCTTTACCGATGTCGCTCACCGGCCGATCGGGGCGCACGGCCTCGATGCCCTTCCACATGCATTCTTCGGCGACCTTGACCAAGTTGCGGCTGGCCTCGTCGACATCGCCTACCAAGAATGTTGCGTTGGTATCGCCGTGAACGCCGCCGATGTACGCGGTGACATCGAGGTTGATGATGTCGCCATCAAGCAAGGCACGTGAGTCGGGGATGCCATGGCAGATCACTTCGTTCACGCTGGTGCACACGCTCTTGCGGTAGCCGCCGTAGTTCAGTGGGCTGGGATATGCACCGGCGTCGATGGTGAGCTGATGCACATAGGCATCAATCTCGTCGGTCGTGATTCCGGGCCGCACCATCTCGCCAGCGAGTCGCAGAATTTCGGCGCCGAGCTTGCCTGCGTGACGCATGCGCTCGATGATCTCTGGGGTCTTGACTCGTGGCTCGCTCCAGCGCACGATCTGGCCCGAATCGGCGTAGCTCGGGCGAACGATGTGTTCGGGCACGGGCCGATAGGGACTGATTTCTCCCTGCACAACCCGGCCTTCGAGTGGCTTGTGGCAACGCTTGTATTTGCGGCCGCTGCCACACCAACAAGCATCGTTTGCTTGGGGCAAATCCCGAGGTTGGACCGACGTCGACATGGCTCAGAGACTACGCCGCGAAACGCCCTACCTCACGCGTAGAGGGCTCTCACGTGCTTGTGAAATTCGACTTCGGAGCGCGCGAATTTGTGGCTCAGCTTGAGCCTTTGCAGAGATTCGTGGATCGATCTGAGCTGAATGGACTAGTTGAACACGCGTTTTCCATTCGTAGACCTGAAGAGCACACGAGTTCGCTGAGGCGGCTGGTGTGTTCCATCCCCTGGCGGGGCTACAAGGGAGGTATCCGTGGCGGAGCGGATCGAAGCAATGTCGACGCGTGCTGCGCGTCGGCCCCAAGGTGTTCGGTCAGCGGCGGCTGGCCGGGTACCCCGAGCAGCGGCTCAGACACAACGGTCGCGGCCGTTGCGTGTGCCCGAACTTGTTGTGGGCGTGGTGCTCGTTGCTGGCTGTGCGTTGCTCGCGGTGATGTTCAGCTCACGAAGCAATGCGACCACCACTGTTGTGGTTGCGTCTCGCTCGGTCGCCCGTGGCAGCGCCATCGTGGCAGCCGATCTCAAGGGTGCCGAGATGGCAGGAGTAACCGCTGCGATGGTTCGGGGCAGCAAGGCAGTCGACCTGATTGGTCAGGTTGCGCTGGTCGATATTGCTGCAGACTCGCCATTGACTCAGTCGTTGGTCACGGCCGCTGCACCACTGCTTGCCGGCGAGGCCCTCACGAGCATGGCCTTGGCCCCAGGGCAACTGCCGCCCGATCTTGCGCCGAACGATCACGTGCGAGTTGTGGTCACTTCAGTTGGGGTCGCGGGTGAGACCCAAGCCACGTTGCTCGAAGAGCAAGCGATCGTGTGGTCCGTGTCTCTGGCGCCAGATGCCACCTCAACAATCGTGACCGTCCGTGGACCAATCTCGCTGTCGAGTGCCGTTGCCTCGGCCTCGAAGGTGCAACTCGCCAGAGTTGGTGATCGTTGATATGCCTCTCATTGCAGTTGGCACAGTGAACGGTTCCTCCGGCGCAACAACCCTTGCGTACGATCTCGCCGCCCGCGCTGGCAGCGACGTCCTTCTCATCGAAGCCGATCCCGATGGTGGCTGCCTAGCCGCTCGACTCGATATTGCGCTGAAACCCGGCCTGATGGAACTCGCTGGTGCGGCGCGTACTGGCATTGATGCCCAAGACGTTTGGCGCTACGCGCAAACCACGCGTGACGGCGTCGCTGTTGTCGTTGCGCATCCTTCGGCCGAGCAAACGAATGCGGCCCTGCGTGCCGCGCTAGGACACGTGATGTCGGCGGTCGCACGTCTAAATACCACCGTCGTTGTCGACATCGGTCGCATTCGGCCCGGCTCTGCGTCGCTTGCCGCGGCCGCCTCGGCGGACCACACAATTGTTGTTTCGAATAACTCAGTCGAGTCGGTCGTTGCGTTGGCGCACCGGTCGCAGCTACTCAGCGCTTGTGCCTCGCCGTTGGTGGTGCTGAATAACGCTCAGCCATACGGCGTGAGCGAGGTTGCCGATGCAGTGCAACAGCGCGTGTGGGGTGTTATCGCAGCGGCGCGAACGCAACGTCAGCAACGCTCACGTACGGCAGCGGTTTATTCGCTCCTTGATGAGTTGCGTGCCTCGCACGATGGCGATGCTCTTTGCGACGCTGCGATCGAGTCCCCCATTCGGGTGACGGCATGATCACCATCGACCAGCAGCTTGTGGTCACCATTTCGCAAGCCGTCAGCGAGGCCCTCGCCGACCAACGCATTGAGCGCAGCGCTTCGGTGCAGCCAGCGCTCGACCTCGCCACCGAGCGCGAGTTCGCCCGACGCGTCGTGGGCAATCATCTCGACTCGCTCGCAGCGCGTCACCTCGCTGGCGGGGTCGAAACGCTGTCGAGCGAAGGTGAGGCTCAAATCGCCGATGCAGTGCTTGCTCGGGTGCTCGGACTTGGACGCATCCAGCCGCTGCTCGATTCGCCAGAGATCAACGACATCCACATTCGCGGTTCGGCATCCACATGGGTCAAGACCGTCGATGGTCGCCGCATTTCGTGTGCGCCAGTGGTCGACTCCGACGAAGAGCTGGTCGATTTGGTGCGCCTCGTCGCAGCCCGTGCCGGCCGCAGCGAGCGCCGCTTTGATGCAGCAAATCCTGAGCTCAACATCCAGTTGCCCGATGGCTCGCGTTTGTTCGCGACGATGGAAGTCAGTGCGCGGCCAAGCGTGATCATTCGTAAGCATCGGTTCGAGCTGAGTTCGCTTCGCGAGCTCGAGGACAATGGGCTTCTCGACGAAGGCCTCACCGAATTCCTTGCTGCTGCAGTTCGCGCCAAGCGCAACATGGTGATCGCCGGTGGAACGGGCAGTGGCAAGACAACGTTGTTGCGTGCGTTGCTCAACGAGGTGCCACAGGACGAACGCATTGTCACGATCGAAGACGCATACGAGCTCGGTCTCGACCGCTTCGAAGAGCTGCATCCCGACTACGACATGTTGCAAAGTAGGCCAGCCAATATCGAAGGCCGCGGAGCGATCACGATGGTCGATCTCACCCGCATGGCGTTACGGATGGACCCTGATCGGGTTGTCATTGGTGAGGTTCGCGGACCAGAAGCGTTCCCCATGTTGATGGCGATGAGTCAAGGCAACAACGGGTCGATGTGCACGATGCACGCCGACTCGAGCCGAACCGTTTTCCCGAAGCTGGCCGCGTATGTCTCAATGGCCGAATTGGGCTTGCCCGTCGACACAGTGAACCTGTTGTTGGCCACGGCGCTTCACTTCGTCGTGCATATCGAAACCATCGCTGGAGTTCGTCGCGTCACCAGCATCCGCGAGGTCGTTGATGCCGATGGAGCGCAGATCGTGTCTAACGAAGTCTTCAAGCCTGGCCTCGACGGTCGCGCGGTGCCCGGGTATCCACTTCGCTCGACAACGTTGGCGCTGCTTGAGGCGCACGGCTTCGATGCCGCCTACCTCGACAAGCCCGAAGGGTGGTGGGTTCCGTGAGCGTGCTCATCACTGCGTTGCTCGGTGCATTCGTCGGCCTCGGCTTGTTTCTGGGGCGGGCTGGCTTGGGTGGTCGGGTTGTCTTGGCCCGCCCTGAGGCACTCGGGGGTCAACTCGCCCAACACGCCGACCGAGCGCTGCTTCGACTGTTACTGGCATTTGTGGCGGCTTTGATCGCGATAGTGGCCAGCCATTGGCCGGTTCTCGCAGCCGTTGCTGCAGCATCGGGTTGGTGTGCGCCAAGCGCGCTGCGCGGCCGCGGAGCCCACGGTCGCGAACTCGAGTTGGTAGAAGCCATCGCTTCGTGGACCGAACAGATTCGCGACACCCTTGCCGGTGCAAATGGTTTGGAGCATGCGATTGGGGCAACCGCCTCGCTTGCACCTCGAGCGTTGGCTGCGCCGGTAGAGCGATTGGCTGCCCGGGTTGACTACGAAGCTCTTCCCGCAGCGCTGCGCCGTTTTGCCGATGAGGTCAACCACCCAATGGCCGACTTTGTTGTGGCTGCGCTTGTCATCGCGGCCGAGAAGGAGGCCCGAGACCTCGGCGCTTTGCTTGGCCATCTCGCCGAGAGTGCTCGCGATGAAGCTCGAATGCGCACACGGGTCTGGGTCGGCCGTGCTCGCAGCCGCAGTGCAGTGCGAATCATCGTGGCAGTGGTCGCAGTGTTTGTAGTTGGGCTGTTGTTGCTCGACCGCTCGTACCTTCGCCCTTACGACACCACCGCCGGCCAACTGGTGTTGGCGCTCATTCTCGCAACGTTTGGCGCATCGTTCGTCTTGATGTCTCGCATGGGTCGCATCGCGATGCCTCAGCGCTTTGTGGCCCGCCGTTCTCTGGCCAAGGTCTCATCATGAACGCAACCCTCTGGATGGGTTCCGGCATTGGGCTTGGGCTCTTTGTAATCGTTCGGGCGTTCACTGAGCGTCCTGCATCGTTAGCTGTTTCGTTTCAGCGTCTTGAACAGACGGGTGTTTCGGTCGCTGATCTGCGTTCTACAACTGCCATGCCGGGCCGAACTGGCTTGGCCAACGCAGTGTCTCGAATCGTGATTGGACGGGTCGGAACGCGCGTCGAGAAGGACCTTGCTGTGATGGAGCGCCCGGTCGACCGCTTCGTGGCCGAGAAGTTCGCAACGACCCTGGCGATGGCCGGAATCGCGATTGCGCTCGCTATGACATTGCAGGTTGCCGGCTCGCCATTGCCGAACGTGGTGGCCCTCGGAGCCGCTCTCACCGCTTCGGCTGTCGGATTCGTGGTGCCCGATCTCACCCTGCGGTCACAGGCCAAAGCGCGTCGTGCCGGGTTCTGTAATGCGCTATCGAGCTACCTCGATCTCGTCAACATTCTTCTGGCCGGTGGTGCCGGGGTTGAGACGTCGCTTGAGGCAGCAGCACAGGCGGGCGACGGATGGGCCTTCACTCAGATCCGCCACGCGTTGCTTCGTTCACGCACCAAGCGTCAGTCGCCGTGGAGCAGCTTCACCGAACTCGGTGAAGCCATCGGGGTCCGCGAGCTCGCGGAGATTGCGGCAAGCGTTCGTCTCGCCGGCGAGCAGGGTGCCCGTATCAAGTTGTCGTTGTCTGCGAAAGCCGCAGCGCTGCGCGCGCATCAAATGGCGCGAATCGAAGCCGACGCACAAGCCGCAACCGAACGCATGGGGCTACCCACTGTGTTGATGTTCGTCGGCTTCATGGTGTTGTTGGGCTACCCGGCCCTCCAGCAAATTGTCCGGGCGCTGTGACCCGGTCGATGTCCCTCTTCACAGCACACTCAAGCGCAGACCCCCCGCTGCGCTACCCCCACCAGCAACAACTCGTTAGGAGAAACCTCATGTCAATGTTCACCCCACTTTGGACCTATTACGTGGTGCGCTTTCGTGCGTCTGCCGAGATCGACCGCGACCGCGGCGAAGTAAGCGCCACCACGGTTGTGCTCGCAGCAGCACTGATTGCTCTCGCAATTGGTGTCGGTGTGATCATCACCACCCGTGTGCAGAACAAGGCGAACTCAATCAACCTCGGTTGATCGCGCGATGACCATCCTTCAGCACGTTTCGATGACAAACGCCCGATCATCGGCTCGCAGCGATCGGGGTGAGGCCACCACGCAGTTGGTGATCCTCACCCCGTTGCTGGTGCTCCTCGTGTTCTTAGGAGTGCAAGCCGCAATCTATTTCCATGCCGCGAACGTGGCATCGGCAGCGGCTGCTCAAGGTGCCGCGGCGGCTTCGTCGGTGTCCGGTTCGAAGAGCGCCATCGACGTGGCGCAATCCACTGTTACTGACCTCGGCTCGCGCCTTGCGCAGGCCCCGACCCTGAGTGTGTCTGCCGGATACGTGTCGGTTTCGGTTTCTCTGTCAGTGCCCCGCATCGTTCCGTTCTTTCCCAGCTCGGTCACCCGCACAGCCATTGAACCGCGAGAGCGATTTGTCCCCGAATCGAGCCGATGATTTCCATGCGGCGTGTCACACAGCACCAACACAAAGGTGATCAGCAGTGCCCAACTTCTTGACCCGCGGAACCACCAACGACGTTGGCAGCATGACTGTCGAGATGGTGCTCCTTGCCCCGGTGCTGGTGCTGTTGATGGCCTTCGTGGTGTTCCTCGGCAGGGCCGGCGGCGCCACCGAGCAGGTGCGTCACGCAGCCGACGAAGCCGCTCGTGCTGCATCGATTGTTGCCAGGCCCAAGATGCAAGGCGTCGCCCAGCTTGTTGCGGCAGCCGATATGGCGAACAACGGATTCAGCTGCGCTTCAGCCTCAGTGGGCGTGCAAGTGACTTCCGCACTCGCTGCGAGTTCGGTAACGGTCACTGTTACGTGCAGTGTGAATCAGCAGGGCACATCCTTGGTTGGCGCGATTGCTCGAACGCTCACAGCCAGCTCAACCGAAGTCATCGATCAGTATCGGGCTGGCTGATGACTCGCCTCAATCGTTCTCGCTCCGGTTGTCAACGTGTCGAGCTCGACCGCGGGTCGGTCACTGGTTTTGTGCTTGTCATCACGATGGCCGTGATCTGTTGCGCTGGCCTCGTCATCGATGGTGGCCGCATCGTGGGAGCCAAGGTCGCGGCATCCGACAGTGCCGAGAACGCGGCTCGTGTGGGTGCTCAACAAGTGGTGTCGTTACGCACTGGTCAATGGGCTATCGATCCCGCCCGCGCCAAGCGAAATGCTGAGGCGTATTTGGTTGCGCACGGCGTCGACGGTTCTGTAGCTGTCAGCGCCAATCGTGTCACTGTCACCGTTCAGTCCACCGTGTCGACAACCCTGTTGCGCCTCGTTGGCGTCTCAACAAAGTCGGTTCATGCAACACGTTTCGCGCAGCCGGTTACGCGCTAGTTGCTCACACCGTTTCAACCGCAGGAAGGGTTCACCGTGTTACGTCTACTCCGTGGTTTTGCGGCTCTTGTCGCGCCGCTTTTGCTGCTGATTGGCGTCCCGCTCGGGCTGATCAGGTTTGTCGGCCGACCGTGGCCGTCACCGTTTCCAGCGGCCTCAACAGTGTGGGCATCGGTGCGTCGGGGCAACATCAGCGATGGCGCGGCCATTAAGTTGCTGGCGGTTGTGTTGTGGCTCGCTTGGGGACGCTTGATGCTCAGCGTGCTCATCGAGCTCGCTGCAGCGCTCGCAGGGAAGTCGGCTCCACGCCTCAGTGCTCTCGGGTCATCGCAGCAGAGCGCGGCTGCAATCGTGGCAGCGTTGCTGATGCTGGTTGGTTCGATCCCGCGTGGGGTCTCAGCATCATCGGCGTCAACTCACTCTCGATCTGTGCCGGTCACTCAGGTGGTGTCGCGCCTACTGCCTGCGGCTGTATCTCCTGAGCCAGCACCGGCTCCGTGTCCGGTGCTCGACCAGGCGCCCGTAGCGCCCGTCGCTCTCGCAGTTTCGCCGACAGTTTCTGGTCCGACCGCTTCGGTGAAGTCGCCTCGACATGCATCGACTCCTATCGGATTGGGAGGTGCCGTGATGGTCGCCACCGGAGTGGTCGCGGCAATTACATTGCGGCGCCGTCGCCACCTGCGCGCCACGGTCGGCGAGGTTCGTGTGCCGGTTCCTACTCAGCACCTCGTTGTTGCCGAGACCATTGTCCGTCGTCTTGACGAGGGTGACCGTCTGGCTCGCCTAGACATCGTGCTGCGGGCGTTGTCATCACAAATCGCCGATGTGGTTTCTGGTGTTGGAGTTCTCGCAGTGTTGCAATCGGCTGATGGCGCGCTTGAGATGGTGCTCTCGGCACCAGCGCCCACTCCGCCCTTGCCGTGGTTGGCAGTTCGGTCTGACCGCTGGCGACTGCCGGCCTCGGTATGTCTTGATGAACTCGCTCCGCTCGCTCGCGCTTCGAACCCGCCGTGTCCCGCACTGGTGCATGTGGGGCGGTCTGCCGACACCATGTCCACCGAACCGGTGCAGGTGTTTGTAGACCTTGAGGCGGTAGCGCTCTTGGCGATCGAGGCTGATCCACCTCATGCCGCCAACGTTGCTCGAGCGATCGCCGCGTCGGTGTCGGTTTCGCCATTGTCCGAGATGGCACAACTCATCACATGTGGCCTCAACGAGGTGCATCTTGGCAGACCTGCGTCGCAGACGGCAGCGGACCTTGATGAAGCGATCGACGCTGCCGTCGGTCAGATCGGTGCCATTGCCGCAATGACCAATGCATCGGTGTCCACGTTTGCACTGCGCTCGCGGCCGGGGTCGGTCGAGGCATGGGAGCCGACCATTGTGGTTGCGGCACACAGCGGTGAATCTTCTGGAGCCGCGGCTGATCTCGACCCCGAACTCGTTCGGCTCACTGCGATCGGCGGTCGTGGATTAGCGATCGTCGTCGATCGTCCGGTGGCTGGTGCCCGCTGGCGGCTGCAACAGCGGACCCACGATTGGGCGTTGCAGCCGCTTGGACTCGCGATCGTTCCGGTTGGTCTCACGGCCGACGAAATC
>JBAXHD010000066.1:0-10873 GCA_037139095.1 Actinomycetota bacterium
GATGCGCAAGATGGTGCTCTTGCCCACGCCGTTGGGGCCAACGATGGCAGCGTGCTCGCCGGGCGAGACCCCGAAGCCGACATCGAAGAACAACACATCGGCGCCCGGGGGCGCGTATTCGAGACCGGACACAACAATGCTGCTCACGTTGGTAAGACTCCTGATTCGGCGCACAACGTGTCGAGTTGGCGAAGCGTGCTGTCGCGGTCGGTGCCGTGCACGCGCAACACCACCTCTGAGCAACCGATGTCGCGGTAGTACTGCAATTTCGATGCATTGGCGATGACGCCGAACGGCACAACTTCGGGCTCGCTGCTGCGGCCAGCGATCGCCCACGCAGCCTGCAGCGCAGGCAGCGCATCGCGCACACCGGCGCCGCCGATGGGGAACCAACCGTCGGCGTATTCGGCTACATGGCTGAACAACTTGGGTCCGGCGCCGCCCCCGACCAGTGTTCGCAACCGTGGCTGTTGCACGGGCTTGGGCCAACTCCATGACGACCCGAATTGCACGAAGTGACCGTGAAACGAAGCCTCTTCGTGCGACCACAGTTCGATCATCGCAAGCACGTGTTCGCGGGCTTGTTCGCGACGGGTCTCGTATGTCACGCCGTGGTTGTTCATCTCGTCGCGGTTCCAGCCAAAGCCCACGCCGAGGGTGATGCGTCCGCCCGAAATGAAGTCGAGCGTGGCGAGCTGCTTGGCCATCACAATGGGATCGTGTTGCGCCACGAGCGATACACCTGTACCCAAGACCAATGTCTTGGTTACCGCTGCTGCTGCTGCGATGGCGATGAGCGGATCGAGCGTGCGCTTGTACTCGTCGTTGAGTTCGTCGTCGCCGGTGGGTGGAGCAGTTTCGCGGCTGAGCGGTATATGGGTGTGCTCAGGAAAGTAGAGCGATGCGAACCCGCGGGCCTCAGCCTCGCGGGCAAGAGTGACAGGATCGATCGTTCGGTCGGTCAGAAAGACCGTCAGGCCGATTCGCACGTGTTTTTCTACTTCAGCAGATCGGGACGCGACACCTGGAGTTGACGCAGCATGCCTTCGCGCCAACCGACCTGGCTGCGGAATCCGGTGGAGTGCAGCTTGGTGAGGTCGGGGATGATGGCCGCAATGGTCGCCTCGGTGGGAGCGAACTGAGGTGTGATGCCGGTAAGGCGACCCAACTCGTTGCACCAATCTTCGATGCCGGCCACCTCTTCGCCGCCCCAGTTCACGATTGTGGTGGGAACCGATGCGAGCGACAGCAGATACGGAATCGAGCGCACGATGTCGTCGCTATGAATAGGCGTGTAGCTCGTTGGCTGGTTCACGTGCACGGGCACTGGAATGCCACGCTCCATCATCATCAGATGAAAGGTCATCCAGCCGTAGGCGTCACCGTACGGCACGTTGAGTCGAGCAATGACGGCGGGAATACCCAAGCGCTTGGCGGTGTACTTCACCAAGACCTCGGCAGCGATCTTGGAGATGCTGTAGGTGGGCATGCCTGGCATTGGGCGGTGGCTGTCGCCAAGCGCGTCGGTCTCGAGGCGGGGATTGTGATCGTCGGGTGCGTACACCGCGGTAGACGAGCAATGCATGAACATCTCGGGGCGGCACAGCTCCATCAGCGCTGCAGGACCCTCGGCGTTTGCGGCGAAGGCGACTTCGAAATCGTTGACCTTGGCCACCGCGAAGTTGAGGATGACATCGATGTCGTTGGGCACTTCATCGAATCGAGCCTTTTGCAGATCGATGCTGATGGTGTTCACGCCCTGTGCTTCGAGCGGCTCGCGCTGGGTTGCATCGCGAAAGCGCGCTGCGCCGAACACGGTGTTGCCGTTGGCGGCGAGTGCGGTGGCCACGGGGCCAGCCACCCAACCGGTGACTCCGGTGACAAGGACGCGCTTGTTGGTGATCTGATCCATGATGCTTCGCCTTACCAGAGCTGGTCGGTGTAGGTGTCGGTGCCCACGATGGTCTGAATAAATGGTGAGGTCCACAGGTGCGTGGCCACGCCGCTGGCGTTGAGCTGCTCGCCGTAATTGGCGTAGCCGTCGGCCCAGCCGTGATCGGGGGAGTGATCTAAGAAGTGAAGCTGCAGAAAGCGGCGGTCGGCGTTGGGCGTGCGTGGCACATCGGGTGGGGCGTCGTCGAGCAGTGGCAGTGGCGTGGTGTTGATGATGAGGTCGGGACCCCACGATGAACCCATTGCCGTTGGCGCCCATGTGTCGCGGGTCCAGGTCTCGATGTCGGCGTGTGTTGCGCCTTCGGCGAGTTCGCCCACGTTCACGACGAGACCGGCGTAGTTGCGGTCGAGAGCGAGTTCGGCTGGTGTGCCCCAGTTCTCTTTCTGGATCGACCACTCGTTGTTGTAGAGCAACGTGTGAATGTGGGTGCGCTCGGCGAACATGCGGCCCGTGGCGTGCAACATCTTTACGGTGTCGACGCTCCAGCGGTTCCATTCGTCGTGCTTGCCAGCGAGCACCCAGTAGATGGCGAGGTATGAGCCAATGTTTGGGTCGGGTGTCATTGGCGACTCGGCGGGATAGCGCAGGTTTTTCATCGCCTTGGTCGCAACGAAACGATCGCCAGCGAAGCTCCACGCACCGGTAAGAACGCCACCGTAGAAGTGATCGCGTTCGTACCAGCGGTTGTACTCGACCTCGTGGCCCTGTTGCGGTTCGACCATGGTGAACAGCATCGTGCCGAGCTTGATGTGGTAATCGCGTGCCACGGAAATCCCCTTCTCACCGGCCCTGATTGCAGGGCAAGGAGGCCAACAGTAGCGAGTTTCTGACGGTTCGTCAGATGCGGGAGGTTGATTGCGTCACGATTTTTACAAGCGTTCGGAAAGCGGGTCTATGGTTGGGCGATGGGCCTTGACGTTGTTGACCTTGCCGACCTTGTTTCACCCAAGCACACCGCAGTCATCACGATGGAGATGCAGCGCGGGGTGTGCGGCGATTTGGCCACGATGCCGGTTATCAGCAGAGCCGTCGACGATGCCGGCGTCGTGCATGCAACCACCTCATTGCTCAGGGGTGCGCGGGCTCGAAAGGTGTCGGTGGTGCACTGCACCTTTAGCTTGCTCGCCGACCGAGCTGGCACGCCGATGAACGCCCCACTCATTGAGATGCTTGCCGGACACTCTGATCATCTGCTGCACGGCTCTGAGGCCACCGAGGTGTTGCCCTCGCTCGAAGTGGCATCGAGCGATCTGTACTCAAATCGGCATCACGGGTTCTCGCCGTTCACGGGCACTGGTCTCAACGCGATTCTGCGGGCGCACAACGTGACTACCGTGATCGTTGCGGGCGTGTCGCTGAACCTCGGTATTCCCGGCACAGTAATTGAGGCCGTGAACCTCGGTTATCGAGTGGTGGTGGCCCGCGACTGTGTGGTGGGCATGCCTACTGAATACGGCGTGATGCTGTTGAAGAACACGCTGTCGATGGTGGCCACAATCGCCACCTCAGAGCAACTCACCCAGGCGTGGTCCTGAGCCGAGCCTGAAGGTTGGCCTTCACAGCGGGCCATTCGCTTGCGATGATTGAGTGGGCCGCTGAGTCACGCGGGGTGCCGATTTCGTCGGGTACATACGAGCCGCGATGGTTGCGCAGAATGCCTTCGAAGGTGGCGCCCGCTCGAACGATTGCGTCGCGGCTCTTTGTGTTGCGGGCGTCGGTGAACAGCGACAAGCGCACCACCTTCCACGTCTCAAACGCGTAGGTGAACATCAGCAGCTTGGCCTCGGTGTTGATGGCGCTGCGTTGCGCCGAAGCCGCAAGCCATGTGCCGCCGACTTCAACCTCGTCGGGGTATGGCCCACCACTCCATCGGCGGATCTCCATGAACCGTGTGCAGCCAACCACGCGCTGGTCGCTGAGTCGTCGTTGCGCGAATGGGATCACGCGGCCGGCTTCGGCGTCGTCAAGCAGTCCGTGTACGTACGCGCGCATCGAGGCAACTGACTCGGGAACTGCAGTCCAGTGATAGGTGCTGCGATCTTCGTTTGCGGCCACGACTAACTGCATCACATGATCGAGCGACAGAGGTTCGAGTTGCATGTACTCGCCGCTCAGAATGCCTGGTTCGTTCGCGTTCATGGATGCCATCGTGGTGCGCCAGCAACGGAAACCAGCAATGAAATATCGCTGAACCTCACGCCAAGCTCGACGACATGCGTGCCGCCTGTTTCGTGGGCCGCGAGCAGCCGAGCAATTCGCTGCTCGGTGGTGAGGTTCGGGCCGCCTTCGCTCCATACCTCGATGACGAGATCTGTCGCTCGGGCAAGTACTGATTCGGTGGCCGCATCGAGCTGGTCGACAACGGCAACACTGAACCGCCCTGAGCGGCGAGCTGTAACTGCTTGCAGCGCAGCGAAGCCTGGCGTGGGTCGGATTGGCAACATCACGCTGGCGAGCTCTTGCGTGGGGAACGTGCGCCCGAGCCAGAACCCGCTGCGGCATGCGTCTCCCGCCACGACACCACCCGAAGGAAGCGCCGCACTGAGGTCAGATGCAGCGCGAGCCGGACTCGTGGGGGTTGAAGGGTCTGCGTACAGCGGGCCACACGCCGCGGCGATTGCGCCGAACAGGGGTGGTCGCGCGGTGGGTTCGGAGCGAATTGGAAGCGATTCGCGATCGAGATCGAACGGGGCCACATCGCGCCACCGAACGCCAGCGGCAGTGAGCTCATCGCGAGAGAGTTCGTCGTTGCTGAGACCGCACAGAATCACATCGTCGAACGTGCTGAGTTGAGCGAGCGCGATGTCGTTGGCCTGCAGACCGATGGTGCCGAGATGAGCCGGATGGTTCCATGCAAAGAGACCTTTAGCTGCCCATGAATTGAACACGCCCGTGTCGGTGCGCAGCGCGATCTCGCGCAGCACGCCAACGTTGCCGGTGTGCAGCAGTTCGGCCCCGGCGATAATGACGGTGCCGCCGACTGTGGTGGAAGCGGACACCTATGCGCCGTCGCCGATCACAATCGTGGGTGCCTCGCAGATTGTCCAGTGCAACTGATCGGTATCGAGGAAGTTGCTGATGTCGGCAAACATCTCGGCCTGGTCGGGCTCGGTGAGGTGCTCGTAAAACGACTCGGTGCTATCGAACCACTGAATGGTGACGCCGTCGTAGGCGGGCTCTGGAGCCTTGCTGCCTGCGGGTGGCCAAATCGAGGCGTGCTGCTCGTAGCGGCGTACGTATTTCGAGCATGAGAGTCGGCGGATCAATGGACCGTGTACGTCGTGCCAGTGCTTCAAGAATTCTTCGTGAGTGGTGCCGGGCTTGCGCTTGAGCATGGTGACCAACTGGATCATGTGGCGTGTCCTTGAGAGCAGATGAGATTGGTGTCGATATTACGTGGCGTCGTTAGAGGCCAAGGAACGAGCCGCCGTCGCAGACGATGGTTTGGCCGGTTACATAGGCCGAGTCGTCGCTGGCGAAGAACAAAGCAACCGAGCCGATGTCGGACTCGGGGTCGCCAACCCGACC
Organism: Actinomycetota bacterium; assembly: GCA_037139095.1. Taxonomy (GTDB): domain Bacteria; phylum Actinomycetota; class Acidimicrobiia; order Acidimicrobiales; family Ilumatobacteraceae; genus WLMZ01. The sequence goes on from JBAXHD010000066.1 coordinate 5,483, forward strand.
GAGTGGCGTGCGTGCTTCGAGTGCGGCTTGCAGCGCTGGCGATCGTTCGAACGCACTGAGCAGCGCGGGTGAGGCCGCAACCGGCGCAACACAGTTGACCGTGACACCGCTGGGACCCCATTCGCGAGCGAGGCTCTTGGCGATGGCGCGTTCGGCGGCCTTGACGGGTGAGTACAGCGGAATGTTTGCGCTGCCCTCGACGCCGCTTGGCGATGTGACGATGATGAAACGGCCGTGGCGACCGGCATCACGCAAATGCGGCCACGCCGCCTGGCCGGTGTGCAGAACGGCCCACACGCCGGTTTGCGACATGTGTTTCCAGTGGCGATCGAGGTCGGCTTCTTCGAGTTTGTGCGGCAGGCCGCCACGGAATGCGTTGTGCACCATGATGTGCAATGCGCCAAAGCGTTGCACCGTGGATGCGACACAAGCAGCCACGGATTCGCGATTGGTGATGTCGGTCTCGACGCAGATGGCCGAGCCGCCCAACGCCTGAATCGATTCGGCAACAGGCTCGCCTGTAACGGCGCGACGAGCAGCGATCACCACGTTGGCACCTTCGGATGCAAGGCGGCGGGCGATGCCTTCGCCCACACCTTGGCCAGCGCCGGTAACGATCGCGGTACGGCCTGCGAGGCGGCCCGAGTTGGCTGATGGGAAGCTGGTCATGGCGCCATCCAGATGCCGCCGTCGGCGGTGAGCGTTGCGCCAGTGAGGTGATGTGCGTCGACACTGCTGGCGAGACGAATGAGGGGCACGAGGTCGTCGGCGATGGTGCCCTTTGTAGCCAGCGCCGGGGGAGCGATGGAGACGGCGCCCACTGCAGCGGTATCGATACCGAACAGTTCGGGTGCGACGGCAATGCAGTTCACGGTGATGCCATCGGCGCCCCACTGACGAGCTGCTGATTTGACCATCACGCGAATCGCTTCGGCCGTGGCCGCTATGTGAGCGAGTTGTGGTGCTCCCGACATTGCAATCGTGGGCACGATCGCAATGAGCCGCGTGTGGCCCGCCTTGTGCGCGCCCTGAAACGCCACGATGGCTTCTCGCATTGGTTGCTCCCACGCCGCATCAAAATCGGCATCGGTGAGATCGGTGAAGGGCTTGGCTTGGCTGCCGAGAGTTGGCACGACCACCGTCGTGGCACAGTCGCTGCGTAGATCGGCAGCGCGGAGTGCGTCGGCGAGTGCGCCGGCTCCTTGGATAGTTACGACAGTCGAGACCACGTGACGCACCGTATCGGAACTGCCGAGCGCGCTCTCAAACGGACTTCGCGTGGGGTGATCGGTTACGTTGCCCGCATGGATCTTCACGAACTCAGCGACCGCACCGAGATCAACGATCTCCTCGTTCGATACAGCGAGGCGCTCAACCGCGCCGACTGGGAAACGTGGACCGGATGCTTCACCGCCGACGCTCACGTTGACTACACCACTGCGGGCGGGGTTGCCGGTTCGCCCGCCGAAGCTGCGGCGTGGCTGGCCCCAACAATGGCGATGTTCGACATGCGTATTCACCGCATGGCCAACGTGCAGATCTGCTTCGACGGACCCGACACTGCTGCGATTGGTTCGCAGTACGACACGGTCATGCGTATCCCGGGTGCCGCTGGCGATGCTGCGGCTCGCCCCACCTACATCGAAGCTGCCGGCTGGTACGACGACGTCGTGGTGCGCACAGCAAGCGGATGGTTGCTCAGCAAGCGCGCCGAGCGCATCGCCTACACCCGCATCTAATCGCCGCTCGTTGCTTACGGGCGTTGAGTCCAGAGTTCGCCTCGTCGGGCCAGCTCGGTGTGCGTGCCAGCGTGGCTCGGTGTGCCTGCGCTCGACACGGTGCGGCTGAACCGCGGCGCTGGCCCCGGCAACGTGACTCCATTGATCTCAACGAAGGTACCGCGAGCGATGTTATGGGGGTGCTTGCTGGCCTCGGCTGGCGACAGCACCGGAGCAAAGCACGCCTCTGAGCCTTCGAGTAGGGCGCACCAGTGATCGCGGGTCTGGGCGATGAAGATGTCGCTGAGGCGTTGCTTAAGCGCAGGCCACTGGCCGCGATTCCATTGCGGAAATTCGTCGGGAGACAGCCCCAGTTTTGAGAGCAGCTCGGCGTAGAACTGTGGCTCGATCGCGCCAAGCGCCACATAGGCCCCATCGGCGCATTCGTACACCTCGTAGAAGTGGGCGCCGGTGTCGATGTGGTTGGTGCCGCGTGGCCCCCAGTATCCCGAAGCTGTGGCCGGGAAGAACGGTGCGGCCACCAGCGCAGCGCCATCGACCATCGCGGCATCGATGACCTGCCCCCGGCCCGACACGCTTCGCTCGAATGCCGCAGCAGCGATGCCCATCGCAAGCATCAACCCGCCGCCGGCGAAGTCGCCAACGAGGTTGATTGGCGGCGTTGGCTTTTGTCCTTCTCGGCCAAGAATCCACAGCGCACCGGACAGCGCGATGTAGTCGATGTCGTGCCCAGCAGCCTGAGCGAGTGGGCCATCTTGGCCAAACCCGGTCATGCGTCCGTAGATCATGCGTGGGTTTCGTTCGCACACAATGTCGGGGCCGATACCTAACCGCTCGCACACGCCCGGCCGAAATGGGTCGATGAAAACGTCGGCCTCATCGAGCAGGCTGAGCAACAACTCGTTGTCGGCCGCCACCTTGAGATCGAGCGCAATAGAGCGCTTGCCGCGCATAAACAAATTGGTTGCCGGCTTCGAGGTATCGGCGCGGGCAGCGTCGCTCGGTCGGTCGATGACTACAACGTCGCAGCCGAGGTCGGCCAACATCATCCCGCAATATGGCCCGGGTCCTTGACCCGCCAACTCGACAACCCGCAAACCGCTCAATGGACCCATTTGGCAATACTGCCACGCACCACGAACGGGTTGGGTTTCGTGCGCGCTCCGTATCTGACACATCGTCAGAAACCGGCTAGGTTCGCCGCATGGAACTTGGTTATACGCCCGAACAGGAAGCGCTACGCGCCGAACTGAGGGCCTACTACGACACATTGCTCGATCCGCAAACCGTGGCTGAACTGTCACAGGGGCACGGCATCTCGGCCAAGACTCGCAGCGTCTGGAAGCAGATGTGCGCCGATGGTTGGGCTGGTATTGGTTGGCCCAAGGAATACGGCGGCCAGGGCAAGAGCCCGATCGAGCAATTCATCTTCTTCGATGAGTCGATGCGTTCCGGAGCGCCCGTCCCGATGCTCAGCATCAACACCGTGGGCCCAACGATCATGCAGTTCGGCACCGACGAGCAGCGCGCATTCTTCCTGCCGAAGATTCTCGCTGGCGACCTTCACTTCTGCATCGGCTACAGCGAGCCCAACGCCGGCACCGACCTTGCCAGCTTGCAAACCCGTGCGGTCCGCGACGGCGACGAGTACATCATCAATGGCCAAAAGATGTGGACCAGCTTGGCCAACGGAGCCGATTACTGCTGGCTCGCCGTGCGCACCAACCCCGAGGTTGCCAAGCACAAGGGCATCAGCATTCTCATCCTTCCGCTCGACACGCCAGGCATCACGATTCAGCCGCTCAGCCTCATCGGCGAGCACGACATCAACGCAGTGTTCTTCGACAACGTTCGCGTGTCGGCAAAGAACCTCGTTGGTGAAGAAAACGGCGGATGGCGCCTCATCACCAATCAGCTCAACCACGAGCGCGTCACGTTGTGCTCCACCGGTGTGGCCGATCGTGCCTACACCGAGGTTCGCGATTGGGCCAAGACCACGCACCTGCCCGATGGCCGCCGTGTCATCGATCAAGAGTGGGTGCAGATCAACCTCGCCAAGGTGCACGCCAAGATCGAGTTCCTACGGCTCATCAACTGGAAGGTTGCATGGACCGCAACCCAGGGTGGCCTCGAGGTCGCCGATGCGTCATCAGTGAAGGTGTTCGGCACCGAGTTCTACCAAGAAGCATTCCGCTTGCTGTTCGAGGTGATGGGGCCGGTGAGTTACCTCAAGGCCGATGCGCCGGGCGCCATCTTGCGGTCGCGACTCGAGTCGTCGTATCGCGGCATGGTCATCCTCACCTTCGGCGGTGGCACCAACGAGACGCAACGCGATCTCATCTCAATGTTCGCACTCGGTTTCCCCAGGGCAGGTAAGTAATGGACTTCAGACTTTCAACCGAACAAAACGATCTGCGCGAACTCACCGCGCGCATCCTCGCCGATCAAGTCACCAACGAGTCGCAAAAGGCCGCTGCCGCAAGCGAGCACGGCTTCGACATGGCGTTGTGGCGCACGCTTGCCGAAACCGGCATCGCAGGTATTGCCCTTCCCGAATCAGTGGGCGGCGGCGGACTCGGCGCACTTGAGATCGGCGTTGTGCTCGAAGAAGTGGGCCGCGCAACTGCTCCGGTGCCAGCGTTTGCTGTGCTCATCGCCGGTGCGGCGTTGAGCCATTTCGGTGCGCTCGATCATCTTCAAGGTGTTGCCTCGGGCGAGCGAATCGTCACCGTTGCGTTGCACGAGCCAGTCGGTTCGCCACACGAACCAGCCGCAACCGTGTCGGCCGATTCGCGTCTCAGCGGACAAAAGATTTGTGTGCCCGCCGGTACCGCTGCATCAAGCTTTGTGGTGTCAGCCACCGACGGCGTGTATGTGGTTGCGGCCGATGCTGCTGGCGTCGTTGTCGAGCGTCAGAACACCACCTCAGGCATCCCCGATGCGCGGGTTACGTTCACCAACAGCCCCGCCACCAAGCTCGCCGATCTCGACGGCCTCACCTGGCTGCTCGATGCGGCCACTACGGGTCAGTGCTTGATCATGTCGGGCGTTTGCCAACGAGCACTTGCGCTCACGGCGGCTTACACCAAAGAGCGCGTGCAGTTCGAGCGTCAGATCGCATCGTTCCAAGCCGTCAGCCAGCGAGCCGGCGACAGCTACATCAACACCGAGGCCGTGCGGCTCACCGCATGGCAGGCGGTGTGGCGCCTCAGCGAAGGGATGCCTTCGTCAGAGCAAGTGGCCAGCGCCAAGTTCTGGGCCAGCGACGGCGGCTTGCAAGTGCTGCACGCTGCGCAGCATCTGCACGGCGGTGTTGGCGTCGATCGCGACTACCCATTGCATCGCTGTTTCCTGTGGGGCAAGCAGATCGAACTCACGCTCGGCAGCACCATGCCGTCGTTGGTCCGACTTGGTCGTCTCATCGCCGACACTCCAGTCGCGTGAGCACGTTCGACACTCACGACATCCTTCCTCCAGATCCCGATCTCGAGGTCCTGCACGATCGCGAATATCGCGTGCGTGCGTTTCGCAAAGATCCCAATCTGCTCATTCGCGGGGCCGTGCGCGACCAAAAGCCGCCACGCCTGTATCTCGAAGACGACAACGATCCGCTGACCATTCATCACATGCAACTCGACCTCGAGGTGGCCTT
>JBAXHD010000067.1:0-10404 GCA_037139095.1 Actinomycetota bacterium
CCTCGTTGGCGCTTCAACAAAAAGTTTGTTGAAGACAATTGGTCAACCCCCGACCTGATGTCTTCAACAAACCGGGGGGCCAGCGAGGACGGCGGGACGGCGGGACGGCGGGACGGCGGGGGCAGCGAGGACGGCGGGACCGCCGCGCTTGCGTTACTTGTTTTGGGCGTTGTAGTTGGTGATCAGATCGTTTGCCGCTTGGGCCGCTTTGGTGAGCGCAGTCTGCACATCACCGCCGGAGAGCACCTCGGCTACGGCAACTGCGGTCACGCGTCGCACCGCCTTGTGCGGTCCAATCACCGGGCCTTGCGATGTGGGCCCCGGCAGCGACGACGTGAGTTGATCGTAGGCAACCTTGAAACGTGGGTCGCTGACATACAGGCTCTTGATCGGCTCCAGCGTGAGCGCATCGTTGCGCACCGGGATATAACCAGTGGCGGCGGCCCATTGCGACTGACTCGAAGCGCTCTCGAGGAACGTCATGTAATCCCATGCAGCAGCGGCCTTAGCACCACCCTTGCCATCGACGATGTACAGCGACGCGCCACCAACCAAGGCGCCCTTGCCGTTGTTCGGGCCGGGCATCGGGCCAACTCCAACTTCGCTTTCGAGCACACCGGGGATGATGCCGCCGCGAACAATCGCAAGCACTGGACCCAACGCAGCCGACGTTCCAATGGTCATTGCCGCCGGCTTTGTTGCGTCGGCCAACTTCAAGAACGTGTCCTGTCCGCTTGCGTTGTCGCCCACGTACACAGCACCACCCTCGGTAACCAACGACTTCAATGCGGTGAGCAACTTCACACCGCCCGGTCCGTCGTAGAGCACATGAGTTGCTGGTGCCGAGCGACCATTTTCATTGTCGGCGTAGAACTCTCCGCTCTTGGCTAACCACTGCTCGATGTACCAACCGCCGCCGCCATCGAAATCGCTGTCGAGCGCAAGGCTGTACGCAGATGCACCAGACGACACAAGCTTCTTACTCGTTGCAAGCAACTCCTCGATCGAACGAGGCGGAGCCTCAGGGTCGAGGCCAGCGGCAGTGAACCGTGGCTTCAAGTAATAGAGCACCGGAACGCTCATGTTGAACGGCATCGACCACTGCACACCCTCGGTGGCATACGCGCCAAGCGCCTGCGGCAAGAACGCCGACGTGTCGTACTTCGCCGATTCGGCGCACGCCTGGGTGGGCACGATGCTCTTGGTGTCGATCATCTGCTGCACCATGTACTCGGGCATTTGCACCATGTCGGGGCGGTTGTCGGTATTGCTCTGCAAGTACTTGTCGATGGTCTGCTCGTAGCCACCCTGGAACTGAAGGTTGACCTTCACCTTGTTCTGAGAGGCGTTGTACACACCGGTCAGTCGTTCGAGTTCGCGCCCGAGCTCGTTCGAGAGTCCGTGCCAGAACGTGATCTCAACCGGAGCTGTCGCTGCGGCGGCAGTAAGCGCCGTGGTATCGCAGGGCGGCAGCGAATCGAGCTTGCGCGGCACCGTTGTGGGCGGCACCGTGGTTTGTCCCGGCACCGTCGACGCGGTGACAGGCGTGGGCGCCTTATCGATTCCGGCGTTGGTGAGACTCTGACCAGACCGACACGATGCAACGAACGCGCCACCAACGACAACCATGCACAACACAACTCGACGTGACATCACTACCCCTTTACCGCGCCGGCGGTGAGACCACGAATGAGTTGACGCTGGAACGCGATCAGCACCACAAAGATCGGCAGCGCCACAATCACGGTTCCGGCAATCACCAAGTTTGGCTTGTCGATGGCGGCAGCTTTGAGCGTGCGCAATCCGGTCTGCACCGTGTTGAACTTCTCGTTGGTGGTAACCAACGTGGGCCACAAGTACTGGTTCCACGACGTGAGGAAACTGAACAGCGTGAGCGCGCCAATCGTGGGCCGCGACAACGGCACCGCAACCTGCCACAGAAATCCGAGTCGTCCGAGACCGTCCATCGACGCGGCCTCATGCATCTCTTTGGGGATGGTGAGAAACACTTGGCGGATCATGAAGATGCCAAACGCCGTCGCAAGAAATGGGATGGTGAGCGCCTTGTAGCTGTTGATCCAACTGAGGCTCTGCATCGTGCGACGGTTCACCGTAAGCGTGGCTTCAAGCGGCACCAGCAAGGTGGCCAAGAACGCTACGAACACAAAGGTCTTGCCGGGGAAACGCAAGAAGGCAAACGCATATGCGGCCAAGATCGACGTGACCACCTGAGCCACGGTGATGAGCACCGACACATACGCCGAGTTCCACAGCGCCCGACCCAAGTGGCCTGAACGCCACGCTTCGGACAGCGTGGCCGTAGTGAAATCAGTGGGCAGCAACGGGTTGACCAACACTTTGTTGCCAGGCTTCAACGAGCCGACAACCATCATGTAGATCGGGAAGATGACAACGACGGCCATGAACGTGAGCAACACATAGCGGCCCACCTTGCGAGCGCCGTAGACCTGATCAATTGCCATAGTGCACCCTCTTTTCGAGACCGCGGAACTGCACTAACGCCAACGCCAACAACACCGCGAACAGCAACACCGAGACCGTGGCTCGAAGTCCGTCGTCGTTCGACGTGGGCAAGCCCGACCCATACGCCAAGAACGTGAGCGTGGTGGTCTTGCCCAGTGGCCCACCGCCAGTAAGTAGGTCGACCTCGCCGAACGACTGGAACGCACGCGTGGTCAGAACCACCGTTGCAAACAGCAGCGTGGGCGAGATCATCGGCAGTGTCACGTTGGTGAACCGACTGAAGCCCCCGGCCCCATCTACATACGCACTTTCGTACAGATCTTTCGGCACGCCCTGTAACCCAGCGGTGACCACGATGAAGGTGAACCCGAGGTTGGCCCAAATGGAACTGGCCGACACCGCCCATAACGCAGAATGCGGATCCTGCAACAGACCTGGAGTCTTCGCAATGCCGCCAATCCATTGAGCCAGCACGCCGACGTTTGGATTGAGCAGGAAGAACCACATCACCGAAGCAACGGCCACACTGGTGGCAACGGTGCTCGAAAAGATGGTGCGAAAGATTCCGACGCCGCGCATGTACTTGTCGGCCAGCACAGCCAACGCCACGCCGAGCACCAAGCCGATGGGCACCGTGATGAGTGCGTATTTCGCGGTCACGATCAACGCGTCTTGAAACTCATTGCTGCGGAACGCATCGAGGTACTGGCGGAACCCGTTGCTCGTGCACTTCGTGACACCACACCGTTGTTGTCCCAACCACACCGCTTTGATGAGTGGGTAGACAACGAACAACAGAAGGATGACGGCCGACGGCACAAGCATGAGAAACGCCAGCCCAGAGTCGCGCCGCTTTCTTCTCATTCAGCGATCCTTTGCTCAGTGACCGCATCGAAACGATGACGCACGTTCTCGGCCGCACCAATCTGCACAACGCTGCCAATGGCAGGCATGGCAGCTCCTGCTTCCTGGCGAATCACCACACGCCGATCGCCCACGGCACCGGTGATGTGCACCTCGTGACCGAGTTGCTCAACAAGTTGCACTTGCAACGACAACGGTTGGTCGGGCGAGATGCGCAGATGTTCGGGGCGCACGCCAACAAGGTGACTGCCCGACTCAAGCGAACCGGCCGGCAAGATGTTCATCGGCGGCATTCCAACAAACTGGGCTACGAACACCGACGATGGTTTGTCGTAGACCTCTTGGGGCGTACCGACTTGCTCGAGATGGCCACGCGACATCACGGCGATACGCGTGCCCATGGTCATTGCCTCGACCTGATCGTGAGTGACATACACGAATGTTGAGTTGAGCCGTTGATGCAGAGCGATGAGCTCGGCACGCGTCTCGCCACGCAACTTCGCGTCGAGGTTGCTCAACGGTTCATCCATGCAGAACACGGCCGGATTGCGAACAATGGCACGAGCCAGAGCGACTCGCTGACGCTGACCACCGCTGAGCGCACCGGGCTTGCGATCGAGATACTCGCCAAGCCCAAGCGATGTCGCTACTTCGATTGCAGACGCGGCGCGCTGAGCCTTCGGAACCTTGCGAACTTTCAATGGGAACTCGATGTTGTCCTGCACCGACTTGTGCGGATACAGGGCATAGCTCTGGAACACCATGGCAACGTCGCGCTGCTTGGGCAGGATGTTGTTCACCATCGTGTCGCCGATGTACACCTCGCCCTCGGTTGGGTCCTCAAGACCGGCGATGATGCGCAGCAGCGTGCTCTTTCCGCAGCCCGATGGGCCGAGAAGAATCATGAACTCGCGATCCGCGATGTCAAGGTTGATGTCTTCGACGGCGGTGACGCCATCGAACTGTTTCGTGATGCTCTTCAGTCGAACTTGTGCCACATCGTTACGGTACGCCACTTTTTCGGGCGGCAGCGCGACCGCCCCTTCGCGCTAACCTGCTGCACATGCACGACCCAGCCATCGCTAACACCGAGATCGACCTCGATGCCATCGAAACCGATTTGGCCGATGTCGAAACTGCGCTTGCTCGGCTCGAAGCTGGCACCTATTGGACTGACGAAATCTCGGGTCAGCCACTGCCCGACGAACTGCTCGCGGAACACCCCACCACACGCCGCTTGCCGCAGACCCCGCAGCCTTAGCAGCACCGGCCGACCTCCCTTACCCCGCCGCCGACGCAGTGGGGGTAACCTTCACGAAGTTTCGTTTCCACGTTGGGGGATTTCACCATGGCCGATCCGTATAAGCCACGAGCACCGTTTGCCCCGTGGGACCGTCGCACGCTGCCCGGCATCTTCGATGTCGAAGAGTCAGCTCGCCGCGTCGGTAACTACAAGTGGACCGAAATGAAGCTGTTCGAAGCGCTGGGCGGCTGGGTCGCCACGGTTCCCGAGCTCGACGTAAAGATGCGCCTCGGCACCCACTGCTACAAGCATGCGTGGCACGCCGAGTTGTGGCACAAGCGCCTGCCCGAGCTGCGCGAGATGAACCCCGAGCGCCTCACGGCACCGGCCAACGACGCAATGGTGCGTTTCATCGAGGCAATGACTGAGCCCGAGGCGCCCGACCTCACCATCGAGAAGCTCGTTGGTGTGTACCGCGTGCTCATCCCACGGTTCATCGCGGCCTACACATATCACCTCAACGGCACCAGCGAGATCACCGATGCACCAACAATCCGGTCGCTGAAGTTCATCCTGCAAGACGAGTACGACGACTGGCGCGACGGCGAAATGATTCTGCAGAGTCTCATCGAGACTCCCGAAGAAGCCGCTCGCGCGGCGGCACACATGCAAAAGCTCGAAGCCATCATGATCGAAGCCGGCGGCATCGCTGGCGTCGGCACACTCGGTTCGCAATAAGCGAAAGGACAAACTCATGCGCAAGTTTTTCCCCGTCGAAGATTTGGCTCGCGACAGCCGCTTCAACAAGATCACCATCGCCGACCGCATGGCCGATCAGCGCACCGCACTCAACGTCGATACCGAAGGCCAGAGCAAGCGCAGCAATAACCTGCGCCTCGTGCCATCGCGGCGCGATGCCAGCGATGGCGCACGTGGCCTGATGCACGGCATCTTTGTGGGCGAGATCCAAGCGCTCGAGGGCGCCGGTCGCACCTGCTGGGATTTCGAAACTGGCACCGAGGCTCCGTTCGCGCTGAAGCTCGACATGGCTCGCCAGTGTTGGGACGAAGCTCGTCACGTAGAGATCAGCGTGAAGCTCAGCGATTGGATGGGCACCGAGATCGGCCAATATGCCGAGAACACCGTTCTGTTCGAAGCGGCGTGCAGTTCCGATCCCGTGCTGCGTCTCGCTGGCGTAAACCGCGCGCTCGAAGGCTTGGCCATCGATGTGTTCACCACCATGAAAGAGTTCGGCGATCTGGCCGGCGATCAGTACCTCGAGTTCTGCGAGGACTGGATGTTGGCCGACGAAGTCACCCACGTGAAGATGGGCTCCGACTGGTTGCGAAAGATCACCGAAAACGATCCTGAGCGCCGCAAGAAGGCACTCGAGTTTCAGAACGTGGTCGACAAGTTGTTTAGCTACGGCGGCACGCGCAGCGACAGCCAAGAGTCGCCGATTGGCCTCGCCCGCCGGTTCCGCGAGCTCGCCGGGTTCACCGACGACGAAGTCGAAGACATCGCCGAGGTCAGCATGCAAGCACTCAACGAACGCAAAGCTGCGGTTGGCCAGATCCGCGAAGCCAAGCGCCTCGCCGGCCAAACGGCACAACGGTAGAGACCCACGCACATGACCATCACCGTTATTCCTGAGACGTTCAACTACGTGTGGTTCGACTCCGCAGTCATCCGCAGCGTTGCCACTGGTCTGGTCGACGCGTTGGGTATGGGCGACTACAACATCATCATCGAAGTTGATGAGACCACGCCGCTGGCCAACATCTCGTGCGAAATCGGCGACACCATTCACATTCGTGCATGCAGCGGCGCGTTCGAAGACACCCGCAAGCCCCGTCAGCAGAGCGAGACCGCAACGGCTACTGCGATTGGTCGAGTATTGCTTCGGGCCCGCGACCGACTCGTTGGCGGCTTCGGCGAGGCACCTGCCGACAACGACCTCAGCTTGGCCCAGGTTGCTGCGTGGGAGACCTACTCGCTTGGTCGGCTCGACCGCCTTGGGGTGCCCACCAACCAGCAGCGCTGGCGCTACAACTTCCGTAATCGCCTCGGCTTCACCGATGCCACCGACGGTGCCTTCGAAAAGATCTGGGGCAGCGACGGACTCACGTGGGGCGAACTCTGCGCCATCAGCGAGACCGCCGCACCAAGCGCCGCCAAGTAGTCCACCAGGCGACCCGTCGTCAATACTTCAGGCATGACGCTTTCTCCGGAGATTCGCAAACGCACGCTGCACGTGAACGGCGTCGACCTGCAGCTGCTCGAGGCTGGCAACCCCGCCGACCCAACCGTGATCTTGAGCCACGGCTTTCCCGAAGGCGCGTATTCGTGGCGTCACCAACTGCCAGCGCTTGCTGCTGCTGGCTATCACGCCATTGCCCCCGACCAGCGCGGCTATGGCTACTCGTCGGTGCCGAAAGAGGTTGAGGCGTATCGCATCGATCATCTCACCGGCGATCTGAACGCGATCCTCGACGACCTCGGCAAAGACCAAGCGATCTTCGTGGGCCACGACTGGGGCTCGATCATCGTGTGGGAGAACGCTCGGCTCAACCCCGATCGCGTGCGCGCAGTTGTTGGCGTCAGCGTGCCGGCCGTGCAGTGGATAGGCAAGCCCACGGAGCTGATGAAGATGGTCTACGGCGACAACTTCTTCTACATGCTCTACTTCCAAGAGGTTGGTCCGGCCGAAGCCGAACTCGAAGCCGACCCGTATATGACCATGGCCAAGTTCTTGTGGGCGGCAAGCGGTGATGGCTTCGTGATGCCCACCGAAATGCGCCCAATGAAAGGCAACGGTTTCCTCACCGACACACCGGTGCCACCCGCACGCCCGTGGCCTTGGCTCAGCGAAGACGACTTGCTCTATTACGCCGACCAGTTTCGTCACAGCGGCTTCTTCGGACCCGTGAGTTACTACCGCAACATCGATGCCAACTACGAGCTCGTGAAAGGCCTCGGTCTCGACCGCGTGACCATGCCCAGTTACTTCATCGCTGGCGCAAAAGATGGCGTGCTCATCATGGACCCCACAGGTGTCGAGCGCATGCAGACCTCATTGCCCGATTTCCGCGGCCACACGCTGATCGACGAAGCCGGCCATTGGGTGCAACAAGAACGACCAGAGCAGTTCAACGACGCGCTGATCACCTTTTTGAACACGCTGTAACCCCCGCGAAGAGCGGCTGCCGCAGACCTGCCCACCAACCTGAGGCGGTCGCCTGTTGCGAGGTCAGTCGGCAACAAGGAAATCGAGCGCTGCCATTGCTCGGGCCTGTTCTTCGTTAATCAGAAAGCGCCAAGGGGCGCCGTCGCCGGAACCGAGCTGCTGCCTGAATTCAGCCAACAGGGTGCGGTCGTTGTGATCGAGCTCATCGGCTGCTGCGATCGGGTCATCGATACAGGTGAGCATGAATGCAACGTCTTGACCGTGGCGTGGTTGTGCTGCTGTACGAAGGTCGACGGCCGCTGCCGCCTTCACACAAATTGCGCCCGTGAGCGAGGGGACGCGGATCACGACATCGGCCGCGTCGTGCGCGTAGTAAATCGATGTCAGTTCCGAACCAGTAAGCGCTCGGCGTCCACCAGGGATCGAAATGGTGCGCAACTCAGTTCCGACGTCGAGTCGGTCTAATGGTGCGTCGTCTGGCGCGAGCACATCGAGTTGCGCATTTCCGGACACGAACGTGCAGCGAGCGAAGGCGTCTCGAAGCGGCACTTCGGAGTGAAGAATGTCCGTGGGATGAGTGTTCTCCGGGTAGTCGTAACCGAGGGACCGAAGGGTGTAGGCGACGTTCGCGAGGATGTTCGGCTCGGCCGCAACATCGACAACAATGTCGCCGTCCTTGGTTCCTTCGGCGCGCGCATTGGTGCGGCCGGCGTCGCGAGCAACAACGAGCACCATCAGCCCGCCGACCAGACACCATTGACTGGTATCCACTTGCTGGGCGAGCAAGCGCAAGCATCGCATTACTTCGTGATGACGCGGCAGCAGTTGGTCAGAGATGTCGATCTCACGCACGGGCGCGGCCGCCCAACCGGTCGAGCAGTGTTGACGCCGCACGGTCCTGACGATCCTCGAGATCGAGCCACGCCACCCACAGCGATGCGAACCGTTGACTCGGCTCGAACGGCCATTGATCATCGTCGACGACGTGCAGATGTACGTTCGCCTCAGAGAACGTCTCGCTGGCACGGACCTCAGCAATCAGCGCTGCCACCTCGCTGGCGCGCACATACGTGTCGTGGTCACCTGCGTCTACAGGGACGCCGGCCTCAACAGCAGCGTCTCGCCCCGAGCGCACAAGCGTGGGGGAGTTACGCAGTTTGTGCAGGACACCTGGGTGCACGTACATGTCAATGTGATTGGCTCGGGGCCGAACCCGTCGGCGTATCCGATCCAACGCAGGTGCCGTGTCTGGGTGGCGGCGCTCAAGCTGACCGATTTCGGCCCACGCACCGTGTTGCGTCAGCGGACGACCCGGATTGCGAACGCTCGTGTGTTGGTACTGCCCAAGAACCTCAGCCGGCACCAGCCACTGCAACCCAACCCTGCGAGCATGAATCTGGCCCGATGACACCAGTGCTTGAACGCGCCGACGGGTCACGCCAAGCCGGCGCGCTGCTTCGTCGAGGGGCATAAGATCGTTCACTTGCTAAATATACCATCCTTGGTATATTTAGCAAACGCAGCAGTGCCCGCTCGGTTTAGCGGCGGTTGAGCTTCGAGAGCAGACGCAAGATCTCGAGGTACAGCCACACGATGGTGACCAAAAGGCCAACTGCTGCGACCCATTCCATCTGCTTGGGCAGGCCAGCCTTGGCACCCTTTTCGATGAAGTCGAAGTCGAGCGCAAGGTTGAACGCTGCAACGCCTGCAACCAAGAAGCTGAAGCCGATGCTCAGCGCACTGGTGTCGCTCAGGAAGCCCACCGAACCGCCGAACAGGTTGATGAGCATCGAGATCCCGTAGAACACCATGATGCCCAACGTGGCGCCGATGACAATGCGGCGCATGCGATCGGTGACCTTGATGATGTTGGTGCGATAGAGAAACAGCATGATCGCGAACACGGCGATGGTGGCGCCGGCGGCCTGCACAACAATGCCGTGCTGATAGGTCTCGTACGAGTGCGAGATGGCGCCGATGAAGACGCCCTCGGCCAATGCGTAGATGGGCCCGAGCACTTTCGCGAACTGCGGCTTGAAGCGCATCGCTAAGACACACACGAAACCAACGAGCACGCCGCCCAAGGTCCATAGAGGGAACTGTCCGACCTGGCCATCGCTAACGGTGACAGCGCTCCAGCCAACAACGGCTGCGGCCATCATCAAGATGAACAACACGCCCGACGCCGTAGCGGTGCCGCTGACGGTCATCTTCTGGCTGTTCCAGTCGCTGATGGGTCCATCGGTTACGGGCGCCGAACCGTATGCCTGGCCCGAGCCAGCGCGAGTGTGCGCAGCCGGAGCTGCCCAACCGGCCGATGAAGCACCGGCCTCATCAATTTCTTTAAAGGACTTGTCGTTCAGAATTGGATTCGCCATCTGCGAACTCCTTGTCTTTGTGGGGATATTTCAACGGACGGTGGATCCGCAATTGAGGGTGACACTACCGACTCATTGCGCCGTGAGATCGTCGCGACGGGTATGAATTAGTTGAGATCGTGAGCGCTGGGCCCGTCCCACATATCGATGTCGGGCGGCGACATCAAGATGCCTTCGCAGGCGCGGGCCATTTCAATCATCACGTCACTGTCAAAATGCGTGCGCTGCGCGGCCGGCGAGTCCCATTT
>JBAXHD010000068.1:0-10338 GCA_037139095.1 Actinomycetota bacterium
GATTCGCGACGATTTGGTTTGTCCACACGGTGTGGACAATGATGTGGAAACTATTCGATGAAAAGGACGGAGGTGCAGGTGAGCGACCGTGAGCCGTTGTGGACAGCAGTAGCTCAAATCCTGCGCGCCCAGGTGTCCGAAGCCGTGTGGTTCTCTACGTTCCAAGACGTCGTCCCAATCGAAGGCGAAGACAACGAGTTGCGCGTCAGTGCCCCCAACTCACATCTTCGCAACCGAATCATGTCGCTCTATTTGCCCTTCGTGCAGGCCGCGTTAGCCGACATCGGCTACGGCGACCTCACCTTTGTCGTCGACGTTCAAGTCGATGACAAAGCCGAAGAGTCACGCGAGCAGTTCGATGTGGAAGCCGGCGATGCACCCGACGCCGGCGCAGCAGAGCAGCAATCCACAGCACGATCGTCACGAAGCAGCGATGCACAAGACATCGCCGGGTTGAATCCTCGCTACTCGTTCGACACCTTCGTGAAAGGTCAGTCGAACCAGTTCGCATTGGCTGCAGCGCAACGCGTGGCCGAAACTCCTGGTCGCAGCTACAACCCTTTATTTATCTACGGCGCAGCGGGTTTGGGTAAGACCCACCTGCTGCACGCAATTGGTCATTACGTACATCGCCACTACCAACACGATGTCGTGCGATACGTGAGCACCGAGACCTTCCTGAACGAGTACGTCGACGCGATTCGAACCAACTCAACTGCATCGTTCAAGCGTCGCTACCGCGATATCGACGTGCTCCTCATCGACGACATCCAGTTCATGGAGGGCAAAGAAGGCTTGCAGGAAGAGTTCTTCCACACCTTCAACTCGTTGCACGGCGCCAACAAACAGATCGTGATCTCGAGCGACCGCATGCCCGACGCCATCCCCACTCTTGAGGAGCGTTTGCGCGGTCGATTCAAGTGGGGTCTCATCACCGATGTTCAGCCACCCGACATGGAAACTCGTCTGGCCATCTTGCGCAACAAGGCCGACCGCGACGATTCACGGGTACCGCCCGAGACCCTCGAGTTCATTGCCACCAACATCACCAACAACATTCGCGAGCTCGAAGGCGCCTTCATTCGAGTCACTGCGTACGCCAGCTTGAACCGCGTACCCATCACCACGCATCTTGCCGAGCAGTTGCTGCGCGACCTGCTCACCGACAGCGGTGCCAAGACTCGCACCGATGAAGAGTTGCTCAACGAAATGGCCATCATTCTTGGACAGAGCGTTGAAGCTCTGCGCGGAAAGAGTCGGCAGCGACCGTTGGTCACCAGTCGACAGATCGCGATGTATGTGTTCCGCGATCTCACCGACTTGAGCTACCCCGCTATCGCCCGACTTTTTGGCGGTCGCGACCACACCACCGTGATTCACGCTGTTGAGAAGATTCAACGTCTGATGAGCGAACGCAAACAGGTATACGACCAGGTCACCGACATGGTTCAGCGATTGAAGAAGGGCTGAACCGAGTCAAATGACAGCTGTGCATACAACACATGAACTTGCTGTGGACACGTTGCTCACATCGGGGGACAACGCAAAGTTGTCCACGGGGCATCGCGTGTTGTTTGCCAATGCTGTGGATACCTGTGTACAAGCACACACAGTACGATCTGGCCTCTACGCTGCAGCATCGCGTGGTTATCCACAATCCACAGGCCTTATTAATACCATTACTTTGATACATCACCATCTGGTGGGAAAGGTTGCATCGTGAAATTTCGCTGCGAGCGCGATGTCTTGGCTGACGCCCTAGCTACGGCCGGACGTGCCGCCACAGGTCGAACTGGCACATTGCCGGTTCTTTCTGGGCTTCGTCTTGAACTGGTGGGCGACAAGCTCACGGTGACCGGCACCGATCTCGAACTTACGATTCAACTCGAGACCGAAGTTGGTGGCGAGCGAGATGGCGCCGTTGTGTTGCCGGCACGTTTGTCATCAGACATCGTGCGCTCACTGTCACCTGGCAAGGTTGAGGTTTCTGTCGATGCCGAAGATGTGTCGATCTCGGGCGGTCGTTCGCAGTTCACGGTGCGGCCGCTGTCAATCGACGACTACCCACGGTTGGCATCGCCGGCATCTACGGCAGTCACCTTGCCAACCGCCGAAGTGGGCGAAGCGTTGCGTCAGGTCGTGCGCGCCGCGAGCACCGACGAATCGCGTGTTGTGCTCACTGGCGTGCTGCTCACCGCCGAAGCCGATGGCCTACGCATGGTTGCTACCGACTCGTACCGTTTAGCGGTGCGCGATCTTCCTGGAGCCAGCGCCCTCGGAGCTGACCAAAAGGTGCTCGTTCCTGGTCGGGCGCTCAGCGAACTGGCTCGTTTGGTTGGCAATGCCCCTGAGCTCACGCTTCGGTTGGGCGAGCGCGAGGCCACCTTTGAGGTTGGCTCAACGCGTCTCACCACTCGATTGATCGAGGGCGAATTTCCCGACTATCGCCGCCTAATTCCGCCAACCCATCCCAACAAACTCACCGTTTCTCGTGATGCGCTGCTTGAAGCCATCCGTCGCGTGAAGATTTTGGCCCGCGATGCCACGCCAATCCGGCTGCAGATGACTGCCGACAGCCTTCGACTCAGCGCCATCACACAAGATGTCGGTAACGCGGTCGAAGAAATTGATGCTGTGCTCGAAGGCACCGAGATGACGATTGCGTTTAACCCCGAGTTCTTGAATGCCGGTGTCGAGGCCGTCGGCGGCGATGAAGTGACCCTTGAGACTCAAGATGCTGCACGACCAGCAGTGTTGCGTGCTGTGGGCCGCACCGATTATCTGTATCTGCTGATGCCGGTACGAGTGTCGTGATGCTCTGCGCTACCGACGCGCGGTAGCGTGCCGTCGTGCTAGTGCGGTCGTTGGAGCTTGTCGATTTCCGCAACTACGCAGCAACCCAACTCGATTTCGTAGCAGGCACCACCGCCATTGTTGGCGACAATGGCCAAGGCAAGACCAACCTCGCCGAGTCGTTGGCGTATCTGGCCACACTCGAGTCATTTCGCGGGGCACCTGTTGATGCTCTGATTCGCAATGGCGCGGACACCGCTGTTATCCGTGCTCAGGTGGTGCACGACGATGGCCGCGAACTGTTGATCGAGGCCGAGATCAACCGCAACGGCCGGAACCGGGTGATGATCAATCGTCAGCGCTTGGCGCGTACCCGCGAATTGCTTGGCGTGATTCGAGTTTCAGTTTTTTCCCCCGACGACCTTGCGCTGATCAAGCAGGGTCCTGGCGAGCGACGCCGGTTGATGGACGAAACGCTTGTTGCACTTGCGGTGAAGAATGATGCGCTTCGACTTGAGATCGATCGGATCATCAAACAGCGCAACAGTTTGCTGAAGCAGTGCGGCGGCCGAATCAACGACGATCTCGCGTTCACCCTCGATGTGTGGGACTCGAAGTTGGCTCAGGTGGGCGAGCAACTCGGCTACGCGCGAGCCACCTTGATCGCCCGCCTCGCACCGATGGTGCTCGAGGCATACGAACAACTTGCCGGTGTGCCCACGCCGGTGGAGTTGGTGTACGAACCAGCGTGGCGCAATGGCGGTCTGCTTGCCGCACTGGCTGCAGCTCGCAACGACGATGTTCGCCGACAGTCGAGCACGGTGGGTCCGCACCGCGACGATCTCGAGATCTGGCTTAACGGGTTGCCGGCGCGTACACATGCATCGCAAGGCGAGCAACGTTCATTGGCCTTGGCGCTGCGGTTGGCTGCGCATCGGTTGGTGGCCGACAAGGTTGGTACACCGCCGATCTTGGTGCTCGACGATGTGCTCAGCGAACTCGATGTGTCGCGGGCAACAGCGTTGTTAGCGAATCTGCCCGTCGGCCAGGTGCTCATCACCACGGCAAGTCCGTTACCTACCGAGGCTCAACCGGATCGGGTGCTGCGCATCAGCCACGGTACGGTGATGCCGTGAGCTACGAACCGGTGCCGCTGCGCGACAGCATGAATGGCGTTGTGCGTGGCTTGCGCGGGGGTACCTACGACGCTCGCTCGATGGGTTCGTTGTTTAGCCGATGGGCTGACGCTGTGGGCGAGACCGTGGCCGAACATGCGCGTCCGGTGAAGCTCGATGGCGACCGTCTGTTGGTTGAGGTCGATGAGCCGGGTTGGGCCACCCAACTGCGCTTCTTAGAAGCCGATGTGATCGCTCGTCTGCGGTCCGTAGCCGGTTTAGAGGTATCCCGTTTCGATATTCGCGTGAAACCCCGCTGAGACGTCAATTTCGGGCGGTTTGCGACCCAAAAAAATGCAATGACGGAACCACTTGTAAATAGTGGTGCAAATGACACCTTTGTCATACCCCTTTGGTAGACTGCGGGCATTGCGATTTCGACCGTTTCTGAAGGGTGCTCAGCGCCGTCTCGGTCGCCCAAAATCACCGTTCAGAGCGATGTGTTGCTCTGCTCCTACGACAGACGAGGTCTCCTGTGTCTATGACTGACACCCCCGGCACTGGCAAGTCGTCCAGCCAGCCATCCGCCAACTACGGCGCCAAGGACATTCAGGTTCTTGAGGGCCTCGATCCCGTCCGCAAGCGCCCCGGCATGTACATCGGCTCCACTGGTCTTGCTGGCTTGCATCACTTGATCTGGGAAGTTGTCGACAACTCTGTCGATGAAGCGATGGCTGGGTATTGCACCCGCATCAACGTCACCTTGTTGGCCGATGGCGGTTGCCGCGTCGACGACGACGGCCGCGGTATTCCGGTTGACCCATATCCATCGGGCCCGCACAAGGGCAAGAGCGCTGCCGAGGTTGTGCTCACCGTGTTGCACGCCGGCGGCAAGTTTGGTGGCGAGGGCTACAAGGTGTCGGGCGGTCTGCACGGCGTGGGCGTCAGCGTGGTCAACGCATTGAGCGAGAAGCTCATTGTCGAAGTCGACCGCGATGGCAACCATTACCAGCAGCTCTATGCCAAGGGTGGTCGTCCTCAAGACAAGATGTCCATTGTGGGCGATTCGCCAGCTCGCGGCCGCAAGACCGGCACATCTATTTCGTTCTGGCCCGATGGCGGCATCTTCCAGGCCGAGGGCACCACGTTCGTGGCTCGCACCGTGCTCGAGCGCTTGCAGACCATGGCCTTTCTCAACAAGGGCCTTGAGATCGTGTTCACCGACGAGCGCGCCGATCACCTGCAGACCGTTACGTATCAGTACCGCGGTGGCATCGTCGACTTCGTCAAGCACCTCAACATCTCAAAGGAAGCCTTGTTCAGCAAGGTTGCCAACTACGAAGACTCCGACGATGCCGAGGGTCAGACCCTCGATATCGCGTTGCAATGGAACACCGGTTACTACGAAGGCATTCACGGCTACGCCAACGGTATTTCAACCACCGAAGGCGGCATGCATGTCGAGGGCTTCAAGACCGCCCTCACCAGCGTGGTCAACAAGTACGCCCGTGCGAAGAACCTGCTCAAAGAAAAAGAAGACAACTTGCTCGGCGAAGACATTCGTGAGGGCATCACCGCAATCGTGTCGGTGAAGTTGCGTGAGCCACAGTTCGAGGGTCAGACCAAAGCCAAGCTCGGCAACGTGCCGATGCGTTCCTTTGTGCAAAAGGCAACCAACGAGCGTCTCGCCGAATGGCTCGAAGAAAACCCCACCGAGGCCAACCGCATTGTCAAAAAGGCAATGGCTGCGGCGCAGGCTCGTGTTGCTGCAAAGAATGCGCGTAATGCAATTCGCCGCAAGACCGCTCTTGCCGGCGCCGGCATGCCCGACAAGCTCAAGGACTGCACCAGCGGCAACCCCGCCGAGAGCGAGTTGTTCATTGTTGAAGGCGACTCGGCCGGTGGCACCGCACTCGACGCTCGCGACCCGCGCACCCAGGCGATCTTGCCCATCCGCGGCAAGATCCTCAACGTCGAGCGCGCCCGCCTCGACAAGATGCTCAAGAACACCGAAGTGCAGACCCTCATCACCGCCATCGGTGGCGGTGTCGGCGACGAGTTCGATGCCGCGAAAGCCCGTTATCACAAGGTGATTGTGTTGGCCGACGCCGATGTCGACGGCAGCCACATCCGCACCTTGCTGCTCACATTCTTCTTCCGCCAGATGCGGCCAATGGTCGAAGCCGGCTTTGTGTACATCGCTCAGCCACCGTTGTTCTCCACCGAAGTGTCGAAAGAAAAGGTCTACCTCAAAGACGATGCGGCGAAGACCAAGTTCTTGCTCGAGCGACCCAATCACAAAAAGGAATTCCAACGCCTCAAGGGTCTTGGCGAAATGGACTGGGAAGAACTGCGCGGCACCACCATGTCGGCCGACAGTCGCACCTTGCTCAAGGTCACCGTTGAAGAAGCCGCAATTGCCGACGACATCGTCAGCGTGCTGATGGGTGACGACGTCGAGAGCCGTAAGCACTTCATCCAGACCAACGCTAAAGACGTTCGCTTCCTGGACATCTAAGGATCCACACACATGTCTGATACCCCCAACACTCCAACCGGTCCCGAAGACGACAGCGAAGACACATCGCTGTCGGTGCAGCCCATCTCGTTGCAAGACGAAATGGAGCGCAGCTTCCTCGACTACGCAATGTCGGTCATCATGGCTCGCGCCTTGCCCGACGTGCGCGACGGTCTCAAGCCTGTGCACCGCCGCATCATCTGGGACATGGAAGAGCAGGGCTTCCGTCCTGATCGTCCGTTCGTCAAGTCGGCTCGCGTCAGCGGCGACACGATGGCCAAGTACCACCCGCACGGCGACGGCGCCATCTACGACGCCTTGGTGCGTATGGCTCAGCCGTTCTCGGTGCGTCACCCGCTCATCGACTTCCACGGCAACTACGGCTCGCCCGACTTTGGTCCTGCAGCCAGCCGATACACCGAGTGTCGCTTGCACCCGTTGGCAATGCAGTTGCTGGCCGACATCGACGAAGAAACCGTCGACATGGTGGCCACCTATGACGGCAGCCGCGAAGAGCCCACGGTTCTTCCCGCTCGATTCCCTAACCTGCTGGTCAACGGCAGCCAAGGCATCGCGGTCGGTATGGCCACGAACATCCCGCCGCACAACTTGGGCGAGGTCATCGACGCAACCATCCACCTCATCGACAACCCAGAGGCCACCTCTGATGACTTGATGCGGTTTGTGTTGGGCCCCGACTTCCCAACGGGTGGTTCCATCTTGGGCCGCTCCGGCATCATCGACGCCTATCGCACCGGCCGCGGCAGCATCAAGATGCGCGCCACCGCCAGCATCGAAGAGACCAAGCGCGGCGGCTACCACATCGTTGTTACCGAGCTTCCGTACCAGACCAGTTGCTCGGCGATCGCTGGGCGCATTCAAGAGTTGGTCGATGCCGGCGATCTCGATGGCATCTCCGATGTCAACGACGGTTCATCGGGTGGCAAGACCAACCTGATCATCTCGCTCAAGCGCGATGCCAACGCCAACGTGGTGCTCAACAACCTCTACAAGCTCACCCAATTGCAGACCAGCTTTGGCGTGAACATGGTGGCCCTTGTCGATGGCGTGCCGCGCACGCTCAACTTGGCCTCGGCGCTCAATGGCTACGTGAGCCACCAGGTCGAGGTCATCACCCGCCGCACGGTGTATCGCCTGCGTGTTGCGCGAGAGCGCGAGCACAAGGTGGAAGGCCGCATCAAGGCGCTCAACGTGATCGACGAGATCATTGCGCTCATTCGCTCGAGCGACGATGTTGCCGCTGCACGCGAAGGCCTGATGACCGCGCCGTTCGATTTCAGCGAGATTCAGGCGCAAGACATTCTCGAAATGCAGCTCCGTCAGCTCACTCGTTTGAGCCGCGTCGATCTCGAACGCGAACTCGGCGAACTGCAAGAGCGCATCGTCGAGTTGCAGTCCATTTTGGATTCGCCCGAGAAGCTGCGCGGAGTGATCAAGAGCGAGATGCTCGCCATCCGCGAAGAGTTCGCAACGCCTCGCAAGTGTGCGATCACACTCGACTCGGGCGAGATGAGCATCGAAGACCTCGTCGATGACAGCGAACTGGTCATCGTGATGACCGAAGCCCAATACGTGAAGGCCGTTCCAGCGGGCAGCTTCAAGACCCAGGGCCGTGGTGGGCGTGGCGTCAGCGGCGCCAAGCTGAAGTCTGATGACTTGGTTCGCCATGTCATCTTCACCACGGCGCACGCGTTCTTGCTGTTCTTCAGCAACCGCGGCAAGGTCTATCGATTGCGCGCGATGGATATCCCCGAACGCGAACGCACAGCGAAGGGCATGCCCATCGTGAACCTGCTGCCGTTGCAGGTGGGCGAAACCATTCAGGCCATCATCGATACCCGCGACTTCGCCAGCGAGCGCTACCTGTTCTTCGCAACCAAGAAGGGCACGGTCAAGAAAACCTCGTTCAACGAGTACGACTCGAGCCGCCGCGATGGCCTGATTGCTATCAACCTGCGCGACAACGACGAGCTGGTGCGAGTGATCGAGACCAGCGGCACCGACGATCTGTTCATGGTGAGCCGCGCCGGTATCACCATTCGTTTCAGCGAAGACGAAGTGCGACCCATGGGCCGTTCAGCCGGTGGTGTGCGTGGCATGAAGATGAAGCCCGACGACGAAGTGGTCAGCGTCGATGTTGCCCGCGACGACACGGCCATTTTGATGATCACCGAGTCGGGCTACGGCAAGCGCACGCAACTCGATCGCTTTAACCGTCAAGGTCGTGGTGGCCAAGGTGTCATCGGCATCAAGCTCACCGGCCGCAAGGGCAAGGTTGTTGCGGCCTTCATGGTGGGTCTCGACGACGACATCGTTGCCGTGTCGAGTGGTGGCGTGATGATTCGGATGAGTGTTCGCGAGATCAGCTCGCAGGGCAGAGATGCCACGGGCGTTCGCGTGATGAGCCTCGACGAAGGCCAAACCGTTGCCTCAGTGGCACCGATCTTGGCCTCGGATACCGAAGAGTAAACCTCGCCTCTTGCGCTTCGTGCGCCGATCGTGGCCGTTGGCCATCTCAAGAACGGTTCGGCGCTCGGAGGTACAACATGGGGTCTTGTCGCGATTCACGGCAAACAGATTCGGGTCAAGCCGTGATGCTTGCGCTCTTGGCGGTGTCGCTGCTGATGGCTCTGGCATTAGGGGTCGCTCGACTAGCGGCGGGATTTGCTCAGGAAAGCGTCGCCCAGAACGCTGCTGACGCGGCAGCGCTTGCAGCAACATCTGGCGGAGCCTCCGAGGCCGCGTATGTCGCCCAGCTCAACGGCGCTCGGCTGCTGAGCTACTCGCGAGCCAGTAACGGCGAGCTGAGCGCGGCAGCAGTGACGGTCACCGTCACCGTCGAAGTGGCTGGGCATCGGGCCACTGCCCGGGCTACTGATGGCCCATGACCAATCGCAATAGTGGCCTTGGGCACCACCGAGGTAGCGGGGTTCTCTACACTCACGGGAGTGAGCAAAGACCATCGTCGCAACGGTCCCGTGGGTGGCGACCCAGGTTTGATTCTTGGCGAATCGAGCCGCGTGACGCCAGCGGCGCCAGCGAGTCGCTCGGTAGATCCGCGCGAAGAGACCGAGGGTTGGCGTGGTCCGCAGCGATCAAGCAAGCGTCGCGCTGCTCGGGTCGACAATCAGGTGGCGCCTCCAGCGCAGCTACCTCGCCTTGGCGCACCGGTGCAACCGGCCAATGATTCGGACACGGCCTGGGTGCCAACGGTGTTTGCCGAACCACCGGCTCCAGTTGAGCAACCCGAACTGCTGCAGCCGACTCAAGCGATGCCTGTGATAGCGATGGCAGAACCGGCACCAACGCCAGCGCCGGCACCAGCGCCGGCACCTCGTCAAGTGACCATCAGTAACAGCAGCAGCAAACGGCGAGCCCGCCGGCGCGTTCGCCGAGTGACGCGCGTCGTGCGCCACGTAGATCCGTGGAGCGTGTTCAAAGTGGCGCTCGCGTTCAGCGTGGTGCTGTACGGCGTGTGCCTGACGGCGGGCGTATTGCTCTGGAACGTGGCCTACACCACCGGCACCATCGACAATGTGCAGAAATTCTTCGAGTCGTTTGGTTGGAGCAGCTTCCGGTTCAAAGGCGGAGAGCTCTTTCACAATGCGTGGATCGCCGGCCTGTTCGCATGCGTGGGTCTCACCGGAATGGCCCTCTTGGCCGCGACTTTGTTCAATTTGATCACCGATTTGGTGGGTGGCATCCGCGTATCGGTGCTTGAAGAAGAAGTGGTCGAGCGTCATCCGGCCACCACAAAACACCGGTCGGTTCACATTGCAGACAATTCTGTCGAAGATCGCAGTTGAGGTTCACCCCGTTGTCCCGATAACGTGCGGTGCCCGACTCTCGGGGCTATAGCTCAGTCGGTTAGAGCGCATCCCTGATAAGGAT
>JBAXHD010000069.1:0-10321 GCA_037139095.1 Actinomycetota bacterium
GGTCCCGGTGGCGCTCGCCCCGGCGGCGGCTTCCCACCTCGCACGGGTGGTCCCGGCGGTGGCCCCGGTGGTCCTGGTGGTCCCGGTGGCGGTGGTCCTGGTGGCAACAACGGTCCACGCCCAAGCGGCCAGCGTCGCGCCCCGCGCAAGAGCAAGAGCCGTCGTCGTCGTCGTGACTTCAACGAGTTGCAGCCGCAGCTCACCGGTAACTACACGTCGAGCGATGCACCAGTTCCAGATGGCACGATCATCGTTGAGCGCGGTGTGTCGGCTCAGGAGTTCGCTCCCAAGCTGAACCGCACCGCCGCCGACGTCGTTCGTTTCTTGTTGAACAACGGTGAAATGATCACCGCAACAATGACCCTTGCCGACGAGCAGATGGAGCTCTTCGCGCTCGAGGTTGGAGCCGACCTGTTGTTGGTCGATGCCGGCCAGCAAGAAGAGATGGAACTTCAGGCGCTGTTCGACGACAGCGACGACGACGACGAAACCTTGCAGGCTCCTCGCGCTCCTGTCATCACCGTGATGGGCCACGTCGACCACGGTAAGACCACGCTGCTCGACAAGATCCGTCACGCAAACGTGGTGTCGGGCGAAGCCGGTGGCATCACCCAGCACATCGGCGCCTACAAGGTGATGACCGATGGTGGCCACGAGATCACGTTCATCGACACCCCTGGTCACGCGGCCTTCTCGAAGATGCGTGCTCGCGGTGCTCAGGTGACCGACATCGTGGTGCTGATGGTTGCTGCCGACGACGGTGTCATGCCTCAGACCATCGAGGCCATCAACCACGCCAAGGCAGCCGATGTCCCCATCGTGGTCGCCTTGAACAAGATCGATAAGGACAACGCCGATCCGCAGCGCGTGTTGGCGCAGTTGGCCGAACACGAACTCGTTCCAGAGTCATGGGGCGGCGACACCATCGTTGTCGAGATGGCTGCCAACCAGAACTTGGGTGTCGACGATCTGCTCGAGCAATTGGTCGCAGTGGCCGAGCTTGAAGAACTCACCGCCAACCCAACCGGTCGGGCCAAGGGCATCGTGCTCGAAGCCAACCTCGACACCGGTCGTGGCCCCGTTGCCACCATCTTGGTCGACAAGGGCACCCTCAAGGTGGGCGATCCCATCGTGGCCGGAGCCGCATGGGGCAAGGTTCGCGCCATCATCAACGACAAGGGCGAGCAGATCAAGCAGGCCGGGCCATCAACGCCCGTGCAGGTGTTGGGTCTGTCGGCCGTGCCAAACGCTGGCGACGAATTCCGTGCTGCCTCGAACGAAAAGACCGCCCGTTTGGTGGCCGAGGCTCGCGAGCAGCGTTCACGTCTCACCAGCCAGCGCGGCGATGCCCGCGTGCAGCGCGGCGTGAAGCTCGAAGACATCTTCAGCCAGATTCAGGCGGGCGAAGTTGCCACCCTGAACTTGGTGCTCAAGGCCGATGTGCACGGTTCGCTCGAAGCAGTTACCGAGAGCCTGCGTCGTCTCGAGCGCGAGACAGTGAAGCTGGCGTTCGTGCATCGTGCCGTTGGTGGCATCACCGAAAACGACATCACCCTTGCAGCGGCAACCAACGCCACGCTCATTGGCTTCAACGTGCGTCCCGACCGCAAGGCTCGCGATCTCGCGGCCAGCGAGCATGTCGAGATTCGTACCTACGAAATCATCTACAAACTGCTCGAAGACATCGAGCGGGCGATGGTGGGCATGTTGGCTCCCGAGTTCGAAGAAGTGGTCACCGGCGAGGCCGAGGTGCGCGAAGTATTCCGTGTTCCTCGCATCGGCGGTATCGCCGGTTGTTACGTGCGGTCGGGTTCGATCACACGTGGCACCAAGGTGCGCTTCTTGCGCGACGGCGTCATCATCTGGAAGGGCAGCATCACATCGCTGAAGCGCTTCAAGGACGATGCACGCGAGGTTCGCGAAGGTTTCGAGTGTGGTATCGGACTCAGTGACTTCCAAGACCTGAAGCCGGGCGACCTCATCGAGACATTCGAAGAGCGCGAAATCCCACGCACATAGCAAGCCTTGGGCTGACCCTCGGTAGGGTTGCACGCTATGGCTGATCTTGATTTCTTCTTCGACCCAGTATGTCCATTCGCGTGGGTGACCTCGCGATGGGTTGCCGAAGTGCAAAGCCTTCGCGGCTACGACATCCGTTGGCGTTTCATCTCGCTTGCTGTGCTCAACGAGAAGCAGACCGCCGAGTGGTACACCGATACCTATCGGGCCGGTCATATGGCCGGAATGATGTCGTTGCGTGTGGCCGATGCCGTGCGCCTGCACCACGACAACGATGCTGTCGCGCGGTTGTACACCGTGCTCGGTACCGCAATTCACGTCGACCAGCGTCGCTTGGAAATCACGGCCGACCCTGAGAAGTTCCTCGCTTGGGCGCTGGCAGAGGCGAAGTGCGATGTGTCGCTCGCCAGTGCCGCGCTCGACGAATCGCACGACGAATACATTCGTGCCGATACAGCGTTGGCGCTTGAGCGCACGGGTAAAGACGTGGGAACGCCCATCATCACTTTTAACCCCGACTCAGAGAACTCGTCGAGTTTCTTTGGTCCGGTCATCTCAAAGACCCCGCGGGGCGACGATGCCTTGCGTCTGTGGGATGCCGTCGAGGTGCTTGCCACCACATCTGGTTTGTCTGAACTGAAGCGTTCGAACCGGGCACCGCTTGACTTCTCATAATGAACGGACGTGGCAACGATGAGTAAGCCAACTCGCAAACGGGCTGCTGCCCCAAGCCAACACCGCTATCCCCGCGAGGCGCGCCTGAACCAGTCGTTGCGGCAGGTCATTGCCGAAGCTCTCGTTGAGATCGACGACGAAGCACTCGATCTGGTGACCATCACGTCTATCGATGTCGACGCCGAGATGAACCGCGCGATTGTGTTCTTCGACTCGCTTCGCGGCGAGCAGGGCGATGCCGAAATCCTCGAGTGCCTCACTCGCTATCGCGCCCGCCTGCAGAGCACGGTGGCCCGACAGATTCGGTCGAAGAAGACTCCGATTCTTGAGTTTCGTCCCGACGAAGTGATTCGTGCGGCCGAGCGCATCGATCGCATTCTGCGCGAGAACCCGAGTCCGGCGATGCACGATGCAGTCGCCGACGACGCTGCCGACCACGACGCATCAGCCGATGGCGAGGCGTAGGCCGCCCACCGTCCACGGCATGACGGTGATCGATAAGCCTGCGGGCGTCACGAGCCACGATGTGGTGAACCGACTGCGCCGCCACTTTGGCGAAAAGCGCATTGGTCACGCCGGAACGCTGGACCCCGATGCCACGGGCGTGTTGGTCGTTGCGGTTGGTAGCGCCACCCGTTTGATGCGGTTCCTCAGCGGCGCCGATAAGTCGTATGTGGGCGAGATCGTGTTGGGCAGCGCCACCTCAACGCTCGATTCGGCCGGCGAAGTGTTGGCCACGTTCGACATGGGCAGTGTCACGCTGGCGCAGGCCCAGGCCGTAGCTGCCGAGCACCTCACCGGCGACATCTTGCAGGTTCCGCCGATGGTGTCGGCGCTCAAAGTAGACGGACGCCGGTTGCACGAGTTGGCCCGCGAGGGCATCGAGGTCGAGCGCGCTGCGCGCCCATCTACGGTGAGCCGATTCGAGCTTGAGGCCACCGATGATCCGCTGGTGCTGCGGGCCACGGTTGATTGCTCATCGGGCACATACATTCGCAGCTTGGCCGACGATCTCGGTCGGCTGCTTGGTGGCGGTGCCCACTTGCGAAACCTTCGGCGCACGCGGGTCGGCAGGTTCACGCTCCTGCAAGCACAACCACCCGACCAGGCAACGTTGCTTCCCGTGGCCACCGCAGTTGAGCACTTGCCGAGCTTCACCGTCGATGCTGCTACTGCCGAGCACATCGGTCACGGTCGATTGCTGCCCGCCTTTGACGGTGACGGTCCGTGGGCCATCTTCGGCGCCGACGGCGAACTGCTTGCCGTATACGAACGATTTCGGGTTACTGAAGCGAAGCCAGTTGTGGTGCTCGTTGGTGCTGCCGCAGCCCAATCCAGCTAGCGTCGCGTGTTGTGCAAGTGATCACTGATCTCTCGAAATCACCGTGGCCTGATCAGCGCTCGGTGATCACTATTGGTGCCTACGACGGTGTGCATCGGGGCCACCAAGCGGTGGTGTCCGATGTGAAGCGTCTTGCGAGCGAGCTCGGTTGTCGCTCAGTGGTCGTTACCTTCGATCGTCACCCAGCAAGTGTTGTGCGCCCTGAGTCGGCCCCGAAGCTGCTCACCGATCTCGACCAAAAACTTGAGCTGCTTGAGGCCACCGGCGTTGATGCCACCGTGCTCGTGCGTTTCGACGAACAGCAGTCGTTCGAGAGCGCCACCGATTTCGTCGAGCGCGTGTTGGTGAACTGCTTGGCCACGCGCACGGTGGTTGTTGGCTCCGATTTCCATTTCGGTCGTCACCGTTCGGGCAACGTTGCGCTGCTTCGCGAACTTGGCGCGATTCACGATTTCGAGGTGCAGCCTCGCGAGTTGGTTCCTCGCGCCGATGGCGTCGATGAGCCCATCAGCTCAACGGCAATTCGTCGTGCGCTCGCTGGCGGTCAAGTCGAGCTTGCCGCACAGATGTTTGGCCACTCGTTCGAGGCCCGCGGTCCGGTAGTCAAGGGCGATCAGCGTGGTCGTCAGCTCGGCTTCCCCACGGCCAACGTCGAGGTGTCGAATCAGCTGTGTGTTCCGGCCGATGGCGTGTACGCCGGTTGGTATCAGCGGCCCGACGGCGTCACGCACCCGTGCGCGATCAACCTCGGTCGGCGCCCCACCTTCTTCGAGCACGCCGATCACTCGCTGCTCGAGGCGCACCTCATCGATTTTGCGGGCGACCTCTACACCGAGCGGGCCCGCGTTCAGTTCACCCATTTCTTGCGCAGCGAGCGCAAGTTCGAGGGCATCGACGCACTCATTACTCAGCTCAAGCAAGACATCGAAAACGCTCGCGCTGTGCTGAGCGCGTCGAGCTAACGCCCCAGCGTCACGAGCAGCACAAGGCCTGACAGCACCACGCCACTGGCAGTGACACGCCGGCGAACATCGCCTTCGCCGAGCATGCGCCAACCGATCAGGGCTGCCAACACCACGCTGGATTCGCGCAGTGCCGTTACGTAGCCCACCGACGCGTATCGAACCGCGATGAGCACCAAGGTGTAGGTCAGCAGCGATGCGAAGCCAGCGAGCGCAAAGCGTCTCCAGTCGGCCCGCAGCGCGACGCGCAGGTGGGTGACTCGATGTGTCGCCACGCCGTAGATCGACGCTGTGGTGGCTGTCATCATTCCCGATGCGAACGCGTAGCCAACCTTGTCGGTTGATCGCGAGCCCTTGCTGTCGAGCAGCGTGTAGGCGCAGATGGTGGTTGCCACACCAATGGCGGTGAGCACGGCCGGACCGCGCCATGCGCCAGCGAGTAGGCCGAGTCCCACGGCGATGATCGCGATTGCAGCAATGGTCCATGCTTTGGCTGGATCGTTGAGCAACACGATGCCGCCGATGGCCGATAAGAACGCGCCACCGCCGCGGGCGATGGGATACACCTGCGAGAAGTCGCCATGGCCATACGCGCGGGCGAGCAAGATGAGGTACGGCAAGTGCACGCAGCCCGACAGCGCTGCCCAGATCCAGCCGTGCGAGGTCATGCCGCCAGCAACCACGAGGCCAACTACTGCGAAGAGTCCGCCAAAGATGAACTGGGCCCACAATGCGACGAACCGCTCGTGCACCGTTTGTTTCACTGCCAAGTTCCAGGCGGCGTGCAACACAGCCGCAGCCAGAGCGAGCAATGTGGCGGTGAGCACAGCTACGAAGGATACGTGGGTGCCACTCGCATAGCCGTAATCACGCGTAGCCTGAGCGACGGTTATGGATCGTCCCATTGGCATGTTCGACTCAGGTTTTGGCGGGCTCACCGTGGCGCGTGCTGTCATCGACCTGTTGCCCAACGAAGACCTCGTGTACATCGGTGATACCGGAAGGTATCCCTACGGCTCAAGGCCGCAAGCTGAGGTGCGTGCCTTTGCTCACGAACTCGCGTGGAGCTTGGTCAACGATTACAACGCGAAGGCCATCATCGTTGCGTGCAACACGGCTGCTGCGGCGGCTCTCGACGAGCTTGTCGCCGAACTTCCGGTGCCTGTTATCGGAGTCATCGAACCCGGAGCGCGCGCCCTCGTTGCGGCCACTCGCAGCGGCCGCGTTGGTGTCATTGGCACCGTTGGCACCGTGATGTCGGGCGCCTACGACCGTGCCGTTGCCAGCACCAAAGCCGCCGTGGTGCTCACCGCAGCGCCGTGTCCAGGTTTTGTTGAGTTCGTCGAGCGTGGCCAAACCAGCGGTGACGAGATCGCAATTTTGGCCGACCGTTTGCTTGCCCCAGTGAAGGCGGCAGGTGTCGACACGCTGCTGCTGGGCTGCACGCACTATCCATATCTCGCTCGGGTTATTGGCCAAACAATGGGCCCCGCTGTCACCCTGGTCAGCAGCGCCGACGAAACGGCGTTTGCTGCTCGACTCGAACTCGGCGAACTCGGTCTGCTGCGCTCAGGTACCAACATCGTTGCCGAGCATCGGTTCTTGTCGAGTGGTGACATTGGTTGGTTTGCCGATCTTGGTCGACGCTTGCTCGGCCCCGAACTCGCCCATGCGGGTGCTTGGGTTCCGCAAGATCTTCGTGTCGGTATCGACACTTCGCTCCCGCCTCAGGTTCACTGAAGCACCGCAACTGCTCACCGAGATTCCTTCTCGCCGATACACAAGGAGCCCTTATGGCCCGTCCCGACGGTCGTCTGCCCAATGAACTTCGCCCGATCACGTTCGAGCGCGATTACACCGACATGGCCGCAGGCAGTGTGTTGGTGAGTTTCGGACGCACCCGTGTGCTGTGCACAGCGAGCATCGATGAAGACGTGCCGCGTTGGATGAAGGGTAAGGGCAAGGGCTGGGTCACGGCCGAGTACTCGATGCTGCCGGGCTCATCGCCCGAACGCGTGGATCGCGAAGCGGCAAAGGGCAAGCAGAGCGGACGTACCGTAGAGATTCAGCGCTTGATTGGCCGCTCGCTGCGCGCCGCATGCGATATGCGTCTACTCGGCGAGCGCCAAGTTGTGGTCGACTGCGATGTGCTGCAGGCCGACGGCGGCACTCGCACGGCCAGCATCTGCGGCGGCTATCTCGCCTTGCACGATGCGCTCACTCGCTTGGTTCAGAACAAGGCAATCAGCGCTCAGCCACTGCATTCATTTTGCGGTGCGATCAGCGTTGGGGTTGTGAACGGAGTGCCCGTTCTCGACCTGCCATACATCGAAGACAGCCGCGCCGAAGTCGACATGAACGTGGTCATGCTGCAGCGCATTGCCACGCTTGGCGGCTTGACTCAAGAGCCGCAGTTCGTCGAGGTGCAGGGCACTGCCGAAGGCGCACCGTTTAGCCGCAGCGAACTCGATGCGCTGCTCGGTCTCGCGAGCGGTGGTCTGGCAGAGATCATTGCGTTGCAGGCCGAAATGATCGCATCGCCGCCGTCGCAGCGCCCGCTCGGTCGCTGAATCAGCGATACGAAACTGATCCGGTGATGGGCCTACAGCAGTTCGTGTGTGCGTCGGCAAACCCCGACAAGGTGGCCGAGATTTCGTCGCTACTCGACGGTCTCGTGCAACTCTTGCCAAGGCCATCCACCGTTGGCGAAGTGGTCGAAGACGCCACCACATTGGTGGGCAACGCCCGTCTCAAGGCGTCGGCCATTTGTGCGGCCACCGGTCAACCGGCTATCAGCGACGACACCGGTCTCGAGGTCGATGCACTCGACGGCGCTCCTGGAGTGCACACGGCTTACTTCGCCGGTGTGGGCTGTAGTTACGCCGACAACCGCAGCAAGATGTTGCAGGTACTGCACGGCGTGCCAGTGGCGCAGCGCACGGCCCGCTTCAAAACTGTGGCGATGGTGGTGTGGCCCGACGGTCGCGAGTTGGCTGTCGAAGGCGTGTGCGAAGGGTCAATCGCCGAGGTCGAACGGGGTGAGCGCGGCTTTGGCTACGACTCGTTGTTCATCCCCGCCGATGGCGATGGGCGCACGTTTAGCGAGATGACCGAAGACGACAAGAACCAGATCTCGCACCGGGGTCGCGCCTTTCGGGCCTTAGTGCAGGCGTTGCCTCTGGCCCTTCTGCCGGATTCGCCGCTTGCCTAGGCCGATTGGGCCATGCTCACAGCGTTTGGCGCGAGGAATAGCGGCGATAAACCCTTACCCTTGAGACGTCGTTGGCAGGGCTTTTGTCCGCTGCGAGGGTTTGTGGCTCTCACCACAATCAGATCTGTGAGGTATTTCGAGTGAAGTTCAAAAAGGGCGACACGGTCATCTACCCCCAGCACGGGGCATGTTTGGTCCAGGGCACCAAGAAGGTCGTCGCTTTTGGCGAGACACAGGAATACCTGATCCTGCGCACCATCATCAACGAGATGACCCTGTCGGTTCCTGTGGCCCGCGCCGCCGATGTGGGTGTGCGTCCTCCGGTGTCACCTGACGAACTCGAAGACTTGGTATCGGTGTTGGCCAAGGCCGACCCACGCGTGCCCAGCAACTGGAGCCGTCGCTTCAAGAACCACCAAGAAAAGCTCAAGAGCGGCGACGTGTATCAGGTGGCCGAAGTTGTTCGTAACCTCGCTGCGCGTAACCGCGATGCATCGCTGTCGGCTGCCGAGCGCACCATGTACGAGCGTGCCCGCATCAACCTCATCAGCGAGATTGCGCCTGCCCTCAAAGTGAGCGCTGAAGAAGCCGAGCGTTACCTCGACGATGCATTGGCCAAGGGTGTACTCAAGCCAGCCAAGGTTGTGAAGGCCAAGGCCTAGTCCTTCGGGCGCATTGCGCCCACCCCGTGCGGCCTACAGTGCACGTATGTCAGATCGAGTGCACGTCACCAGAGAAGAGCTCGCCACCAAGATCCGCAGCGGCGAAATCGACACCGTTGTGATGGCGTTCCCCGACCTTCAGGGTCGGCTCATGGGGAAGCGAACCACCGGGCGCTTCTTCCTTGAGCAGGTCGCCGAAGGCGGCACCGAGAACTGCGACTATCTCATCGCCTGCGATATGGATAACAACCCGGTGCCGGGCTATCGGTTCACCAGCTACGAGCAGGGGTACGGCGACATGCTGGCTACCGCCGATTGGGACACCATCCGCATCACTCCGTGGGTGCCGAAGACGGCGATGATCATGTGCGATCTCTACGACGTGGATACCAAAGCACTCATTGAGGTGGCGCCGCGAACCGTGTTGCGCCGCCAGGTCGAGGCCGCTGCCGAGCTTGGCTTCTTGCCCATGGTGGCCAGCGAGATCGAGTTCTACCTATTCAAGGACACCTACGAAGAAGCACACGACAAGGGCTACCGCGATCTCAAGCCGCACAGCGCCTTTCTTGAGGACTATCACGTGCTGCAGACCACCAAAGACGAATACATCATCGGCCAACTGCGTCGTGGTCTCGAAGCTGCTGGCGTGCCCGTCGAGTTCAGCAAGGGCGAAGCGGGCCGCGGTCAGCACGAGATCAACCTCGATTACACCACTGCTGTCGAGATGGCCGATCGCAACGCCGTGTACAAAAACGGAGCCAAAGAGATGGCTGCGCTCAGTGGACGCAGCATCAGCTTTATGGCCAAGTACGACTTCAACGACACGGGTTCGTCGTGTCACATTCACTCAAGCTTGTGGAGCCTCGATGGCACCAAGGCGTTGTTCGACGGTCACGACGAGCACGGCGCCCACGGGATGAGCAAGCTGTTCCGCCACTACCTCGCTGGGCTCATCGCTACCTCACGTGAGTTCTCGCTGCTGTGGGCGCCAACCATCAACAGCTACAAGCGGTTCCAGCTTGGCTCGTGGGCTCCTACCGGCATTGGCTGGGGCATCGATAACCGCACCTTGGGCTATCGCCTTGTGGGCCATGGCAAGGGCACGCGAGTTGAGTGTCGTATTCCGGGCAGCGATGCCAACAGTTACTTGGCGTTTGCCGGCACGCTCGCCGGCGGTCTCTACGGAATTCGTAACGAGCTTGAGCTTGGCGAACCGTTCTCGGGCAATGGTTACGAGGCGCCCGACATTCCGCGCATCCCATGGAACATCAGCGACGCTATTGCGCTGTGGGAGAACAGCACCATCGCCAAAGAATGTTTCGGCGACGATGTGCATCATCACATCCTCACCACGGCCAAGGCCGAGTGGGCGGCGTTCAACCAGAGCGTTACCGATTGGGAACTGCGCCGCTATTGGGAACGCGTGTAACCACACGTACTGCAACTAGCC
>JBAXHD010000070.1:0-10240 GCA_037139095.1 Actinomycetota bacterium
CCGGGTCCGGGGGTGTGCTGTGCTCACTGTTTGTTGGGCCGCCAAGGGCGGTAGTGGAACCACGGTTGTGGCGTGTGCGTTGGCGTTGCTCAGCGCTGCGGCTCACGAGTCATCGTGGCTGATTGATCTCGCTGGCGATGTGCCCGCAGCGCTCGGGCTTGTCGAGCCAGCAGGTCCGGGTGTGCACGATTGGGTCGGCTCAGCCACGGCCGGGCTGCCGGCGTTCGAAGCATTGGGCGTGCCAGCTGCCGAGGGCTTGGCGCTTATTCCAAAGGGCGCAGCCTCGCCGCATGCGATGGTCGACTCGGCAAGGTGGGCCGAGCTAGGCCAGTACCTCGCGGCGTGCCCTACTCGTGTTGTTGTCGATGCCGGATCATGGTTGCCGCCGCCGCAGTTTCTCGCTGCGGCACAAAAACAACTCCTTGTGATTCGTCCGTGTTATCTCGCGTTGCGTCGTGCCGCAGCCAGCATGGTGGTGCCCACTGGCGTGGTCGTGGTGCATGAACCTGGCAGGGCGTTGCGGGCGCAAGACGTTGCCTATGCGGTGCAGGCGCCGGTGGTGGCCGAGATCAGCACCGACCCCGCAGTAGCTCGTGCGGTCGATGCTGGCCTGCTTGCGTCGCGGCTGCCACGTTCGTTGGCGCTTGCGCTCGGCGATCTCGCAGCGTGACTCACGATCAAGCAGTGGCGGCAATCTGCGAGCAACTTGCGGTCGACCACACCGCCGATGCCGAGTTGCTTCAGGCGGCTCGCCAGTTGGCCCGCAAGCTTCTTCCACTTGCCGAGCAGCACGATCTCGAGTCGGTTGCGCATGCGGCGGTGGCTCATGCATCGGGCTTGGGTCCGCTGCATCAATACATGGCCGATCCGCTCGTGAACGAGATCATGGTGAACAACGGCAGCGAGGTATGGATCGAGCGCGAGGGGTGCACGTCGCTTGTGGGTCGGCTGCCCAGCGATGTCACGCCGCGCATCATCGAACGCATCTTGAGTCCCGTCGGTCGGCGACTCGACCGACTGTCACCCATTGTCGATGCGCGCCTGCCCGACGGTTCGCGCGTGTGTGCAGTCATTGCGCCCGTCGCCATCGATGGTGCGTGCTTTGCGATGCGTCGGTTCGGCGTGCGGCGTCGTGTGCTTCACGATTTCGCGCACGGCGCAGTGATCGATCTATTGCACGCACTGGTCGATCACCGATGCAACGTGCTGATTAGCGGCGCTACGTCCTCAGGTAAGACGAGCTTGCTGAACGCGCTTGCTTCGCGAATTGCTGCAGGCGAACGGGTGATCACACTCGAAGACACCGCCGAACTTCAGCTTGGTACTTCGCATGTCTTGCGGCTCGAGACGCGTGTGGCCACCGCCGATGGCGTGTCGGCCATCACAATGACCGATCTGGTGCGCACCTCTTTGCGTCTTCGCCCTGACCGCCTCGTGCTTGGCGAGATTCGCGGTGCCGAAGTGATCGACATGCTGCAGGCGCTCAACACCGGCCACGACGGATCTATGTCTACTTGCCACGCCAACAGCGCGCTCGACGCTCTACGACGCATTGAGGCCCTTGTGGTGCAACATGCGCCAGGCTGGCCTATCGCTGCGGTGCGCGAACAGGTGTGTAGCTCGCTCGACGTTGTGGTTCATCTCGAACGAGACGCGTCGGGTCTGCGCCAGATACGCGACATCATCGAATTGGCACCGCCCACTTCGGCCGGCTCGCCCGCCGCGCATCGAACGCTGGTCGCCGATGGCGTGGTGGTCAACGACCTCCAGCGGGGACGGCGCTGATGCTGAGCAAGCTGCGATCACCGTCATCGTCATCGTCATCGTCACCGCCAACCACACAGCAACTCGCAGTTGCGCTCGACGACCTTGCCCGCCGCTGCGCCAGTGGCGAATCGCTTGCTGCTGCGTTTCTCGCTTCGCCGCGCGTCACTGAACTTGCACCAACGTTTGATCCCACGATGCACGCGTTGCAACGCGGAGCCACGTTGGCCGAAGCGCTGCAGCACCAACCCAGCGGTCCCGCCTCGTTAGCGCTCGTGGTGCATGTGCTCCAACTATGCGCACGCGTTGGTGGCAATGTCAGCGAGTCCCTTGATCGGGCTGCGGCCACCCTGCGAGAACGTGACGCTGCCGAACAAGAACGGCTGGCTCAAAGCGCGCAGGCCCGGCTGTCGGCGCGCGTGCTTACGTGGGTCCCGCTGGGGTTCGCAGCGTTCACGCTGCTCACCAACGCGCAGGGCCGCGCCTTCATGTTCACGCCATTTGGCTTGGTGTGCGCGGGCCTTGGCGTGTCGCTCAATCTCATTGGTGCTCGGGTGATGAGCCGCGTCATTCGGGGCAATCCATGAGCTCGTTTGTGGTGGCGCTCACGATGGCTGTATTGGCCAGCGTGTCGTGGCGGGTGAGGCCACCGCCGCGCCGCATCGCCGCGCTGTATCCGCTGCGGCGGCGCACTTTGCCACCGATGGCGTGGCCCACGGTAAAGATGCCCGGTACGCAACGTAAGCAGCAACGTCGGCTTGCGCTCGGATTCCCAGACTTCATCGATGTCTTGGTGCTCACGGTGCGCGCTGGGTGCACACCGCTGCAAGCCTTTGTCACGCTGGCTGGGTCGGTTGAACCGCTGCTCGGCGATGCGCTGAGCGCAGTAGTGCAACGTGTGTCGCGTGGCGATCGCTTTGCCGATGCGCTTGGCGAGCTGCCACGCCAACTTGGTCGCATCGCTCAACCATTGGCCGATGCGTTGGCGATGAGCGATCGCTATGGCACGCCACTAGCTCCGATACTCGACCGACTTGCCGATGAGGCGCGTGCCCAGCGGCGTCGCAACGCCGATGCCGCGGCGCGGCAGTTACCGGTGCGCCTGTCGTTCCCGCTTGTGGGCTTCACGCTGCCGTCGTTCGTGTTGCTCACCATCGTTCCGCTGATGGCCGGAACCTTCTCGTCGCTGCAAGCGCTTCGGCGCTGACGACCTCGAATCAGTGTCAAACACAATCAGTTTCAAACAGAGGTATCAATCATGCGTAAACGAATCGTGCGAATCTCGACGTGGTATTTCACGCTTGGCGAAAGTGGCCAAGCGACAACCGAGTATGCGCTGGTGCTGCTCGGCGCAGCGGTGGTGGCATTGCTTGTGGTGAGTTGGGCTACATCGGGTGGTGGCGGCGGCAAGGTTGGCCGACTGTTCGATCGCATCATCGACGAAATCACCAGTCGCATTGGCTAACACCTCGGCCTGCAACGCCAACCGATCCGATAGCGGGCAGGCAGCAGTAGAGCTTGCGCTGGCGTTGCCGTTGTTGTGTCTGCTGCTGCTGGCCACGGTGCAGGTCGTTGTTGTCGCTGCCGATCAACTGCTGGTGATCCAGGCAGCACGCGTGGCAGTGCGGGCCGCGGCGGTGTCGGCAGATCCGGTGGCGTCAGCAAACGACGCTGTACACAAAGCGCTTGGCAGCACCGCCAACGTTTCAGCGGCCACTCACGACGCGTACGTGACCATCACTGTGTCGGTCATCAATGACACCGATGTTCCTCTCGTGGGCGCGTTCATTCCCGAGGTACATCTCGTGGGTCACGCCACAATGCTGCTCGAGCCTCCGTAGCGAAGCGGTTGGCTACCTTCGGCCCCTCGGTGGTGTCGCACTAGGGTCACGACCATGGAACTCAACGTGCGGCAGGTGATGGTGGGTTCGACCCACGTCTTGCATGTGCGCGGCGAGATCGACCTCGGCACGCTTCCGCTCTTGCATGGCGCGCTCGTGAAGTTCACCAACACAAATCCCGGTGTCGATCTGGTGGTCGATCTTGATGGGGTGTCGGCGTGCGACGATGCCGGCCTTGGTGTGCTGCTGGGCGCTGCCGGACGCGCGCGCGAAGCAGCGGCAGATCTTGTTGTGTTGTGTAGCGACGGTGTTCTGCGATCGCGCCTCGCCCGCACTGGTTTCGATCGTGCTGTACGAGTTGTCGGCTCGCTGCATCTTGCCAGCGGTCAAGGTGCCCAAGGCTGAGTCCTCGGGGACAACCTTGTGGGGTACTTTCTTTGATACGTATGCGACGCTTCATTACATCGCTCTCTTGTGTCGCGCTGCTCGCAGCATGCACAAGCAACCCTTCGTCGCCCACACCAGGTTCAGCTACCGCAGCCACCGTGGCCAGCGGAACCGTTCCGCTGCCGGGTAACTGCGTGCCTGGTGAGACGCTTCCCTCGGTCACCTTGATCGTCGACGGCAAACGAGTGACCCCAACCTTTGGGATTGGCTCATCCGAGTGCGGCACGTTCAACGGGCGGGGTTACATCGCCTTCGATTACGACCCTGTGCTTGTCGACGCATCGAAGCCAGTCGACGTCGAACTCGATGGCGACGCTGCGGTTACGTTCGCCTGGCCATTGGGTGGGCCGTTTACACAGACCTCACCGCGGCATTGGCGATCGAGCAATCCCACCAAGGGTTGCAGCCGACTCGAACTGACGCTCACGTCGCCGTCGGGAGCATCAACCGAAACGTTGGGTGCCGATGTTCGGGTGGGTGGCCCCGACGTGGAATGCGCGCAGCGCGGACTCGGTCCGGTCCAGCCGATCGACACCAGCGTCATCGTTACTGAACCGCTCAACACCATTCTCGGCCCGACCGATGACACCGAGTTTGTTGATACCACCCTCGCTAATCCGGCTGTTCCGTGACAGACTTCGGCGATGAACCCCACACTGCTTGGCGATATTGAACTTGCCGGCGTCGATGGAGAACAGCATCGGTTGGGTCGCCTTTGGGCCGACAAGCCGATGGTTGTTGTCTTCCTACGCCACTTTGGTTGAGTGTTTTGCCGAGAGCATGCCGCGCAGTTGCGCGACGTTTACTCCGACATCACCGCTTCTGGCGCAGATGTGGTTGCCATTGGCACGGGAAACATGATGTACGCCAAGTCGTTTGTTGACGACGAGAAGGTGCCGTTCATGGTTGTCGTTGACGAAGACGGTTCTGCTGCTGAGGCAGCCTCGGTCACGGGTGGCGCTAAGGCGCTTCTCAAGCTGTTCACCCCCAGCGTGTTGTCTGCTGGCAAGCGGGCTCGCAAGGCTGGCCATAGCCAACACAAGCTCGGCGCTCGGTCGATGCAGCTTGGTGCCACGTTTGTGATTGCGCCGGGCAACAAGGTGCTCTATCAACATCTCGATAGCGATGTGGGCGACCACGCTCCGCTCGCCGACGTGTTGGCAGCGCTGAAGAGCAACTAGCGCTTGCGAACGATGCGAACCAGCCGCGTCACGAGCCAAACATTGCCGCATGCAGTTGCACCTAACAACAGCGTGAACGCTGCTGTCATCGGCCACAGTAGTCCACCGTTCGCAGCGTCGGTTACGTTCCACATTGCCGCGGCTGCCACGTAGAAAATTGGTAGCGCTGGGGCCATTGCGGGCAGACAGATCACCAGCGCGGCGATGAACAGAACCGGCCGAAGGTGATTGGGATCGGCAGTCGCCAATGCAGTGATGAGCATCACGGCAGCGACGTAGCTGATCGCTACAACACGCACGCTTGGACGCGCCCACACGTAGTTAGCCAAAACGCCCTTCGGTTCGCGGCCGGTGATAGCCCCGCCGATCGGACGCCTTGTTGTGCACCTTCTGTTCTTCTTCGAGTGCTGCTTCTTCGGCCACCAGCCGCTTCAAGCTGTGTAGCCGCACGGCCTCAAGCGAGCCTTCGCTAATCGCTGAGAGCACTGCGCAGCCGGGTTCGTCTTCGTGCTTGCAGTTACGAAAGCGGCAGTGGTCCATCAGATCGAACACATCGGCAAACGCGCGCTCGATGCCCTGGCCGCTGAGCCACAAGCTGACCGCTCGCACGCCGGGCGTGTCGAGCAGCCAGCCACCACTGGGAAGCGGAACGAGCTGAGCGGCGGTGGTGGTGTGGCGCCCACGTTGATCGCCCATGCGCACGTCGTTGGTGCGTTGCACTGCATCACCGACGAGCGCGTTGATGATGGTGCTCTTGCCAACACCGCTTGCGCCAAGCAGCGCAATGGTCTGGCCCGATGCGGCGTAGCCGCGAAGCGTTTCGAGTCCGACCAAGGTGATGCCGCTCACCGCGTGCACGGGCACGCCAAGCGACACGGCCTCAAGCGTTGCGACCGACTGAGCGATCACTTGCGGGTCGTCGACAAGGTCGAGCTTCGAGAGCACCACAACCGGCAGCGCACCGCTGTCGAATGCCAGCACGAGCTCGCGCTCGAGGCGGCGCTGGTTCGGCTGACTGTTGAGGCCGTGAACCAGAAAGACAACGTCGATGTTTGACGCCAACGTGTGGGCTTCGGCTCTCGCGCCCTCGTGTGAAGCACGGCGCACGAACGCACTTTGGCGATCGATGACACGTTCGATCTTCTCGCCGTCGTCGGATGGAATGACCCAATCGCCGACGGCTACATCGATGCCGATGTTGCGCACGCGCAGTGGTTCGTGCCCGATGGTTTGCAGCACCGTGCTCCAACCACGGTCGAGGCGAATCACGCGACCGGGCTGACCAACACGGTCAATGGCACGCCAGAGTTCGTCGAACTCGGGCGTCCAGCCCAGGGCTGCTTCGGGCGTGTAGGTCATCGTGACCATGACCGTAGAGAGTATGAACACTTTCGTCAACGTTCGAATGCAGCTGTTCGTAGCGGTCGACTCATTCATAGAGTGTGCGCATGCGATATGTGAACCTTGGAAACACCGGTGCTGTTGTCTCAAAGATCTGCCTCGGCTGCATGAGTTACGGCATCCCCGACCGAGGCACTCACGCATGGACACTCGATGAAGAAGCCAGCCGACCGTTCATTCGTCGCGCTGTTGAAGAAGGAATCAACTTCTTCGATACGGCCAATGTGTACTCCGATGGCACCAGCGAAGAGATCGTCGGACGCGCCCTCAACGATTTCGCGAGGCGCGATGAGATCGTGTTGGCCACCAAGGTTCACGGCGCGATGCGTCGTTCGCCCAACGGCAAAGGTCTGTCGCGCAAGGCGATCATGTTCGAGATCGACGAAAGCCTGCGCCGTTTAGGCACCGACTATGTCGACCTGTTTCAGATTCATCGCTGGGACAACCGCGTTCCTATCGAAGAGACGATGGAGGCCTTGCACGATGTCGTGAAGGCAGGCAAGGCGCTCTACATCGGTGCGTCGTCGATGTGGGCGTGGCAGTTCGCAAAGGCGCAGCACGTGGCCGAGCAGCATGGCTGGACCAAGTTCGTCACGATGCAGAACCACTACAACCTCTTGTACCGCGAAGAAGAGCGCGAGATGTTGCCGCTGTGCATCGATCAGGGCGTGGGTGTCATTCCGTGGAGCCCCCTTGCTCGCGGGTTGCTCACCCGTGATCTTTCGTCGAACACCAGTCGCAGCGAGACCGATGAGTTTGGCAAGACGTTGTATGGCACTGCCAACACCGAAATCATCGAACGGGTCGCCGAAATCGCGGCACAACGCGGCGTGTCGCGCGCTCAGATCGCGCTGGCGTGGGTTGCTCATCATCCGGCCGTGACCGCACCAATCGTTGGCGCAACGAAGCAGCA
Organism: Actinomycetota bacterium; assembly: GCA_037139095.1. GTDB lineage: Bacteria > Actinomycetota > Acidimicrobiia > Acidimicrobiales > Ilumatobacteraceae > WLMZ01. Next base: position 7,548 of record JBAXHD010000070.1, read on the forward strand.
TCACCTCGACGATGCAATTGCGTCGATCGACATCGTGCTCACCCACGACGAGGTGCGCGCCCTCGAGACGCCCTACACACCGCAGCCGGTGTCCGGCTTCTAGGACGTCGCCACGCTGCGTATGCGCAGCAGCATCAATCTTGAGAACACCGGCTGTGACCGATAACCGTGTCGAGCATCTATTGCTTGACCTTATTGTTTCGGTGCCGATACGTCTCTAGAGCCATCGTGGCTACCTACATAAGAAACGAAATCTTTGCTCATGTTGTCTCGTCTTGCGCGCTGGTGCGTACGTCATAAGTTCGTTGTTGTCCTTGGTATTTGGGTGCCGCTGTTTATCGCGCTCGGGGTCGCGTCAAGCGTCGTGGGAAGCAACTTCCACACTCAGATGCAGCTGCCTAATGGCGAGGCACGCGATGTGTTCACCCTTCTCGAAAGCGTGAGCAAAGAAGAGGCCGGCTTCGACTCGCAGATTGTGGTCAAAGCGCCTCAGGGTGTTGCCAACGCCGACGTTCAGGCGTCGCTCGCAGAGTTGTTCGCGAAGGTCGATCAGATCGACGGCATCAAGGTGGTCAGCCCCTACGACCAACCCAAGCAGCAGATCAACGCCGACGGCACAATCGCCTACGCGCAGCTCAAGATCACCGGCCGCACACAAACTCAGTTCGCCAGCCTCGCCACAGAGATCGAGGGCCTTGGCGACAAAGCCATCGCTCGCATGGGTGCCGACAATCAGATCCAGCTCGAATACGGCGGCCAAGCATTTCGCAAGATGAAGTTCCCGGCGTCTGAAGCGCTTGGCATTATCGCTGCGGTCGTCATCTTGGTGTTGGCCTTTGGCTCAGTGCTTGCCATGGGCTTGCCGATTGGCACAGCGCTCATCGGCCTCGGTCTTGGGTCGAGCATCGTTGGGTTGCTCAGCAACGTGGGCGAAATGCCTGACTTCACTACCCAGATGGTTGCGATGATCGGCCTCGGTGTGGGTATCGACTACGCGCTCTTCATCGTGACCCGATATCGCGAGGCGCTGCATGACGGCCTCTCGGTTGAAGACTCGATTGTCGAAGCAGTCGATACCAGTGGGCGCGCCGTGCTATTCGCTGGCATCACCGTGATCATCTCGCTGCTCGGTCTCTACATCATGGGGCTGTCGTTCGTTCGCGGCCTTGCAACTGGTGCAGCGGTTGGGGTGCTGATGATGATGATCGCATCGGTCACGTTGTTGCCTGCGTTGTTGGCGATGGCGGGTCACCGCATCAACGTCACGTCGCGTGCAGCGATGCTCGCGCTTGGGTTGCTCGTGGCCGGTGGCCTCGGGGCGATCGTTACATCGAACGCTGGCATTCTCCTTGGTGGCGTCGCCCTCGCAGTTGTTGTGCTTCTTGCCAGCTTGGTTGTGAAGTCGCTGCGCCAGCCCATTCCGCATCGCGCCGAGAAGTCCATTGAGCAAGGGTTCTGGTATCGCTGGAGCCGGTTCATTCAGCACCGCCCATGGCCTGTCTTCCTGTTTGGCGCCGGTGTCTTGGTGGTGCTGACGCTTCCGCTGTTTTCTATTCGCCTTGGCTTCGGGGACAACGGCAATGCCAAGCCCGACCAGACAATTCGCCGGGCCTACGATCTGCTTGCCGAAGGCTTCGGCCCCGGCTTCAACGGTCCACTCGTCGTGACCATCGAGGGGGCCAACGCGGCCAAGCCCGAAGTGGTTCAGCAGTTCGCGGCCACCCTGCGAGGTACGCCTGGCGTGCAAGCTGCCTTTGCCCGGCCGATTCGTGCCGACCTCGCGTTGGTCACGGTGATTCCAAAGAGCGCGCCACAAGATGTGGCCACCACCGACCTTGTGCATCGACTGCGCCAACACATCATCCCCGATTCGGGACTCACGTCTCGCGTGGGTGGCTTCACCGCCGCCAGCCAAGATTTCTCCGAGTACCTCGGGGCTCGTTTGCCGGTGCTCATTGGCGCGGTATTGATCTTGAGCTTCTTGTTGCTGATGGCGGTGTTCCGCAGCCTGCTCGTGCCGTTGAAGGCCGTCATCATGAACCTGCTGTCGATCGGCGCCGCCTACGGCGTTGTGGTTGCGGTGTTTCAGTGGGGTTGGGGCAAGAACATCATTGGCGTGGGTAAGCCAGGCCCGGTTGAGGCATGGGCGCCGATGATGCTCTTCGCAATCGTGTTCGGTCTCTCGATGGACTACGAGGTTTTCTTGCTGTCACGCATGAAGGAAGAGTTCGATCGCACCGGCGACAACGCCACCGCGGTTGCCGATGGCTTGGCAGTGACAGCGCGCGTCATCACCGCTGCTGCGTTGATCATGGTGTGCGTGTTCAGTGCGTTCATCTTGGGCGACGATCGTCAGCTGAAATTGTTCGGTCTCGGCTTGGCTTCGGCCGTGTTCATCGACGCCACCGTTGTGCGCATGTTGCTGGTGCCCGCCACCATGGAACTGCTCGGCGCACGCAACTGGTGGCTGCCAAATTGGCTCGATCGACTGCTTCCAAAGATCAATGTCGAAGGCCATCGTCACGAAGAAGTAATGCCCGAACTGGTGTTATCAGGCGTCGATGAGTAACTGATCGTCCACTTCAGTTGTACGGTGTCACTCACCCAGCGGGGTCGTTGGTCTTGACAGCGACCCCTCCGATGCTTTAGCGAATAGGTCGCATGTCAAAACCGCTCGTGATTGTGGAGTCTCC
>JBAXHD010000071.1:0-10004 GCA_037139095.1 Actinomycetota bacterium
GGCGACCTGCCCGGTCTCGCAGCATTACGAGGAGCACCACGTGTCGGCTGAGCGGCGTCCCATCATCAGCGCCAACTGGAAGATGAACAACAATCACTTCAAGGCGATTCAGTACATGCAGACCTTGGTGCATCGTGTGCCAAAGGAAGAGGCCGCTGCTGTCGACGTGGTGATCCACCCACCGTTTACCGACATTCGCAGTGTGCAAACGCTCATCCAGGCCGACGACATGCCGTTCTCCCTTGGAGCGCAGAACTGTCACTGGGAGGACAATGGGGCATTCACGGGTGAGGTGTCTCCTGCCTTTCTTGAAAAGCTCGGTGTTGGCTACGTGATCTGCGGCCACAGCGAGCGGCGTGAGTTGTTCGGCGAGACCGACGAGATGGTGGCTAAGAAGGTCGAGGCCATCCAGCGTCACAACATGGTGCCCATCATGTGCGTGGGCGAGACCCTCGCGCAGCGCGAAGCGGGCGAGACCGAGTCAACCGTGCTGGCTCAGGTTCGTGCCGGATTGCACGGTCGACCCAACGACAAGGTCGCCGCGATGGTCATTGCGTACGAACCCATTTGGGCTATCGGCACCGGCCGCACTGCTACGGCCGACGACGCCCAAGTGGTGTGCGCAGCTATTCGGGGGTGTGTCGCTGAGATGTCCGGAGCCGATGCTGCTGCCGCAGTTCGCATTCAATACGGCGGTTCTGTGAAGGCCACCAATATCGCCGAGCTCATGGCGCAGCTTGATGTAGACGGCGCATTGGTGGGTGGAGCAAGCCTCGACCCCGCCGAGTTCGCGCGCATCGTGCAATTTCGTAACCTCTGAGCAGGTACTCGAACCTGTTACGGTGCCGCAACCGCGTTGATCGGGGAGGACAACACGGACGCGCCGCATATCGATTTCGTGCGACTCAATCTTCTCCCTCTACCTCAGGAGGACAACAGATGAGTATTTCGAAGCGCAGCAAAGTTGCTGCAATCGTGGTCGGTTTGGCCCTTGTCGCTGGAGCCTGTAGCTCCGACAAGAAGGCCGTTGACTCAACAACACCCGGCACCGGACTGGTCGCAGGCGGCGAAGTGATCTACGCCCAAGAAGAAGGTGGAGTTGCGTATAACAACTTGACCTCGACCAACAGTGCGTTTGCTAACACCGAGGTGTTGAACCTGTTGCAGCCCAGCCCGTTCTACATTGATGAGAAGCTCAATCTTGTGTTGTCGACAGACCTGATGGATTCGGTAGAACTCACCTCAACGAGCCCCCAGACCATCGTGTACAAGATCAATCCCAAGGCCGTGTGGAGCGATGGTGTTGCCATCGACTGCAAGGACTTTTACCTGCAATACATGTCGTTGAACGGCAAGGTCACCAAGCCGAACCCCGACTTCACTGGCCCAGGCGCCACCGATGCCGATGGCAATGCATTGTCCGAGACGCTTCCTGTCTTTGATGCAGCCACGAATACTGGCTTCGATCAGATGAAGTCGGTCACCTGCTCTGACGACAACAAGACAGTCACAGTTGTTTATGACACACCATTCGCCGACTGGAAGGGCAGCTTCGGTGGCTTTGTGCCAGCGCACATCATTGAGGCGAAAACCGGCGTTGCCGACATCCTCGCGGTTGATGCCACTGTCGACTCGCCAGAGATCGAAAAGATTGGCGAGTTTTGGAACACCGGTTTTGATGGATGGGATCCGGAAGTTGCCCTGTCGGGTGCGTGGTACAAGATTGACTCGTACACCGTTGACAAGAGCATTGTTCTCGTGAAGAACGACAAGTATTGGGGTGCTCCAGCCAATCTCGATACCATCACGCTGCAGGTCATCACCGATGGCTCAGCGCAGGCAGCTGCGTTGCAGAACGGTGAGATTCAGGCGATGATGCCGCAGGCTGATCCTGGAATCGCCGCCACCTTAAAAGCTGCTACGGGTATCAACTTTGCTCCAGCATCTGGTTTGGTGTTTGAGCACTATGACATGAGCGCCAAGAACCCAATCTTTGCCGACAAGGCTGTTCGTTCGGCTTTCGCTGCGTGTATCGATCGTCAAGACATCATCGACAAGCTGGTTGCACCCGTGAACCCCGATGCCAAGCCGCTGAACTCGATCATCTTCATGCCACAGCAGAACGGCTACGCCGATCGCTTCAGCAAATATGCCACGTTTGACGTAGCCGCATCGAAGAAACTCCTCGAGGGTGCCGGTTGGGCCTTGGGCTCCGATGGCTTTTATGCAAAAGACGGCCAGCAGTTGACCTTTAAGATCAGCCACAAGGGCATCCAGCGTCGCTCCGACACAGTCCAGAACACGATCGCTTCGTGTAAAGAGGCTGGCTTTAACATTGTCGAAGACAGCGACACGAAGTTCAACTCTGAGCGTTTAGGTATCGGCGACTACGACGTCGCTCTGTTTGCCTGGGTTGGTACCCCACTGCTGTCAAGCGCCACCAGCGTCTACGAAGTAGACGGCGGCAACAACTATCAGGCATACGTGAACCAGACCATCACTGACACGTATCACGCCGCTAATGGCGAACTCGATGAGGCCAAGCGCCTTGAGTTGATGAAGTCGGTTGATGCCGGAATTCTCGACGATGTTTGGACCATTCCTTTGTTCCAGTTGCCAGATATGCCAGCGTGGTCCGAGAATTTGACCGGCCCGGTATTCAACGGCCCTTCAGGGCTGACTTGGAATGCCAATACTTGGACGTTGAAGTAATCCGCTAGCGCTTTTCAAGTACGAATGTTGAGAGCGGGGCGTCGGAGCAATCCGGCACCCCGCTCTCTGTTACCGTCGTCAACCAAACCTTCGTATTGTTCTCTGAAAGGCAGATGGGTGCTCTCCTTCGTCATCCGACGGGTTCTCGTTTCCCTCCCGCTGCTGTTACTCGCCTCGATCGTGGCGTTCATTCTTGTGGTGAATACCGGTGACCCCATCGAAGATCTGCGCACCAAGCCCAACGTGCCCAAGGCAACTATTGCGTTGCGTGAGCATGAGCTGGGCCTCGATAAGCCAGTCGTTGAGCGCTACGTCGCTTGGCTCGGTAAAGCCGTGCACGGCGACTTCGGCAAGACCATCAAGAACAGGCCCGTGTGGGGCGAGGTCAGTCGAGCCATTGGTGTCACTCTCCGTCTCGTGCTCTTCGCCGAGATCGTCTCGGTACTGCTCGGCGTCTTGATTGGGGTGATCTCTGCAGTCAAGCAGTACTCCTGGTTTGATCACGGAGCCACCACTGGCGCGTTCCTGCTCTATTCGCTGCCGGTGCTCGCCGTTGGCTCGTTCCTGAAGTATGTGCTCGCGATCCGCTTTAACCGCTGGATCGGCAGGGCCGACGATCCGCTGATTAAAACAATCGGCGAAGGCACCGCAAACTTCTGCACCGCGAGCAAGCCGTACAACTGTGGGTTCATTCCCAGCGTCACCGACTTCTTGAGCCATGCGTTCTTGCCGATGCTCACCTTGGTGCTCATCAGCTTCGCTGGGTACGCCCGCTTCTCGCGCGCTGCGATGCTCGAGACATTGAATGCCGATTACGTCAGAACTGCCCGGGCGAAAGGCCTGAGCGAACGACGCGTCATTATGAAGCACGCGTTTCGAAATGCGCTCACCACAATCGCCACCATCGTCTCGCTCGATTTTGGTGCGCTGATTGGTGGAGCCATCTTGACTGAGACGATTTTTGAGTGGCATGGCATGGGCCGCGTGCTGGTCGAGTCGATCAACAAGATCGATCCCAACCTCTTGCTGTGTTGGTTTTTCGTGACGGCCGTTGCCGTCATTGTGTTCAACCTTGTGGCCGACTTCGCCTACGCCTTCCTTGATCCGAGGATCCGCCTTGACTGATATGCAGCTTCCTCCCGACGACGCTTCGTCACCCCTTTCCAGCGCGCCTGCACCGTTGGCGCCGGTCGAGCGCGAGTTCACCGTTGAGCAGCGCAGCCAATGGAAGACCACAGTTCACCGCTTCAGCCGTCACCGCCCAGCGATGGTGAGCTTGGTGGTGTTCGTGTTGCTGATGCTTTTCGCTTTTGTTGGGCCGTGGTTTTGGAAGTATCGGTTCGACCAGGTGCTCAAGAAGCCCGTCGGTGCCAACGCCGATTGGATCCGTCCCTCATGGGAGCATCCGTTTGGTATCAGCAAGGGGTACGACGTGTTCGCCCAGGTCATGCGCGGCACGCAATACTCAATCCGCATTGCCATTGTCGTTACCGTGGTCAGTGTTGGCCTGGGCGTAGTGGTCGGGGCAATTGCTGGCTATTTCCGCGGCTTCACCGACGCCGTACTGATGCGCTTTACCGACTTGATGCTGGTCATTCCGTATCTCGCTGCAGTGGCGGCCCTTCAGCGCAACGTGAAGGGCTCTACGTGGCTGTGGCTGGCGCTATTCCTTGCCTTCTTCGGATGGATGGGTATTGCCCGCGTGATTCGTGGCGAGTTCTTGTCGCTGCGTGAGAAAGAGTTCGTTGAGGCGGCTCGTTCGGTTGGCGCTTCGGCGCCACGCATTATCTTTCGACACATCTTGCCCAACACCTTGGGGCCCATCATCGTGAACGCCACGCTGGCCGTTGGTGGGGCAGTGCTCGCCGAGGCAGCGCTGTCGTTCTTGGGTCTCGGCGTGAAGCCGCCCGACACATCGCTCGGCAAGATCATCGAAGTGGGCAAGAGCAAGGCCACCACGTATCCCAATGAGTTCTGGTGGCCAGTGCTCATGCTGTGCCTGATCTCGCTCACGATCAACTTCATCGGCGACGGTCTGCGCGATGCGTTCGATCCCAAGCAGAATCGAGTGCGCGCATGAGCGGCACCGAGCCACTTCTGAAGGTCACCGATCTCAGCGTCGAGTTCCCAACCGACGACGGCGTCGTGAAAGCGGTTCGCGGCGTGTCGTTCGAGGTTGGGCGGCACGAGATACTCGGCATCGTTGGAGAGAGCGGTTGCGGCAAGTCGGTGACCGCAATGGCCATCATGGGTCTGCTGCCCAGTACGGCGCGGGTCACTGGCTCGATCAAATTTCGTGGAGAAGAGTTGGTGGGTCTCAAGCCTCGCGACATGCGCGCATACCGCGGCAACAAGATTGCGATGGTCTTCCAAGACCCAATGACCGCGCTCAACCCGGTCTATAAGGTCGGCTCGCAACTGGCAGAGGCGGTGCGAGTGCACCAGACAATGACCCGTAAGCAAGCCCGGGCCCGCGCTATCGAGCTGCTCGACATGGTGCAGATTCCTCAGGCAGCAACCCGTGTCGATTCGTATCCGCACGAGTTCTCTGGAGGCATGCGTCAGCGAGCGATGATCGCAATGGCCATCGCGAACAGTCCCGACGTGCTCATCGCCGACGAGCCCACCACGGCGCTCGACGTAACCGTGCAGGCGCAGATCCTTGAGATGTTGATGGGTCTGCAAGACCAACTCGATCATGCGATTGTGCTCATCACTCACGACCTCGGCGTGGTCGCTGGCATGGTCGATCGCATGCAGGTGATGTATGCCGGCCAAGTTGTCGAGTCGGGAACAGCCGACGATGTGTTCTACGCGCCGCGCATGCCGTACAGCATTGGCCTGTTGGGGTCATTGCCCGCACACGCCGGCACGCTCGAACGATTGAAGCCCATCACTGGTGCGCCGCCAAGTTTGATCAACCTGCCTGCGGGGTGTCCGTTCGTGCCTCGCTGTCCACTTGCCTCGTCGTTGTGCGAGACCACCGAAGCGCAATTGGTCCCCGTGAGCGATGGTCATCTGTCTCGGTGCCATCACGTGAACGAACTCAACGAAATGCTCGAGCCGCTGCGGCTGTTCGAAGGGGTTGTCAAGTGAGTGCCCTCGACACATCCTCTGTCGGCACACCTTCGCCAGCGCCGTTGTTGTCAGTTCGCGACCTCGTCAAGACCTTTCCCGTTCGCGGCGGCGGCATTGTGCGGCGCACGATCGGACAGGTTCAGGCCGTGTCGAGCATCAGCTTCGATATTGCGCGCGGCGAGACACTTGGCTTGGTCGGCGAATCCGGTTGCGGCAAGTCCACCGCAGGCCGCGCTGTGCTGCAGTTGCAGCGACCTACTTCGGGCTCGGTGGTCTTCGACGGGCAAGAGCTTGTGGGCCTGTCGAATCGCGCCATGCGGCCGTATCGCGCCAACCTCGGAATGGTCTTCCAAGATCCGTTCGCATCGCTGAACCCGCGTATGCAGGTGAACGAAACCATTGCCGAGCCGCTCAAGATTCATGGCTCTACCGCTACTGCGGCTCGCGAGCGCGTCGCCGATCTGCTGCGCGAAGTGGGCCTCAACCCTGAGCATGGCAATCGCTATCCGCACGAATTCTCCGGCGGCCAGCGTCAGCGCATTGGCATTGCTCGCGCTCTGGCGCTCGATCCGAAGTTGATTGTTCTCGACGAGCCTGTTTCAGCACTCGATGTGTCGGTGCAAGCTGGCGTGGTCAACCTGCTCGACGATCTGCAGCAGCGTCTCGGGATTTCGTATCTGTTTGTTGCTCACGACCTCTCGGTGGTGCGGCATATCTCTGATCGTGTTGCGGTGATGTACCTCGGCAAGATCGTTGAGATCGGCACCCGCGACGAACTGTTTCAGTCGCCGTCGCATCCCTATACCCAAGCGTTGTTGTCGGCGGTGCCCATCCCCGATCCCAAACAAGAGCGGGCCCGAGTGCGCACGGTGCTGCAGGGCGATGTGCCGTCGGCCATCAATCCACCGAGCGGTTGTCGATTCCGCACCCGCTGTCCGTTGGCCGAAGCGATCTGCGCAACAGAAGAACCTGCGCTGATCGAGCGCGGCCAAGGTCATCAGGTGGCCTGCCATTTCGCCGAAGTAGTTCAGGTCGCAGCGCCAACAATCAACCGATAAGACTTCGGCGCGCTAGCATTGCGAACCGTGCGCGACTTCGTCTTGTATGTGACCATCGGTATCAACGTTTTGGCAATGTTCGGCATGATTGCCGGCATTCTCATGCACAGCGGTCGCGGTGGTGGTCTGTCCGACATGTTCGGTGGCGGCGGCGGTGCTGCACTTGGTTCTACCTCTGCCGAGCGCAACCTCACCCGCATCACCACGGTGCTGATGTTGGTCTGGATCTTCACAGTCGTGGCGCTCGGCTTCTTGTTGGTACGCCGCTAACGCTGCGCTATCGTCAAAGTCTCCAACACGTCGAAGTGGCGGAATAGGTATACGCGCTAGCTTGAGGTGCTAGTGGGAGAAATCCCGTGGGGGTTCAAGTCCCCCCTTCGACACAAAGCATCGGGCGGGTTCCCAGATTCTGGGGACCGGCACCGGTACTTCGCCCGGTTCAGGGCATGCACCACAAGGTGCTCTTGGCACACCGTTCGTGGCCGCTTCGATTCGTCCACTAGGTCGAACAAGCGTCGAGGCGGACCCGCCAGAACTCACTGAAAACAATGTTGTGTTGGCGCGTGCGCAACAGGGTCGGCTTCGAACTGTGACGATGGTGCCAAAACATCAGCCACCACGAACCACCCATGCCGGACACCTTCATGCTGCCGGCTCCATCCCGTCTCGTCCCGTGGGGTCAATCCCCGTTGAGCCAGACTCGACCACACCAACACGGCTGTCGCCGCTGCGTTCGCTTGTGCGCCCTGTGCGTGCAACCAGCACTGCGATTGTCGTTACTCGCAAACTCGATTGCGGCCGACTGCGATGCGAAGACCTGATCGCACACGCCGGTTGGGATCTTGGAATCGTGCTTGAAGCCGATGTGTCTACCCCTGGTCGGTTGCATCTGCGCCCAGCCCTGAGCCAAACAGCTAAACCGATTGCGCACACCCGAACGGCGCATGTGCTTGAAGACAAAAGAATGCTGGTCCCTGGCGGGTTACGCAACTTCCTCGGCGTCAACGCGAACGACACCGTGTTAGTCGTGTCAGGTGGCGACGGAATCATCACCATTGCACCGACATCGCTGCTGCTCGAAGGAATCGCAGCAATCGACACCCTTGGCGAACTGTTCGCCGACAACAAACCCAACATCACACATCTCAAGAAAGCAGCGAGCGCATGAGCACTTCCGACAACACCCAAGCATTGCTCACCTTGATGCAAGCACTCGGCGTCGACCCAGCCGAATTGCTTGCATTGATGAACTCAGGCAACACCGGTGGGGTAACACCGTCAGTGAGCGTCAACGACTTTGTGAACAACTCTGTGATGGATTCGTTGTCGAAAGGTCAGCGCACAACATGGGCGTCGTATCTGCGTTTGTTCATGAACGGCTACGCCGATCTGTGCGCCTGCTTTTGCGACACATGTCTCGATTCCTTTGCCGGGAACTCACTGTGGCAACCATGTCAATGTGTTGTCGCCGGATCGTGCTCATGCACTGTCAAGGACCTCACCAGCGGCGAAGTGCATGCCACGTCATGTCTTGAGCACTGCGCAGGCTTAGGTGACATGGAGTTGCGTAACGTCAAAAAAACTGACCTTGCAAAGATGGCGAACTGGGCGCAGGTGCGAGCCCAAAAGCGCACCAAGCAACGCAACCGTGCGCGTGCCAAAGGGGGAAAGGCGACATATCGCCACGATGGTCGCAGCGCCCTCGAACTGTTCCGTGCAGCAATGAGTTGCGTGTACACACTTGCCATCGACAACGAGGTCCCAGGTGTCACCCGTAACCTCGGATTGACGCTGGCAGTCAAAGCACGTCCCGATGTTGTTGCACGCTCATACAGCGACGAACAACTCGAGCAACTCTGGCAAGCGTTGTTCACCTGCGGTGGTGACGACACCGAACTCGACATGTTCCTCGTATGGTTCTTGCTCGAAACCGGCTCACGTCGCGGCGGCCCGATCGGGTTGCGTGTTGGGGATCTGCTGGTCAACTCAATGAAGGTTCGCCTCAGCGAAAAAAACGGCAAAGTCGACGAACAACCCGTGTCGCCAGCGTTGATGATCGCGCTGCTGTCACACGCGTTGGAGCGCGGCGACATCATTGTCGCGAACCCGCTTGGGCTCAGCATCGACGAGATCACAATGGAACACATCGTCACGAAACAAGTGACGTTACGTACCGACGCCGCGGTGTTCTATTACAAAAAGCGGCTGCCCAGCGCAACCAGCCCTGACCCGCAGCCACGACCGCTGACCGTGCGACGCTTCGACACGCTGTGGGGTCGCCTACGTAACGATCTGGCGTGGCTCGACGAGTTCCACGGCCGCCCCCATGACCTACGCAAAACGTCGGCAACATTCATCGAACGCGCCTGTGGGCATGCCGTTGCGAAAAAGTGGTTGCGTCACAGCCTCAAAGGCGTCACCGACCTCTACACCGCCAGCGGCACCGCAGAAGTCGAGCACGCCCACCGCCTACTCATCGGCGGGACGTGATAAGGGCTGTCATCGCGCGGCCCCGGGCGAGGACATGATGCTCTGGCCGATTCAGGCGTCGAAATCAAGTAACTCTTGCGGGCAACTGCCCGTTGGTGTGGCATCACAAAGAGCCGGTCGCGCCCGTTGGGTGCGGCCGGTTCGGCCGCCGACCAGCCGCACCGAATCAAGTACAAGCCGCTCGCCCGCTAGACCTCGTTCGACGAGACTCGACACCGCTTCGGTCGAAACATTCGCTTGACATGGCACGCTAAGTGGCACAATATGAGCCTCGGGCCCCCGCTTATTCAGTTGGAAGGCCCCTGCTATGGCGCTGAGTCGTAGGGATTTGCTGAAGACCGGTGTGTTTGCGGGTGCGGCGTTGTCGTTGCCGCTGACTCGAGTGGCGTCGGGGCAGAGCGCGTTCGCGAATCGGATGCCAACGTCGAAGTTGCCGAAGCCGTTTACGGTGCCGTTTGCCCGTGCGCCGTTCGCGGTTCCGGTGCGTACTACGGGTACCACCGACTATTACCACATTGAGTCGAAGATGGTCTCGGGCGAGATTTTGCCCGGCTTCAAAACAATGCTGTTCTCCTATGGCGGTTCGGTGCCTGGCCCAGTGATCAAGGCCACTCGTGGCCGTGAGGTCGTGGTGCGGCACTGGAACAACCTGCCTGCGGTTCACCC
>JBAXHD010000072.1:0-9744 GCA_037139095.1 Actinomycetota bacterium
CCCAACACGAATGCGAGCACGAACCACACGAAAACTATTCCGAGCGTGTACAGCATGTCGTTGTGTTCCTTTCATTGAATCGGCGACTGTTCATCAGCGATTGTTCATGGTCGATTGTTGATAGCCGAGCCGGTCAGCCTGTGGTGACAATGAACTCGACCCGACGGTTGATTGCTCGGTTGGCAGCGGTGTCGTTCGGAACCTTGGGCCTGGTCTCGCCATAGCCCCTCGCGAACAACTGCTCAGGCGGTATTCCGCGCTTGACCAGTTCGTACACGATGACATCTGCTCGAGCCTGACTGAGATTGAGGTTACGAATGGCATCGCCTTCGTTATCGGTATGACCTTGCACCTCGATAAAGGTGCCCTTGAACTCTTTCACGATCTCGGCAACGCGATCGAGAAGCGCTGCGCTGCCGGGGAGCAAGTCGGGCTTGTTGCTGATGAACAAGAAGGGATTTGCTGCCACGTAGTCGTTGAGTTGCTGTTGCATACTCGCTGCTTCCGGCTGGCCCACATCGGGACGCGGGGTAAGGGTCGGCGTGACACCGACGCCTTTGGCCACCGCTTCGAACGCCGACTTCGCCGTCTCATCGAGATACACACCCTTGGCCCGCATCGTGGTGCCGTCGTAGCCGACCTCACCGCTCAGCAGGTTGGCCGGCATCGCCCGAATCAGAACCTCAAGGTCTTCAATCACCATCTGGTCAGCGTCGGCTACGGCTGTTGGTTCGTCGTGCAGAGTGACCGATTCGCTGACATCACGAACGCTCAGGGCATCGTCGGCAGCAGTAATCAACGAAAGCTTCTGCGAGCGAGTGCCAACGCTTCCGGTCAAGTTCATCTTGTTGTCGGCGAATGTCACCGTGACCTTGATCGCGCTGACGATGGCGGCGGAGTCCAAACTCAACACAATGTCGGCTTTGTTCATGCCCGCGTTCTTGGCCGCGATGGTAAGTGCAGCGAGCGCCGTGGAATCGTTGGCGATGCCATCGATGAACAGCTTGCCGCCCGCAACGCCGGTGGTTCCCGATTTGAAACGACCTGCGAGCACGCGCACGAGTGTGAGTAACTGATCGACTAGCGCATCACTTTGAGGTCCGGTTTGTGAGTTTGTGGTGAGCTCAACGGTGACATTTGCTGCAGAAAAGGCTGTGATGACAGCCGCGGCGAGGGCGTCGCTTTGCGCGGCCGTATCGACCTGACCAGACAGAGTGACCTTGCCGTTGGTCGCGAGCTTCACTACGGGGGTAGCCGTTACGGCTGAGTCGGCCGCTCCGTTTGCACCGGCGCCGGTGCCCGCAGTGGTGCTGTCGGTCGGGTTGGTTGTGGTGGCCGCGCATCCATCGCTAAAGCCAACACTGCGAACGCCTTTGATATCAAGCACCGCGGTCTTCACGGCGGTCAGGTCTTTCAGCGGCGATAGACAGGCAACGGTGGCGTCTTGGCCAGAGAACGAGACCGTCACGCCAGACACACCGACTGCCGCGATTCGATCGGCCGCCTTGCCGACAAGGTCACGCTGAATCACCGGAATCGCCCAGACTGCGCCGGCGGCAAAACCGACTGCAAGCGTGACAACGACAGCAATCACGACGCGGCCGCGTCGTGGTGCTTGTTGTGGTTGGCGGTCTCGTCGTTTCATATGGAGTTGAATTTCTGACGCGCCGTTGAGGTGAGCACGACTCGGTAGTGTTCGTTCGGTGCAACCTCTCGATCGCCGCCGGTTTCTACTTGCTTCAAGTGCATTGGTACTCGCTGCCTGTAGTGACAGCTCAAAGTCTTACACGACCAACGGCTCGAACCCGGGCAACGGCGCTGTCGACATCAAGACATCTGAGAATGGATTCGACGTCGCTCAGCGCTTTAACCAGGAAGTGCTCGTGCCGGGTTTCGTTCGACTGCCCATCTCGCTGGCGAGCAAGCAGGCGCTGTTGTCCGATGGCCCTGCGGTCATCAATGCCAAGATCATCAACATCGATACCGGCAAGACCGTGATCCCAGCCTTGTCGGCCAAGCGCCGCAAGGTCACCGAGGCGCTGTCGTACTGGGATTTCCACGCTCAACTCGACGAGGTGGGTGTCTACGCACTCATCATCGATGGCGGCACGCCCAAGGGTGGCGCCATCCAGATCAACGATCCGGCAACGGTGTTGGTGCCGTACGTAGGTCAGCAGTTGCCGCCGTTCGACACGCCCACCACCGATAATCCCCGCGGTGTGAACCCCATCTGCACCCGACTCACCGGCGGCCCCTGCCCGTTTCACGCGATCACCCTCACCGAGGCGTTGGCCTCGGGTAAGCCGGTTGTGTACATGGTGGGCACCCCAGCCCATTGCCAGTTCGGCACCTGCGCTCCCGGCCTTGAGGCGTTGATCAACGCTGGCAAGCGCCTGGGCGACAAGATCGCCATTGTGCATGCCGACGTATACACCGATGACTCGGCCACGGTGTCGGCTCCGGCGGTAGATGCATACCACCTGACCTATGAGCCCGTGGTGTGGATGGCAGACGCCCGGGGCAAGATCGTTTCGCGACTCGACGCCCTATGGAATCAGGACGAACTTGACGAAGTGCTCAACACACTGGTGGGGTAACTCAACAGCGAGGCGCAGGCCTCAGCTGAAGCTCTGACCACAGCCGCAGCTGCGTGAAGCATTTGGGTTCGTGATGTTGAACCCGGCCTGATTGAGGCCGTCTTTGTAATCGAGCGATGCGCCAAGCAACAACTGTGCTGATGCTGGATCGACCAGAACGCGGACACCCTCGCCAAACTCGGCCTGCTCATCGTCGGGAGCAATGTCGCCGTCGAAGAACATCTCGTACGAGAAGCCGCTGCAGCCACCGGGGCGCACAGCAACACGCAATGCCAAATCGGTGGCGCCTTCGGCTGCCAGAAGTTCTTTTACTTTGCTGGCTGCAGTTTCGGTCAACGTGATCATGAGATCCTCCTCGGAGCGACGGTTCAGCAGACGATATCGGCTTTTGCGTTCACCGGCGAATATCAAGGGCAATCCGGTAAGTTTTCGTATGCCCGCAACCACCCCCGAGGTGCCTACTCGTGATGACATCTTCGGGTTGCTGCGCGCTGTCGTCGATCCCGAACTCGGAGCCGACATCGTCACCTTGGGCATGGTTCCCGATGTCGTGATCTCGCCCGCCGATTCAACCGGTGGGGTCGATGTCACGGTGTGGGTCAAGCTCACCATTGGCGGCTGCCCGCTGCGCTCCCAGATCAAAAAAGATGTCGAGTCGCGCGTGGCACTGCATCCTCAGGTGCGCAACGTGCGCATCGAGTGGGGCGAGATGAACAGCGACGAGCGCAGCGAGGTCATGCTCAAGGCACGCTGGGCAGCCCGCGAAAACGCCCCCGACACCGAGGTGTCACAGTCGTGTCGCATCCTTGCTATCGCTAGCGGTAAGGGTGGGGTTGGCAAAAGCTCGGTCACTGTCAATGTGGCCGCCGCACTCGCTGCCCAAGGTTTTATTGTTGGCGTGCTCGATGCCGATATCTGGGGCTTCTCAGTGCCTCGCTTGTTGGGCATCACCGATCGGCTCGAGGCGCAAGCTGTCGAAGGATCTGATCGCCCCAAGATCATCCCCAACGTCGTCAAGGTTGGCGCTGGCGAACTCAGGGTCGTGAGCACCGGATTCTTAGTCAACGAAGACACAGCGCTGATGTGGCGTGGACTCATGCTCACCAAGGCTGTCGAGCAGTTTCTGCGCGACGTGGCGTGGGGCGACATGGATTACCTCATCATCGACATGCCACCTGGCACCGGCGACGTGCAGATGGGTCTGGCCCGCATGTTGCCGCGCACCGATCTCATCATCGTCACCACGCCAGCGCTGGCGGCGCAAAAGGTAGCGAGCCGAGCCGCCGATATGGCTCGACGCAGCTTCTTGCGAGTGGCTGGCGTTATCGAAAACATGAGCTCGTTTACGTGCGACCACGGCGAGTCGTATGCACTGTTCGGCGCAGGTGGCGGTCAGGCGCTTGCCGACGAAATCGGCGTACCGCTCTTGGGCCAAGTGCCACTTGAGCCTGCCGTAGGCGCTGGCGGCGACGCTGGCGTGCCGGTGTCGTTGTCGCCAGATGGCGGCGCTGCGGCCGTGGTGTTCCGCTCGATTGCTCAGCAGATCATTAGCGACATCGCTCCACCCATCAACATGTCGGGCTGTTCGGCTCGCATGCTGGCTGCGGTTGCAGCGGCGTTCGACAAAGCCTGACACCAGCGCTAGGGCAGGTCGTCGTAGCCGGCTTCGCCCGGCAGCACTACCTGTATTGGCCGACCCGGTTCATTCGACCGAACTTTGGGCAAGATGCGCGGCGGCACACCAACGGCAGCGGCAGCGGCTAGCGCATGATCGGCTTGCGCGTGGGGTTCAAGAAACTTCAAGCAGGCAATCGTTGGCGGCAACATCATCAACTCGCCTGCGCGCTCGCGCTCGAGCGCAACTGATGGGCGAACCCAGAGGCTGGCGATGGTCTCGCTGTCGTCGTGCAGCGGCTCTTGCGCGTGTGGCGCGCGAGCCAAGAAGAAGCGGGTATCGAAGCGGCGCGTTTCGCCCATGGGAGTGACCCAGTGCGCTGTATAGAAAATGGCATCGGTCATCAACCGCAAACCTTCGCGCTCGCATAGTTCGATGAGGTCGAGGCTGCCATCGTGCACCAGGTGTCGCGCCGCAGAAAAGCGATCGATGACATCGGCCTCATCGAAACGAATCTCGTGCCCGGTGTGTGCCGACCGAGCCAGGAGCACGCCCGCTTCCTCGAAGCATTCGCGAATTGCGGCAACCCAATAGGCCAGACCGCCCTGCTCGATCTGCAGCAGTTCGCTGGCCCGCAGATCGCTGAGATCGTCGCACATCGCCTCCATTGCTGGACCGTGGTCGACATCGTCGAGGCGGCCACCTGGAAACACATACATCCCGCCAGCAAACGCGGCCTGCAGCGTGCGCCGCAACATGAAGACTTCGATGCCATCTTGTTCGGCGGTGTCGCGAACCAACATCACCGTGGCTGCTGGGCGAATTGGCACCAGCGAGTGATCGACCACGTCGCTCATTTGTCGAGCTCGCCGCGAATCTCGGTTACATCGGTTACATCGGTTACGTCGGTTACGTCGGTCATTCGTCCACCATAGGTGGCCTTGATCACGCGGCCGCGGCCGAACCCGCCAAGACCCTGCCGCTTCATCAGCCACGTGCGCGCAATGGCGCGCGTAGGCGGCAAGAGCAACAAAATGCCAACCGTGTCGGTGAGAAAGCCGGGGGTGAGCATCAGCGCTCCGGCAGCTAACAGGCACACTCCATCGGCGATCTCACGTGATGGAATCTGGCCGGCCTGCACCTGCTGCGCAAAGCGTCGCCACACTTTGAGGCCCTCGCGCTTCACCAGCCACGCACCAACAACAGCAATGGCCACAATGAGCCCGAGCGAGTTGAAGAATCCGATGGCGGTGCTCACCTGCACGAACACATACAGCTCGGCAATCGGCACCACGATGAACAGCACGAGTAACAGCATTAGCTGGCCCAGAACACGGTCTTGAGCTCGCTGTAATGGTTGAGCGCTTCCATCGAGAGCTCGCGTCCGAGGCCGCTCTGTTTGAAGCCACCAAATGGGGTGCTGAAGCGAACCGACGAATTGCTGTTGATCGACAACGTGCCCGTGTCGATACCCCGCGCCAAACGCATGGCTCGGTTCGCATCGCGAGTCCACACCGATCCCGACAAGCCGTACACGCTGTCGTTGGCCATCGCGATTGCATCGGCCTCAGTGTCGAACGGAATGACCACGGCCACAGGTCCGAAAATTTCGTCGCGTGCGATGCGGGCCTCGGGCCCCGACGCCACTACGTGACACGGCATCCAATAGCCGGGGCCTGCGGGAGCCGAGCCAGTCCAGAGCACATTGGCATCGGTGAGAAAACCTTGCACCTTGGCCTTGTGAGCGCTGGTGACCAACGGGCCCATTGCTGTGTCGGCCGACAACGGATCGCCCACCGAGAACCCTTGCGACGCGGCGATGAACAACTCGACGAATCGGTCATATGCCTCACGCTGCACCAGCACGCGGCTGCGCGAGCAACAATCTTGGCCCGAGTTGTCGAACACTGCGCCTGGGGCCGACGCAGCGGCAGCCTCAAGATCGGCGTCGGCGAACACGATGTTGGCGCTCTTGCCACCCAACTCGAGCGTGACGCGCTTCACCTGATCGGCGCAGCCCGCCATGATGCGCTTGCCCACCGCGGTGCTTCCGGTGAAGCCAACTTTGCGAACCGTGGGGTTCTCGACAAAGCGCCAACCAACCTCTGGGCCGGTGCCAACAACCACATTGAGCACACCCTCGGGAAGCCCGGCCTCGAGCGCCAGCTCGCCAAGGCGAATGGTGCTCAACGGCGTGAGCTCAGAGGGCTTGATCACCACGGTGTTGCCGCAGGCCAACGCTGGCCCAATCTTCCAAGCTGCGGTGAGGATCGGGAAGTTCCACGGCGTGATCACGCCAACCACACCAAGCGGCTCGTGGAAGGTCATGGTGACTCCGCCAGCCACCGGAATGGTGGAACCCGTGTGCTTGTCGATGCAGCCGGCGTAGTAGTGCAACACCTCGGCCGCGGTGTTGGCGCACCACACGCTGTTGCCAATAGGCATGCCCATATTCATGGTGTCGAGGCGACCCAACTCGTCGGCATGCAGGGCAACCGTGTCGGCGAATCGCCGCATGATCTTGATGCGATCGATGGGGGCCATTGCCCGCCATGAAGGCAATGCGGCTGCCGCTCGCGAGATGGCTGCGTCGGCGTCGGCGGCTGTTGCTAGTGGCTGATTCAGGATCAGCGCTTCGGTTGCCGGGTTGATCAAGGCGAGGGTGTCAGACATCGCCGACAGGCTACTTCGCTACCGAACAGGCCCGCCGCCCACGGCCATACCGTCGGTAGCCTGTGGCGATGCTCGTGTGGATGGACCTCGAAATGACCGGCCTCGATGCGACCCGAGACGTAATTGTTGAAATTGCAACAATCGTCACCGACGATGAGCTCAACATCATCGCCGAAGGCCCCGATCTGGTCATCCACCAAAGCGAAGATGCCCTCGCGAACATGGATCCTGTGGTGGTCGACATGCACACACGCAGCGGTCTACTCACCGAAATTCGAGCCAGCGCTGTCACCCTCGAAGAGGCCGGCGCGGCAACCCTCGCATTCATCAAAGAGCACGTTCCCGCGGCCTCCACGGTTCCGTTGTGTGGCAACTCAATCGGCATGGATCGCCGCTTTCTTACGGCCTACCTGCCCGACATCGAAAACTGGTTGCACTACCGCAGCATCGATGTGTCGAGCATCAAAGAACTCACCCGCCGCTGGTATCCGCAGATCAAGAACGATCTGCCCCGCAAGCCCGGCAGCCACCGCGCGCTCGACGACATTCGGGCCAGCATCGCCGAGCTGCAGTTCTACCGCGAACGGGTGTTCATTGCCGCCAACTCCGACGCGAAGGCCTGACAGCACTCGCTCTCGAAAGCGAAGCGGCTGTACCGTGCAGGGCATGACCGAACAGGCAGCGCGTCCTCGCAAACAAGAGCAGGAGCCCGCTTCCGACGAAATTGTTGAGCTGGCCCCCGGCGTCTTGCGCAGCCAACTCCCCATCTCATTGCCCGGCCTCGGACACGTCAATTGCTATCTGCTCGAAGACGAGCGCGGCGTGGCTGTCGTAGATCCAGGCATGCCGAACAAAGACTCATACGTTGCGCTTGAGGCACGACTCAAAGCAGCGGGCTTCCCGCTGCGGGCCGTGCACACCGTTGTTGTCACCCATAGCCATCCCGATCACTTTGGTGGCGCCGGCTGGCTACGCGATCAATCCGGCGCCGACATCGTGACACATCGCAAGTTCCGCTTGATGTGGGACCCCACCGAGCCACCCGATGTCGATGTTGAAGACATGGCCGTCGACGAATCCGAGTTGCCGCCCGACGAACCCTTCGAGCACGTGCGCCGCTTCCCTTGGGAAACCACGCCATGGGGTGGTCCCGGTGCAGAGATCCCGCTCAAACGCCGCCTGTGGTTTCGCGCCGCGCGCGCCTTTCCACGCATGCGCAAAATGCCGATACCAACCGTGCGCCTCGACGAAGCCAACACCATTCGTCTCGCCCGCCGCGACTGGATCGCCGTGCACACGCCTGGCCATACCGACGATCACCTCTGTCTGTTCGACCCCATCGAGGGTTGCATGTTGTGCGGCGACCATGTGCTGCCAACCATCACGCCGCACATTGGCGGTATGGGCACCACCCGAGATCCGCTTGGCGCCTTCTTCCACTCGCTCGACAAGGTGGCCGCCTACGGTCCCCAGGTGAAGATCGCGTTGCCAGCCCACGGCAACCCATTTGCCGATCTCGCCGGCCGCGCCCAAGAGATCAAGCATCACCACGAAGGCCGCCTCGAGAAGTTGCGTACCACCTCGATCGAACTCGACCGACCAGCCAGCGTGATGGAGATGTCTACCCACCTGTTCTCGCCGCGGGCACAAGGCGCTATGGCCGATAGCGAAACCTTTGCTCACCTCGAGCACCTTCGTCTCGGCGGGCAGATGAAACGCCTCGAGACCAACGGCGTGTTCGAGTACGTAGTTACCGAATAGCGCGGGCAACGGCGGCCACGCTGCCGTCGGCGGTGGTGACCCACACATCGAAACCGGCGTCGGTGTCGGCCACCGAAACGTGAACCTCGGAACCAACATCGATGGCATCGTGATGGTCGAGCGTCACTGTAAACGGCGCTCTGAAGCCACGACGACGCGCCAACTGCTCTTCGAGCATCGACCAATACACAGCGTTGTTTACATGCCCGAGCACATCGAAATCAGTGAACCGCAGCGGCCACGCGCTGGTGTCAGTAACGATGTCACCCGGCCGCGTTGGCAGATGTAGCCGGGCACTGATGGTTCGGCCACCAGCGGCCTCGCCATACAGCGATGCGAAGTCGGCGGGAACCGCGATGGGCTTCATTGTTTGCATATCGACATGCACCCACAGCGTGGTGGCCTCAATGCACGCGTGCACCGCTGGTTCGTTGGTGACTGGGTCGTGACCGGTAACCGAGTACCGACGCTCGGCCCAGCGCGAACCCAGACCGCTACACCACGTGCGCAAGGTGAGCATGTCGAGATACTCGGGGAACTGCTGCACCCGCATCACGGTTCGCCGCGCTACCCAAGCGGTTGGGTTGGGAAGACCCGCATCACGCGAATCGTCGTTGGCCACATCTTGTAAGTAGCGAGCGCAAGCGTCGAGACGCAGGCGACCAGCGGGCGAGGCGTCGCCGAGGCGAACGCGTCTGGTCGCCGCAAACACGCGGCCCGCAGCCGGAAGTGGAACCATCTCGTCGTCGTCACCGCGATTCATTGACCCTGACCCTAGTGACGCGGTGTGCGTTAAATCAGTTGCGTTTCTTTCGTAGGTGTGGTTTCCTTGCACCGGTTCGACACTGTCGAACCACAAACGATCTCTTCCCGCCCATTCCAACCCGATCAGGATTCTTGAGATGAACCGCTCAATGCACGCAGTACAAGCAGTTGGCTCCGCCGCTGTTGTGTCGCGCGCCAGCGATTATCTCGATCTCGCACTCGGACACGGATGGCAGCCGAAGTCGCATTCCTGCAATACCAACGGTTTTGCAATGAAGGCATCGACTAAGCGTTCCCCCCGACGGCTCGGGAAGCGATCGACGTAACACAACG
>JBAXHD010000073.1:0-9528 GCA_037139095.1 Actinomycetota bacterium
CCCCGCCACTATGGAATGTCCCGGCCTGTTTGGCCGGGACTTTCTCGTTTTCGGCGCCGCGAGGCTGGTCCTCCGACGAACCTCGGCGATTGCACGGCTGTTTACAATCGCACTGTGAGCAACACCATCTTCACCGCGCGCAATATCGTCACGATGAACCCTGCGAATCCGGAGGCCACGGCAGTAGCTGTGCGCGACGGCATGATCATCGCAGTCGGCAGTTTCGAGGAGTGCGCGAGTTGGGGCGAGCACGAAGTCGATGATCGATTCGCCGACAAGGTGCTCGTGCCGGGTTTCGTTGAGGCGCATGGTCACACCATGGACGCACTCGCGGCGATGGTGCCACATCTCGGGTATTACCCCTATCCGCTAGCCGACGGCACGCTCACTGAGCCGATCCAAAGCTACGAAGCGCTCGTGGCGAAGTTGCGCGCGATCGATGCACAACTGCCCGAGGGTGAGCAGCTGTTGGCCAACGGATTCGACCCCATCTTTTTCCCGAACGAAGAGCGTCTCGACAAGCGGCTCCTCGACGAGGTTTCGGCCACTCGGCCAATCTTCATCCGTCATGCCAGCGGCCACCTTGCCACCGTGAACTCGGCGCTGCTCGCGGCCGAGGGAATTACCCGCGATTCAGTCACCCCCGGCGTGGGGCGCGACCCCGATGGCGAGCCGAACGGTGAGTTGCAAGAAGCGCCCGCGATGAGCCTTGCGACCTACGCAATGGGCACCTTGATGGCGAAGGCCAGTGGGCCGGGCGTGGTGATGATCCATGGCGAGATGTGTCGCAACGCCGGTGTCACCACCTCGACCGAACTCGTCGGCGTTTTCTTGCTGATGCCTCATGCTCGCGAGCCATGGGAGCAGATCATCAACAGCGATGAGTTTCCGGCGCGAATGGTGATGTACAACGTGCCAGCGATGCCCGGATCAACCGCCGACTATCCGGCCGTAGCAAAGGCTGCCGTAGATCTGCGCGACAACCACAGCTCTCTCAAGTTGCGTAACCAAGGCATCAAGTTGGTCCTCGATGGATCGATCCAAGGTTGGACCGCAGTCATGCTGCCACCTGGGTATTACACAGGCGACGACCATGGGCTGTTGCTCAACACCCCCGAGGATCTTGTCGACGCATTGCGTGCCTTCCATGCACAGAAGCTCAACGTGCATGTGCATTGCAATGGCAACGGAGCCGTCGAAGTATTCATCAACGCAGTCGAAGAAGTTCTTCGCGCCGATGCATGGCTCGATCATCGCCATGTGGTGCAGCACTCGCAAACCACTACCGCTGCTCAGTATCGGCGGATGGGACGTTTGGGGTTGTGCGCCAACATCTTCACGAACCACATTTGGTACTGGGGCGACCAGCATTATGAACTCACCATGGGACCCGAACGGGCTCGGGGTATGTGGGCCTGCCGAACTGCGCTCAGCAACGGAGTGGCGCTCTCCTTCCACTCGGACTCGGGTGTTACTCCCATCGGTCATCTGCACACGATGTGGTGCGCGGTCAATCGGGTCACTCCGCAGGGTCGAGTGCTGGGCGAGTACGAGAAGCTCACGCCATACGAGGCGTTGCATGCTGCCACCATCGGTGGCGCGTTCCAGTTGCACATGGACCACGAGATTGGGTCCATCGAGGCCGGAAAGCTTGCCGATTTTGCTGTGCTGGATGACTCGCCACTCGATGTGGACCCAATGGCTATCCGCGATATCTCGGTGTGGGGAACGGTGGTCGGCGGGGTTGTGTACGAGGCGCCCAAACCGTGACCGATAGCGCTCCGATTGCTGTCACCGTGATCGGCGGCTACCTCGGAGCCGGCAAGACCACACTGGTCAATCATCTGCTTCGTGTGGGCACAGGTCGGCGCACCACAGTGCTGGTCAATGATTTCGGGTCCATCGCCATCGACCAAGACCTGATCGTGTCGAACGATGGCGCGATGATTGGCCTTGCAAATGGTTGCGTGTGCTGCGGGTTGTCGGGAACGTTGATGGAGACGATGTCGGCTATTCGTAATCAGCCCGACCCACCCGAGTACCTCGTGATCGAGGCCAGCGGTGTGGCCGACCCTGGCCCGATCTCGCATCACGCGCTCACGCCCGGGTATCGGCTGGATGGCGTGGTGGTTGTGGCCGATGCCGAGACGGTTCGTCGGCGTTCTGCTGATCGCGTTGTTGGTCGCACCGTGCAACGCCAACTGCGGGCGGCCGAGGTCTTGGTGTTGAACAAGCTCGATCTTGTCGACGCTGACGCTGCCCACGCCTTGCAACAGTGGGCGCGCACGATGGCGCCTGACGCTGTGATCCTCGACGCGGTTGAGGCGCAGGTGCCGGTGCAATTGCTGCTCGGTGTGCATGCCGATTCGGCGCTCGCACGCCTTCCGGCTGTCGACACGTTTGCCGACGAGTCGCACGCTCATCACGAGACGTGGTCATGGATCTTCGACGCGCCGATACGACGTGATGCTCTGGAGAGTTGGATCGCCGGCATGGACGAAAGCGTTGTGCGTGCCAAGGGCATCGTGTGGTTGGCCGATGACCCTGAGCGCCGCTACACGTTGCAGGTGGTGGGTCGCCGTTGTCGCCTGGTCGCAGATCGGCCGTGGGGCGACACGCCGCGCCAAACGCGAATCGTCGTTATCGCTCTGCCGGGCGCTTCACGGCCGAGCGCACCGTACTGATCTGCGCCGGCTGCGAGCGGTGGGCCTCAGCGTGTTGATGTCAAGATCGGCAGCAGCGCTTGAGCCACCTCGGCGGGTCGTTCTTCGTGAGCGAACAGGCCCGCGCCTTTGATGACCGCGAGGCGCGCATCGGCGAAGTCGGCGAGCATCTCGCGGGCCCAGTTCACGGGGAAGAAGCGATCATGTTCGCCCCACACCAGTTGCACTGGAACTGAGATGCGGCGGTGTACTTCGCGCAGGTCGCGCACGTGTTGGTAATCGAAGCTTTTGAGTAACTGAATCGCTGCGTTGCGGTGCGCGGGGGACTGGTTCAGCGGCTTCAGGAAGAACTCATCGAACTCGCCGTCGAGCAAAGAACGATCCACGAAGGCGTCGCCGAGCACGAGTCGATTGCGACGGAGTCGTGGTTGCCCGGCGACCCAACCGAGGCCTGCACCAAAGCCCGGGATTCGCCGCCCGGCGATAAACGATTTGAACTTCCAACTCAGGCCGGTGGACTGTTCGGTGTCGAGCAATCCGAGCGCACGCAGTCGTGGACTGCCGGCCACTGCGTGTCGGGCGATGAGTCCACCGCTGTCATGACCGACTACAGCGACATTGTTGAGATCGAGCACTTCGAGCACGCGTCTCACGCTGTGGATGTGGTTCTCGATGGTGAGTGGCGTGTCAGTTGTGAACCTGCTCGAGCCCGCTCCAGGAAGGTCGATCAAGTGGCAGGTCACATGGTCGGTCAAGTGTGGCAACAGGCTGCGGAAGGTGGCACTGCTGACGGGCCAACCGTGAACGAACAACACGTCGGGTCCGCTGCCGACGCGGCGGTAGGCGACCTCGCCGGTGCCCACATCGATGAATCGGTCTGGCTCGTGACGGAACAGATCGGCTGCTGCGGCTGCGGAGATGCTCATGCTTTGCCGGCGTAATAGTTAGTCATCGGGATCTCCGGTTCATTTTGTAGTGATCACTGCGAAACCATAATCGCAGTGATCACTACGATCAAGACCAATGGGTCACAAGCACACCAAGGCCGACATCCTCGCCGGAGCGCTCGCCGTTGCATTCCGCGATGGGCTGAGTCAGCTCACGTTCGGACGAGTTGCGAAACACCTCGGCATCAGCGATCGAATCGTGGTCTATTACTTCCCGACAAAGGACGATCTCATCGGTGAGGTGCTGAGCGCCATCGGGGCCGAGTTGCAGGCGACGCTGGCTCCTGTGTTCTCTGCTCCGGTTGCCGATCACTTGGAGCTCCTGAGCGCAGCCTGGCCGGTTCTTGCCCGGCCCGCGGCAGATCCGGTGTTCGCGTTGTTCTTCGAAGCGGGCGGGCTTGCCGCTGCCGGTCGTGAGCCGTTCAATGTGATCGTGCCGTATCTCGTGGACGCCTGGATCGACTGGGCAGCCGAGCGGCTCACGGGTACCCGAACTCGCCGTCGGGCCGAGGCCGAGGCTGCCATTGCGATGCTTGATGGACTGCTCCTCATCCGTCAGCTTGCTGGCCCAGCCGTTGCCAACCGCGCGGCCAAGCGCATCGGCAGCACCGCATCGGGTGCGTCGAAATGATGTCTACAGTTTGCGTATGTCATCCATGAACGCCGAAGTTTTCGAGACGCTCCAAGTGCCCGCTGAGCCCGACGGCATGGCGCCCGATGGGGCCGAGGTCCGCGTGCTCCTTTCGCTCGCTGGCGGAAGCATGGCCGAATTCTCCCTCCAGCCGGATCAGACGTCGATCGCTGTTCGACACCTTTCGGTTGAAGAGCTTTGGTACGTGATCGATGGCAGCGGCGAGATGTGGCGCTCCTCGGCCGATGGCACAGAGTCGGTGGTCGAGCTGACTCCCGGGACGTGCGTGTCGATCCCAGTTGACACAATGTTTCAGTTCCGAAGCCTCGAGAGTGGCCTTCGCGCAGTGGGTGTGACGATGCCTCCGTGGCCGCTCGATCGCATTGAAGCGGTTCGAGTAGAGCCATCGAAATGGGAACCGACGTTGGCCGAGGGACCAGGACTTGGCCTGGCGTAGTAGCCGAGCTCGTTTTGGTTCGCCCGACAACAGCACCCTCGCAAGATTCCTTCGATATTTCGAAACGCCGGGAACTATTCGCTGAGCAACGGCGACCTAAAGGAATGCACAACAACCGCATTGCCCTCCGTTTGTCCGCAGCGCTCGCTGCCTGTACTGCCGTAACCCTGATGGCGTCAGGCGTTTCGTACGCTCACGTTGAGGCGGATCCCATCGCTGTCGAGGCCGACAAGAGCGCCACAGTGGGCTTCGCCCCCGCCCATGGCTGCGATGGATCACCCACCACGAGCCTTGCGTTCAAAGTGCCAGCATCGGTCACCGACGCCACCCCCGTAGACAAAGCAGGGTGGAAGAGCGAAGCCAAAGATGGTGTCGTCACCTTCTCGGGCGGCTCGCTTGGAGCCACCGTAGATACCGAGCGGTTCGAGATCACATTCACTGCGCCGACAGCGGCAGGGCCGATCTATTTCCCAGTAGTGCAAACGTGCGTGAAGGGCCAGAACAACTGGATCGATCTTCCCAATGCCGATGGCAGCGAAGCTGAGTTCGCAGCTCCATCAATCATGGTCACTGCTGGCCCGCCAACATCGGCTGACCTGACCCCGGCCGCAGAAGCGCCAATGGACACCACCGTGAGCACCTCGGCCGGGTCGACACCCGGCACGGTGTCGGCTACCTCTGACAGCACCGCAGTGTCGGTGTTGACCGCCACCGCAGGGTCAAGCGATAGCAGCTCAAGCAATACCGGACGTATCGTTGGCCTCATTGCCGCAGGTGTTGTGGTCGTTGGCGGTGGCGCCTTCGTAGCGAGTCGCCGCAAGAAGTAACGCCGCGCAGCTGCGGCCCACTTACTTGTCGAGCACGCTGCCTGCGGGCACCAACGCTGAATCGAAGAAGCCGAAGAACTCCTTGGTTGAGCCGTTCACATAACGCTGCGGATTGCCGGACATCCGCTTATCGAGGCGGTGAGGGGTGAGCTTCCCGTCGACGCCATGCTCGTAGAGCAAGAAGTTGGGCCAGTCGCCGTTGACATCAAGCTGCATCGCCGTGACACATCCAACGTTGATCAGGAGGCCGGCCATCTGCTCGGCGTTGACCTTGTCGGCCATCACGTAGGCCAACGATCCGTCGCCAATCGTGCAGATCGCAGACCGACTGTCGTACATGACGCCGCCATACTCGGCGCCCCAGAAGATGTGATCACGCTTGGCGCGTTCGAGTCCTGATTGACCGCCGTCGACCATCAGCACCAGGTTCTGACGCAGCGTCTCCCATGTGCCGTCGTTGGTGAGGTCGCGGCCGTATTCGCCGATTTTGATCTTGCCGCTGTGGTCGATGGCCAAGGTGGCCCTGCCATCGATAAGCGTTTGGACCACTTTGCCTTCGGTCATGTAGCCGCCAAAGCTCTGGCTGAGTCGAAAGCCACCGTTCATCACGCCGGTGAGCGATGAGTACAAGGCCTTTGGAATCTTGTTGCCGCGCGTCCATTGGCCGCCGGGGAGTTCGCTGCCATTGAACATTGCTGCGCGCACATACGACTGCTTGATGACAACCATCGAGGCCACGACCTCGCCGAACTGTTGCAGAGGCCTGAGGCTCGTTGCCCACATCGCCACATGGCCACCCGCGGACGCGGCCGGAAGCCATTGGCCTTCACCAGCCAAGGCTGGGGCGAAGTAGGTCTTGAGCGGTGCGGGCGGCTGATCGGCTGGGATCGTGGTTGACGTAGCGGCTGCTGCCGAATCTGAGTGAGTCGTGCTTGGCGTAGAGCTGGCCGTCTCGGTGGTAGTCGTGGCCGCAGCGGCGGGGAGCGCCAACCCCAGATCTTTGGCGGGCTGTTTCGCTGGCGGCTGGCTGTAGACGGCTGTCTCGAGTCGGTCGATGACGAACCCAAGCCCGTGGTTGCGGCCCCATGAGGTCATGCGTTGGCCGGTTGTATCGCCGTTGTTATGCAGCACGTACCGACCGGAGGACACCAGTGACCAGACGAGAAGCACGATGGTCATCGTGCGAGCTGCAGTCCACAGCTGGCGGTGCCATGAGTGCCCGGCGCGCTGCGCGAAGAAAAGAGTCGCTGCTATTGAGAGCACAATCCCTGTGGCTACGCCGCCTACTCCGGCCGTGGTGCGCAACAGCAGGAAACTGACGACGAGGAGCAACAGCGACCCGACGACTGCAAGCGCGATCAACCAACTACTGCGCGGGCTCACTGGACGATTGTCTTCAAGGTTGTCGTTCATGTCAGTGAGCGACCGAAGGAGACGGTGCTGGCAGCAGCTGAGTGAGTTCGATGAGCCGGCTATCGATGAGCGCCGCAGCGCGTACCAATGAAATTGCGCGGTAGTCCGGATCGTCGAGCTTGTCGATGAAGTGTTTGCGAGTTGGGTAATGAACCAAGATGGCTACGTCCCACTGCTCGTCGCCAATGATCGTGCGATGCGCCGGCCCGAGCCAGATCGGCTCGCTGCCAAAGCGAACATTATCGGCTTCGTTCAGTTGGCCGTAGCGCTGGAAGGCTTGGCGTCCAGTGAGGCCATCGACCCCGAATCCGTCGAGAGCTTGCTCGCGGAACCGCAGCAGGTTGAGCATCACAATGGGCTGTGATGGGTCTGCTTGGCGCATCGCCTCGAGGGCTGCTTCGTTTGGATCGATGTGGGGCATCCCGTGAGTCTTGCTCATCGGAGGCGACTTTTGTGAGCGCGAGTTCCGCGTGGTCGCTGAGTTGGTGCTGTGTGGCGGCACCGGTGCCGACGCGCTGGCCGCTCGAACGAATTCTGTTTGCAATGGCCGGAACTATGTCGCTTCTCAGCGCGCTGCTCACAGCGACAGTGAGCCCATGGTTCTTATTGCTCACAGCTTTCGTGGGCATCAACCAGTGGTTCTATGTGAGCCTGCGCGGGTGTCCCGCCTCATTGGTGCTGAAGCGTTTTGGCGTGCAGGCGCAATGCAGGTGGTGACGTTGCCGCTACTTGGCTGAGGCGGGGCGCGTGGTCGCCCGCACTGCCGCTGGCGCGAACGTGGTCGCGCAGCGGCGGCACCAAAAGCCTTGCTCGAGTTCGGTGCCGCACGGGGCGTGAACCAAGACCACGTCGTTGTCGCCGTGGTCCATGTGGTGCTCGCCCCATTGCACCAAGGCCACGAGCGCAGGCGAGAGCGCAACGCCCGCTGGAGTGAGCCGGTATTCGTAGCGCGGCGGGTGCTGTTGGTATTGCTCCTTGGCCATCACGCCACCGTCGACCAGACGGCGCAAACGGTTGGTCAGGATGGGTCGGGCGATGCCGAGGTCGGCTTGATATTCGTCGAATCGGCGGAGGCCGCGCAGCGCCGCACGGATGATCAAGATGCTCCAGCGGTCGCCAACCAACTTGAGTGTGCGTTCGAGGGTGGTGATCGACGAAGGGTCGGTTACGGCCATGCGCAGACTGTAGTCATTCCGGCTGTACGGTCAGTTTCGTTTTAGAACTCACCACGCGTTACGGTGCGGAGATGGATTTGCTGACGGCACCGCTCGACCAACTCATGGCTGCTGCTCGTGAGGTGCGCAACCAGGCCCACGGCACGCGCATCACGTTCTCGCCGAAGGTGTTCATTCCGCTGACCATGTTGTGTCGCGACCGATGCGGCTACTGCACATTCGCTCAGCCGCCAGCGCGTTTGCAGTCGCCATATCTCACGCCCGAACAAGTGCTGCGCATCGCAAGCGATGGCGCGCGCATGGGTTGCCATGAGGCGCTGTTCACGCTCGGCGAGCGTCCCGAAGATCGCTACGAAGTTGCGCGCGATTGGCTGCGCGAGCAGGGATACGACAGCACGATTCACTATCTGCACGCGATGGCGAAGTTGGTGCTCACCGAGACCGGATTGCTGCCGCACGCCAATGCGGGTGCGCTGTACGAAGACGAACTGAAGCTGCTGGCCGAGGTGTCGCCGAGCCAAGGGATGATGCTCGAAACGTTGCGTGATGACTTGCCGTGCCATCGCGGTGCACCCGACAAGGTGCCGGCCCGTCGACTCGCAACGCTTGAGAGTGCCGGACGCTTGGGCATTCCGTTCACCACGGGCGTCTTGGTGGGCATCGGTGAGACACGCGCAGATCGGCTCGATGCGTTGCGTGCAATCGCCCGCTCGCATGCCGAGCATGGCCAGATACAAGAAGTGATCGT
The DNA here is from genome assembly GCA_037139095.1 of Actinomycetota bacterium. Taxonomy (GTDB): domain Bacteria; phylum Actinomycetota; class Acidimicrobiia; order Acidimicrobiales; family Ilumatobacteraceae; genus WLMZ01. The sequence continues at coordinate 8,862 of JBAXHD010000073.1, forward strand.
GCAGAACTTTCTGCCGAAGCCAGGCACGGGCATGCAGCATGAAGCGCCGTGCCCGCTTGATGAATACCTGTGGTCCATCGCTGCGGCGCGCGTGTTGCTGCCGCCCGAGATTCATCTGCAGGCGCCGCCGAACCTGAGTGACGACTTTGGTGTGTTGCTCGATGCGGGAATCGACGACTGGGGTGGTGTGTCGCCAGTGACGCGCGACCATGTGAACCCTGAGCGTCCGTGGCCGGCGCTTGATCAGTTGCGTGTTGTCACCGAAGCAAAGGGTTTTGCGCTTGCACCGCGTCTGACGATCTATCCAGAGTTCGTGCGCGAGCCCGATCGTTGGTTGCAGCCGTCGTTGCGCTTCGCAGTGATGGACCGCAGCGACGCTGAAGGTCTGGGTCGCGACGACCCTGGCGCGGTGTGGCCCGAGAAGGTGACCGCAGCCGATGTGGTGCTTGATGGCGCCGAGGTAGTGCTCATTGGTCATCGCTCGACGCAGTGGTATTCGGGTGCGACCCATGAGCCGATGACGTTGGTGCCATCGGCTCGCCCTGGCGCGGCGAGCGGCGCGATTGGTGAGGTGCTACAAGGTGTGCGCGCTGGCCAAGAGGTTGGGTTCGACGAGATCGTCACGCTCTTTAGGGCTCGTGGGCCCGAGGTTGTTGCCATCGCCGAG
>JBAXHD010000074.1:0-9189 GCA_037139095.1 Actinomycetota bacterium
ACGCCGAGCCCGCCGAGATAGGCGTGCAAGTTGCCGGCACCGAGGTATATGGCTTCGCCGGGATCAAGGGCCACGTAGTTGAGCAGCAAGATGATTGCTGCCGATGAATCACCGGGGTGCAGCTGACTGAGTTTGCTCAGCCAGCGGCAGCGAGGGTCGTCATGGTGTGCTGCGGCATCGAGCAACGCTGTGAGCGATGGACGATCGTTGAGCAGGTGAGCAATGACACTGCCGATACCCGTGGTGTGGAGGATGCTGCGTATGTCGGCCGCCGCGGGGCCGAGTTCGCCGAGCAGAGCGTCGGTTCGGTCGAGGGGAGCGATGCCGCACACAGCCTCGAAGTGGGTGAGCGCGCAGAGTAGCTCGGGCTTGTGGAACGGGTCGCGGTATGTGCGCTGCGGTGCGTCGAGAGCAATGCCAGCAGCGTTCTCTCGTGCGTACCCTTCGAGTGCTTGTTGGCTCGACGGGTGCACCTGCAGCGACAACGGTTGTGCCGCCGCAAGGATCTTCACAAGGTATGGCAGCTTTCCCGTGACAGACTCGAGCGGGCGTCCGTCGGCAAGATGGCTCGGTGCGCCAGGGTTGGTGCCGAACCACAGTTCGGCTTGAGGTTGACCGTCGGGCTGGATCCCGAGAAGCTGCGCTATGGCTGAGCGATCACCCCACGCGTAGTTCTGGACGACCCCGTTGATCAGTTGCATGCGTAACAGAGGTTAGAGCACTGATTAGAACAGCGTGAGTTCGTCGCGCTTGAGGCCGCGCAGTTCGTCGTAGTTGACCTCGACCCAGCTAAAGCCCCGAGCCTCAGCGAGCACTTTGGCCTGAGGCTTCACCGACTGAGCAACGAAGATGCCGCGGACTTGACCGAGCGACGAGTCGAGATGCAGCCGCTCGATGTATCGGGCAAGTTGCTCGACACCGTCGATGTCGCCGCGACGCTTGACCTCGATGGCTACTACGCCGCCCTCGCCATCTCGGCAGACCAGATCGATGGGGCCTATTGCTGTTGGATATTCGCGTCGCACCAACACCAGGCCCGGCTCGATGGACTCTGGTGACTCGGCGAGCAGCACCTGTAGGTGCGCTTCAACGCCGTCTTTTTGTAGACCCGGATCTTCGCCGAGTTCGTGTGCCGCAGTGTGCAGCACTTCGAGCAGATTGATGACGAGTTGCTCACCCTTGGGATTGGCCACGATCCAGTGGTCACCGTTGTCGGTGATGGTGTTCGGTGCGTTCATCCAGTTGAGCGGCTTATACGCGCCACCGTCGGCATGAATGGCAACGCAACCGTCGGCTTTCACCATGATGAGCCGAACCGCTTCGGGGAGATGAGCAGAGAGGCGCCCGTTGTAATCAACGGTGCAGCGAGCGATAACAAGACGCATGAGATTGCCAGACTAGGTCAGCGTCCGACGTGGTCGCGCATGCGCTTTTGGATGAGGTCGCGGCGCGCTTGCAGGTCTCGGTAGGTGAGTGATTCGGTAGTTGCCGGAAGGCCGAAGCTGGCCTTCATACCATCGAGGTTGACCTCCATTGCCGACGCATCGACGCCGAGTTCGCGGCCGAGGCGCTCGCCATGACGTTCGGCGAACAGCATCGAGATGTTGGCGACCTCGGCAAGGATGTCGAGGTTTGGTGCCAGGCGCGCAATTGCTCCATCGAGGAACACCATGTTCTTCACATAGAGCATGAGCTCTTTGGGAAGGCGTGCGCCGTAGCCCAGCAATGCCTTGACCACGCGTTGTACCTCTTTGACCAGCTCTTCGCCGTTGAGCGTGGTGGGGTCGATGGTGGGCTGGTCGAGATTCAGATCGTGGATGACAGCGTCGAGATCAGTGTCCTTTGGCAATGCTCCCAGATCGCGCAGTGCAGCAACTTGGCCCTTGATGTCGTTGGTGGTGGCGCCGAGCATGAGGCGCAAAAACGCCAGGCGACGCTCGTCGCTGAGCCGACCAACGATGCCGAAGTCAAGCAGCGCGGTGCGGCCGTCGGCGAGCACGAACATGTTGCCGCCGTGCAGGTCGCCGTGGAACAGGCCCTCGATCATTGCGCCTTCCATGAAGGCGATCATCCCCGAACGCACAACGGCTTCGGTATCGATGCCAGCGTCGGTCATGCCGATGACATCGTCGAAGTTGAAGCCCGACACGCGTTCCATCACGAGCACTCGCCGCGTGACCAGTTTGGGGTGGGGCCTCGGGATCACGAAGCCGTCTTGCTTGAGGTCTTTAAGCACGCGGGCCATGTCGAGCATGTTCGCGGCTTCCATTCGGAAGTCGAGTTCTTCGACGATGGTCTCGGCGAACAACTCGACCAAGGCCGGGGGATTGGCGAGTGCAGCGATAGGGATGCGGCCAACAAGGTGTGGTGCGAGCCACGCCATCACCCGCAGGTCGCGTCGAACGCGGGTGCCCACGGTTGGGCGCTGCACCTTAACGACAACCTGTTCGCCGGTGCGCAGCGTTGCTGCATGTACCTGAGCAATCGAGGCGGCGGCGAGCGGAGTGGTATCGAAGGACGAAAAGATGTCTTCGATTCGTGCACCGAGATCGGTCTCTACCGTGAGTCGAACGTCGGCCCAAGGCTCGGGAGCAACCTTGTCTCGGCACAGCTTGAACTCGTTCACCAACTCGGCGGGAAACAGGCCGTCGCCACTCGAGATAATTTGCCCAAGCTTGATGTAGGTGGGTCCCAGCTGTTCGGCCGCTTTACGCAGTCGCAACGAAATATCGGCACGGCTCACTTCGGTTGAGCCGTAGCGGCCCAGACGTTTGCGAATGAGCCACGGAACAAGCGCCCCACCGAGATGCCGTGCCACAGTGAACACTCGCGTGCCCGGGGGAAGCTTTGAGCCTTTGGTGAGGCTCGGCACTTCGGCTTGGGCGGCGCGCCGCAGTCTTGAGGCGAGAGGTAGCCACGCCACCAGATTGCGATCGATGACCCACGGAGCCGACTCGGTAAACGAACCCCAACTCATGTCGTCAGGGCTCGATTGGTGGGTGAGCTCGTTAGCCATCTGACCATTCTGCCGCGCAATTGCTGTGCGCAGGTAGCCCGAGCAATGGTGACAGTTGCCTCAATGCCGTCTACGGTCACTCTGTTGTGACCGCAACTACTTCCCCCACGGCGCCGGTTGTCGATCCAGTATCGATCTTTGGTCGGCTCGTCGAATACAAGTACATCGTCGCAGCCGTGCTGGTGTCGGCGTTGTTCCTCGACATTCTCGACACCACCATCGTGAACGTGGCGCTGCCAACGTTGGGTCGGCACTTCGGCGCGGGCTCCACTGAGTGGGTGGTTGTTGGTTACACGCTGAGCCTGGCGGTGTTCATCCCGGCGTCGGGTTGGCTCGGCGATCGTGTGGGCACAAAGCGCGTCTTCCTGTTTGCGTTTGCGATGTTCCTTGGTGCTTCAGCGCTCTGCGGCGCCGCGCAATCCATCAACCAACTCATCGCCTTTCGAGTGTTGCAAGGTGTCGGCGGCGGCATGCTCACGCCCGTTGGCCTGGCGATGATGTTCCGAGTGTTCCCTCCGGCCGAACGCGCTCGGGTCTCAACACTGATGATGATCCCCACGCTGGCTGCGCCTGCGTTGGGCCCGGTAGTCGGAGGCTTCTTAGTCACCAACGCCGGATGGCGATGGATCTTCTATGTGAATGTGCCCATTGGTCTGATCGCATTTGTGGTCGGATACAAATTGTTGCGTGAGCACAGCGAACCCGATTGTGGGCCATTCGACCTTGCTGGCTTCGTGTTGTCGGGCGCTGGTCTCGCGTCGTTTGTGTATGCACTGAGCCAAGGCCCGCGCGACGGATGGACCTCACCGCAAGTGCTGCTGTTTGGCCTTGCTGGCTTTGCCATGCTCACCGCAATGGTTCGGGTCGAGACGCGCAAAACGCATCCGATGCTCACGCTGTCGTTGCTGCGCGATCGTATGTTCCGCAACTCGAACATCGTGAGTGCCTTTTCGATCGCAAGCTTCCTTGGGCTGCTGTTTGTATTGCCCTCGTATTTGCAGAGCCTGCGTGGCCTCAGCGCGCAGGCATCGGGCCTTGTGACCTTCCCGCAAGCCATCGGTGTGGGCTGCTCCACGTTCATTGCCGGAGCGCTCTACAAACGGGTGGGTCCGCGCCGCCTCATCTTTGCCGGACTGTTCTTGTCGTCACTCACGATCTTTGCCTTCTATTTGCTCACCATCGACACCAACCTGTGGTGGATTCGCGGACTCATGCTGATGCGCGGGTTCTGCATGGGGTTCGCCTTTGTGCCGATGCAGGCTTCGAGTTACGCAACCATTGCGCCGGCCGACAATGGCCGGGCCTCGTCTATCTTCAGCACCCAGCGACAGGTGGCCGTCTCGATCGCCGTGGCGTTACTCGGAACGATTCTGGCGCACTTCGTTGTGCTTGGTCCCAATGGCCTTGCAGTCGATAGAAGCGGTGCGCTTGATGGATTCCACATCACCTTCCTCGTGGCGGCCGGCCTCGCGTTGGTGGGCTCGCTTTCTGCTCTCCTCATCCGAGACAAAGACGCTGCCGCAACAATGGCGGCGCGCTGATGAGCGACTTTACGCACGAGGTCGCTGTCACCGGTCCGCTCGTTGGCTATCGCATTGTCGAGCTCGGCGTGTGGGTTGCCGGACCAGCAGCGGCCGGGCTGATGGCCGATTGGGGCGCCGAGGTCATCAAGGTCGAACCACCTACCGGTGATCCACAGCGAGCCATCTTTGGGGCGTTGGGCGTTGCCAACCAACAAGGTGTGCCGCCGTTCGAGATCGACAACCGCGGTAAGCAGTCGGTGGTCATCGATCTACAAACCGAGGCCGGGCTTGCCCAGATGTTCGAACTTCTCGCCACTGCCGATGCGTTCATCACCAATGTGCGCCCCGCAGCGCTCGAACGTCTCGGACTCGATCACGCCGCGATCATTGAGCGCTTTCCTCAGTTGGTCTACGGCAGCCTCACCGGCTACGGCTTGCAGGGCCCCGATCGGGACCGCGCTGGTTACGACATCGGCGCGTTCTGGGCTCGCAGCGGTATGGCGCACACATTGGTGCCTCCTGGCGAGTTGCCTCCGGCGATTCGCAGCGGCATGGGCGACCATGTCACGGGCATCACACTCGCCGCCGGGGTCTTGGCCAAGCTGCTCGAGCGAGGGCGCACCGGCAAAGGTGGTCTGGTGGCAACGTCACTGTTGCGCGCTGGCATCTACACCATTGGTTGGGATGTCGGCATCCAGTTGCGGTTCGGCAAACGCGAGAGCACTCGATCTCGAGAGCGCACTCGTGCGCCGCTGATGAACTGCTATCAGGCGGGCGACGGTCGGTCGTTCTGGTTGCTCACACTCGAAGGCGATCGTCACTGGCCCAACCTTGTTGCGGCACTCAATGTTGAATCCATCGGCAGCGACATTCGGTTCATGACTGCCAAAGATCGGCTCACGAACAGTGTCGACCTGATTGCGTTGCTCGACACCATTTTTGCCGAGCGCACCTACGACGAAATCATCGCCTCATTCGACGCGCACGATGTGTGGTGGGCGCCCATCAACTCGATTGTCGATGTCATCAACGATCCCCAAGCGCAGGCGGCAGGAGCGTTCGTGGCAATGGACGCCCACGAGGGCGAGGAGCCCTACGTGGGTGTCAATTCACCGATCGACTTTGGTGAGCCCGAAACGCGACGTGGTCGTGTGCCCAAACTGGGCGAGCACACCGACAACGTGCTGGGTGGGCTGAGCGACTAGGGCTTAGAAGCCCTTGCCGTGCACGTGATCGCACTGCTTGGTCTGGCCCTCGGCCACTTGGCCAGCGCCCACGCCTTCGAGCGCCGAGAATGGGCCGCAGTCTTGGGGCGTGATCCATACGTGGATCATCGGGGCATTGCGGAACTTCTGTAAGTTGGCGGGGCAGTTGCCCGCGGCATCAGTGAGGCCACGCACGAGCGGCGCCACTGGATCCTTGGTGAAGCACAGGTTGTCGTGGATGTGGAACTGGGTGAGCTTGCCGCCGAGCACCGGCACCTTGTCGAGCGTGACGGTGTCTGGCAGCAGATACATCGCTGACACGAGCTGCTTTTCGCCATTGGGTCGCAGCGAGCCATCGGGCAGTCGTGTGCTGTACACCAGGCTCTCAGGATGGTCGGGGTTCAGAGTGACATCGTCATTGATCGAGTCCCACTTGATGTAGTGCTCGAAACCGGTGAAGCCGTCGCCGATGGTATGGAAGCCAGCAGCTTCGGCGGTGTGGTAGTCGGCCCACTGTGGCAACCGAATAACGGTGAAGGCAACAAGGTTCTCTGCTGCTGCCTGCTGCTCGGGGGTGACTCCGGGAACGCCGCCGAGGTCGATCGGCTTGGTGGGGTCGTACTTCACCGTTGCCACCGCAGCCGCTTCGTGCACGTGAACGGTGTTGTCGGTTGCGCCACCGGCTGTTGCAGCGCCGTGATTGTGGGGGAGGGCTTCGTTGACAACGGTGCCGTCGGCGGCGACAACTGAATGCGAGTGCACGTGGGCGCTGCCCGAGATCATTGCGGGGATGGCAATGGCAGCAACGACCAAACTGGGGAAGGTGAGCTGTCCGATGCGAGCCGTGCGTGGGCCGATGAGCGCAGCTGCGAGCGCAAGGCCCACGGCGACGACGCCGAGCACGGCGCATGCGGTGTCGGCAAACTGGGCGGCTTCGCGAGTCTCAAGGCCGCCGATAAATGAGATGCCAGAAACGCGAGTAGCGAGCCAGCCGCCAACGGCGATGAGGTTGCCGACGGCGCCAACAACCGCGAACCAGCGACTGGGCTTGAAGAGAGCAATCATGCCCCAGCCGATTTGGAAGACGGCAACGGCCACGAACATGCGGGCGAGGCCAGCGTGCTCGGCGTGGATGCCGATGGCGCCAGCGTGAATGACACCAGCGCCGATTGACGTGACGGCTGCGGTGGCGATACCGGGCAAGCGATCGGTGGTTGGAGCCGTTGAAACGAGCGACTCGTTGGGCTGCAAAGCGATTGTCATGGTGATTCCTGTCCCCCAGTAAACGTTGCCGCATTCTATGCCGCTCTGGGTCGCCCGGTGATAGCGGGCTACCGAAAATTTGGCGGCCGCTTGCTGCGAAGCGCAGCGACACCTTCGCGGTATTCGGCCGTGGCCATTGCGTCGTTCATCAGTTGCTTCGATTCGGTGATCGACGCGCCAACGTCGTGGCGCAGCAGATCGGCGTAGATCTGGGCCTTCGTTGTTCGCACAGCATTGGGTCCGGCGGTGGTGGCGAGCATCTGCGCATAGGTCAAAGCGGCCGCCAGCGTGGCGCCTGCGTCGGCCTCTACGGAGTTCCAGAGTCCCCATTCAGCGGTTTCGGCCGCAGTGAACACGCGGCCGGACAACAACAGGTCTGCTGCCCGAGTAACGCCGATCAAACGAGGAAGAGTCCAGCTCATGCCATATTCGGCTGGCAATCCGAGCTTTGGTGCAGCGGTGGTCATGCGTGCAGTAGCGCTTGCGAAACGCAGGTCGCAGAACAAGGCGAGCGCCAAGCCGATGCCCGCACAGGCGCCGTTGATCGCGGCGATGATCGGAAATCGCATGCCGAACTGAAACGAGAAGTCGTGGTCGAACTCGGGTCGAACGCCGAATCCGGGAGTTGCGGTGTCGGCGGTGAGGCCAGTGTCGTAGCTGCCGCGCTCGGCGTGGCTCGCCAAAGCCTCGGTGTCGCCGCCCACACAAAATGCCGGGGCAGTGCCGGTAAGGACCACCACGCGCACGTCGGGATTACTTTCGAGTTCGGCCAAAATCCAGCGGTACTCGGTGTGCATGCGTCCGGTCCACGCGTTGTAGCGCTCGGGCCGGTGTAGCCACACGGTGGCAACGTGCCCGTCGATCTCGAAGCGGGTGGCCTTGAGTTCCACGCCGTTACTGCCAGCCGTTGTCGCGGTGGGCGCGCCAACGGTCGCCCCAAAGCGCGTCGAGCACTGGCTCGGCGAGCTCGGGTCGGCACACCAAGAAATCGGGGAGCCATGCGTCGGGGCGGTTGTAGATAAGCGGCGAGCCGTCGATACGACTCACGTGCATTCCAGCTGCGGCGGCTACACCCGCGGGTGCTGCTGAGTCCCATTGATACATGCCGCCGTCGTGGATGTAGATGTCGGCTTCGCCCAGCACCACAGCCATCGCTTTAGCCCCGGCCGAGCCCAGGCGAACTGCATCGCAATCGAGTTCGTTGGCCACGAGCACTGCGGCGTAGGGCGCGCGGTTGCGGCTCGTGATGATGCGCGGCTTGCCGCTGCGCCGCGGCGGCAATGGCGGTGCGGGGTCGGTGGCGAACACCATGTTGTGGGCGGGCAGGCTGACCGCTGCTGCGGTGAGTTGTGTGTGCTCCCAGAGCGCGATGTGCACAGCCCAATCGAGGCGGCCGCGTTCGCCGTATTCGTTGGTGCCATCGAGGGGGTCGATGATCCACACCCGATTGGCGCCGATGCGGTGCGAGTTATCGGCGCCTTCTTCGGACAGCACCGCATCGCCGGGACGGAGGTTCTGAAACGCCTTCATCAGGAATCGATGCGACGCAATGTCGCCTGAGTCCTTGACCTCCCAGGGCGGTGCGCCTTCGCTAAACAGTTGCTGGCGTAGGTCGACGAGCAGTTGCCCCGCTTCGACGGCGAGTCGTGAGGCAAGTGCAGCGTCGGTTTCGGTCTCGGCGGCGAGGCTCATGTGCGGCGGCCGATGCGCATCGCTTCTCTGACAAGATCGCGCACGTCGCTTTCGGGAGCACCGGCATCGATCAGAAACTGCACTCGTGACTCGAGTCGCTCGGCATCAGCTTCTTCGAATGCGTCGATGGGTTCGCGCCGTGTTACCGACGACGCCGCCAGCAGAGCAATCGCTGCGATCGCGGTGGTGGCGCCAACCGTGAGCACAGTGCCGTTGTTGTTGCCCGCTACAGAACTGATGATGAGCCCAGCGATACCGCAAACGAAGATCGCTGCACAGATGGTTCGCAGAGTTCGTAGAGACATTTCGCCATTCTCGCAGCACATCGGTGGCTGAGAGCTACTTGCTGCACGAATTCTGCGTTGCTAGAGCTGTGGCGTGGTTGGTAGGTAGGCCGTGGCGCGTGTGCCCATTGGATCGTCGCCGGGCTGCAGGGGGTCGATGACTTCGTATTGGGCCATCATGTCGTGGTCTTCGTGGATGAGGTTGT
>JBAXHD010000075.1:0-8503 GCA_037139095.1 Actinomycetota bacterium
ATGCCACGAACCGCGAACACCGTGACGGTGGCGAGGATTCCGAGAATCACGATGACGATCAGCAATTCAACGAGGGTGAAGCCCTTGTCCTTCTTGCCGCTGGACTCTTCCAATTCGGTGTTCTTGTTCATGTTGGTGCGTTCCTCCGCAAGTTAGTTGTCCCACGAAACCCACCGAACAGAACCCGTTTGTTCATCCGGTGCGAAATAGTCATCGGCACCACATCGCGAACCTTGAGAACCTTTTCGACAATTTTCTGAAAATCTTTCGTCGGCTCCCGCTCATGAGAAATTCAAGAACTTTGATCGCGTGCCGATACCTACTACGCACCCGCAGTCAGGCGACTGACAACGAAGCATCTGGTGCTCACACAGGCGAGAGGGAACAGCAATGCGACGTAGGTCAGATATGTGGCAAGAGCTCAATGAACCGGCTCAGGCGTTTTTGCCAGAGGTCGATGTGCAAGAAACACGCACAGCGGTTACTGAGGTACGCGAGCGTCTTGACACGGTGGAGAGCCAGGTGTTGTCGCAGTACACATCGATCGCTGCCTATGCGCACATCGCACAGCAGTCAGTAGACACAGCTCGTGCCGAGGCCCGTGCCGATCTCGATCGCGAGAAAAGTGTCTTGCTCTCGCTGATCGAGCGCATGCACGATGTGCAGCACGCCGATCCCGTTGGGGCCGATGCAGTGCAGCGTTTGATCTCGCTCGAAGCTCGCTTCGATCAGATCAACGAACTGTTCTCGCAGTGCTTGCGCAACCAAGAAGAGCTGGCCAACTCGATCGCCTCGTTGCTCACGAGTCGCACCAAAGCGCCGGCAAGTAAAGCTGGTGCAACCAAGTCGTCGCGCAGCCGTGCAACTGCCGGTGCCGCCGATGCTGCAGCGACGGTTCACGTCAACGATCACGGTTCGCGTAACCGTGACGATCTTGAGCTGGTGTCCTAAGCACGAATCGGTAAGCGCGGCGCCTACCCTCTGTGCCTATGGAAGCAACGTTGGCGCTACGCGCCGGCCGTGAAAAATCAGTTCGTCGATTACACCCTTGGATCTTTAGCGGTGCAGTTGCCGACGTTCGTGGTAACCCCTCGCCTGGCGACACGGTTCGCGTCGTCTCTGCCCAGGGCGATTTCATTGGGTTTGGCGCGTATTCTCCCGACTCGCAATTGCGAGTTCGCATGTGGTCGTTCGATCCCGACGCAGTGATCAACGACGAGTTCGTTGCCAATCGCGTCGTCACTGCAGCGCACCGTCGCGATGACTTAGCACCCATCAGCGACTCTGCGCGGCTCGTCTTCAGCGAGGCCGATGCCGTGCCCGGCGTTATCGCCGACCGCTATGGCAACTCAGTGGTGTTGCAACTCGGTACCGCTGCCGCCGACAAGTGGAGCGATGTAGTTGCAGATGCACTGATGTCGATCGACGGCGTCGATTGTGTCTACGAACGTTCCGATATCGATGCCCGCGAGCGCGAGGGACTTGCTCAGCGCACCGGCTTGCTGCGTGGCAATCAGCCGCCGCCAGAGTCGATCATCAACGAGCGCGGCTATCGCTTTTCCGTGGGTTTCACCGAAGGCCAAAAGACCGGCTTCTATCTCGATCAGCGCAATGCGCGTGCGGCCATTGCCGAGGTGGCTCAGGGCCGCCGGGTGCTCAATGCTTTTTCTTACACCGGGGCGTTCAGCGTGATTGCCGCGGCCACAGGCGCCACCGAAGTGACCAGTCTCGATTCGTCGGGTTCAGCGTTGGTTGGCGCTCGTCGCAATGCCGAACTGAATCAGGTTGCCGTTGGCGAGCAGATCGAGGGGGATGCGTTCGCCGAACTGCGCAAGCTGCGCGATCGTGCGCGCAGCTACGACCTGATTCTGCTGGATCCGCCCAAGCTTGCGCCCACCGAGGCTCAGGTAGAGCGAGCCAGCCGCGCCTACAAAGATCTCAACTTGTTGGCCGCCAAGCTGTTGGCACCAGGTGGCATCTTGATGACCTTCTCATGCAGCGGCGGTATGAGTCCCGACCTGTTTCAAAAGGTGGTCGCTGGTGCCGCGCTCGATGCTCGTCGCAACCTGCGCATCATCGGCCGACTCGATCAGCCGAGCGACCATCCGGTGCCGTTGAACTTTCCAGAAGCTGCGTACCTCAAGGGCCTCATTCTCGAAGCCGACTGAAATGACGGGCGACTGAAATCAGTGGCCGCTGGCCGGCTCTTGCACGAGCTCGATCAGCGTGCCGAAGCTGCCCTTGGGATGAATGAATGCAACGGTGGTGTTGCGGCTTCCCGGACGAGGTGCTTTGTCGATTGGCGTTGCGCCCGCTGCGATCATCGAAGCCAACGCCTCGGCGCAGTCATTCACCCGATAGCCGATGTGGTGCAGACCTTCGCCGCGCTTCTCAATGGCCTTGGCCACTGGTGAGTTCTCGTTGGTGGGCGTGAGCAACTGGATGTAGCTCTCGGCCACCTTCAGCAGCGCCTCTTCGACCCCATCGGACTCAACCGTTTCGCGATGCTCAACCGTTGCGCCAAACGCGCGCTGGTAATAGTCGATTGCGGCCTCGAGGTCGCGTACGGCAATGGCAACGTGGTCAATCTCTGTCAGCAACATGCGACGAGCCTACGGCCGACACATCGGCCACTGCTAACTGTCGTCAAGCGTCAGCGCACGGCAACCGTGCGCTGACGCGTCACAGAGCTACAGAGTTACTGCGATCAGCCGCCGTGACGGCGGAAGATGGTGATCTTGTCTTCGCCGATGAGCTCGCGCTTCTCGGGGTTATCGATGCCGAGGCCTTCGGTGGGGGCCAGGCACAAAATGCCGATCTTGCCCTCGTGCTCGTTGCGGTGAATCTTCAACGAGGCAGCGCCCACTTCCTCGAGCGGATACACGGCCGACAGCAGCGGCTGGATGCGGCCCATGTCGATGAGACGGTTGGCCTGCCATGCCTCGGAGTAGTTGGCGAAGTGCGAGCCGATGAGGCGCTTGAGCTTCATCCAGAAGTGGCGGTTGTCGAACTCGACCATGTAGCCAGCGGTTGCTGCACATGTGACCACGGTGCCGCCGCGGCGACAAGCAAAGATCGAGGCACCCATGGTCTGGCGACCAACATGCTCGAACACGATGTCTGGGTCGTCGCCGGTGAGTGAGCGAATCTTCTTGCCGAAGCGGCGCCATTCGCTTTCGTCTTGGGTCACATCGTCTTTCCAGAACTTGTAGCCCTCGGCCTTGCGGTCGATGACGGCCTCGACACCAAGTTCGTTGAGCAGCGCGGCCTTCTCGGGAGAGCTGACCACACCAACGGGGATGCCGCCGCCGTTGAGTACGTATTGCGTGGCGTAGCCGCCGATGCCGCCGGTGGCGCCCCAAATGAGCACGGTGTCGCCCTGCTTCATGCGTGCGCCGTTCTCGCTCACGAGCATGCGGTAGCTGGTGCTGTTGCACAAAGCGTTGACCGCTGACTCTTCCCAGGTGAGGTGGCTGGGCTTGGGCATGAGCTGGTTGGCCTTCACGATGGTGAGATCGGCCAAGCCACCGAAGTTGGTCTCGAAGCCCCAGATGCGCTGGTTGCTCGCGTGCATCGAGTCGTTGTGAGCGGTTGGGTCTTGATCGTCGACATGGTTGCAATGCACGGTGACTCGGTCGCCCGGCTTCCAGTTGCGCACAGCTGAGCCAACGCGCAACACCACGCCCGAAGCGTCGGAACCCACGATGTGATAGTCGAGCGCGTGACGACGGCCAAGCTCGCTCTCTTTGCCGAGGCGATCGAGAAAGCCGAAGGTTGGCAGCGGCTCGAAAATGCTGGTCCACACGGTGTTGAAGTTGATCGAGCTGGCCATCACGGCAACCACGGCTTCGTCGGGGCCAATCTCGGGCCGAGCCACGGTGCCAACATGCAAGCTCTTGCGTGGGTCCTTGTCGGCTGACGCAACGCCTTCAAACATGTTGGCGTCTTCGCGGCGCACATAGGCGGCCCGATACGAGTCGGGCAACGGGATGCTGCTGAGTTCTTCTCCGGATGCGCCTGCTTGGATGGCTTCAAGGATCTTTTGCATCCTCAGAGGTTACCGATTGGTAGCAAACCATCTCTAACCCATCCGCACCGTTTGTGAAGCCCGTGGGTGAAGCCGGCGGGTGCAGCCCGCTTCTGCTCGCTTACCGCTCGGTAGCATCTCTGGCCTACGCTCGGATTCATTGAAATCGACCGCTTGCGGTCCCAAAGAAAGGTCTGGCCATGGCCGGTTCATACATCGTTGCTGGAGCACGTACCCCTATTGGCAAGATGAGCGGCGCCCTCGCCAGCTTCAGCGCTGCCGAGCTCGGCGGTTTCGCCATTAAGGCCGCTCTCGAGCGTGCTGGCGTTTCACCCGAAGCCGTTGAGCACGTGATCATGGGCCAAGTGCTCATGGCAGGTCAGGGCCAGGTGCCTTCACGCCAGGCAGCCGTCAAGGCTGGCATCCCAATGAACGTGCCCAGCATCAACATCAACAAGGTGTGCTTGTCGGGTCTCAACAGCATCTACCTGGCCGATCAGATGATCGCTTCGGGCGATGCAGACATCGTGATCGCTGGCGGTATGGAGAGCATGACCAATGCCCCTTACTTGGCGCCCGGCGCGCGTGGCGGCTTCCGCTATGGCAACACCGAGCTCTCTGACGCCATCATCAAAGACGGTCTCTGGTGCGCATTCGATGCATGCCTGATGGGCCTCGGCACCGATCGCTACGTTGGCGACACCATCACCCGCGAACAGCAAGACGAGCTCGCAATGAAGAGCAACGTTCGCGCAGCAGCCGCCATCGCAGCCGGCCGTTTCACCGACGAGATCATCCCGGTCTCGATTCCTCAGCGCAAGGGCGATGCCCTCATTGTCGACACCGACGAAGGCGTGCGTGCCAACACCACGATGGAGTCACTCGGCGGCCTGAAGCCAGCATTCGACAAGGCGGGCAGCATTACTGCCGCCAACGCTTCGCAGATCAGCGACGGCGGCTCGGCCGTGGTCATGATGTCGGCCAAGGCGCTCGAGGCCTACGGCGTTCAGCCACTCGGTCAGGTTGTTGGCTACGGCATGGTTGCCGGCCCCGACAGCGCCTCGTTGCTGCACCAGCCAAGCCGCGCCATCCTCAAGGCCCTCGCCCGTGCGGGCAAGAGCGTGGGCGATGTCGACCTGTTCGAGCTCAACGAGGCCTTTGCCGCAGTTGGTATCGCATCGATGGCCGAACTGGGCATCACCGACGAGATCACCAACGTGAACGGTGGCGCCATCGCCCTTGGTCACCCAATCGGTATGAGCGGCAACCGTTTGGCACTCACTGTGTTGCACGAGCTGCGTCGTCGTGGCGGCGGCATGGGCGCTGTGGCCCTGTGTGGTGGCGGCGGCCAGGGCGATGCCCTGCTCGTTCGCACCGTCTGATCAGCCAAAAGTAAAGATTTGGTTTTTCTACGCAACGATCGTTGACACCGTTTCGTAACTTTCGTAACGTAACTGACACAAACCAACTACCCCGGTTGTCGAGCCTCTTCTCTCGGCCGCCGGGCAATATCTGAGGTACCACCTTTGCAGCTGGCTCATCCGCCCGCTACCAGCTTTAAGGGTGGTACCTCAGCCCATTTTTCGGGCTCAGCGTGTGGTGGTTTGGCTACAGCAGTTCGCGACGACCCTCGAGCGCGCGGCCCAAGGTGAGTTCGTCTGCGTACTCGAGATCGCCGCCAACGGGCAATCCGCTGGCAATGCGAGTGACCTTCACATCGAACGCCTTGAGCATGCGCGCAATGTAGAGCGCAGTCACTTCGCCTTCGGTGTTGGGGTTGGTGCACAAGATCACTTCTTCGACACCTTCGGGCCCAAGCCTGGCGAAGAGTTCTTTCACCTTGAGTTGCTCGGGTCCGATGCCTTCGAGCGGATTCATTGCGCCAAGCAGCACGTGATAGCGCCCGTGAAACTCGCCGGTCTTTTCGAGCGCAACGATGTCTCGCGACTCTTCGACAACGCACAACAGTTGACCAGTGCGGCGATCGTCGAGACAGATGGGACACAGTTCGGTTTCGGCAAAGTTGAAGCATTGCGCGCAGAAACGAACGCGGGCTTTTGCATCGGTGATCGAGTGAGCCAAACGCGACACATCGTCGCGGGGTGCCTTCAGCAAATGAAAGGCGATGCGCTGCGCCGACTTGGGGCCCACGCCGGGAAGCCGACCAAGTTCATCGATCAGCGCCTGTACGGGTTGGGTGTAGGTGGCAGCCATATCAGCGCGCTTCGTCGATGAGCTTCGAGCCTGGGAAGGCTTGGGTGAGTTGGTCGATTGGGCTGATCACCGATTCGGGCGGAGCGTCGATGAGATCGTTGAGGTCGACATCTTCGTCGTGCGGCAGTGCCTGAGGCGCTGTGGGCCGCACGGCTACTGGGTCGGTTGGGTCGGTGTTGTTGCCGCGCGATGTCGACGTGCCGCCCGACGCGGCGCCTTCGGATGGCGACGATGTGTCGACCACCAAGGTGAGCTTGATGCCCACCCCGAAGTGTTTGGCGATGGCTGCTTCGACATCGGCCCGGTGGCTTTCGCAGCGTGACCGATGCGTTTCGTTGGGTAGCCCAATCAGCAGCGTGCCGTTGCTGTCGCCCACGATGTGGCCGGCCGAGAACAAGGCCCGAGCCATCGGCTTGAGTGTGGAGAGAATCGATTGCTGCCACGCCGCAGCGACCATTGCGGCATCGATGGAACCCGACGCAGGCGCAGGAGCGGGGGACGGAGCAACCGCAGCAGGCGCAGGAGTGGGAGCCGGTGCCGGAGCGGGCGCCGCAGCCGGAGCCGGTGCCGGTGCCGGTGCCGCAGCCGCCGCAGTCGGTGCCGCCGGGCGGGCGGCAGCGGGAACGGGCACCGGGGCGGTGTCGTCGCGGCGGGCGCGGCCACCAATGGCAGCGCGTCCGGTGTTTGGGTCAATCGGCGCTGGGCGCTTGGTGGGTGTAGATGGGTCGACCATCCCGCCCTTGGCAACGGCAGCCTCGAGGCGTTCGAGACGTGACAACAGCGCACCAATGTCGCTGCCCGCCGCTTCGTGAGTGAGTTGCACCAGCGCAACATCGAGCAACAAACGCGGGTCTGGAGCGTGACGCATCTCGACCAGAATCTCGCCCATCTTCTCCATCGAGCGAACGATGGCTGCGGCACCCATGCGCAGCGCCTGATCGGCAACCTGCGCAGCGCGCTGGTCGGGTAGCTGCACCAACTCGGGAGCCATCAACGACAAGAAACAGTCGCGCAGGTAGCGAACGATGTCTTGGGCGAGGGTGCGCGGATCGCGGCCCTGTTGCACGGCAAATGCAAGTGCGGCTAACGCTTGGCCGGGATCGTGAGCGATGAAGGCTTCGATGAACTCGTCGTAGGCCAACGTGTCGGGCAGGTCGCCGCCCGATGCCGACACAAGCTCGAGCGCGCTCAGCGTGTCACGGGCCGACCCGCCGCCTTGGGTGAGCACGGCTTGCAGCGCTTCTTCGGAAACCGTGAGCCCAGCATCGGAGGCAACCCAACGAACGTGCTGTTCGAGTTCGTCCATGGGCAGCAGGTGAAACTCGAGATGCTGCACGCGTGAGCGAATGGTGGCGCTGACCTTTTGCGGGTCGGTGGTGGCCAATACGAACACAACATGTGGCGGTGGCTCCTCGAGCGTCTTGAGCAGCGCGGCCTCGGCACCCTTAGAGAGCATGTGCACTTCGTCGAGGATGTAGACCTTGTGCCGACCAGGCGAGCTGAGCGACGCCTTCTCGATGAGATCGCGCATTGCGTCGACACCGTTGTTGCTGGCGGCGTCGAGCTCGTGAACGTCGTAGCTGTTACCCGCTTCGACAGCGACGCATGAATCGCATTCGCAACATGGTTCACCATCGATGGCGTTGGTGCAGTTGAGCACCTTGGCCAAGATGCGCGCCGACGATGTTTTGCCGGTGCCGCGCGGCCCGCTGAACAAATAGCCCTGACCTTCGCGGTTGTTGATGACTGCATTGCGTAGGGCGCGTACGACGTGTTCTTGCCCGCGAAGTTCGCTGAAGCGGCGCGGACGGTAGCGGCGGTAGAGCGACTGAGTGGCCATCGCCGATGAGCCTACAGAGACAGAAATGGGTGCGTGTGCCCCGTGCTTCTATGATGCCCGCATCAAATGTGCGGCAGGCCTACTGCCCACAGAGTGAGGAGCTTTTCGTGCAGCGCAATCGTCTCAACTGTTTGACTGCGGTCGCATTGGCCGCGCTGCTGGTTGCGGTCAGCGGATGTAGCAGCGGCGCCAAGGCGCTGACCAAAGAAGCGTTCGTCACCAAGCTCGATGCTGTCTGCGCCAACGCCGATGTGGCAATCAACAAGCTCGACCAGACCGACCCGGCCTCGGTGTCGGCTGCGATTGACGTGATGGTGGCAAGCCTCGCTGCTCTCGGCAAACTCGTGCCGCCCAAGGAACTCAAAGCCGATTTCGATTCGTTCACCAACAACCTCGACGATCAGATCACTCAGGCCACCAAG
>JBAXHD010000076.1:0-8473 GCA_037139095.1 Actinomycetota bacterium
ACGACAACGATCCGCTGACCATTCATCACATGCAACTCGACCTCGAGGTGGCCTTTCCGTCGCTCGAGATTGTTGGAGCCACGGTGCATTTCGAGACGCACCCCAACGATGTGTGTCCCCGAATTGTCGATCACTACGGCAAGCTCATTGGGTTGTCTATCGCTCGTGGATTCACGCATCGCGTGCGCGAACTCTTCGGTGGCCCGCGTGGCTGTACCCACACCACAGCGCTGCTTCAGGCGATGGCCCCGGTTGCGGTGCAGTGCTTTTGGAGCATGCGTGCCAGCCAGTCGCGGCAAGAGAGCGAACACAATTCGGGCAACGTGTCGTTTGTTCCACGCGAACTCACCGAAGAGGAAAAGCGGGCGCAGTGGGCTATGAACCTGAACACGTGCCATGTGTGGGACGAAGAGGGTGAGTTCGTTGAGCGCATCAAGAACGGCGAGCAATTGGCGCCGCCATTGTTTGCCCGTCAGCGACTGATCGATCTCGGTCACGATCCCGAAGAGTGGCGCACCCGGATGCGCGGCTAAGTACGTGACTTCATGACCGACCTCGTGCAGTGCTCTGCCAACCATGCCGGGGCGCACGCGGGTGTTGCTGTCATCACGTTGAATCGGGCCGAAAAACGAAACGCTCTCAACGGCGAAATGATCGCAGCCATCAGCGCAGCGTTTGCGTGGTGCGACACCGAGTCAGCGGTTCGCGCCGTTGTGCTCGTGGGCGCTGGCACAGCGTTTTGTGCTGGCGCCGATCTGTCGCCTGGGCGTAGCCCATTTGGTTCGGTGGCCGACCCCGATGGATTCCAGTCGTCGCCGGTATCGCCGCGTGCGTGGCAGGTTCGCAAGCCGGTGATTGCCGCCATCAATGGCGCGGCCATTGGCATTGGTCTTTCGCTTGCGTTGCAAACCGATATGCGAATCGTTGCTGCTGATGCTCCGCTCGCTGTGCTGCAAACGCGTCGCGGCGTTGTTCCCGACGCGCAGTCTCACTGGGTGCTGCCGCGCCTCGTTGGCGTTGCCCGTGCAGCCGAGATGCTTGTTGCTGGCCGCACCATCACCGGCGCCCAGGCCGCCGATTGGGGTCTCGCAAATCAAGCAGTGGCTGCGGCCGATGTGTTGCCCACGGCGCTTGCCTTGGCCAACGACATTGCTGAAAATGTTTCGCCATTGTCGGCGGCGATGAGCAAGCGCATTTTGTGGCGCGGCCTGGCCAGCAGTGCCGAAGAAGTCGATGCAATGGAGCGTGATGCGCATCTGATCTTGATGGGTCGCCCCGATGCTCTCGAAGGTGGTCGTGCCTTCAGCGAACGACGTTCACCCGTGTGGCAATCGCTAGTGCCCAACGACTGGCCCTACAAGTAGCGGCGCAGGCTACGGTCTCATCCATGCGCGCTGTTGTTTGCTCATCGTTTGCCCCGCTTGACCAACTCGTTATCGAGGAACGCGCTTCGGTCCCGCTGGCTGCGGGCCAAGTGCGCGTGCGCGTCACCGCCGCTGGCGTCAACTTCGTTGATGCGCTGCTGGTGCAGGGTTTGTATCAGATCAAGCCGCCGTTGCCGTTTGTGCCAGGCGGCGAAACCGTTGGAATCGTCACCGAGTTAGGCGAGGGCGTTACCAGTCACTCGCTGGGCGATCGCGTGCTCATCACCAGTGGTTTTGGTGGGTTCGCAACCGAGATGGTCAGCGCTGCAAGTCGTGCCGTCATCGTTCCGTCGGCGCTCACCGATGGCCAAGCTGCCACCTTCATGCAGAGCTACATGACTGCATATTTCGCACTCGTGCATCGCGCCAAAATGCAGCCCGGTCAATGGCTGCTCGTGCTCGGCGCTGGTGGTGGCGTGGGTCTTGCAGCGGTCGATGTTGGGCGCGCCCTCGGGCTCAAGGTCATCGCCGCTGCATCGTCGGCCGCCAAGCGCGAGATGGCGCAGAGCCGCGGCGCGGTTGCTGTCATCGACTCATCTACCGACGACGTTAAGGCTCGCGCGAAAGAGATCAGCGGCGATGGTGTCGATGCGGTGTACGACCCAATCGGCGGCAAGCTCGGCGAAGAGTGTCTGCGCAGCCTTCGCGAAGATGGCCAGTTCATCGTTATCGGGTTCGCCTCAGGCGAGATCCCTAAGCTGCCGGCGAACCAAGTGCTGCTGCGCAACCGTCGTGTCACCGGAGTCGACTGGGGTGCATGGGTGGGCCGCAACCCTGCCGAGAATCAGGCGCTTGTGATGCAGGTGCTGGCACAGATCGCTGCTGGCGAGCTGAACCCTGTCGAGCCAGTAAGTTATCCGTTCGAACAAGCCGCGCAGGCTCTTGCCGATCAGCAGCAACGCAAGGTTGTCGGCAAGGCTGTGTTGGTTCCGTAGCCACTCGTGCAACTCGCATTCTCTGCCGATCAGCAGGTTCTGGCCGAAGCGTTCGGCCAGTTCTTCAGCCGCGAGTCACCAACGTCGGTGGTTCGTCGTGCCGAAACCCTGGGGTTCGATGCAGCGCTGTGGAGCTCCCTCGGCGCAATGGAGGTATGGGGCAGCGACGCCACGTTGTCTGACCTGTGCGTCATCGGCGAGGCCGCGGGGCATGCGCTGGCTCCGGTGCCGTTTGCTGAGCACGTGGTGGTGTCGCGGTTGTTGGCGTGGCCAACGTTGCTCACCGGCGAATCGGTTGGGGCAATCTCACCGCGTGCCGCCAACGCTCACGGCCTCTGGACCATCGTGCCCGCTGGGGCCATTGCAGACATCGTCGTTGGTCTCGATGGCGATGAGTTCATCGCCGTGCGCTCGCCAGCGCCGTTCGCCGGCCCAGCAAATCACGCGTGCGCGCCGTTAGCCGATCGAGATTCGCGTGGCGGCGAGCGCAGCGTCATCGGCAACCGTCACCACTTCGAACGCGCCATGTCTGAGCTCAGGCTGATCACCGCGTCACTGCTAGTTGGGGTCGCAGCGCTGGCGCTTGAGATGGGCGTCGAGTACGTGCAGCAGCGGCACCAGTTCGGAGTGCCCATCGGTTCGTTCCAGTCGGTTCAGCACGGTCTCGCCGACCTTCCCGGCCGCATCGACGGTGCTCGGCTGCTCACCCATCAAGCCGCGCAAGCCCTCGACCTCGGCCACGTTGGCCACAATGCCGTTGCCAACAACGACATCACCGACCCGCACAGTTTGGCCTCGATGGCGTTGCTGTTCGCGAGCGATATTGCAGCCGATGCCACTGCGCGCAGCTTGCACTTTCATGGCGGCTATGGGTTCTCCGATGAGTACGACATCCAACTTGCCTACCGTCGGGCGCGCGGTTGGGCACTGGTGCTTGGCGATCCAACGGCCGAACGCCTTGCCTTGGCCGACCGACTCTGGCCGTCGGCCGCCGCTGGCACCGCCACCTCAAACTCGGCGGTGCGCCTGTGACCCACTCACAGCAGGCCCCTTCCCGAGTTTGTTGCAGTCAATTGGTCAAGCATCAACCAACTGTCTTCAATAAACCGTTTGATGAAGCAGATTTGGGTTGCAACACACCGTTTGCTCGACACGGGCGAGGGTGGCGCTGACATGGATTTTCAGCTTCCACCAGAGGTGCTCAGCTATCGCAAACGGGTTCGCGACATCATCGCCGCCCATCACACGCCCGAAGCAGTGCACCATCAGCACGCATCGGGCACGTTTAACAATCCGGCGCTCAACCGGGCGCTCGCTGCCGAAGGCCTTGTCGAGCGAGCAGTGCCCGGACTCGGCGCTGGCGACCCAATCGAGTTGTGGGTGCTGTTCAACGAGATGGAAAAAGCTGGCGCACCGCTTGATGCCCTGGCGATGGCGGTGATGATCGCGGGTGTCGTGCAACACGTTGGTACTCCCGAGCAAAAAGCAGCGGTCATCCCAGCTGTCACCGCCGGCGAAGCCTTGATCTGCTTGGGATACAGCGAGGCCGATGCTGGCAGCGACCTCTCGTCGCTTACCACGCGCGCCACACGCGATGGCGATCAATGGGTGATCAACGGCGCCAAGATGTGGACCACCATGGCGCACGAAGCGCGGTGGGTGATCTTGTTGGCCCGTACCGACCCATCGTTGCCCCGGCACCGTGGTCTCACGATGTTCCTGTTGCCGATGAACACTCCCGGCGTGCGAGTAGATCCTGTGCACACCATGGCTACCGAACGAACCAACGCCACGTTCTACGACGACGTGCGAGTGGGCGACGACTGTGTGCTGGGTGAAGTAAACGGTGGATGGCAGGTGATGAGTGTCGCGCTGTCGTTCGAGCGCGGTGTCATGGGCGGCAGCAATCCTGGTGTGCCATTGCTGCGCCACAGTGCTCAGTGGGCGCACGACTCCGGGCGTATCAACGAGCCGGCCGTTCGCGAGAAGCTTGCTCGTGTTGCCATCGACAACCACGTGGCCGCGTTGCTCACCCAACGTTCGGCGTGGATCGCTGCGTCGGGCGGCATGCCCGGACTCGAGGGCTCAATGACCAAGCTGTTCGCAAGCGAGGCCTATCAGCAGGCTTCGCGCTGGTTTCAAGAGATGGCTGGCGCCGAGGGATTGTTGCAATTGCAACAACCGGGCGCAGCGGCCGACGGCTGGATCGAATACGACGCACGGCACTCGCCGGTAACAACTATCTACGGCGGCACAAGCGAGATCATTCGTAACAACATTGCCGAGCGCCATCTCGGCCTGCCGCGCATGCGCCGTTAGTTGTTGTTGCGAACTCGAGCGAGCTCGAAACGGCTGACATCGGCAAGGTCTACGACTTCGTCGATTGCTGCTGATCGCTCCCACATGATTGCCGATGTCACCACGTTGGCTACCCACACGATGCTGACCACGTAGGTCCAGCTGAGCAGCGCCAGAGCGATACCCACGCCACCAAAGCCTTGGCCGTACCAACTGAACCATCCCGGCAGAATGACTATTGAGAGCCCCCACAGTGAAGTGCTGGTGATCATCCCAAGAACAGCGCCAGGCCGCAGATCGCTCCACGCCAAGCGTTTGACAAGCAGTAGGCGCGGCGTGATGAGCCAGAACACAAAGTTCATCAGCAGCACGATGGGTATCGCAACGGCGTACAGAAGCGGCCCATGTTTGGCTGGCATGCGCTGCATCACCTGGCCGAGTGCGAAGGTGGCAAACACAGCGATGAACCAGATCGCGCCGCGAGTGGGGCCGCGCCACCCGCTGAGCCGGGGCACGCCCCATGCATCGGCAAACGTGCGTTGGAACACCGAGGCGACGTCGAACCCGCTGACGCTAAACGACACCGTCGCAATCACTGACGCCATCTTCAAGATATTGCGGGTTGTGGGAAAGGCTTGACGCACCGCGGCAGCGGTGCCGCCGTTCAGCCGAAACTGCTCGATGAACACTTGGCTCAGCGAGATCTGATTGCGAAGGCGTGATGTGAACGCAAACATGATGATGATGAGCGGAACGATCGAGATGAACAAGTTGAAGGCCATCAGCATCGCTTTACGAATGCCGTCGATCTGAAAGAACCGCTGCACAATCGATGTCGGAATGCTGATGGCGCGCATGGCTACCAAGCGTTCTTTGCGCTGATGCCAACGGTCGTCGCGTTCGGCCTCGCCAAGAGGTAGTGCTGGCTCGTTCACGTGGTCTATCTTGCCACTTTCGGACGCAACCGCGGTCGAGATAAGTGGGGGTACCCGTGGCGTTCTTTGGTGTGAGGTTCGACTTCCGGAATCCAGCGTTCGCGCAAACCACGATGACCGACCGTTACGCCGCCGGCCTCGACATGGTGCAGTGGGCCGATGAGCTCGGCTTCATGCTGCTGGTGCTGTCTGAACATCACGGCAGTGCCGACGGATACCTGCCGAGTCCACTGGTGATGGCTGCCGCAGCAGCGGCACGCACACGCTCGATACGTATCAATGTCTCGGCGATGGTTGCTCCGTTGCACGACCCGCTGCGATTGGCTGAAGACGCGGCCGTGGTTGATCTGATCAGCGGTGGCCGACTCGACCTTGTGCTGGCCAACGGGTATGTAGCCGACGAGTTTGCGATGTTTGGCGTGCCGATGAGCGAGCGCGCTCGTCGCACCACTGCTGCGGTGAACACGCTGCGCGCCGCTTGGAGTGGTGAGCCATTCGAGCATCAGGGTCGATCGGTGGTGGTGACACCACGTCCCGACCGAACCGGCGGCCCATCGATCTCGCTCGGCGGCAGCAGCGAAGGCGCAGCACTCAGAGCGGCGCGCATTGCCGATGGCTTCGTGCCGTCGCTGCCCGAGTATTGGCAGTGGTACCGCGACGAGCGCATTGCCTTGGGTCATCCAGACCCTGGCCCTCACTTCGGCTCGGGCATCGGCAACTTCTATCTCGCACACGATGTCGAGCAGGGATGGCGCGACGTGGGGGAGTACTTCTTGCACGAGACCAACGCATACGGCAAGTGGATGGCCGATGCAGGTCTCGCTGGCATGTACGAACAACTCGCCGATGTCGATGCCGTTCGAGCCGCCGGGATGTACCGCGTGCTTACCCCCGATCTGCTCGTGGCCGAGATTGAACAGGCCGGCCCGTTTGCTTTTGTGCTGATGCATCCGATGGTCGGCGGAATTCCTCCCGATCTGGCTTGGCGCGGACTGCGCATATTCGAAC
Organism: Actinomycetota bacterium; assembly: GCA_037139095.1. Taxonomy (GTDB): domain Bacteria; phylum Actinomycetota; class Acidimicrobiia; order Acidimicrobiales; family Ilumatobacteraceae; genus WLMZ01. The sequence goes on from JBAXHD010000076.1 coordinate 6,601, forward strand.
AAGATGTACTCACGCAACTGAAGAGTGCGTCATGAGGTTGCGGCGGGCCGCCAGATCAGGAGTCGAACATGTCGGGTAATGGATTGCTTGCGGGCGTACGGGTACTTGATCTGTCTCTGTTGGGTCCGGCTGCATTGGCTGCCCATCTGGTCGACTTCGGCGCCGAGGTCATCAAGATTGAGGCACCAGCGGGCGACTACGTGCGCCAGATGACATGGCCCATTGTTGAGGGCATCTCGCTGATGCACCTGCACATCAACCGCGGCAAAGAGTCGCTCGTTCTCGACCTGAAGAACGAAGACGCCCTCGCGGTGTTCGAGGAACTGATCGCAAAGTCTGATGTCATCATCGAAGCAATGCGCCCGGGCTTTCTCGATAAGCGCGGCTTCACTCACGAGCGACTGCGCGAGATCAACCCCGCCATCGTCTTTTGCAGCATCAGCGGTTACGGCGCCACTGGCCCATACCGCGATCTGCCCGCCCATGGCGTTGCGTTCGATTCGTGGGCTGGCCAAGTGAATCCGGTGGTCGATGCCGACGGATTCTGCCGCACACCCGACCAAACAAACATCGGCATTACGGCGGGTCCAGCGTTTGGTGCAATGGCAGTGCTGGCTGCACTGGTTCGTGCACGCACCACTGGCGAGGGTGCCTATATGGAGATTGCGCAGAGCGACGCTGCTGCGTACTTCGACTGGTATCGCATCGAGAGCTATAAGGCGTACGAGCAGCCCGCCGATGTGGTCACTGGCAACTCCAGCGATAACTACGAACGCCGCAAGCCGGGCCTTGGTGGCATGTGGGAAGGCGTTCGCTATCAGTTCTACGCCTCGGCCGATGGTCATGTGCTGTTCATGGCCAGCGAGCAGTCGTTTTGGAAAAACTTCTGCGTCGGCCTGGGCCGAGAAGATTTGTTTGAGCTGTATCCCGGCAGCAAGTACGCCGATCACGCCCGCGGCAACATCGCGCTACAAGAAGAACTGCGCAGCATCTTCCTCACCCGCACGTCGGCCGAATGGCTGCAGTTCGCCGGCGAATACAACACCACCATCGCTCCGGTGAACACGCCGCACACGGTGATCACTGATCCGCAGTTCATCGATCGGTTCACGTGGACAACGATGCAGCAAACCGGCTGCGAGCAGCTGCTGTTCCCGCTCAATATCGACGGCGAAGAAGCACCAATCCCCACCAAGGCGCCAGGCATCGGCGACCACACCGACGCAGTGTTGCAGCGCGTGCTTGGCTACGAGTCAGAACGATTGGCGGCATTGCACAAGTCCGGTGCCTTGGGCTGATCGGGCGCGCCGAACCGATTTGCTCATCAGGCACTTCTAATGCAATTGATTACCCCGTGTTGGGGTAAGTTACGGTCTTGCTCGCGCGCCTTGGGGGCGTGCTTGCTTGAGTGTTGAGCCACGAGGGGTTAGTCATGGAATTCGGTCTGTTCAACCAGATGTACCACCCGATTCATCGGCGCGCGGAGCGAACTGAATACGACGTGCTGCGCGAAGAACTCGCCCTCATCGAAGTGGCCGACCGGGTCGGTTTCAAGTACGCATGGGCCAGCGAGCATCACTTCCTCGACGAGTACTCGCACTTGTCAGCCAGTGAAGCATTCATGGCATTTGCGTTGGCCCGCACGAAGAACATCCACATCGGCTCGGGCATCATCAACATCACTCCAAACGTGTCGCCGCCATCGCGCGTCGCCGAAAAAGTGGCGATGCTCGATCACCTCGGTCAGGGCCGTTTCGAGTGGGGCACCGGCCGCGGCTCGTCGAGCACCGAGGTACTTGGTTTCAACATCGACTCGATGGATGTCACCCGCGAGATGTACGACGAGACACTGCCCGAGATCATCAAGATGATG
>JBAXHD010000077.1:0-8309 GCA_037139095.1 Actinomycetota bacterium
CCGCGCACTCGAGGATCATCGGCCGCAACACACACTGCGATCGACCCACCGGTGTTGGTGCCCACCAGCCAGATGCCCGACGGCTCGGCTTCTTCGATGAGATGGTCGATTGCTGCGCGCAGATCGTCGACCCATGACTGCAGTGAGAAGTCGCCTTCGCTGTCGCCGCAGCCACGAAACGTAAAGGTCATTGCGGCCCAACCAAGTTCGTTAGCAGCGCGATCGATGAGCTCCGGAAATGTGCCGCCCGAGTGACGCGCGTCGATCGGCCCAATGGGAAATCCGTGGCACAAAATGAGACCGGGCAATGGCTCGTTTCGCCCTGCAGGCATCGCCAAATAGCGAGCAAGCTTTTGCCCACCAGACAGGAACGAACCGTTCATAACGAGTCGCTCACAGCAGCATCAGGCACGTGGTTTGCGATGCCTGCGATGAGCACCCGGCACGGCCAACGTGTAGCCACGGTTGCGAGCCTCGACCAGCGTGTCGGGACCAAAGCACAGGCCCGTTTCGCTAGCGACGATCTCGTCGATAATCGACGCATCGGTCCATGCGTCTACGTCGTAGACCAGTTGCGTGCGCTTGTCGCCAAGAAACTGGGTGTGCTCAAACCGAGTGGGCCGTTCCATAGACGCCAAAGCTAGCCGCCGTGCGGCTCAGCCGTCGATTTCACTTGCGAGCGGACCCACGGCACCAATGGCATCGAAGTATTGCTGGTGCGCCTCGACCACATGCACGACATCGACATCGTCGAGTATCTCGATGCCATTGGCCTCGGCCTCGCCAAGCAGATACGCGGCGACATCGACACTCTCGACCACAACGTTGGAATCAGCACTTTGGCGACGGTCGATCACGTTATTGGGCTGCAGGCCTTTGGCGTTGAGCCACCGCAAGTGAAACGTGAGCAACTGGGCCAACTCTTCGAGCGTGAGCCGGGCCTGCGTTTCGTCGGGCAGACGCTCAGCAACGAAGGCAATGGCCTGCTCTTCGATATAGACCACCCGCGGCGCAAGCGCATCGAGGCGATGGGCCTCACGGCCAACAACTACGGCAGCCAACACGAAGGTGAACACGGCTGCGAGGGCAATGAAAAAGAGGGTGATCGTAGGCACTGTCGGTGAGCCTACTCACCGGCCTACGGCCACCCTCTTGATCGAGGTTGCCTAACGTTTAGTTTGCGATCGGTCAGATGCCGATGCGCTGAGCAAGCAGCTCGCGGTGATACGTGGGATCACCGAACAGCAACTCGCTCGACTTTGCACGCTTGAAGTACAGGTGCGCTGGGTGTTCCCAGGTGAAGCCGATGCCGCCGTGAATCTGAATGTTCTCGGCTGTGGCGTGGAAGTACGCCTCTGAGCAATAGGCCTTGGCAAGCGAAGCCACCGAAGCGAGCTCGTCGTTCATCTCTGATGCACACCACATGCCGTAGTACGCAGCTGACTTGGCTGACTCGACCTCGAGCAGCATGTCGGCGCACTTGTGCTTGATGGCCTGGAACGAACCGATTGGGCGACCGAACTGAACGCGCACCTTGGCGTATTCGACAGCCATGTCGAGCACCTTCTGTGCGCCGCCGACCTGCTCGGCTGCGAGGCCGACTGCGGCGAGGTCGAGCACGGTGTTGAGCGTGTCCCAACCCTTGCCCTCGGCGCCGATGAGCTTGGCCGGAGTGTTTGAGAACTCGAGCTTGGCCTGCTTGCGGGTCTGGTCCATGGTGGACAGCGCCGTGCGGGTGAGGCCGGCTGCGTTGCCCTCGACTGCGAACAAGCTCACGCCGCCTGCGGTGCGAGCCGCAACGATGATGAGGTTGGCAGTGTGGCCGTCGATGACGAACATCTTGGTGCCGGTGAGGGTGTAGCTGTCGCCGCTGCCCGAGGCTGGCATCGTGATGCCAGCTTCGTCCCACTTGCCGCTTGGCTCGGTGAATGCAACCGTAGCGATGGTCTCGCCGCTGGCGATGCCTGGCAGGTATGCCTTCTTGGCTGCTTCGTCACCGCTGTGGATGAGGGTGTTGGCTGCGAGTACCACGGTGCTGAAGAACGGTGCGCACAACAGTGAGCGACCCATTTCTTCGAGCACGATGCCGAGCTCTACGTAGCCGTAGCCGCTGCCGCCGTACTCCTCTGGAATGTGCAGACCCTGCAGACCCATCTGCTCGCCCATCTGGCTCCACACTGCGGGATCGAAGCCCGACTCGGTTTCCATCTGCTCGCGAACCGCGGTCTCGGCCGACTTGCTCTCGAGGAAGCTGCGGACTGTCTTACGGAGTTCTTCTTGTTCTTCTGTGAATGCAAAGTTCATGGGGGTCATGATGTCGCGCTTCTCGGCACGTCGTCAACTTCAAGGATGTACACATGTGTACACTCGCCCGATGGAACGAATGGGCATTCGCGAACTACGCGCCAGCGCCGCTGCGGCAGTGCGCAGAGCCGAGGGCGGGCAACGCACCGTGATCACCGTTGGCGGACGACCCGTTGCGCAGTTGGCACCACTCACCAGTCACGGGGCCGAACGGTCGCTCGACGAACTCGTCGCGCAAGGTTTGCTCATCGCCCCGCGTCGCGCCGAGCGACGCAGCGCTGCCTCGCAACCAAACACCATTCAGGTCTGGGGCAGCGTTCGGCTCGACCGCCTTCTGCGCGAGGTTCGAGGATGACTCTGTATCTCGATGCCAGCGCGCTCGTGGCGCTACATCTCGACGCACCCATTCGCGAACTCGTCACGGCCGCGATGAACGACGACGCCGATTGGTGCACCAGCGCGCTCACGTTGGTCGAGGCTCTTGCGCTGATCGACCGGGTGACCGAAGAGCCGATCCTGCGCCAAGACCTCGAAGATTACGTGCGACTCACCTGGGACCGCTTGGCCATCGTGCCGGTCGATCAAGCATGCCTCGATCGCGCTGCGCGCCTCATGCGCGACCAGCCGTTGCGCCTCAGCGATGCGTTACATCTTGCAGCCGCCGATCGACTGCCCCGACCCATTCGCTTTGTCACCTTCGATGCCGCGCAGATTCCCGTGGCACTGTCGATGGACTTCGATGTGTTGTCCAGTTAGGGGTCAGCATCGCGTGCGCGGTGATGGCAGACTTCCGTAATGACCACTCTGCATTGGGCCGACAGCCGACTCGAAGTGCATCGCCTTGTCGTTGGTTCGTATGACAACAACGTGTTCGTCATTCGTTGCCGCGAAACCGGCGAAGCAGTGTTGATCGATGCCGCCAACGAGCACGAGAAGTTGCTCGAGTTGTGTACTGCGCTCAACGTGCAGCGCGTGCTTGAAACTCACGGCCACTGGGATCACATTCAGGCAGTGCCCGCAATGCGCGAGGCAGGCCTTTCGGTCGCCGTCACCGCCGCCGACGCGCCGATGCTCAAAGACGTCGGCTACGACGTATTCATCGACGATGCCGAAGTCATCGAGGTTGGGCGTCTGCGCTTGCACGCCATCCACAATCCCGGCCACACACCGGGCTCGATTTCGTTTCTCATCGAGGACTCACCGTTGTTGTTCAGCGGCGACACGCTGTTTCCTGGCGGCCCCGGCGGCACCAAGTTCGAAGGCGGCGACTTCAACACCATCATCGACTCCATCGACAACAAGCTGTTCACCTTGCCACCGAGCACCATCGTGTTGCCTGGCCACGGACTCGACACGACCATCGGCCACGAGCGCCCGCACTTGCAGGAATGGGTCGACCGAGGCTGGTGATGAACATCGGCGGCATTCGTCTCGGAGGCATGAGTCCGCTTGTGGAGTCATTGCCAACAGCGCACGAGACCGCGCTCATCCGCGTCGACGGGCGACCGCAATCTGCGATGCGCGACGAACTGCGACGCATACCGTCACTCCGCAACGGAATCAGCGTTGCGTCCCTCTACGTACAGGTCGCCGCCCTCGTCGCAGTCGCTGTCGCATCGCCGGGCATTTGGCGACTACTCACATGGCCACTCGTGTTCGTCTTGATGGGCCGAACTCACGCCCAGTTCGCATCGCTGATGCATGAGGCCGCGCATCGCTTGCTGTTCAAGAACCGCAAACTCAACGACTCCGTTGGGCGATGGCTGCTTGGCTTCCCCGGCTTCACCACCACCGACGGATACCGCCGCGTACACATGGCACATCACCGCGAAGAGTTCGGTCCCGACGAACCCGACTTCGCGCTCTACGCCAACTACCCCGTTGCTGCAGCGTCACTTCGTCGCAAGCTCATCCGTGATGCCACCGGCCGCACCGGCCTCAAACTGTTACGCCAACAACTCCGAAGCCTTAGGGCCCCCGACGCACTGGCGCGCAACACACAGCGCAAGATCTGGGGGCTGCAGCTCGCCATGTTTGCGGCGTGCATCGTGGCTGGCGCGTGGTGGCTGTACCCAGTGTTTTGGTTGCTGCCGTACCTCACCGTGTGGCGGGTCATCAACCGCCTGCGATCCATCGCTGAGCACGGCGGTATGTCGGCATCAAAAGATCGTCGCATCACCACTCATGCAGTGCGTCAACATCCACTGGCTCGGTTCATGTTGGTTCCGTACAACATTGGTTTTCATCTCGCCCACCACGTGGATTCGGGCGTGCCGATGCGCAACCTGCCTCGGTTCAACCAAGCACTGCACGACAGCGGGTACATCGACAACACGCTCGAGCACGCCAGTTATCCGGCGCTCTGGAAGGCGCTGCAGACCACTTCGTAGGCCTTACGTCGGCCATCGTGACCGATGACTCCATTTCTCCTATGTACGTAGTGTTAATCGAATGGCCGTCTGCGTAGACTGCCCCACGTGAGCGAACTCTTTCGCATAGAAGACCTGCATGCCAAGCCCGTCGAGGGCGATACTCAGATCCTGCGCGGCGTTTCGCTGACAGTAAACGAGGGCGAAGTCCACGCAATTATGGGTCCCAATGGCAGCGGCAAAAGCACGCTCGCCAGCACCCTCCTTGCCAGTCCCGAATACGAAATCACCTCCGGAAGCATCATCTTCCGCGGCGACGACGTGACCGCTTGGCCCACCGATGTGCGCGCCAAGGCCGGCATGTTCTTGGGCTTTCAATACCCGCAAGAAATCCCCGGCGTTTCGGTGATTCAGTTCCTTCGTCAAGCGCTCAGCGCCCGCAAAGGCATCGACCTGTCGGTGCTCGAACTTCGCCTCGCCACCATGGATTGGATGAAGCGCCTCGGTATGGATTCGAGCTTCGTCGACCGCTACCTCAACGAGGGTTTCAGCGGCGGCGAGAAGAAGCGCAACGAGATCATGCAGATGGCCATTCTCGAACCCGAGTTGGCCATTCTCGACGAGACCGACTCAGGCCTCGACATCGATGCACTGCGCATCGTCGCCAAGGGCATTCGTGAGGTCAAGGTCGATCGACCAACACTGGGCATCGTGCTCATCACGCACTACCAGCGCTTGCTCAACGAGCTGCAGCCCGACCATGTGCACATCCTCATCGACGGCCGCATTGTGGCGTCGGGCGGTATGGAGTTGGCCGAGAAACTCGAAGCCGACGGCTACGAATCCTTCAGGGCGTAAACCATGAGCTTCGACGGCGCGCTGGTCCGCAAGGACTTCCCCATCTTCGAACGCTTCATCGACGGCGCTCCCATTGTGTATCTCGACTCTGCCAATACTTCACAGAAACCGCGCCAAGTCATCGACGCAATGTCGTCGTTCATGGAGAACTCGTACGCCCCTATCAACCGCAGCGCCTACCGCTTGGCAGGCGAAGCAACCGACGCGTTCGAGTCTGCTCGCGCCAAGGTGGCCCGGTTCATCAACGCACGTTCGGTCGACGAAGTTATCTTCACCAAGAACGCAACCGAGTCGCTCAACCTGTTGGCCTACAGCTGGGGTCGCGCCAATCTGAATGCTGGCGATGTCGTGGTGCTCACCCATCTCGAGCATCACGCCAACATCGTGCCGTGGCACATGTTGCAGGCCGAACGCGGCATCGTTCTGCGTTGGGTTCCGCTCACCGCCGATGGCCAACTCGACCTCACCGATCTCGCTGCATTGCTCACCGACGCCAAGGTGTTCAGCTTCACAGCAATGAGCAACGTGCTCGGCACCATCACTCCGGTGCAGCAGTTGTGCGAAGCCGCTCATGCAGCCGGCGCCATTGCCATCGTCGATGGTTGCCAATACGTGCCGCACAACGTCACCGACGTGCAGGCATGGGACGCCGACTTCTTGGCCTTCAGTAGCCACAAGATGTGCGGGCCCAGCGGCATCGGCGTGTTGTGGGGCCGCGAGCAACTGCTCAATGCCATGCCACCGTTTCTTGGCGGCGGCAACATGATCGCCGACGTTCGCCTCGACGGTTTCACCACTGCTCCCCTGCCCGCCAAGTTCGAGGCAGGCACTCCCGCAATCATCGAAGCCATTGGCCTCGGCGCTGCAGTCGACTACCTGAGCAACCTCGGCATGGCCAATGTTCGCGAGCACGAAATGCAGTTGGGTTCATACGCCATCCGCACGCTCACCGAGCGCTATGGCAACGACATCAGCATCCACGGGCCCACCGACATTGCGATGCGTGGCGCCACACTCAGCTTCGCGTTCGCCGGCATTCACCCGCACGACATCAGCCAGGTGCTCGATCAACGCAACGTGTGTGTGCGCGCTGGCCATCACTGCGCCAAGCCACTAATGCGGCTGTTGGGCGTGTCGGCCACCGCTCGTGCCAGCTTCTACATCTACAACGATGAGTCCGATGCCGATGCGCTTGTCGACGCGCTCGCCGGCGCCAGCGATATCTTCGGATTCTGAACAGCCACAGCAAAGGATTCACCATGCCCGGCTTAGACGACCTCTACCGAGAAATCATCCTTGACCACTATCGCTCACCACGTAACCGTGGCGAGCTTGCGCCACCCGCTGTTCGCGCCGAGGGTCACAATCCGTTGTGCGGCGACGAGATTCAGGTCTACCTCGATGTGGTCGATGGCGTGGTCAACGACATCAAGATCACCGGCTCGGGCTGCAGCATCAGCTTGTCGTCGGCCAGCATGATGAGCCAGGCCGTCAAGGGCAAGAAGATCGCCGACGTGAAAGCGCTCGTGAATCGGTTCCGCTCGATGATGGGCCTCGATAACGCCGACTCCGACAACGATGTGGTCAGCATCGAAGACGACACCGAGGTGGAAGCACCCGAGGTGAAGTTGGGCGATCTCGAAGCGCTGCAGGGCGTCGTCAAGTTCCCCGTGCGCATCAAGTGCGCCACCCTTGCGTGGATCACGCTCACCCAAGCAATGGCCGAAGTCCCCAACGCCTGACGCCGCACCCGCGCCCAAGTCCCGCGCCCAAGTCCCGCGCACCCGCGCACGTCCCGCGCCCAAGTCCGGCGCCCAAGTCCCCGCCACAACCATTTCGCTTCAACAAAAAGTTTGTTGAAGACAATTGGTCGACCCTCAACCTGATGTCTTCAACAAACATCCGGGTGAGCGCGATTCGCTGGTGCTAGACACCTGACTTATGAAAATCAGATCGTTTGTCGCGCTCGGCGCATTGCTTGTCGGATTCGCCTCGTGCAGTAGCGATGCGCCAGGAGCTGCCGACACCAGCGCAGCGATCACCGTTGCAGCAACCGACGCGCCAACCACAACCACGACCGCCGCTGCACCGACGCCGCTGCACATCTTGGTGACTAACGATGATGGGTTCGACGCTCCAGGCATCGACGCGATCGTTGAGTATCTGCGCACCCTCGACAATGTCGAAGTCAGCGTGGTCGCTCCCGCCACGAACCAAAGCGGCACCAGCGACAAGACCACACCCGGCGATCTCGTGGTCGCCGACGTGAAGACGCTCAGCGGATATCCCGCGAAGTCAGTTGCTGGATTCCCTGCCGATTCGGTGCTGTGGGCCATCAATGGCGGACTCAGCGTGAAGCCCGACATGGTTGTGTCCGGCTCGAACTATGGGCAGAACTATGGGCCGTTCAACCTTCTCTCCGGAACGGTGGGGGCGGCCGCTACAGCAGCCCGCAATGGCATTCCGGCGATCGCCATCAGTCAAGGCGGCGCCGTTGCGCCAGCAACGCCATACTTCCCGGCCAGCGTGAAAGTGCTCGCCGGATATCTGGCCAACACCCTCGCCAGTTACCGCGACGGCACCGCCAAATTGCTCGTTGCCATCAACGTGCCCACGTGTCCGGTTGAGACCACCTTGTTCCCAACCGTGGTAGCGCCTCGCGCACTCGATGCCAACGGCCGCACGCTCGGCGCTCCAGCAACATGCGACGGCCCACTGACCTCCGACCCTGTAGACGATGTCGATGCGTTCAACGCTGGCCACGGCGTGGTGAGCTAT
>JBAXHD010000078.1:0-8189 GCA_037139095.1 Actinomycetota bacterium
AGGATGTGGTGCTGATGGGGATGCGGGTTGGCGGGGTTGCGGGTTGGCGGGGATGTGGTGAAAACGAAAGAAGCCCCGGGCGCTGGGCCCGGGGCTTCTTCGAATCGAATCGGGAAGATTAGAAGTCTTCCATGCCTCCGCCGCCGCCCATCGAGACGCCGTCGTCTGGCTTGTCGGCCACGACTGCTTCGGTGGTGAGGAAGAGTGCAGCAATTGATGCTGCGTTCTGCAGAGCCGACCGGGTCACCTTGGCAGCGTCGATAACGCCGAGCTTGACGAGGTCTTCGTAGATGCCGGTTGCTGCGTTGAGGCCTTCGTTGCCGGTCATGTTCTTGACCTTCTCGACGACGACACCGCCTTCCATGCCAGCGTTTTCGGCGATCTGCTTGAGTGGGGCCTCGAGAGCCTTGGCGACCAAACGGGCACCAGTGGCTTCATCGCCCGAGAGCAGAGCAACGGTTTCGAGAACAGCTGCCTGTGCACGAAGCAAGGCAACGCCGCCGCCAGGAACAACGCCTTCTTCGATGGCGGCCTTGGTGGTGCTCACTGCATCTTCGATGCGGTGCTTCTTCTCTTTGAGCTCAACTTCGGTTGCGGCGCCGACCTTCAGCACGGCAACGCCGCCGCTGAGCTTGGCGAGACGCTCTTGGAGCTTCTCGCGGTCGTAGTCGGAATCGGTGTTGTCGATCTCGGCCTTGATCTGGTTGATGCGACCCTTGATGTCGTCTTCGTCGCCAGCACCCTCGACGATGGTTGTCTCGTCCTTGGTGATGATGATCTTCTTGGCGGTGCCGAGCAGATCCATCGTGGCGTTCTCGAGCTTGAGGCCGACTTCTTCGCTGATGACCTGACCACCGGTGAGGATGGCGATGTCTTGCAGCATGGCCTTGCGGCGCTCGCCGAAGCCAGGAGCCTTGACGGCTGCCGACTTGAACGTGCCACGGATCTTGTTGACGACGAGCGTGGCGAGAGCCTCGCCCTCGACATCTTCGGCCAAGATGAGCAATGGGCGTCCGCCCTGCATGACCTTCTCAAGCACGGGGAGCATGTCGCGCACTGACGAGATCTTCGAGGACACGATGAGGATGTATGGATCGTCGAGTGAGACTTCCATGCGCTCGGTGTCGGTCACGAAGTACGGCGAGATGTAGCCCTTGTCGAAGCGCATGCCCTCGACGAGATCCATCTCCATGCCGAAGGTCTGGCTTTCTTCGACGGTGATAACGCCGTCTTTGCCGACCTTGTCGATGGCGTCAGAAATCATGGTGCCGATTTCGTTGTCGGCTGCCGAGATCGAGGCGACTTGAGCGATTTGCTCTTTCGAGTCGACTTCTTTGGCGAGTGCCTTGATGCTGCCAACGGCTGCAATGACGGCTGCCTCGATGCCCTTCTTGAGGCTCATTGGGTTGGCGCCGGCTGCGACGTTGCGCAAGCCTTCGCGAACCATGGCCCAAGCGAGAACCGTGGCGGTGGTGGTGCCGTCACCGGCAACATCGTCGGTCTTCTTGGCGACTTCTTTGACCAGTTCGGCGCCGATGCGCTCGTACGGATCTTCGAGTTCGATTTCCTTGGCAATTGAGACGCCGTCGTTGGTAATGGTGGGTGCGCCCCACTTCTTATCCAATACGACGTTGCGGCCCTTTGGCCCGAGCGTTACTCGCACTGCATCGGCGAGCTTGTTCATGCCCGCTTCAAGCCCACGACGAGCTTGCTCGTCAAACGCGATCATCTTCGACATCTGGTGTCCTCCATTGGACGAACTGATGGATTTCACTCGCCGTTGCGAGTTGTTAGCACTCTAATGGGGCGAGTGCTAATGCGACAACCGCACAGCGAGCGAGACTGCAATTGGCCGCGAAGGCGTAAGCGAGCAGGGCGTCTCTTCGAGCCGGATCCGGCGGCGCTTTGTGTGCTGATCTAGGTTGCGTACTTATGAAGTCCTCATCAGCAAGCGTCATCGTCGTGGGCGGCGGCGTGTCTGGTTTAGGTCTTGCACTGATCGTGGCCCGCCGCGGTCATCACGTGACCGTGATCGAGCGTGACCACACACCCATGCCGCAGTCGGCAGATGAAGCATTCGATTGGGACCGCCGAGGGGCCCCGCAGGTGCGCCACAGCCATGCGTTTTTGGCGCGACTGCGCAACCTGTTGCTCAACGATTACCCCGATGTCTACGCCGATCTCCTGCGCGAGGGTGCCACCGAGATGCGTTTCGGCGACGACCTGCCGCCCGAGATGACCGGCTTTGTTCGCCAACCCGACGACGACGAATTGGTCATGCTGGCGTGTCGTCGCACCACGTTCGAGTGGGTGTTGCGCCGCGCTGCGCTCGCCGAGGGCCGGGTCACCTTCCGCACTGGCGTTGGCGTCGAAGGTCTCGTGTCCACGCAGTCCGCCGAAGGCGCGGTCGTGGTCTCGGGTGTGCGTCTTGCCGATGGTGTCGAACTCGTGGCCGACCTCGTGATTGCGGCCAACGGGCGCCGGAGCGCGGTGAACGAATGGCTCACCGAGGCGGGCGCAGTGGAAATCCCCGAAGAGGTTGAAGACACCGGCATCGTGTACTTCAGCCGTTTTTACCGACTGCGCGAAGGCTTCGATTATCCACCTCGCTCAGGTCCGATCGGCGGCGATCTTGGCTACGTGAAGTACGGCGTGTTCGTCGGCGACAACCGCACCTTCAGCGTCACGTTGGCCACGCCCACGGCCGATGACGAGCTGCGCAAAATCCTCACCGATCCCACGGTCTTCGACAGTGCGGCGCGTCAGTTGGTCGCCACGGCGCCATGGCTCGATGGCCGCGCCGAGCCGCTGTCCGACAGCGTGTATGCGATGGCCGGGTTGCTCAATCGTTGGCGTGAATTCGTTATCGATGGCGAGCCTGTGGCGCTTGGGCTCTTGCCAGTGGGTGATGCGGTGCTCTGCACGAACCCGTTGTATGGCCGCGGCTGCAGTGCTGCGTTCTGGGGTGCGCATCTTCTCGCTGAGGCGCTCGATGAAAACATCCACGATCTGCGCGGCATGGCCATTGCCTACGACACCAGCCTGCGCGCCCAGATCTATCCGTGGTATCGAGCAGGCGTCGATCAAGACGCCGAGGCGCGCCGCGTGTCGACGGCCCTACTTGCAGGTGAGGACCCCGACGGCGACACCACTGATCCGCGCACGTTTATGCGTGGCGTATTTCGCGATGGTCTGCTGCCGGCGATGCGTTCGGACGCGATGGTCTTTCGGGCGTTCTTCCGCAGCTTCAATCTGCTCACAAGCCCCGACACGATGGTGAAAGATCCAGAGCTAGCTGCCCGCGTCTTTGCTGTCTGGCAAGACCGCGACAATCGCCCAGAAGAGCCCCGGCTTGGTCCGAAACGACGCGCCGAGTTTGTTGACCAGTTGTCGGTCTGAGGCTCAGCAGCCGCCGGCTACAGCAGGGATGATCGAAACGGTTTCGCCGTTTGGAACCGCAGTGTTGAGGCCATCGAGATAGCGCACGTCGTCGTCGGCTACGAACACATTGACAAACTTGCGCAGTGCGCCCGTTTCGTCGAACAAGCGGTCGTTGAAGCCTGGGAAGGCCGCATCGAGATTGGCGAGGACCTCGGCGAGGGTTGCTCCCTCGATCTGAACTGAGGTGCTGCCGCCTGCGAGCGGACGCATCGTGGTTGGGATTCGAACGGTGACGGCCATAGATCGAAACACTACCGACGTGGTCGGGATTTCCACGCAGTCACGCTGAATGGCTACGGGTAGCCTCGCAGCGTGCGAGTTCTGGCTGCTGTCGACAAATTTCGCGGTACGGCCACCGCCGCCGAGGTCGCCCAAGCCATTGGCCACGCGTGCTGGCAGCTTGGGCACGACTGCGACGAAGTCGGTATGGCTGACGGCGGCGAAGGAACGCTCGATGTGCTCGGCGGAGCGAATCGCACCACGGTGGTTACTGGTCCGCTCGGCGATCAGGTGAAAGCGCCGTGGCGCTTCAGTCGCAACACGGCGGTCATCGAGATGGCGCTTGCGTCCGGCCTTACCCTGGCGGGCGGTGCCGAGCGCAACGACGCGCTGGCCGCCACCACTGCCGGCACGGGCGAGCTCATCGATGCTGCGCTCGATAGTGGGGCCAAAAAGATCATTGTGTGCCTTGGCGGGTCGGCAACAACCGACGGCGGTCTTGGCGCGCTGCGCGCGATCCACGCGCCCCATCGCCTTCGCGGTGTCGAGCTACTGGTGGCCTGCGATGTGACCACAACGTTTGTTGCTGCGGCCGAAGTCTTTGCGCCGCAAAAGGGCGCATCGCCAGCGCAGGTAAACATGCTCACGGGTCGCCTCGAACGCTTGGCTCAGATGTACAAAAGCGACTACGGCACCGATGTGCGCACCATCGCTGGCGGCGGCGCAGCGGGCGGACTCGCTGGTGCGCTGGTGGCTCTTGGCGGACGCCTGTTGCCCGGCTTCGAACTGGTTGCCGACGAACTCGATCTCTACGATCGTGTCGCCAATGCCGAGCTCATCATTACGGGCGAAGGGTTTCTCGACGAGCAGAGCTTTCAGGGCAAGGTGGTCGGAGGCATGCAGGCTATGGCTCAGCGGGCTCAGCGTCGTATCGCAGCAATCGTGGGCGATGCAGATCCCGATGTTGCCGATCGCATTGAGCACGTGTCCCTAGTGGCTGCCTTCGGGCGCGACAAAGCAATGACTGAGACTCAGATGTGCATCGAGCAGGCGGCGTTGCAGTTGCTGCGAACGCTGTAGCTACGCAACGGTTGTGGTGGTTCCGAGACCCGTTACAGGTGGGACCGTTGTAGACACCGGATCTCCGGCCAGTGCGGGCAACGCCTTGCCGGCGAGGTCGGATCCGAGCATGACTACCACTGTTGCCTCACCGATTCCAGCAGCTTCGCCTTTGACGGGCACCGGCGTTGGAAGCGCCGAGAAGGCAACGCCACCCATCGACTTGGCCACCGAGGCCGCAACGAGCTCGCCACCTGGCAGGAAGTAGACCTTGCTGGTCGCAAGCTTGGCTTCGGCGCCAGCAGCGTTGGTAGGTGTGGCCATTGTGAAGCCAACCTGACCGAGTGCCTTGCTGAATTGTCCGGCCGTGCCCTGAACGCCCGATGCATTGGCGACGATCACTGTTGCTCCGGTGTAGACCATGGCGGGCGCTGTAGTGGTGGTTTCGAGCGGGATAGTGGTGGCGTTGGGATCAACAACGTTGATCGGATTCGTTGTCTCGCTTGGAGTGCCAGCCGATTTGCCAGAGTTGTCGCTGGTGATGTTCTTGAGAATGAGAAAGCCCATGATCACGGCAACAACCGCAACGACGATGCTGATGGTGGAGCCCATTGGCGCCCCGCCCGACGACTTGCCTACGGGCCGACGCGAAGAATGCTCATTGCTCATACGGTGGTGCCTCCGCGGGCGTCATCGACTTGGGCTGGACCTTCAAGACGGGCGCGTCGGCGGCGATCGCGTAAGCGAACGAGGCGGCGAACCACCAATGGTTCGTAGGCGAGCGCTGCGGGTACATCGACCAAGCGGTTGAGTTCTTGGTAGTACTCGTCGAGGCTGCAGGAGAAGCGAGCCCTGATCAGCTCGTCTTTTGATGTGTCGAGTGTCCACCAGCTGCCTTCGAAATCAAGAAGGGCCCGCTCGCGTTCAGTTAGCTCGATCACATTTTCCACGTGCACAGCCTGCCCGGCCGAGCGGCCAGATACAAGTACCCACGCACAAACGTGTCGGGGTTCATTCACGGCTAGGGTCGCTGATGATGCCGAGATTGGTTGTATCGGGGCGCAGTGGTCGGCCAAAGATGCCGGGTCGAGCTCGCGTGGACCGAGGCCGGGCTTCACGTCTTGCGGTGCTCTCGCTGATCTTGGCCGTGTCGATCACGCCAACGGCGGCCCGCGCAACTCAGCGCGCCGTGGCATTACCGGCTTCCATCGCAGCGGTGCCGTCAGCGCCAGCCGAAAGTTACGTGGTCGAGTTCACAAGCGCGCGAGGTCGGCGTCAAACCGCCGCCGACGAGTCGCTACGTGGCACCGCTGTTGGCGCCGAGTGGGCTGACGCAATCAATGGCTTCGCCGCGAAACTGTCACCCTCCGACGTGCAGCGTTTGCGTGATGATCCCGAAGTGCTTCGCGTTGAGCGCGATCAGCCAGTAGCGGCCACTACCGCGCAGACCAATCCGCCGTGGGGGCTTGATCGCATCGATCAACGTTCGCGACCGCTGAACAACACCTATTCGTATTCGAGCACCGGAGCCGGGGTGACGGCATATGTGATCGATACGGGTATCCGCAGCACGCACCAGCAGTTCGGGGGTCGGGTGGGATCGGGCTACGTGTATCCGGTTTCTCCCATCGATAGTGGCATCGGCAGCGAAGACTGCAATGGCCATGGCACGCATGTGGCCGGAACAATCGGCGGCTCAACCTTTGGAGTTGCCAAGGCCGTCACGTTAATTCCGGTGCGTGTGCTCGATTGCTCGGGTAGCGGCACGACAACAAGCGTGATCGCGGGCATCAATTGGGTCATCGCGCATCATCCGGCCGGAGCTCCTGCGGTTGCCAACCTGAGTTTGGGCGGCCCAGCGTTTCAAGCCGAAGACGATGCGATCAACAACCTCATTGCCGATGGCGTCACGGTTGTGGTGGCGGCAGGCAACGCTCAGTCACCGGCGCCGCCCACCGACGCTTGCTTGGATAGCCCAGCGCGAACGCCAGCCGCAATCACCGTGGGAGCCATCGCCAACACCAGCAACGACTCGGTTGCGTCGTATTCAAACTTTGGCGCTTGTCTCGACCTGTTTGCTCCAGGCTCGGGGGTGCAGTCTGCCTACTTCACTAGCGATAGCGCGACAGCGCTCATGAGTGGTACCTCGATGGCGTCTCCGCATGTTGCGGGTGTCGTGGCGCGCATGTTGCAGACTTCGCCGCTCAGTACGCCTGCCCAAATTTGGGCCGAGATCGATGCGGCAACCACAGCAGGTGTAATCACCGGCACGACAGTGGGCGACCCGAACAAGTTGTTGTTCATGTCGCCGCCGGCATTGCCGAGCGCGCCGCTGTCTGTGTCGGGTGTGGCGGCCAATGCGCGTGTAGCGCTGAGCTGGCAACCCCCGGCCACCGACGGCGACGCGGCCATTCTTGATTACGTGGTGCAGTACAAGACGGTTGCCGCGCCAAGTTGGTCCACCTTTGCCGATGGTGCGTCAGCGTCAACCTCAGCCACGGTCGCGGGCTTGGTCAATGGAACCTCGTATGTGTTCCAAATCTCTGCTGTGAACGAAGTTGGCGTGGGTCCCGCCTCGGCGGTGTCTGGCGCTATCGCGGTTGCCGCAACAGCGCCTTCTGCGCCGCTCGCACTTACCGCCGCGATCGTCGATGTGCATGCTGAACTGTCGTGGACTGCGCCCACCGACGATGGCGGTTTTCCTATCTCTGGCTACACCGCAACGGCCAGCGGCGACGGTCTCACGTGCACCACCAGTGCAGCGTTGTCCTGTGCCATCGCAGGCTTGCGGCCAGGCGTTGCATATACCTTCACCGTTGTTGCGCACAACGTTGTAGGCCCGAGCCAGCCGAGCTCGCCGTCGGCCGCGGTTGTTGTGGGGTCGGGGTACTCGGCGCTCGATCCGGTGCGCATCTTCGATTCGCGGCCGGGCGAGCCGCAGGGTGCCGTTGTAATTGATCAGCAGCGTTACGGCGGGGCCAACGTGTTGCGGGTGGCGGTTGCAGGTGTTGGTGGTGTGCCGTCTAGTGGTGCTGGTGCGGTGTCGTTGAACGTGACGGTTGTTGATCCCATCGGTCCGGGGTTTGTCACGGTGTTTCCGTGTGGTGTGTTGCCGTTGGCGTCGAGTGTGAACTTTGTTGCGGGTGCCACGGTTGCGAACGCGGTGATTGCTCCGGTGTCTGCTGCGGGCGAGGTGTGTTTCTTCGCGTCGGTCGATGCCTATGTCTTGGCCGATGTAAACGGTTGGTTCGTGGCTGGCGACGGCTTCGCCCCGTTGACGCCGACTCGAGTATTCGACTCGCGTCCCAGCGAACCGCAGGGGGTTGTGGCCATCGCTCCGCAGCGCTACGGCGGGGCCAACGTGTTGCGCGTTCGAATCGCTGGAGCGGGTGGGGTGCCAGCCGCCGGTCTGAGCGCGGTGTCGTTGAACGTGACGGTTGTTGATCCCATCGGTCCGGGGTTTGTCACGG
>JBAXHD010000079.1:0-8077 GCA_037139095.1 Actinomycetota bacterium
CCTTCGTCGCGAGCGGTCTTGGCGAAGCCTGGGTACATCTGGGTGTACTCGTAGGTCTCGCCGGCGATGCTGGCCTTGAAGTTGTCGCTGGTCTCGCCGATTGGCTCGCCGCTTGCTGGGTCGCCGACCTCGGCGAGGTACTCGAGGTGACCAAGGGCGTGACCCGTCTCGCCTTCGGCGACCGAACGGAACAGTGCAGCCGCGTCGGGGTAGCCCTCGACATCGGCCTTCTGGGCGAACCATGTGTAGCGGCGGTTTGCCTGGCTCTCGCCGGCGAATGCCTCTTTCAGGTTCTCGTGTGTCTTGCTGCCGTGAAGGCTCATGTTTGGCTCCTTATTACTGGTGATTGTTGTGCTGGATTGGAGAAGGATTACGCGGTGTCTGCGCAGCGCACACAGCGGCCACGAAACACAATGTCGGTACTGGCCACCCTAAACGAGTGCGCTTCTGTCTCATTACGAAGCGAGACGTTGAGCTGATCGATCCCGTCGACATAGACATCGGCGATCTCGTCACACGAGGTGCACACCTGATGGTGATGCGGGCCCACGTTGGGGTCGAAGCGGATCGCACCGCCACCAAACGCAAACGACTGCAGCTCGCCCATTCCGGCGAGGTCGGTGAGCGTTTGGTACACAGTGCGCAACGAGATACCTGGCATCTGCGCGCTGGCCACTTCGAAGAGAGCCTCGGCCGTTGGGTGACTGGTGTTGTCGTGCAGCAACCGAAACAGCAATTGCCGTTGCGGAGTCACCTTGAGGCCCAACGAACGAAAGGCGTTGGTGAGCTCGGCTGGTGTACGCACGAGCGAAACCGTATCTGCATCTCATGCGAACTGACAAATCCTGCGAGGTAAATGTTTACGAAATGAGTCGGGCGTGGCACTGATGCTCTTACCGGCGCGCTCACCTAGGATCGCCGTTGATGATTTCCACTTCGGACACGACCTCCTTCGATCGAAACACCATGCTCGGCCGGCTCGAAAATGAAGAGTTCGACATCGTGGTTGTCGGCGGCGGAATTACTGGTGTTGGCGTCGCCCTCGACGCCGCTAGTCGCGGACTACGCACTGCGCTCGTCGAGCGCGACGACTTCGCTTCGGGCACCTCGTCAAAGAGTTCAAAGCTTGTCCATGGCGGCCTGCGCTACTTGCAGCAGGGCGAGGTTCGTCTGGTCTACGAAGCCCTGCACGAACGCCAGCGACTGCGCCGCAACGCGCCACATCTCGTGTCGGTGATGCCGTTCATGATCCCCATCCTCACCAAGGGCGGCGTGGTGTCACGCAAGATCGCGCGTGCGCTTGGCAGCTCAATGTGGATGTACGACCTCACGGGCGGATGGCGCATCGGCAAACTGCACAAGCGCCTGCGCAAGACCGCCGCGTTCAGTCACCTTCCCACGATGCACGCCGATCGCCTCGCATCGGCGTACCTCTATTACGACGCCAGCGCCGACGATGCCCGTTTGTGCCTCATGGTGGCGCGCACGGCCGCCGAATATGGCGCAGCAATCGCGAACCAGTGCCCCGTGGTGCGCATCACGCGAGACACCTCGGGCCACGCCACAGGCGTTGTCGTTCGGGCCGATGATCGTGAGATCACCGTACGCGCCAAGGTTGTCGTCAACGCTGCAGGTGTGTGGGCCGACGATGTTCGCGCACTGGCAGAGACAACCCACCCCGACTCCATTCGTCCCGCCAAGGGCGTTCACATCACGGTGCCGTGGAGCAAAGTGCGTAACGACATCGCGGTCATTATTCCGGTGCCAAAAGATCGGCGAAGCCTATTCGTGGTGCCATGGGGACCGAACTCCGATGGCACCTTTCAATACACCTACGTAGGCACCACCGATACCGATTACAGCGGTGACGCCGACGATCCGCAGTGCACCAAAGACGACATCGAATATGTCTTGCGAGCAATCAACGCTGCGGTCACCACCGACATCACCGAGGCCGACATCAGCGGCGTATGGGCTGGGCTTCGACCTCTCGTGAAGTCAGCCGAATCTGGTCGCACTGCCGACCTCTCGCGGCGCCACAGCATTACAACCAACGATGCGGGCGTCATCAGCGTTACTGGCGGCAAGCTCACTACCTATCGCGAGATGGCCGAAGACACCGTCGACGCCGCGCTCTTGCAACTGCAGCGCAAGTCGCGCTGCCGCACCAAGGCCCTCAAGCTCGTCGGCGCAGCCGGTTTCAAAGCCGGCACCCCAGGCTCGACCGAAGCCCATCTGGCATCTCGCCACGGCGGTCAAGCATTGTCGGTTCAGTCGCTCATAGCCGCCGACCCAACCCTTGGCGCGCCGTTGGTCGAGGGTCTCCCCTACCTGCGCGCCGAGGCCATCTATGCCGTGCGCTACGAGATGGCTCAGAGCCTCGACGACATCTTGACCCGCCGCACGCGCGCCCGCCTGTTCGATCGCGATGCCACGATGCGTTCTGCCGAAGCGGTGGCTGCACTCATCGCTCCCGAACTTGGTTGGGACGCTGCCACCCAGGCCGCTCAGGTGGCCTCGTTTCACGCCAGCTGCGCCCAAGAAATCTCCGCTGCAACCCTCGGCGATGCCGACCTCCGAAAGGCTGAGGCATGATCCAACCAACTGCTCCCATCGAGCTCACAGGCACCGCCGATCGCTTTGTCGGAAGCTCCGTTGCACTCACCGATGCCTTCATCGCTCAATTGAGCGCCGTGTGCGAAACAAGCATCGACATCAACGCCACCGCCGATGTCAGCCGCGACTGGTGGCCGCTGTCCATGCATTGGGCGCTCGCTGGCAAAGTGCCGCGGCGCGCGGCAGCAGTCGTGAGGCCCACCTCTACTGCTGAGGTCAGCGACATCGCCCGTTTGTGCAACAACGAACACGTTCCGCTCACGGTGGCTGGCGGCCGCTCAGGTGTGTGCGGTGCCAGCATTCCAGTCTTTGGCGGCGTGGTCCTCGACTCAACCGCGCTGCACGGACTCGTCAGCGTCGACATCGCTTCCGGAATCGTTGAGGTGCTGCCCGGCACCTTTGGTCCCGACCTCGAATCCGAACTCCGCACGCACTACGGACTCACGGTTGGTCACCTGCCGCAGAGCTTCGACATCGCCACCGTTGGCGGATGGGTCGCATGCCGCGGCGCAGGCCAATACAGCACCCGCTACGGCAAGATCGAAGACATGGTTGTGGGCCTTGAGGTAGTGCTCGCCGACGGCACCGTGATCTCCACCGGCGGTAGTCCCGCAGCAGCGATGGGTCCCGACCTCAACCAGCTGTTCCTCGGCTCCGAGGGCACTCTCGGCATCATCACCCGAGTGTGGTTGCGAGCGCACCCTGTAGCCCAAACCGAACGGCGCGCGGCCTACAGCTTCCCCACTTTCGAAGACGGCATCGAAGCCTGCCGACAGATCATTCGCCGTGGCGCCACGCCCGCCGTGCTTCGTCTGTACGACGCCGCAGAGTCCGCTCGGGGCCAAGGTGGCGACGGCACACAAAACATGCTGCTGGTACTCGACGAAGGCGACGTGCGTCTTGTCGATGCCGTGATGCACATCGTCGACGAAGTAGCCACAGCCCAAGGCGCAACGAACCTCGGGCCCGCGCTTGTCGATGCGTGGACTCACCATCGCAACGACACCAGCGCTCTGCAGGCACTCACGCGCAAGGGCTTTGTCGTCGACACACTCGAAATTGCTGCACCATGGTCAGCACTCACCAACATCTTCGATGCGGTGCGCACCGAAATGCTCGGCGTTCCATATGCGCGCAGCTCCACGTGCCACCTCAGCCACAGCTACCTCGATGGCGCGTGCCTCTACTTCACCTTCGCTGCCACTCCTCCACCCGAAGAGGTTGAGAACACCTACGTCGCGATGTGGAACGCCGGCCAACGCGCGGTTCTTGCGCATGGCGGCAATCTCTCGCATCACCACGGCGTTGGTCTCAACCGAAGCAGGTTTATGGTCGAAGCCCTCGGCGCAGCGCATGGTGTGCTCGTCGCGATGAAACAATCCCTCGATCCCAACGGAATTCTGAATCCCGGCAAAATGGCAATACCTTCATCGTTCGGCACTCCCTCATGGCCGTGAGCAGTCGCTGGGACCTTGTGGCGCTCAAGCAAGGCGCAGCCGTCGCCCTTGCGTTTGCGGTGCCGTTCTCGGTATTGGCCCGCATCGTGCACGACAACAATCCGAACAACAGCCTCGTTGTTCCACTGGTGCTCGCTGCCATTGTCGGCTTCGTGCTCGGCGCCGGAGTCGCCGCATGGCGTCAGCGATCCAACACTCCGCTCTCGCACGGCATCGTCACGGCCGCAGGCACCTACATGGCCGTGCAAGGTGTGCTCGTCGTGATCAACCTCATTCGTGGCGCGCACATCAGTTGGTTCGCAATTCTGTTCAACCTCACGGTCACTCTGGCTGCCGGCCTCATGGGCGGATTTCTCGGTATGGCCCTGCAACGTCAAGGACTGGAGCCCCGCCGATGAGCATTCTCGTTATCGATGTCGGAACCAGCGGACTCCGCTCCGCGATTGTCACCGCCGACGGCACGGTTGGCCACGTCGACTATCAAGCATTTGCTCCATCCACCCCTGCTCCCGGCCTCGTCGAGTTCGACGCAATGGCGATGGGTCACGCGGTTCTCAAGGTGGCAAACACAACGCTGGCTGCCACTACCGATCGCATCGAAGCCGTAGGTATCAGCACGCAGCGAGCCTCAACCGTGGTGTGGGATCGCGTAACCGGCGAGCCTGTTGGGCCAGCGCTTGGCTGGCAAGATCTGCGCACGGTCTTCGACTGCATCATGGCCAAAGCCGATCACGGCCTTGCGCTCGCCCCCAATCAGTCAGCCACCAAGTTGAGTTGGTTACTCAACACCTACGACCCCGATCGCTCACGCGACCTACTGTTTGGCACCATCGATTGCTGGATTGCCTGGGTGGTCTCGGGTGGTTCGCTGCACATCACCGATCACACCAATGCGGCAGTCACCGGGCTGTACGACACAGCGCTGCGGTCATGGTCAGCACGCGCATGCGAGGCGCTCAACATTCCAATGCGTATGTTGCCCACCATCGTCGATTCAAGCGGCGAACTCGGTGCCGCCTCAGCCTTGCCCGGCGCACCCATGATCGGCGGACTCGCAGGCGATCAGCAGGCGTCGCTGGTGGGCCAAGGATGCGTGCGTCCAGGGCAAGCCAAGATCACGTTTGGCACCGGCGGCATGCTCGACCTCTGCACCGGCTCCGAGCCGCCGCGCAGCTCGAATCGCAGCAGTAACGGCACGTTCCCCATCGTGGCATGGACCCGCAACGGCGAAGCCACATGGGGCGTCGAAGCCATCATGTTGTCGGCCGGCACCAACGTCGAGTGGCTCCGCGACGATCTCGGCATTATCGCCACCGCTGCCGACAGCCACACGGTTGCTTCGCAGTGCGACACCGCCGACGGCGTCGTCTACGTGCCAGCCCTACTCGGCCTCGGCACGCCACGTTGGGACTATGGCGCCCGTGGAGCGTTGTTCGGCATCACTCGCGGCACTGGTCGCGCGCAAATCGTACGCGCCGTGCTTGAGGGCATTGCTCAGCGCGGCGCCGATCTCGTCGAAGCGGCCGAAGCCGACACTGGTCTCAGTATTCCGGCGCTGCGCATCGACGGCGGGATGAGCGAAAATCCAACCTTTACGCAGGCCTTGGCCAACGCCACCGGCCGCCCGGTTGAGGTGTCACCAGTAACCGAAGCAACCACGCTCGGAGCCGGTTACCTCGCCGGACTCGCAGCGGGTACGTGGACTGGCCTCAACGAGGTGGCAGACTCTTGGTCGCCCGCTCTTGTGGTCGAGCCAAATGGCTCACTCGACCGCAAAAGTTGGCAGCAGGCAATCGAACGTTCTGCGCGTTGGATACCTGACCTATCAGCGCTCGACTTCTAGAGTTGCTGCGCATAGCTCCGGCCGTCAAAGCTGGGGGAACACTTCGAAAGGACCTTGGTTCGTGGATATCAAGCAAGCGGCACTCCCCACAGCAGCCGCACAAACCGCTGACGAGTCGGCACCCATGGTGCGTCGGCGCATTCTGGCTGCCGGTGTCTCCGGAGCCGCGCTCTCGCTGCTCCCATGGCTCAGCGATCGCGCCGGCGCTCAGGCTCGCACGGCACCTCCAACATCTGGCGGTGCCACCACGGCAACAACGCCAGCCACAACAACGCCTCCCACCACGGTCGCTCCCGCACCCACCACGACAGCACCCCCGAAGCGGCCCACCACAGCCGACATCGAGCTGCTCGCAGTTGCGCAGTCCATCGAACTCGCCATCCGCGACCTGTACGACGCAGCCCTTGGCGCGAAGTCGTTCGAAGGCGCAACCGCCGAGGCTGTCACTGCGATTCGCGAAGCGCACGAGGCCTACGCCCAATCCATCTCGGGCCTCATTGGCTCCGATGCCAAAGGGCTTCGCAGCGAGAAGCTCTACAACGCTCAGCGCAGCAACTTCACCGGCTCGACCACTTCAGTAGCTCAGGCCGCCGCCAAACTCGAGAACGTCGCCTCTGCTACGCACCTCGAGATCTTGGGTTCGCTCATTGGCATCGATGCCGCAGCGCTCATCGCTTCGGTCCTCGTTGTCGAAGCCCGTCACGCCACGGTGCTCAACACCATTGCTGGCGCCTCCACGCTCTCCAATCAGCTTGCAAACGACGGCGTTGCTCTGTCGCCCGCCGACTATCCAGTGAAGTGACCATCATGAACAACCAGACCTCCCCCGATTCCTTTGTCACCGCCGAGCCACTCAGCCGTCGCGGCTTGCTTCGCGTTGGCGGCCTCACCATCGGCTTCGCCGCGCTGGTCGCTGCATGTGCCGATGAGGTCAAAGAGAAGAAGCCTGCGCGAGTTGGCGATGTCACCCCACCAGCAAAACTGCCCGACGCCGTCGTTACCGATGGCGTGTTGTTCCGCACCGCCGCATCGGTGCACTACAGCATCATCGACGCTCACAAGATCAGCAAAGAACTTGGCAAGCTCAGTCCCGAGCAGACCTCCATCGTCGATGCCTACATCGCAGCGAACGAGACAGCCATCCGCGATTTGGCCAAGTTCACTACCGATGCCGGCTCGAAGCCTTGGACATGCGCCAACCCTCGTTTCGACCGCGTATTGCTCACGCCAATCCGTGCTCACATCACCGGTCGCCCCAAGGAGGGCAGCGAAGAGTCCGACGTTGCGCCCAGCGATGACCCCACACGCGATTCACTCGCCTTGGCCTACGCAATGGAGACCGTCGCTGCCGAGATGCATCAGTCATTCGTGCCGCAGTTGTCACTTCCCAAGTACCGCGCCGCGGTGATGCAGCAGTCGCAGGCCGCGGCTCGGCGCGCCGCAGCACTGGCGTTGGCCATCAACCCCGCCAACATCGTGAACCCGCTGTCGCTCAAGAACGCCAACGTCTCCACCCCAACCACGGTTGAGGCAACAACTACTACTGCTGCCCAAGAGATCACCAAGACCAGCGCTGCCACCACCACCACGGTCGCCAAGCCCGCTCCATTCGATTTCCAGCAGTACTACGCAATCCCCAGCCAGTTCGGCTCACTCAACGCAGTGCAGCTCGCTGTGGGCGTGCCCAGCGGCGGCGCACAGTTCACCATCAACCTCGAGACCCCAAGCCTCAACTCGTTCATATACGACTACCAAACCGAGTGCTGACACTGCTGCCGGCCGCGTACACTCACGGTCGACGGCGAGTTGGCCGGGTGACCGCGGTACCACGGCCCACCTTCGGGTGAGCAGGTATTGAGGAAAGTCGGGGCTCCACAGAGCAGAGTGCTGGCGAGAGCCAGGTGGGGGCGACCTCACGGACGTGCAACAGAGAAAGACCGCCGATGGGTTGGGCAACCAGCCACAGGTAAGGGTGCAACGGTGCGGTAAGAGCGCACCAGCGTTTCAGGCGACTGACACGGCTTGGTAAACCCCATTCGGAGCAAGGCCGAGCAGAGGGGATGGGCGGCTCGCCTGTTCTTCGGGACACCCCTCGGGTAGGCCGCATAGATGGATGGTCACCGCACGATTTCGGTCGTGTACAGAACTCCGCTTACAGGCC
>JBAXHD010000080.1:0-6644 GCA_037139095.1 Actinomycetota bacterium
GCCCAAACACGAACATCACATTCATCGACGCGCTGCAGGCTTCAGCCACAACGGACCTCTTCAACCGTCGAAGAGCACACCTGTAGAGTCACGGCGTGACTCTTGAACTCGCTGCCGATGACATCCCTGTGGCCCACACACCCGCAGGTGGGTACGGCCCCAACTTCCCCCCGCTGATTCTTGCGGGCTGCAACGAGCCATTGGTCGCTGGAGCCCCCGATCTGCGCGGCGTCTGGAAGGTGCTGCACGCTCTGCGCGGCGGCCAACCAGTGCCCGAAGGCGACCGCCTGCTGAGTTACACCGAGCGCATCGAGCAATGTGGCAATCGCATTGTCGACTGCGGCGGCGGCACCATCGCCGACGCTCGAGCCGACGGCACCGAAGCCAACGGCGTGCACGATGTTTCGGTGTTCGACTACACCACGCCCATCCATATAGTCGCGTCGTACGAAGACGGCGTGTTCGTGTTGCGGCCCGTTGGCATGCCGGGCATCGAAGTCACTCGTCGGCTCAATGCCGATGGGCACATGGTCTGGACCCGCCCCGATATGGGCGGAGTTGTGATCACGCTCGAACGGGTCAGCGACCCGATCTAAGCGCCGCCACGGTCACTCGCCAGTGAGCTCTTTCTTCAGCTCGCGCTTGAGGAACTTACCGCTGGCGTTGCGCGGAATCGGCTCGTCGCGGAACCAAAACTTGGTGGGGATCTTGTGCTTGGCCACGCTGGCGCCGAGGAACTCGCGTAGCTCGTCGGCCGACAGCTCGTGACCGGGGCGCAACACAATGACCGCTGCTACTTCTTCACCCAAGCGCTCTTCGGGGATGCCGAATACGCATGCCTCGGCGATGGCGTCGTGGTGATAGATGGCCGTCTCGACCTCGCTGCAGTACACGTTCTCGCCACCACGAATGACCATGTCTTTGGCGCGGTCGACGATGTAGATGAACCCGTCGTCGTCGATGCGAGCGATATCGCCCGTGTTGAGCCAACCATCGACAATGGTGTCGGCGGTAGCCTCGGGGCGATTGAGATAACCCTTGATGGTGATGCAACCGCGCACGCAGAGCACACCAACAGTGTTGGGACCAGCAGGCAAATCGTTGCCGTCTTCATCGACCAACTTGGTCTCGAGCGTTGGCACGGCAGGCCCGCACGACTCGGGTTTGGCGACGAACCAACGCGCCGAGTTGGCAGTGATGATTCCGTGAGTCTCGGTCATGCCGTATCCGGTGGATGGCTGACCGTTCTTCAACGCACCCGCGATCTTGTGCACGAGGTCGGGCTGCAATGCAGCGCCGCCGCCACCCAAACCGGCCAACGACGATGTGTCACGCGTTGCCCAATCGGGATGCATAAGCATCTCGCGGCTCATGGTGGGAACGCCCGAGAAGTTGGTGACCTTTTCGCGCTCGATGAGTTCGAGGGCACGGCCTGGATCCCACTTGTACATCAGCACAACCTTGGCGCCAGACAGTGTTGCCGGGTGCACGATGCAGTTGCATGCCGTCACGTGGAACAGCGGTGTTGGCGCCATGAACGAAGCCGGCAACGCTGGCGGAGCGGGCGGCGGGGCGGGCACATCGCCAGCGGCAATGGCCTTTTGCTCGGACATCGCCACGGCGGTGCTCATCGCGGCAATGTTCAAAATGTTGGCGACCGAACCACGGTTGGTGAGCTGTGCGCCCTTGGGGAAACCAGTGGTGCCCGAGGTGTAGAAGATGGTGGCATCGTCGTCGGAATCAATATCGACATCTGGCAGCGATCCGGGATCGGCCTCGGCCATGACATCGGACCAACGTGATCCGCTGGTTGGGATAGCCCTATCTGTGCGCACCGAGATGATGTGCATCTCGCGCTGGCTCGGCATGTGTAGCAAGCGCTCGAGGCGCTCGTCGTCGACAATCAACGCACGTGGCTCGCTGTCGTTGAGCGCGTATTCCATTTCTGGTGGAGTCCACCATGCGTTCATGCCGACCACCGCAGCGCCGATGGACACCGTGGCCCAGTAGCCCACGATCCACTCGGGGTAGTTGCGCATTGCGATGGCAACGCGCGTGCCGGGCTCTACGCCGTTGGCCAGCAAGTGCGCAGCTAGCTTGCGCACCTGACTCTGGACCTCGCCGTAGGTGTAGCGCTCGTCTTCGTAGACGAGGTAGTCCTTGTCGGCATAACCAGCCGTGGCTTCCCACAGCGCGCGCATGGTTGGCGGAGCAGAGACAAACGCCTTCGATGGCACACCGCGGATATCGATGATGGTGGTAGCGAAGGGAGAGCCGGGAGCATCAAGTTCGGCGCGGGCGGTGAGGTAATGGTGGATCACCTCATCAGTCTTGCCGATAGCAGGGCACCAACTTCCAGCCAGCGGTCGAATCGACGCTGTGAATGTGTCGGAATGCTCTATCGCCGCCACAAAATGTGGCGCAGGCTGACACCCAGTTCCTCTACGGAAGGGGCGTGAGATGCATAAGCAGCACGCAGTCCGATTTGCAGTCACTGTTGCCCTCGGTTGCACGGCGATCGTCGCATGCAGCGAGAGCAAGCCCACCGCCGCCGCGTGGAGAGCCAAGGTCGTGCCCATCTGTACTCAAATGATCGCCGACCGCAACGCTGGCACTGTGGGCTTCACAACAGCGGTACCCACCGTCGAACAGTTGAGCGCCTTTTACGTTGGATTCGCACCGCAGTTCGCTGCAGCGGCAAAGAAGATCGAAGCATTGACGCGGCCGAGCGGAATTGACTCCGAGCTTAAGACGCTCTTCGCTGCGCTCGATGCCGCCGTCGCTGATGCAGAGCAATCGGCAAAGGATCCCGCAGCTGTACAAGCTGAGATAGATGGTGGCGAGCAAACAAAGCCGGTGGTTCTCGCGCTTCAGGCAGCTACAACCGCCGCCGGTCTCCCAGAGTGCAACGGGTAACTATTCATCAACGGTGTTGAACATCGAGGCTGCTGGTCAAGTGCGCAGGGCTCGAGCCAAGGCGATGGCCTCGGTGACCAGCAACGGTCGGTCATAGGTCAACACCCGTGAGACCACCCCACCGAAGTCAGGCGCCACAAGCAATTCGGAACCACCGATCTCACCGAGTTGGCGCGGGTGGAACACCCAGCCCTGCGGCTGGTCTCCCCCATCGTCGAGCACTTGGTCGACCACAATGCTGGCCACCTTTGGGCCGCCATCAACAATGAAGCTCACCGTGTGCACTTGGCCGTCCCAGATTGACGAGGCGACTGCCACACGAGTGCCGAGACGAAGCTGGGTGCCGAAGCCATCGGTGATCAACAATTCGATCTCGCCATCATCGGTAACCGACACCTGATAACCCTTGGTGATCCGCTCGCTTGTTGGTTCTTCGCCTAACGCAGCAGTCACGTTCGAGAAGGCCGACAGCAACACCCGACGGTTGAGCACCGCACGAAGCTCGCCGCTGAATCGAATCGTGATGGTGAATCCGCCGCCGCTGCGCAGATCGGGTAGCACCGAGCTACGCGGTGCAACATTTCCAGCCAGCCAGTCGACGACCTTGCTTTCGCTGGGCACGAGCGAAAGCTCGTGTTGCGCGCGCAGGTACTGCAACAAACGCTGCTCGACCACGTGATAGCGCACGGCCAACTTGTTCGACTCGACATAGGCCAGCGTTCCATCGGATAGCTCCACCCAATCGGGATAACCGGGTCCATCGACGATGGCCCAGTCGGCGTTCCAGTCGGGCCGCTCCTCGAAGCCCTCACCGTCCCAATACAGCGCAATCTCGGGCTGGCTCCACGTGATGACGCCATCGTCAGCGCCGCGCCCCACGGTGATCCAATAGACACGGCGCCCGGTGTATCCGAGTCGGTCGGTACGACCGTTGTTATAGAAGAGCATGACGAACTCGGCGACCCCAGCATCGGAATTCGATGCGGAGCGCAGTCGATACGGCGTGATCGAACCTCGCGGATTCTTGATGACCTGTTGTCCGCCGTGGCCTACCGGCAGCCCTTCGTACGTAAGCCAAAACGGTTCACCCCACGAGAGGCCTGAATCGTTTGAGTAGGCCGCCGCTAATCGACCAGTCTCTGCTCGCCACAGCGAGAACAGCCGCGCAGGCAACCGATCGTTCACCGCCAGCACATGGGGCTCCTCGCCAAGGCAAAGCTCGCCGCCTGGTGCCTGCAGCCCAACATCGCCGATCGGCAATGTCTCCCATACTGCGTCGCCGAGATCCTTCACGTGCAACAGATTGGTACTGCGCAAGAAGAACACCTCGGAGCCCGGGGTCTCGCCGGCACCCTCGCGCGTCTTTTGAAACGCCATGTACACGGCGCCATCGATTACCGACGGCTTGTCACACAAGAACATGCCCATCGTCTCGCCACCCCACGGATTGTCGCGGTCGATGCGCGACCGCCGCACCGGCACGAGGTAACGCTGCGAACCCCACGTGCGACCAGCATCATCGGAAACCCGAAACCAGTAGCCCTCGTCGAGTTGCATATCGGTGCGTCGCAGCGGGGTCAAGGTGTCGTCGGCGTTGGGCGGATAGTGCGAGCCGTGATTCCATCCGTAGAACACGAAGATGCGCTCGCTGCCATCGGGCGCTCGATGAAGCAACTGGTACCCATCGTGCGATTGCCGCTCGGGCGAATCAATCGGCGCCAGCGCCGACCATGTCTTTCCGTTGTCGACGCTTCGCGTGCCGAACAACTGCAGCCCAGGTCCGCCCTCTCGATTTTCGGAGTGATGCAGCACCACCGACAACACAGTCGCGTCGAGTTCGCTGTCGTGCACCGCCACAATGTTTTGGCTGTCGTAGTAACCGTTGCGATCCGAGACCACGCTGCCAGCCTTCACATCACGTGGGTCCACCCGCGACACGAACGGAGTAAAGCCGTTGGGCGCCACGGCGAAACGAGATGGGTCGCTATGCATGCGCAAGATCATTACTCACCGCCACGCAACGCGAAGTGTCTTGCCAAGCCGCGAGCCATCGGTCATTGTTTGCACGTTATGACTGCGCCAACGATCACCTACGACATCTACTCCGACGAGTCGTTGTCGAATCCGTATCCGATCTACGAAGAACTGCGCTCGCTCGGGTCGGCGGTGTGGATGGAGCCTCACAACGCGTTCGTCCTGCCTCGATACACCGCATGTCGCGATGCCCTTCGCAACTGGCGGATTTTTGCCTCGGGCAACGGTGTGATGATGAACGAACCAATGAACGCTGCGGCCAGCAACCAGCTCATGTTGTGTACCGACGGCGAGCGACACAGCGCGTTGCGATCGGTTGTCGGTGCGCCGCTGATGACCAAGGCTCTCGACAACGTGCGACCGCTCATCGAGACCGAAGCCAATGCGCTTGTCGACCGACTCGTCGCGCAAGGCACGTTCGATGCCGTGTCCGAGTTTGCTCAGCACCTGCCAGTAACGATTGTGTCTGAACTCGTTGGCCTGCCCGAGGCCGGACGCGACCGCATGCTGCCGTGGGCGTCGGCTGTGTTCAATTCGATCGGCCCGATGAACCAGCGCTGCATCGACTCGATAGGCAACATCATCGAGATGAACGAGTTCGTCTCTACGAAATGCACCCGCGACACCGTGAAGCCAGGCGGTTGGGCCGAAGCGCTTTGGGACGCCGTGGACCGCGGCGACATGGACCCCAGCGAACCTGCGATGCAGTTACACAACTACACCGGCCCATCTCTGGACACCACGATCAACGCAACGTCAAACATGATCTGGCTGTTCTCGCAGAACCCCGATCAGTGGAACCTGCTGCGTCAACAACCCGAACTCATCCCCAACGCGATCGATGAGGTGCTGCGACTCGAATCTCCCGTTCAGGGGTTCTCGCGGTGCACAACCGAAAGCGTCGAGGTAGACGGCGTCACCCTGCCCGCCGGCTCACGAGTGTTGATGCTCTACGCCGCAGCTAACCGCGACGAGCGTCAGTTCAACGACCCAACAGTGTTCGACATTCAGCGCGCCAACGCTGGCGATCACCTCGGCCTCGGCCACGGTCGTCATGTGTGCCCTGGTGCGCACCTCGCTCGCCTCGAAATGCGTTCGCTGCTGAACTCGTTGCTTCCAAAGGTGGCGCGGTTCGATCTCGTGGAGAGCTCAATGGCACTCAACAACACCATGCGTGGCCTTGCCACCTGCACGGTAAACGTGATTCCCGCCTAAGTAATACGGCCCTCACCTACGCTCGGGCTATGGATCAGCCCGTCAGAGAACCGATGAAGGCCCGCAAGCGTGTCGTAATGATTGCTCACGACAACCGCAAGAAAGACATGCTCAACTGGGCCACGTTCAATGTGAACACGCTCGCCCGCCACGACCTCTCGGCCACGGGGTCCACGGGCAAACTGCTCGCCGACAATCTGGGGCTGCCCATCCACCGCTATCTCAGCGGTCCGCTCGGCGGCGATCAGCAGATTGGTGCGGCTATTGCTATGGGCCAACTTGATCTCGTGATCTTCTTCTGGGATCCGCTCGAGCCCCAACCGCACGATGTCGACGTAAAGGCACTGCTGCGCATCGCTGTTGTGTACAACACCCCAATGGCATGCAATCGCTCGACCGCCGACTTCTTGCTCACGAGTCCGTTGATGGGCGAAACGTATTCACCCTTCGCTCACATCGACTGACCACACCACCCAGCA
>JBAXHD010000081.1:0-6452 GCA_037139095.1 Actinomycetota bacterium
CGCGTTTACTGCAGCGCCGCGACGAATTGGGTCGCCCCGATGTGCATCTGCAGATCCGAAGTTGGCCTCTTGAAATCGTGAATGGCAAGCCGGTCGATGGCGCGTTTATCGGCGAGGAGATCGACGAGATCAAGCCTCAGGTGGCGCAAGATCTGTTTGCTGGATTCAAGGTGTCGGCCTTTCCAGCGAGCACGTTGCCGGGGCTGGCGCTCACGGCAGCGGCGTACGAGATCGATGATGCAACCGGTGAGTCGGTTGCGATGGAACTGCGCAGGCTGGTGTTCGAAGACGGCGTGAACATCGATGATCACGAAGTGATCGAAGCAGTGGCCGCCCGCCACGGCATGACATCGCTTGGCACAGTCGACGCGGTGATGGCCGAGTACCAAGAAGGCAAGGCTCAAAACGTTGTTGGCTCGCCGCATTTCTTCATTGGCGACAAGTCGATGTTCTGCCCAACGTTGAACATCAAACGTGTCGACGGCGTGTTGCAGGTTGAGATGGATGTCGAAGCGTTTCAGGCACTTGTTGCCGATTGCTTCGCCTAACGACCTTCGCCGAACGACCTTCGTGTGAAACTACGAGCAGCCCAGCACGCGAAGGAATGCTTCGTGTACGGCCTGCGCATTCATGTCGGTGACAACGCTGATCAATGACGCTGTCTCGGCGGTACCGCGAATGCGGCCGTCGAACTCGCCCGATTCGCCTGATTCGAAAGCATCGATCGTCATCGGCGTGAAGGTGAATAGCGATGGTTCGAACAACGTGAGCAACGCTGCTGGGTCATGAGCAGCGCTGGAAGAACCAGTTGCCAATGTGGTCCGTGCAGCGAGCCACGTCCAAAATCGCTGCGCCTGATCGGCCATCAATGCTCCGATTGGGTGCACGTCGGCAATGCGTCGAGTGTCGGACTGGTCGATCATCACGCGCAAGGTTTGGTTGAGCGGCATGATGGTCATCGACATGCCCGACCTCAGCACGATCTCGGTAGCTGCCGCATCGGATGAGAAGTTGTGCTCGGGCCAACCGCGTGTGAACTCGCCGCCCATCAGCGTGAGGTGGCGAACGTTTGCAGCGAACGCAGGGTCGCGAAGTATTGCTGCGGCGATGTTGGTGAGTGGACCGATTGCCACGATGTCGAGTGAGCCAGGCTCAATGGCTGCCCGCTCAATGAGCACGTCTACGGCATAGCCGGCGGCGTACTGAGCGTTGGACAATCCATCGACGTGCAGACCTTCGTGTCCGGCCCACATCACGGCTTTGCCGCTCATTGTGTGCTCGCACCCGCGATACACGGGAGCATCAATGCCCATGGCCGACAGGGCAACAGAGGCGAGTCGCGCCCGCAGTTCGGTGTCGCCGTACACCACAGTGACCGCCTCAAGGGAGACGTGGGAGAGGCCGGGCAGCATCGCCAGCGTCCACAGGTCGTCGACATCGGTGCCGATGTCGGTGTCGATAATGAGGCGCATGCGTGCGGTTAGGCGTCGCGAGCGGTGGTGTCGATGACGCCACGAAAGTCGGGCGGCATGGTGGACCTCTGCTCGTTGAGATTGTCGGCCACGCGCTGGGCCAAACCACCCTGGTTCATGATGGTGCGAACCACCGTTGAGCCGAGCAGGCCGCCCATGGGAATCTCTCCTGCAGCGACCGCAGCGATGAGCGCGCTCGAGACCTGCGCTGCAACGGGTTGCACTTTTGACCACTCGACTTGATCGGCCATGTCGCGCATTGCGCGTCGCGTTCCGCTGGTGCGCTCTGCGGTGGCGGTGCGTACGCCATTCCAGTCGACGTTGCGTATCGCGTTGGAGATGTCGTTGGCGTCGGCGTTGAGCTCGTTGTCGGTGCGATCTTTTGAGCTGCCTGATCGCGCTGCGCGCAACAACTTGATGACGCCCTCGAACTGATCGCTCGCACTGGGCCAGATGGGCTCCGGGGGCGCTTCGTCGCCTTCCTTGCCCGCCTCGTAGTCGGCCTTGAGCGCTGCTGCAGCTTGCTTGGCCTTCGCCGTCCAATTGGTAGTGCGTGCAGCGCGGATGCCACGGCCGATGAACCCGGTAGCGCCGGCGGGAGCATCGGGATCGGGCGTCGTCATCTCACACACATTACCCAGCTCAGTACTTGGGGCAGACTGTCGCAATGGAAACCGAACTTCTCTATCTACGCGACGCGTACCTGCAGCAATTCGAAGCACGCGTCGTAGACGTTCGCGACAACGCAATCGCGCTTGATCAGACCGCCTTCTACCCAACGGGTGGTGGCCAGCCCCACGATGTGGGCACGTTGAGCGGACTCGAGGTCACCGACGTGCGCAAGGAAGATGGTCTTGTCTGGCACACCGTTGTTGGCGCACCGCTTC
Source organism: Actinomycetota bacterium (assembly GCA_037139095.1). GTDB lineage: Bacteria > Actinomycetota > Acidimicrobiia > Acidimicrobiales > Ilumatobacteraceae > WLMZ01. The sequence continues at coordinate 2,360 of JBAXHD010000081.1, forward strand.
CATCGTCTGGAGCAACTGTTGCCGGTGTTGTCGAGTGGACTCGTCGCCACCGTTTGATGCGCACCCACACGGCGCTGCATGTGCTGTGCGGTGTGATCTGGAACGAATGGCACGTACCGGTTACCGGCGGCAACATGGAGCCGCTGAGCGCACGCATGGACTTCGAATTCGACCCCTTGCCTGAAGGCTTTGCGGCCACCGTTGAGGCGCTCGTAAATGCCGAACTCGCAGCCGATCGCCCGATTGAAGTTGGTTTCTTGCCGCGTGACACCGCGGTGCACGACGCCGATCTCATCCGCACCAAGGTGAACATGATCCCCGAGTCGGTGAGCGAGATTCGAGTAGTAGACATCGTCGGTCTCGATAAGCAAGCCGACGGAGGAACTCACGTGCGTAGCACCGGCGAGGTTGGCCTCATTCGCGTGCTGAAGACCGAGAACAAGGGCAAGGGCAATAAGCGCATACGGGTCGAGATCATCGACTCGTGATTAGCAACAGGCAGCGGGCTTGACCCCGAGGCTGAGCATCTCTGCGGCCGGCTCGGCCACGCAACATTCGCTTTGTGATGCAACCGCATCAGAGCTATTGGAAGCGTCGCTCACGATGCATGCCATTTCGGCAGCCTCGCCCTTTACGTAATAGATCTCCCAGTCGTTCTCGGGCCCCTTCACCCAGGTCTTGTCCTGAACGGCGAAGCAACACGACACGTCTTCTTGAATCTCTTGCGCCATACCCAGGTCGTTGGCTCGGGTGATCATGGCAGCCACGGCTTCGACGTTTTCGACTTCGACGCCGATGTGGTTCAACGAACCGGGCTCGCCAGCGCCGGTGAACAGAATCAGCTTGAGCGGCGGATCGGCAATCGCGAAGTTTGCGTATCCCTCGCGGATCTTTGCTGGGGGAGTGTTGAACAGCTTGGTGTAGAACTCGATCGAGGCGTCGAGGTCGGCAACATTGAGTGCAAGTTGGACACGAGACATTTCAGACTCCCTTGAGAAGAGCTGCCGACTGCTTATCGACATCGTTCAACAACGCCACCGTATCGAATCGCGGGCTGACAGCGATTCGTGAGCGCCCACAAACGAACAGTTTGTCTTCAAGCCAAAGGTCTGTGCGCACGCGATGCATCAACCTTCGAACTCCGAAATAGGGACTTTCGGCCCTAGTGACAGTTTTGATGAGTTCCGCATAATGAGGAACAAGTAGATGAGCGAAAGCACATCGACCGGTGACGGCATGGAGCTCGCGGTTTCCCCGAACCGCTGAGCCGGCCGTCGCCGCGAAGTCTCCTTCGGTGTTCGTGAGATTCTCACCAAGCGTTGCCAACGTGTGCCATCGTCATCACGCCCCGCCGTATGATCTGCAGCGTGTCGAAACAAGCCCGCCGCTATCTGATCATCAGCGGCGTCGCAGTCGTCGCGTGGTACCTGTGCGTTGTATTCCTGTGGGCCGCGCAACCGCTATCCGACTCCGTACCAGTCGGCGTGAATAAGGCGACAGGCGTGCCGGTATCGCAGAACGTTTCCTGTCGCACCTTGTTTGCCAGCGCATCGCGCAGCACCGAACCGCTGCCGCCGCTCGGCGAATCGCAGAGGTACTTGCGCACGCCGTGCACCCGGGTTCACACTCATGCCCGCGTTGTTTTCGCAATCGACACGCTGGTGTTTATCGCGCTGCTGGGGTTGTTGATTGTGGTCGCCATTCGTGTGCGAGCCAGTGAAGCCACCGAACGGGCGGAGCTCAGTCGCGCGTAAGGTCTTCGGCGGCTTGACGCACTTGCCAGTCGCGATCAACGAGCGCAGCGCTGAGCGCCGCTTCAACGTCGTCGCCATCGAATGGAGCGAGAGCCAGCACAGCACGTCGACGCACTGCTGGCTTGTCGGTGCAGCCACTCAATATCGCGGGCAGGCCTCGTTCGTCGCCGATCGCGCCGAGCGCAGCCACGCTGGCTTCGCGCACCAACGCATCGTCATGTTCGGTGGCTAAGCCGACAAGGCAAAACAGCTCATCGTCGGAGACCAACTCATGCTCGCCACATGACCAGGCAGCTACCTCGACGACTGTTGAGTCTGTGTCGTGCAGCAACGGGAGCATGGACATCGCGGGGTAGTGAGCCGCAACCTCGGCTGCGCGGCGGCGAACCGACGGAATCTGGTCACTGAAGCTTTCGGTGAGTTCGTTGGTGCGCAGCGCACCAAGACGGTGCAGGGCGCCAAGCGCGGTGCCGCGCACCGACGGGTCGGCGTCGCTCAAGCCTTGGCGTGCGGTGTCGGGATCGCCGGTGTGGCCAGCGAGCGCAATGATGCGTCGACGATGCGCGGCAGTTGCGTGGGGGAGCGCGGTCATCGACGCAGCATCTCTGACAACGTGGTGACGAACCACGAGATGCTGACCGCAAGGGCGATAGCGGCGACTGCGCCGATCAGCATCGAGAGGGCGCTTGCACTAGCCAGCGCCCACAAGCGCTTCAATGCTGGAGTGCGGTGATACACCGGCACTGCGAGTTCGTCGACTTCGATACCGGGCGAGCCTTCTTGGTTGCCGCGTGTAGGTTTGGGCGTGGCTCTGGCAGTCTTTCTCCAGCCAAGGCTCAGCAATGCAAGCATGGCGAGCCCCACTATCCAGATCGCTCGAGTGGTGAAATCAGTGACTGACACGCAAGAACAGATGGTACCTGCGCCACCGGTTGGCGGCGTCGCACCCAATCGACGGCATCGAATCTGGGCACTACCACTTGTGTCGATCGGCTTTGTCGCCCTCGCAGTAGTGCTGCTTTCTTCGTCGTTTACCGCTTCACGGTTCTCATCGATCAAGCGCCCGTACGCACTTGTTCCTGCCGACGCCCAGAGTGTCGAGCCGCGAATGTCTATTGCTGGTACCAAGCGTTACGCAGCTGACGGAAGCATCTTGTTCGTCACCATCCGCGAGCCGCAGTTGTCCTTGCTGTCGTGGCTGATGGTTCGTCGAGAGAACGATGTGCAGTTGATGACCTTCGAAGACATCAACGGAAACGGCACGCCGCAGCAACAGAGCTCACGCGGACGACGGCAAATGGTTTCCGCCAAGCAGGCCGCCGAATACGTGGCGCTCTCAAAGCTTGGTTACCCCATCGAACTCAAGCCGGGCAGCATCGTTGTCGATCAGATCGTTTGCTTCAAGGTGAACGCCGATGGCACCAAGTGCACCGACGAGGCGCCGTCGGGCAAGGTGCTGCAGCCCGACGACGAACTGATCAGCATCGACGGCACGTCCATCAAGACGCTCGACGATCTCCGGCCGATTCTCACGCGGCACAAAGCAGGCGACAAGGTTGAGGTTTCATACAACAGGCCTGGCAAGTCGGGTGTGCAAAAGGGTGAGGTCGAGCTGATTGCATCGCCCGACGACCCAAAGCGCGTCATCGTTGGTTTCTATCCGTTCGACACCACCGAGGTCGGCGCCTCACCCTTTCCGGTCACGATCGACACTGCTGGCATCGGTGGACCCTCGGCGGGCCTCGCGTTCACGCTTACGTTGATCGACGAGCTCACTCCCGGCGAGCTCACTGGCGGGCAACGAGTTGCGGTCACCGGCACCATCGATGTCGACGGCAAGGTAGGTCCCATTGGTGGGCTGGCGCAGAAGGCGTCAGCGGTGAAACAGACCGGCACAAAGTACTTTCTCGTGCCGGCCAGCCAGTCGGATGCCGAGATTGCTGCCGCCCGCGCGGTAGCTGGAAACCAGGTTCAGATCATTCCGGTCGGCACGATCGACGAAGCGCTCGCGGCGCTCACCAAGCTCGGCGGCAATGGCGATCATCTCGGGCTGCCGGGTAAGGGTTTCAAGCCGGCGTCGTAGCGCAACCTGCGCAAAGTCGATTGCCACCACTCGCGTCTCGAATCGACCTACGATTCCCCGCAATGGCCATTTCCTTTTCGCGCCCAGATCCGTCGTCGGCGGCATCGGTCTCGTCTGCGCAGTTCCCCACGTCTCGTCGGGGCTTCGATCAGGCCGAGGTCCGCGACTTCTTGCGTATGGTTGCCGCCGAGCTCGCGCGCTTGCAAGAGCGCGAACGCTTCCTCGAGCGCGAGCTGCGCTCGTCGCAGCATCCGGG
>JBAXHD010000082.1:0-6257 GCA_037139095.1 Actinomycetota bacterium
CGATCCCTTGGTTCGGATGGCTGTTCAGAAGTCCGGTGCGGCGTACCATCGCACGACGCGGACCCATCAGCACGCACGGCGCCCAGCCCTGGTGGGCGCCACCCGACCGACTCGATCCTCGACAGGCGCTCCTGCTCGGTCTCCTGGCCGCAGCCTCAATGAGCGCAGCGTTTGCCAACACGCTGTTCACGCAGACTGCAAACTTTGCTGCCAAAGATTTCGGCATCGGCAAATTCGGACAGGGCGTCGGCGGCGTGGTGGTTCGCATTGGCATTGTGTTCGCGCTGCCAATCGCATTCATGGCCGACCGCGCCGGACGACGACGAATGATTGTGCTCGCGGCTTGGCTCGCTCCCTTGTTCTCGGCGCTTGGGGCGCTGTCTCCAAACTTTGGCGTGCTGGTGGCCACGCAATCCATCGGCCGACCAATGGGACTTGCGCTCGACTTGCTGATCGCCGTAGCCGCCGCCGAAGAGATGCCGCGCAACAGTCGCGCATACTCAGTCAGTCTGCTCGCCATGGCCAGCGGCCTCGGCGCTGGCATTGCGGTGATGGGACTGCCGCTTGCCGACCTTGGCGACGCTGGTTGGCGACTCATCTACCTCATCGCACTCATCTGGTTCGCTGTGGCGTTCGACCTACGACGACGGCTTCCAGAGACGCGTCGTTTCGAACGACCGCACGTCGTTGCGCCGCGGCTCAACCGCGTGCGATTCGCGCAGATCGCGATGGTTTCGTTATGCAGCAACATGTTCGTAGCCCCGGCCTCGTTCTTTCAGAACCGCTACCTCGACGACGTACGCGGCTTTTCGGGCGGGGCAATCAGCCTGTTCACGTTGGCCACCGCCACGCCCGCCTCGATCGGTTTCATTCTTGGTGGCCGCATCGCCGACATCAGCGGACGCCGCCGCGTGCTCGTGATCGCTGCCCCAATCGGCACTGCGTTGTTGATCTGGTCGTTCAGCGTGGCCGGTGCTGGACTCTGGCTCGGCGCCTTTGGGGCTGGCCTCTTGGGCGGCATTGCGTATCCGGCGTTCGCTGTCTACCGAACTGAACTGTTCCCAACCGGCAACCGCGGTCGCGCCGCCGGTCTCATCACCGCAGCAGCCTTGCTCGGCGGTTCGATTGGCATCTTGCTCACCGGCCAACTGCTCGACCGCGGCTGGTCGTATGGATCAACCATCGGCCTCATGGCCGTGGGCCAGTTGCTCGCCGTGGTGATCGTTATCGTTCGCTATCCCGAAACCGCCCATCGCGATCTCGACGAACTCAATCCCGAACCAGCCACGGCCTGAGCAACCCGCGCTGCACCACAATCGCGGTTAGCGAAGTGCGACGAGCCAATCGTTGACCACTTCGGCAATCTCGGCATCGCAACCCTTGAGGTCGTGGCCCTTGCGCTGCATCCACACATGAGTGACATCGCCCGGAATCGTTGAGGTGAACTGTTGCAGTTCGTCGGGGCTACCGAAGGGGTCGTTGGTGCCGTGGACAAACAGGCATGGCACCGTGAGTCGCGGCAGATGCTCAACGCGCAACTTGTCGGGCTTGCCCGGCGGATGAAGCGGATACGAGATAAGCACCAGCGCCGCAGCGGGCAAGGGCACCTCGATCTCATCGCCTCCGGCCACTGCCATCGAACACATGCGGCCACCCATCGAACGCCCGCCCATCGCAATGAGTCGGGTGGAGCATCGGCGCTCGGCAGCAAAGGCTGCGGCCTCGCGACGCACCGCATCGAGCAACACCGGAGCACGATCGGGTGGGCGGCGGCCAGCGAGCCGGTACGGAAAGTCGGCCCGACGCACCGGCAACGGAGCGACGGCATCGTCGATCGCAATCAACGACGAATGGTTGCTGTCGCTGCCCGCTCCTGGAAACAACATGAGTCCTTTGAGCGACCGAGACGACTTCATTCGAGCAGGACCTTTCGCGCCTCGCCAAGATCGATGATGGCCTTGCCTGCTTGCGCTTCGTCGCCACCGTGATCGGGGTGCACCATGCGTAACTGTTCGCGGTAACGCAGCATGACTTCCTTCTTTGTCACCTTGGTGGTGCCCAATGGAAAGCCGAACAGCTCAAGCGCCCATGCGCGCGGATCGGCCATTGCTGCCAGCGACGTTGAATTCGAGCCAGCGAGGTACGAAACAAACGACGCACCCAATGGCCCGCGCCAGCCCATCGCTTTCACGATCACGGGTATCAGCACCTGACGCGCAGAGGCCTCGAGACGCTCGAGTGAGTACAGCGCGCCGAGCACCTGCGCCAGCGGACTGCCCGTGGTGTCGAAGTTGAAATGCACCGACTCGCCATCGCCAAACATCTGATGCGTGCTTCGTGCCAAGCCATGACGATCGACCTGAAACCGGTGACGTAACCGAGGCTGCACCACACGATCGCCTTGCTGCACTTGGCTCAACAAACGATGCAGATCGGCAACGAGATCGGTATCGACACCAGCGAGATGACGAGCAACCACGGCGCCAAGCAGCAGGCCGCCAAACCCGGGCGCAGGCTCTACAGGCAGCACAAGATTGCCAAGCGCAATACGACGAGTAGGAGTGTCTGAGCGCGAGTGCCACACTTCGAGCTCGGCCAGCAACATGGCCGTCACGCTAGTGGCGAGCGCGGAAAGCTAGATGAGCGGGCGCAACAAATCGTGGAGGTCGTTGGCCACACGAGTGGCACCTTCAAGATCGCCACCGGCACCGTTGACCAACGCATCGCCGAGTTCTTCGGCCAACTGGCAGCTACGCCGCCATACGCCAAGCTCTACACCTCGCGGAGGCCTACCTGCGTTGGCAACCTTGAGTGCATCGAGCAGCCGCTCGAGGCCTTGCACATCTCGCGGCTCGCGTCGCAGGCGTTCGCCGGCGAGGAAGAAACTGTTGAGCGTGTCGAAGGGAAGTTCGTCGCCATACTCGTCGTCGTCGTTGATCGGGATGAGGTCGCCACTCTCCACCTCGTCGAGGATGTCGTCGACATCGGCCTCGTCATTAGTGGCAACAAGCAATACGTCGCCCTCCCACCGAAACGCAATGTTGGCACCAACGAGCGAATCTGAAACCAGTGTGCGTTCGTAGTCTTCCCAGTCGCCAAGATCGAACTCGGTGAGCTTGGCATCGGCCGCGAGTTCGGCGGGCGCGTACGTAACCATCTCGGAACTATCGGAGTCGCTCGGGGCTATGCCTAAACGAAGCTCGAGGCGAGCCAGCAGCGCATCGGTGATCGACTCGAACTCTTCAGGAACCGCAAGCTCGGTATCGATCCAGCCATGTGGGATTTCGGCATCTGCCATCTCGGCAGAAAGCTCGGCTTGCTGTTCGAAGTTCCATGCGCTGAGGTCGTACAACACTCGCACTGCGTCGGGATCGTTCAAGTTCCAATCGGTCACGGCGCGACCCTACCGGACGTACTCGGCGATGAAGTCGCCGATGCGTTCATATTCGTCGAGTTGGTTGTCGCGCTGTCGAAAGCCGTGACCCTCGCCGACATAGATCTGCAACTGAACGGTGCCACCAGCAAGAACGATTCGCTCGGCCAACGCAAGGCTCTGTTGCACTGGCACTACTGCGTCGGCATCGCCATGGAACATCAACAGCGGCGTGTGAATCTGCTCAGCGAAGTTGATCGGCGAACGATCATGAAACGGGCCGGGCATGTCGTGATCGCTCGGCGTTGGACCAATCAACGAGTGCGTGTAGTGCAACTCGAAGCGGTGGCTTCGCTCGGCAAGATCGAAGAGATCGGTGACCGGATACGAGACGACCGCTGCCTTCATCAACGACGGCTCGGCTGCAAGCACACCGAGCACGGTGAACCCACCCGCAGAACCGCCAAGGAGCACCGTGTGTTGCGGCGCACCCCAACCCTGATGATGCGCCGAAGTGATGACGTCGCGAATGTCGCTCACGTCGATGTCGCCCCAGCGGCCATTGATCGCCTCTTGATACGCGCGTCCGTGGCCCGTGGATCCCCGATGATCGGGCACGAGCACGTTCCATCCGAGCGATCGCCAATAGGAGAGGCGCGGCATAAACGTGACCTGCCACTGATCGGTGGGGCCACCATGCAGCCAGCACAACATACGATCGGTGGGCTTGTCGGCGCGATAGAGCCGCGCATGGATCGTGGCGCCGTCGTTCGCCACCACCTGATGCAGCTCGGGCTCGACCAACGACACGTTGTGCCAATCGACGCTCGGAGCGATGGCGATGGGGCGACGCTCCCACGTGACGGTGTCGTACACAACGATCTGCGTTGGGGTGCATGCTCCGGTGCGCACTGCCGCCAACACATCGCCCTGCCAACTGAGTTGGCCGTGCACCGCCCGCGCCACCTGTTGCACGGCGCCGGTTTCGACGTTCGCCACACACAGTCGGCCAAAGCCGTGTTCGTTACGCGTGAACGCCACTGCGGTGGCGTCGGGCGACACCGCAAAGCTCCGTTGCCCAAGACCCCACGTGGGACCCGCATGCTCGAATGGTTCGTCGACCAGCACGCGATCGCCGAGCCACAAGTTGTTCCAGCCGGTGTCGTCGCGAATGCAGATCAACTCCGAGTCGGGCAGGTGACGCGGCTGCTGCAACGCACCCTTTGCGCTCACGATCTCGATGCGCCCATCGGCGAGGGTTGCAACCACGCAAACGGCGTTCTGCCATGGCATGTTCGGCGCGCTCCATGCCTGCCAACACACCGTCGCCGAATCGGGTGAGAGCGATGGATCGAAGCAGAAGTCGTGTGCCCCGCTGTCTACTCGCCTGGGTCTGCCACCGCTGAGGCTGGTGATCCACACCTCTGCCTGATCGACCACGTAGACAACCGCAGTTCCATCGAGCGCCACCATCGGAGCCTGCGCAGCACGATCGGGGCCGTGCTCGGTAAGCCTGCGCCCAACCCCACCGCTGATCGGTTGCAACCACAAATCGCCATCGACCCCTGCGAACACCACGGCTTGCGAATCGGGGGTCCACGCCCAGCATCCACCGCCGAGGCCGCGCCCCGCGCGTGGTGCCACGCTGGTCGCTAACGCACGCGGCTCGTCGTCATCGAGGTTCGACAGCATCAACGCGCTTGATCCGCCTGCCGTTTCGACGAAGGCCAACGCTGTCGCATCAGGCGACAGCCGCGGCTCGGTCAGATCGCGCCCACCTATGCACAGTTCGGGCGAGATCGATGTCACGGGTGTGAATGTAGTGCTCGTTGGAATTCGTTCGGCGCTGCCACCTCAAGTGGGCCCGCGCCTGACGGCTAGGCTCTCCCCCATGACTACCTCCCAGCAGCCAGACCGCAACCTCGCCCTCGACCTCGTTCGAGTGACCGAAGCAGCGGCGCTGGCGGCTTCTCGTTGGGTTGGTCGCGGCGATAAAAACGGCGCCGACGGCGCAGCGGTAGAAGCTATGCGCACCGTGCTTGCCACCGTGTCGATGGACGGCGTCGTCGTCATCGGCGAGGGCGAAAAAGACGAAGCCCCCATGTTGTTCAACGGCGAGCGCATCGGCGACGGCACTCCGCCGCTCACTGATATTGCAGTCGATCCCATCGACGGCACCACCCTTACGGCGCTGGGCCGCGACAACGCGATCTCGGTGATTGCGGTGAGCGAGCGCGGCACCATGTTCAACCCTGGGCCATGCGTCTACATGGAAAAGATTGCTGTGGGCCCCACCGCTGTTGGTGCAATCGACATCACAGCTTCGGCCACCCAAAACCTTCGCTGGGTCGCGAAGGCCAAGGGCGAATCTGTGCGTGACCTCACCGTGATGATCCTCGATCGTCCCCGCCACGCCGAACTCATCGACGAAGTTCGCGCCAGCGGTGCACGCATCCGACTCATCAGCGATGGCGATATTTTTGGCGCAATCGCCACGTCATGGCCCGACGCTGGCGTCGACGTGCTCATTGGCATTGGCGGCACCCCCGAGGGCGTCACTGCCGCTGCGGCACTCAAGTGCATGGGTGGCGAAATCCAGGGTCGCTTGTGGCCACGCAACGCCGAAGAACGCGCCGCTGCAATTGCTGCTGGCTACGACCTCGACCGTGTGCTCACCACGCACGACTTAGTGCAAGGCGACAACTGCTTCTTCGCAGCCACCGGCATCACCGACGGCGAACTGCTTCGAGGCGTCCGCTACGACCGCGGCGGCGCACGCACTCAATCTTTGGTGATGCGCTCGCGATCGGGCACCACTCGTTTGATCGATGCGCGCCACCGCATCGACAAGCTCAAGACGTTTGCCTCTATCGACTACGAGTGA
>JBAXHD010000083.1:0-6039 GCA_037139095.1 Actinomycetota bacterium
ACCCCCTGAGGAGCAACCGTGGCCAAAGATCGCGTCGACCGCGATGAGGAGGATCTGGTCCGCCTGTATCTCTCCGACATCGGGCAGTACACCCTTCTCACTAAAGATGATGAAGTTCGGTTGGCGAAGCAGATCGAAGCCGGCAAGGCAGCAATTGCTGACCTCGACTCGGCTGGCAAAGACATCACGGCAGCCAAAAAGCGCGAGCTGCGCCGGGCTGCCAAAGAAGGCGAAGAGGCCGAGCGCGCATTCGTGCAGTCAAACCTTCGCCTCGTTGTGTCCATCGCCAAGAAGTACCAGGCTTCTGGTCTTCCACTGCTCGACCTGATCCAAGAGGGCAACCTCGGCCTCATGCATGCCGTCGAAAAGTTCGACTGGCGCAAGGGCTTCAAGTTCAGCACCTACGCAACATGGTGGATCCGCCAGGCAATCACCCGCGGCATCGCCAACACCGGCCGCACCATCCGCCTCCCAGTTCACGCTGGAGACACGTTGGCCCGTCTGCAAAAAGCACGTAGCCGACTCGAGCTCAAGTACGGCCGTCCAGCCACGCTGGCCGAGTTGTCACGCGAAGTCGAAATGCCCGAAGACAAAGTCACCGAGGCATTGCGTTTCGCAGCCGAGCCACTCTCGCTCAGCGAGCCACTTCGTGAAGACGGCGATGCCGAACTTGGCGATGTTGTCGAAGACCGTTCGGCCGAGTCACCATTCGAGGTTGCAGCCACTGCGTTGCTGCCCGAAGAGATCTCACGGTTGCTCGCTCCTCTCGACGAGCGTGAGCGTGAAATTCTCAAGCTGCGCTTTGGCCTCGACCGTGGCGAGCCACGCACACTCGAAGAGGTTGGCGAACACTTCAACCTCACCCGTGAGCGCATTCGTCAGATCGAAGCTCGCGCAATGAGCAAGCTTCGTCACCCATCCAGCGACACTGGCGCCCGCGACCTTCTCGCTGTCTGAGTTCGGGCGGGTCACGCCCGCACGGCTTCACGTAGGCTCACGGCATGCCCGTCGTCTTCGTTCATGGAAATCCTGAAACACCCGCAATTTGGGGTCCGCTGCTGCGCGAGCTTTCTCGCACCGACGTGATCACCCTGCACCTGCCGGGCTTTGGTATTCCCACTCCCCCAAACTTTGCGGCCACACGCGACGACTATGTGTCATGGCTCGTTGGCGAGCTCGAGGCCATTGGCGAACCGGTCGATCTGGTGGGTCACGACTGGGGTGGCGCACTGACCGCTCGCGTGGCGTGCACCCGACCCGACCTGTTGCGTTCGTGGGTGTGCGATGTCACCGGGCTGATTCACCCCGACTATGTGTGGCACAGCTTTGCTCAGGTGTGGCAAACGCCTGGCGCTGGCGAGCAGAACTTTGTCGACAGCATGGCCACGCCGGTGCAAGACCGAGTGAACCTGTTCGTGATGCTGGGCATGACCCCCGAGATTGCCGCCGAACTCGTTGCGGCAAGCGATGAAGAAATGGCTCGTTGCGTGTTGGCCTTGTATCGCTCGGCCATTCAGCCGGCCATGGCCCAGTGGGGCGCCGATGCCGAAGCTGCGGCTGCTCGACCAGGCCTTGCCCTGATCAACACCGCCGATCCGTTCGTGAACGATCAGTCGCTGGGCGAAGAGATGGGCCACCGCATGGGCGCCCGGGTCGAGATCATGCAAGACATGGGCCACTGGTGGATGATGCAAGACCCCAAGCGCGGCGCCGAAGTGCTGCAGCAGTTCTGGGCCGGCCTGTAGCCAACGGCTAACGGCTATGGCGGCTGCGTTGCCGCTCTACTTCCAGGCGAACACCGGCTGCTCGAATTCGTCGACGCGTGTGTCGATGAGCCCCTCGATAGCCACCCAACGAAACTGCACCAGCACCGCGCCGGTTGGGGCGTGGATGATGTCGCCACCCAACGGCACCTGCACCACTGGTTGCTCGCTCTCGGGGATGGTGACAAAGCGCGGCGAATCGGCGCGGCACAGTTCGTGCAAACCAATGCGATAGGCGAACGCCACCTCGCCCGGATCAGGGTTGAGCACCACATCGCCACCGCCCCACACCACCACCGGGGTAATCACGTAGCCCGAGCGCGTGGGGTAATCGTCGAGCACACCCAACACCGACTCGGGCTCAAGCAGCAAGCCAAGCTCTTCGTGCAGTTCGCGCAGAGCAGTCTGCTCAACCGTTTCGCCTTCGTCGCATCGTCCGCCGGGCAACGCCCACTGACGCGCATGGGCACGCATCTTCGCGGCGCGTCGACACAGCAAGAACGAGGCGCCACCGGCGACACCAGTCATCAGGCCATCGAGGCCCGCAACGCTTGATGGAATCACCGAGAGTTCGTGTGGTTCCACCGGACACGGATCTTCGCCATCGCGTTCGGCATCGCTATCGACAATCACAATCGCCACGGCTGCGTGACGACGACCATCGAGCGGATGGGCGCGGCGAGTGTGGCGCGACAAGTTGTGCGCGAGTTGGTCGCGCAGCGCGTCGGTATACGGAGTCACAACGGCCGCTGCGACTGCGATGGCACACGCGCGCTGAGCACACCAGATTCGTGCAGCGCGCCAACCGCTGCAGGGTCGAGGCCGAGCAACTCGCCAAGCACCTCGGCGTTGTCTTCGCCACGAAAGCGCGGGTAACCGCTGACGCCGGCCGTGGCATCGCTAAACGACCACGGCACGTTGGGCACACGCACGCCGCCACCGCTGCGATCGGGCACGGTGACAATGGCGTTGCGTTGGGCCGCCCATTCGCTGTCGGCAATGTCACGCACTGATCGCAACACGCCCATCGCCAATCCGTAGTGATCGAACACTTTCTCGACCGTGGCTGCGTCGGGATAGGTAAGCGCCCACGCATGAATCAAGGCGAGCAGATCGTCGAGATGTTCGAGTCGGCTGGCCACGCTGGCAAAGCGCGCGTCGTTGACCAACTCGGGGGTTCCCATTGCCTCGGCGAAACGATCGAACGTGCCGCGCTCGGCGGGGTGCCCGCTGATGACAACCTTCTCGCCGTTGGCCACGGTAAGCACCGGGTAATCGCCGGGCTGAAACGAACGAATCCAATCGGGATCTACCGGGCCGTCCCACAGGTGATCGTGCACGTGCTCGTTCACGTAGAGCATTGTCTGTGCCATCGAGACTTCTACGTGTTGGCCGCGGCCGGTGCGCTCGCGTTGGTACAGCGCAGCAAGCATTGCGCTGGCGCACTCGAGCGATGTGTAGACATCGCCGTTGCTATGCGGATCGTTTACATAGTGCACCGACCCATCGGCGTTGGGATGAGCGTCGCATTGCGCGCGGGTGAAGCCGGTCTCGGCGCCGATGACCGACGCATATGCGCGGCGATTGCGCCAGACACCCGTAGAGCCATAGCCGGTGATGCTGGCGTAGATAAGCCGCGGGTTCGCCGCCGACAGGGTTTCGTACGACAGGCCCATGCGTTGCATCACGCCAGGGCGAAAGTTCTCGATGACGATGTCTACGTGGCGCACCAGATCGAGCAGCAACTCAACCGCTTGCGGTTTGGTCATGTCGAGGCTGATGTTGCGCTTGCCCGAGTTTTGTTGCATGAAGTAGCTCGACAGGCCACCGATGCGCGGGTTGGCGAAGCGGGTCATGTCGCCGTCGGGTGGCTCGATCTTGATGACATCGGCGCCCATATCGCGCAGCATTCGTGCGGCGTGCGGGCCGCTGAGCACTCGGGTGAAGTCGAGCACGCGAACGCCGGTCAGCGGACCCTCGCGATCTTCGCCAACTTCGCGATCTTGCGACGGGAATGAGTGATCACCACGAGGCGTTCCAACTTCCATCGTCGTAGTCTTGCGGGCGAAGCGCGCTTAGAGGGAGTTCACCGTGTTGTTCAACAAATCTGTCGAATTGATTTCACCCGAGCAGGCACTGAAGGGTCGCACCGATCAGACCATGCCGGTTCCCGACGAGCACTTCATCAACGGCAACCCGCTGCAAGGCCCATGGCCCGCCGGTTACGAGACAGCAGTGTTTGGCATGGGTTGTTTCTGGGGCGCCGAGCGCAAGTTCTGGCAAGTGCCCGAGGTGTTCAGCACCTCGGTTGGTTACGCCGGTGGCTATACGCCCAACCCCACGTATGAAGAGACGTGCAGCGGCCGCACCGGCCACACCGAAGTGGTGCTGGTTGCGTTCAACCCGGCCGAGGTGAGCTACGAGCAACTGCTCAAGGTGTTCTGGGAAAACCACAACCCAACCCAAGGCATGCGCCAGGGCAACGACATGGGCACGCAATACCGCAGTGCCATCTACACCACCACCGATGCGCAACTCGCTGCTGCGCTCGCCAGCAAGGCCGTGTACCAAGAGCGCCTCACCGAGGCCCGCATTGGCACCATCACCACCGAGATTGCACCAGCGGGCGCGTTCTATTACGCCGAGCCGTATCACCAGCAGTATCTGGGCAAGAACCCCAATGGCTATTGCGGCATGGGTGGCACCGGGGTCAGTTGCCCCATCGGCCTCAAGGCCTAATCGCCCCAACCGCTGGTGCGGATGTCGGCGCCGTCGGAATTGATAGCCCGACCCTGCCAACGCAACACACCGGGCGTCGCGCTGAGCTTGGCGATGAGTCCTTGCATCGGCGTGCCCTCTAGCTCGACGATGGCATCACGCTCGGCGTAGTGAGCATCGGCCGCAATGTCGGCCATGTCCATCACGGGTCCAACTGCGGCTTCGGCTTCGGTGAACACGCGCATCACTTCGTCTTGCGTGCGTTGCTTGCAGTAGTCCACAACGATGGCTTCAAGTTGCTCACGGTTGGCCATGCGGTCACCAAAGGTGGCGAAGCGCGCATCGTCGGCGTAGCCCAACAACTGCAGCACTCGGGCAGCAACGCTGTCGCTGCTGGCGCTCATGCCAACCCACTTGCCGTCGCTGCATTGATAGGTGCCGCGCGGCGTTGTGTAGGGAAGGCCGGCGCCCAAGCGAGGCTGCATCTCGCCGGTGAGTTTGTAGAGCGACAGCAACGGGCCCATCATCTGGAAGATGCTCTCGAGCAAGCTGATGTCGACCACTTGGCCAACGCCGCTGTGCAACGCGACCATCGTTGCGAATGCACCAACGAGTCCGGTCACTTCGTCGGTGAGGGCAATGGCGGGCAGCATTGGTTGCCCACCGGGCATGCCGCTGATGGATGACAGCCCGCTCATCACTTCGGCGATGCTGGCGAACCCTGGCCGGTTGCGATACGGCCCGGTCTGACCAAAGCCGGTGACACGCGTGATGATCAGCGCTGGATTGATCGCGTGAAGTTCGGTGGGGCCGATGCCCAGCCGTTCGAGGGTGCCGGGGCGAAAGTTCTCGACCAACACATCGGCGTCGCGAACCAGACGCAGCAACACTTCGCGGTCGTCGTCGTCTTTCAGATCGAGGGCGATGTTGCGCTTGTTGCGGTTGACCACTTTCCACCACAGACCCTCGCCATCGCGCGGGTCGCGCCACGCCATGTTGCGCAAGCTGTCGCCGGTGTCGGGTCGCTCGACCTTGATGACATCGGCTCCGAAGTCGGCCAGATAACGCGCGCAGTTGGGCCCGGCAATAACGGTGGAGAGATCGATGACGCGCAGGTCACTCAGTGGCGGCCGGGCTGTGGTCATGGTTTCCATCCTGCAATCTGCGTGCACGCGTCGGCAACATCTTGGGTGCTGCCCGCATACGAGAACCGCACCGATCGGTGACCCAACGCGGTGTCGAAGTCAAGACCCGGCGTGGCGGCAACACCAAGTTCGTCGAGCCAGCGATTGCACAGCGCCATCGAGTCGTCGGTGAGATGCGAGACATCGGCGTACACATAGAACGCGCCATCGGCGTCGGCCACTTTTGAAATGCCTGCGGCGGCGAGTCCGTCGAGCAACACAGCCCGACGGGTGCGGTAGGCGTGCACGTAACCGTCGAGTTCGGGTTGGCAATCGAACGCAGCGAGGCCCACCACTTGCGACACATGTGGCGCGCAAATGTAGAGGTTCTGCTGCAGGCGCTCGAACGCATCGGTGACCGCGTCGGGCGTGAC
>JBAXHD010000084.1:0-5859 GCA_037139095.1 Actinomycetota bacterium
GAAGACCACCAAATGATGTGGGGCTGGGAAATCACCCCATAAACCACACAACGGCAAGCCGTGGCACCAAACCCACGGCAGCTCCAACCATCTCTCGAGCTTGCGCCGCCTGGCCCTCGGCGGCGCAAGCTCGAGTTGTTTCTCAGCCCCCCAGCTTTCTGAGCCCCCTCACTCAATTTGCACCGCAAAGGATGCACCCCAATGAACGCGACAGAACAACCCACCCGCCGCCTCGGCCAACTCCGCCAGCTCCCCGTCTCATGGATCTCCGTTGGACTCTTCGCCGTACTGATCTCCTACGCCAACGGCTTTTGGATCACTACGGTGCAAGAGACCGTCGGATCGATCGAACGGCTGCAATCATCATTCGGACGTTGGCTTCGTGACTCCACACTGATGCTTCCCGTCATCTTCTTGGCCGTTGTCGCCGCCCTGGCACTCGCGCACCGCATCGCAGCCAACAGCCGCTGGAAACTGCTTATCAGCGCTCTACTCATCGTTGGTATCACCACCACGGTCAGCATGGCCGAAGTCGGCATCAGCGCCGCTTACGACTACAGACTGCAAAGCAACTACCTCACCAGCAAGCACTCATCACACCTTGTCGGAGCCGCCAAGAGCGCAGCTGAGCAAGCAGCAAAAACTGGCATCACACCCAAGTGCAGCACCCTGTGCACTCAAGAACGCCGCACCCTCATGGCCCACCTACGCGCAGCTCGCTACGCAGCCATCGCCATGACGATCAGCAACGTGATCATCGTTGGCTGGGCCCTCGCCATCCGCGGCGGCAAATTGTGGATCCGTCCTAGCGCTCGCCGCAAGAAGACCGCAGTACAAATCAACCACCCAGCTTCAGGTACAGCACTCGCCTAAGAGCCGTCAACCGCAGCCGTAACCGGCTCGCCATGCGCAAACCCATTTGCATGGGCGCGATTTGAGACAGCACCTGTCCCAAATCGCGCCCATGTCGCATTTCAGGGGCCCGACAACGCGCCCGTGGTGGCGCAGACCCGTCCGTAAGCGGGCGGGCGC
Source organism: Actinomycetota bacterium (assembly GCA_037139095.1). Taxonomy (GTDB): domain Bacteria; phylum Actinomycetota; class Acidimicrobiia; order Acidimicrobiales; family Ilumatobacteraceae; genus WLMZ01. The sequence continues at coordinate 1,033 of JBAXHD010000084.1, forward strand.
TGGTGCGGGCGCTGCGCCTCGTCCCCCACTGTGCGTGGGACTAATGACCCAACCTTGAGGCGAAATGACCTTTAGCCCTAGACCTTCGTGGGCCGAGCGGCGAAAGATGAACGGCACATGCCGTGAGGCCGCAATCAGGAGGTGAGTGATGTTCAACCAGGCAGAACGCAGGGTGATGAAGTCGCAAGTTCGCAGTTGGTCGAGTCGAATCGGCATCGTCGCGGGGGTGGTGATCGCTATGTCGGGCCTAGTGCTCGCACTGCCCGCGGCCGCCGGATCCACCACGGTCACCTACACGGCGAACATCACCATTCCGGTGCCTCCGGCATCGAACTTCGCCGGCAGCGCTGGTGGCGATGGCTGGGATGTCGCGCTCACCCCAGCGGCCGTCTACAACGTGTTCCACCACGCCAGTTCGCTCAACGTGGCCTGCCACAACCAGCTCGATGCCAGCAAGTGCTGGGACACGGACTCCAAGGTCATCACCGACGCCGATGGCCACGGCTTCACAGGATCAAGCCACCCCGGGTTGCACCTCGACCAAGCCACCGGGAAGCTGTACATCTACACGACGCGAACCTCCGACAACACCGCCGGCGTGGCGTGCGTCGACACGAACCAACCACCGGCAAGCCTCTTCTGCGGGTTCACGCCCCTGAGCGCAGTTGGTGACGGTGGCATCACGAGCATCCCGATGAAGGTTGGCTCAAACTTGTATTCGTACAACTACATGAGCGGCCAACCATCTGCCGGCGGCGCTGGCGGCACCGCCAACACGCTTCTGTGCTTCAGCCTCACGTCGTTCGCTGCTTGCGCCAGCCAGCCTTTCTCGGTGACCGTAGGTGCCGGCAACTTCGCCACCGGCAACTTCCCGGTCCCTGCTACCGCCACCATCGGAGCGAAGATTCTCGTTCCCACAGTCCTCAATAACGGCAGCAGCCCCGTGATGGGCTGCTTCGACCCGAGCACCGGTGGTTCATGCGCTGGATCGTGGCCGATCGCGATGCCGAGCGGTTACGTCAGCGGCCACGGCTCGGCATTCCCCTTACTCAACGCCTCCGGCGCTACCACTGGCTTGTGCTTGCCGACCGGAACCGACGAGTGCTTCGACCTGACTGGAGCGAGCGTGCCCACTCCAGCCGGAATGCCTGCGGTCATCACTGGGAACACACAGTGGAACGGGCCTGCGGTGAAGATCGGCGCCCGTGTCTATGTGCCCGACGGCAACCACGACCGAGTTGAGTGCTTCAGCTACTCGACCGGCGCAGGGTGCGACAACTTTCCGAAGGTGCTCACCAACGCGAGCTACATGTACAGCGTGAATGCCGACCCGCAACGGCCAGCCTGCCTGTGGGTGAACGCCGACGGCGGCAGCGCGCAGATCCAAAACTTCGATGCCTTCAGCGGTGGAAGCTGCGGTCAGGGAGCCATTCGAGTGCTGTCCGCTGCCTTCGTAGTCCCGAGTCAGGTGTGCGCTCCAAGCAAGTGGCTCTCGCTACTGGTGAGCACTCCCCCGAGGTCTCAGTACGGGTCCGGCTCGGTCGGCTTTGTGGACGGCGACGGCAACCCGATTGCAGGGGTAGCGAGCCAAACGCTTGATGCAAATGGCGGCGTAGACCTGAGCACGTTGGCGCTCACCTCCAGCCTTCCGCAGTTTCTCATCTCCCTGAATGAGCTCAACGGCTCGCTCGGACAGGTAGTCGTGACGCTGACATGGGAAGCCACCTACGACCCGTCGTGCGTGTCCGGTGCCGTCTCAGCGCAACCACCGCCCACAACCACCACCCCAGCCACGACAACGACCGTAACTCCAACAACCACCACCGCCCCGGCGCTGCAACAACTACCGTCCGTACAACTGCCAGTTACGGGTAGCAGGTCGAGTTCACTGCTCGCCGGTGGTGCTCTGGCTCTGATCGTGCTCGGTGCTGGCCTAGTGCTCGTATCGGTTCGGTTCCGCACGGTCCGAACTGCGGCCACCCCGGGAACGTCGACAAGGGACTAGACCTCCGCGATCTCATCAGACAATTGCCCGGTTGCATGGGCGCGATTTGAGACAACAGTTGTCCCAAACCGCGCCCATGCGGGCTTGTGGGGAGGTGATGCGGACTGTCGGCCCTGTCGGCGCTGTCGGCGGCGGCGGCTGAGGTCGTGACGAAGCGCAGCAACATTGGGCCGAAAACGAGACAACCCCAGCCATCACGGCTGGGCTTCTTCGTGTCGAAGGAGGGACTTGCGACAGCTGCATCGGACGATGCTTCCATGATCGATATCGATCATGTTGCTCTCCTTGATATGTGCGCGGCGGGATCGCCGCTTTGGTCAACATAGGCCGGACCCTCGGTCGCAGTTTCGACGCTCACACACCATGTGTCGTTCATCGCGCGCAACACGGGTGCCGCATGTCCCTGAGCCAACATCGCACTACAGCGTCGGTGCCGATGATCGAACGCGACGGCGGGTTACTTGTATAGGACGCCGCCGACGTCAACAAACACGTACCCGACCGGCAAAGGATTGGCTGGTGCGCCGTTGATGCCGCTATACGCACCGGAGAGGCGGGCAGTACCAATGTGGGCGCCGGTGAGGTTGGCGCTGTGGAGGTAGGTGCCGGTGAGGTTGGCGCCGAGCAATTCAACGTTGACGAGTTGGGCACCGAAGAGGTTGGCGCCGGAGAGGTCAGCGTTGGTGAGGTTGGCGCTGGTGAGGTTTGCAGAGCTGGAAGGCAGCCTCCCGAGCACGGCGTAGGTGAGGTTGGCGAGGCCCAGGTTGGCGCTGGTGAGGTTGGCGCGCGTCAGGCCGGCGCTGGTGAGATTTGCGCTATGGAGGTCGGCGCTGGCGAGGTTGGCGAGGTCGAGGTTGGCGCCGTGCAGGTCGGCGCCACCGAGGTTGGCGCCGCTCAGGTTGGCGCTGGAGAGGTCAACACCGTGGAGGTCGGCGTCGCGGAGGTCAGCGTTGGGACACTGCGCGCCGGGACCGATGTTGCAGGTGCCAACCAATACGCCGGCGCGGCTGCTGCTGCCTGATGTGGTGGCGATCACGATGACGGCGGCGGTTACCGCAATGACTGCGGCTCCTGCGGCGATGATGAAGTTGCGTCGACGTTGTGTGCGACGCCCGGTGGTGGGCTGTTCGGCGATCGGGATCATCGCCGGAGAATAGTTGCCTTATCGACAAGCGGTAAAACTGTACGAGGCTCTGCCAACGGAACTCAAGCCGCACTGCATCGCGGCTATAGATCGGCGAGGCGCGACCAGATACCAGCAGGTTGGCGGCGCTGAATGCGCCAAGAACCTGCTGGACGCAACACGCCACCAACGAGTTCCACTGCCCCGACTGCAGACAGCAGGCCAATCACACGGTGCACCTCGTCGACCGCCCATTGCAGCCCTGTGGCCGCTTGTTCGACGGTTGGGGGTTCGGTGGCACGCAGGACGAAGCGAGCGAGGGCAGCCTCCTCGGCAGGCAGCGAGACGAGATCGGCCATTGAGAACGACGGCGCGGCGGCCGAGCTAGGGCCGGCAGCGGCGTCATCTTCCAGTCGGCCAGCGATGCGCCCGAACAACCCGCCGGCTGTCGGCTCGCCGGCGCTCATGCCAACTCCGGCATCGAGATGGGCTCGGGCTGGGGCCGGCAGATACCACACCACAAGGTGTCGCTCACCACAATGGCTCGCGGTGGATCCTGTCCGTAGATCGCGACCAGCGACGGCAGCGACGAGTGATGCTGAGCACACACTCCCCGTCCGCACAACTGACAGATCCCACGAGCTTGTTCATCGCACTGGCTACACATCACGGTCGATATCATCGCACAGCAAATGAACCTTTCCAGAACTCCAACCACGTCCATTCCCTACAACGACGCCGCAATCCTGCCTCTGATCATCGGGCGGTGAACATGGCATATGTCGTTGCCACACTGGTGCCACTGCTGGCACTTGCCTTTGTTGTCCGCCTCGGACGCCTCCGGGGACGCGCTCTGTGGCTTCCCGTTGTCGGTTTGGCATGGGGTATTGCCTCCACGTGGATTGCGCTCGAGGCCAACAACCGCTGGCTCGCTGCGTACGGAATGGTCTCGGTCATCACCCTTGGCGGGCCGATCGCCGAAGAGATCATCAAAGCTGGCATCCTGCCAGCTCTGACGGCGTCGCGGCTGTCCACATGGTTCGTCGATGGTGCAGTGGCCGGGTTCGCAGCGGCGACGGGTTTCGCGATCCGGGAAAACTGGCTCTACCTCGAACGTGGGGCTGACGAGGGCCTCAGCCTGGCATTGGCGCGCGTCACGTCCACCAACTTGATGCACGCCGGCTGCACCGCACTGGTCGGCGCAACGCTTGCTGGCGCTCGAACACTGGGTTGGGGTAAACGATTGATCGCTGTACCAGCGGCTTTGGCGGTGTCCATTGCCCTGCACTCGGTGTTCAACCGAAACACGCTCAGCAGCACGTCGGCCGCCGTCGTCACGCTGATCGGCGTTGCCGTGTTCGCTGGCGCAGCGGTACTGGTCACTCTCGGTGGACCGGTGTCGTTGCGCTGGGCGCGCAGCTCGATGCAGGCACAAGGGTTGAGTGCAGGTGAACAATCGGTTCTCGGCAAACGCGGCGAGGTCGACAACCTGCTCGACGAAATCGACCAGCGCTTTGGTGGCGTGATCGCAGAACAAGCCGAACGCTTCATCGCCCTGCAACGCCGCATCGGTGTCGCCAGTCATTCACTCAAGGCTTCGTCAGACAAAGCAGCGCGCGCCGAGTTCGACGCGCTCCAGGCCGAAGCCAACCAACTCCGTCGCGAGATCGGCGTTTTCCCGATGACTTGGATCCGGTCC
>JBAXHD010000085.1:0-5598 GCA_037139095.1 Actinomycetota bacterium
ACTTGAGGCTCGAGCGTTGAACCAGGGTTGGACGCGCACGGCGCGGGCCTGCAGACGGCGCATTCTGGTGCGCGGGCACCTTGCGGTGCAGATGTTCAGTGACCTGGCTCGGGGTCGATTTGCAGCGTCGCGGCAGAAGGGTTCGATGCTCGTGAGCGATCTGCTGCATCGGCATGGCTCTCGTCGCACTGCCTAAACCGTGGGCCCAAGCCCATCAATGCGCCGATGCCCACGCGCACGATCTGCCAGATGGCTCTGAACGAAGTCGTTGATGCTTCACCCGCTACTCGTTGGCTGAAATCGGCGGGCACCTCGCACACCCGATATCCCGCTCGGCCCGACGACACAAGCACCTCGAACGACTCCATGAACTGCGCCGGATACGACCGGGCAAACTCTGAGAGCAGCGGCTCTGAGATGACCCGAAAACCCGAGGTTGAGTCGTGCACGCGCACACCCCCCCGAGAGTAGGCAAGCCGCGACAACATCTTCATTGCAAACCGCCGCGCGCCGTGCAGCTCGTAATCGCCCGCGCCTTCGACCCAACGCGAACCGATGAGCAGGTGAGCGTTCAGCTGATCGGCTTGGTCGATCAAACGAGGGATGTCTTCGGGCGGATGTTGGCCATCGGCGTCGCACTGCACAACGCGTTCGTAGCCATGCTCAACCGCGTAACGGAACCCGCACCGCAGCGCGCCGCCGATACCAAGGTTCACCGGCAGCTCGATGACTACCGCGCCGGCCTCGCGAGCGCGGCGGGCTGTGAGGTCTACCGACCCATCGACAACAACAGCGCAATCGAGGCCGGCGGCCAGCACTCGCTGAACGATGCCACCGACCGATGTCTCTTCGTTATACGCAGGGATCAGGACGAGCGCAGGCTTCATCAGTGAGTGTCTGATGCTGGAGTGCGGCGATCGAGTTCGGCGCGAAGCATTGCGTTGGCCTCGGCAAGATCACGTGCGCGTTCGTGCAACAACGACACGCTGACCGACAACTGCAGACACATGGCCACAACGAAACCAACTGCCACCACAAGAAACACTGCCGTGCCGCTCATCGAGAACAGTCGGGCAACCGGCCCAACCAATGGCGTGAGCAACGACGACGCAATCACCGCCAACGAGACCGCAACCCAGCCCGACGCATAGTGAAATGACAAGCGACGGCGATGCAGCAGCCTGATGGTGAACACCAACAGCGCCGCCCCGCACACGAAGATGACAGCGCTCTGCTTCACAATGACGCTCATGGTCGCAATGCTAGACTTGGCGAGTTGATTCCTCCGGTATCACCCGTCAGTGAAGGAAATCCTGTGCAACTCAGAGACGCCCGAACTCGAGTGTCTCGATCATTGCTCGCTCCTCCCCTTGTTGTGCTGGCCCTCATCTTCGTGTTGGGCATGTTCAAGGTCAGCGGCAGTTCCATCGCACTGCACTCCGAGACCAACCCTTCGGCGCAAACGGCGCTCACTCCTCGCCCCATTCGCAGCGACGAATGGCTCACGCGAACACCGTTGGTCATTCGCCAAGCAGCGCTGAATTTTCCCGCCACCACGCAACTGGGTGTCGGCGTTCACGACACCGGAGTGCTGTCAGATCTACCCGTGAAGGCGCTGTCGTCCATTGCTAAGCCGCACTCGTGGGCCTACTTCGTGTTCGATGTCGAGCGGGCGTTCGCTATCGAATGGTGGCTCGTTGCGCTCGGCCCGCTGCTGGGCATCTACGCAGTGGTCGCTGCGCTCACACGCTCGCGATGGGTGTCGATTTTCTCGGGGCTTCTGGTCACGCTTGCCCCGACCGCCGTGTGGTGGGCGATTCCCACTACAGGCCTTTCGGTTCTGTATGGCGGAACCATGCTGGCGTTGTTCATTACTGCGTGCCGACACCAAGGGCGTCGACGCTACGCGTTGGCCGCGGCAGCTGGATGGGTGGCCAGTTGCTTCGCCGTGCTGCTGTACTTGCCATGGCTGCTGCCGCTCAGCTTGATCTTTGGCGCCATCGCACTCACACAGCTTCGTGGCATCTTCATTGGCTGGCGGCAGGTGGCGATGTTTGCCGCAGCATTCGGTGGCGTGCTCGCAATCGTTATGGCCATCTACCTTCGCGATCATCAGCTCGCGCTGAAAGCCATCTCCAACTCGGTGTACCCCGGCCATCGCATCTCGCCCAGTGGTGCTGCACGGCCCAACCTGCTGTTCGGTGCGCCCTACGACGCCCTCGCCACCACCGCACAGATCGTGAACCACAACGGCACGAATCAGTCAGAAGCATCATCGGGCCTCATGCTGTGGCTGCCCATCGTCATCGTGGGCGGCGGTTTCAGCGGGTTCAGATCGCGGGTGCATTCGCATCGGGCACTCGCCGCAGTGCTCTCCGTTTCAATGATCCTTGCCGCATGGGCGCTGCTGCCAGTGCCTTCGTTCTTGGGGTCGCTGCTGGGCCTCACCAGCGTGCCTGGCGATCGCTTGATGTTGCCGCTCACGGTGGCCAGCGCTCTTGCCGCAGGACTGTATGTGCACCGCATTGTCAGCGACCCAAGCGCTCGGCCATCTCGCGATCGCGTGCTCATCGCAACGCTCACATTTGCCTTCGTTACCGGATGGGTTGGCACCCAGACCACCATCAACGATGCACCAGCAGGGCACTCTCGAATCCTGATTCTGCTTGCGCTGATCAGCCTGATTGTCGCTGCGGTATTGAACGGTCGAGTCATGCTCGGACTCGGCGGTGCGTGTGCGTTTTTGTTGATCGGGTCGGCGCGAGTGAACCCGATTCAGGTGGGCCTTGAGCCGATCACCCGCGATCCGCTGATGCTGCAGATTCAGCGCGAGAGGGTTGGCCACGAGTCGGCTGCATGGGCTGTACTCGGCGCCGAAGCCGGGCATGCGCGATCGATCTTGGCTGCATCCGGTGCGCCCACTGCCACGCACGTGAGTTGGTACGCCGATTCGGCCGCATGGACCAAGCTCGATCCGGCAGCCGAGAACCGCAACACATGGGACCGCTTCGCCATGGTCTCGATGGAAATCAACGACGAACTACCGGGCGTAGACATTGCCCTACCAGCTGCCGATCAAATCGTGATCACCACACCAACCTGCGACGCCGCGTTGCAGAAGCTCGACATCACGTACGTGATCACCGAGCAAGCAACTGCGGGTGTGTGTCTGCAACTCGTCGATGAACCGCACACCACTGGCGAGCGCTACATCTACAGAGTTCGTTAGAGCACGTAGCCGAACACGTCGACGATGAGGTCGGTATCGCCGGCGTTGTTGTAGGCCTGCAGCGATCCGTCTGGGCCGAGCCGAAGGTAGGCCTGATTCGGCACGGGCCGGCCGACAACTGGGTTCAGCGTTGATGCCAACGGCATGGCCGCACCTGTGGGCCACACCGTCACGAACGACGGAGACGAACTGTTCACCGAGGTGACGTTGACGATGACAGCAGAGGCCCCGGCCGGCACCGGACTGTTGGTGGTCATCGGCAAGCCCAATGACTGGCCTTGGCCGATGCCACCCGGGCGAACGCCGGTGCCGTCTCGAGTATCGACGAGTCGTTGTGGCGTAACAGGAACGAACGCACCGCCACTCGCCGAGAAATATCCAATGACATCGGCCACAACATGCGACGCGCCAGCCGAATTGAAGATGCTGACCTGACCGTTGGCTCCAACTTTTGAGACCACCAAATTGGCAACGGTGAGACCGGGCACATAGTTGTGCGTCGAAGCGTTCGGCCGAGCCTCACCAGCGGGCCACACCGTGACGAATCCGGTGCCGGTGGGTTGATCAACCGTTACGTTCAACGCCACGCCAGAAACGCCCGTGGGCGGCACACCGCCAACGCCCGTGACAGAAAGGTTGATCGAAGCGCCCTGCCCAATCGGCCCAATCGCTCCACCGGTGCCGGTGCCATCGCGAGTGTCGAGCAAGCGAGCGGGAGTCAGCGCGGTAAATCGTCCACCCGAAGGCGGAGGGGTTGCCGTGTAGTAACCGGCCACATCCGCAATGAGATGTGTGCTGCCGATTGAGTTGAACAGATTCACTTTGCCGTTGGCCCCGAGTTTCACCGTGACCAGATTCGGCACGGTTTGGCCGGGCACAAAGTTGATGTTTGAGACCAACGGTTGAGCCTCACCCGATGGCCACGCCGTGATGAACCCAAACCACGTCGGCTCGGTAACAGTCACGTTCATCACCACCGCGGTAACGCCCGTAGGAGGCACTCCACCTACGCCCGCCACGTTCAGTTCGGTGAAGACCCCGGTGTTCAGCGGAACGATGTTGCCGCCCTCGCCGGTGCGAGTGTCGAGCAAGCGTGATGGCGTGAGCGGCACAAAGTAGCTCGGGGTTGGAGGCACTGGCTTCTCTTCACGCAACGGACCCGAGGCGTAACCCACGCCAGAACCCGAGGTGTTGTGCATGACGATGTAGACCCAATAGGTGCCGTTGGGCATTGCTGCCCCAGCCGAATCGGTGCCGTTCCAGTTGAAAGTATTGGTCCCGCCGACCACCGAAATATTGCTGGCAATCTGCGTTCCGCTGTAACTGCCACGGGTCGTGGTGACATAAATGTCGGCCTTGGCGTTGGCCGCCCCAGCAGCGTCGGCAAACGTGATCGGGTAACTCGAGCTGAAGGCCGCGTCGTCGGCCAACCGAATCTCACGCAAGTTGAACGCGCGTGCGCCTGGGTCTTCGTTGAGGTCGAACCGCAAACGCGTGGGGCGCTGGCCACGCCAACCCGACACGATGCCGCTGTTCTGGTCATGTATCGCACCAGCAGGGGTGGTTGACATATCGATCGACATTCGGTGGCAGCCGGGGAACACAATGAAGTCCTGAGTCTCTGTCCACGTTCCAGCCGGCATCCACGCCATGCGACCAACCATGCCTTGACCCGCTGCGCCACCGAGGCTGAAGCCACCGTTGTAGCAAACGTCGACCGTGAGGCGGTGATAACGATCGGTGTTCAACGGCGGCCCGAGGGCCAGCCCAATAAACGGGTCGTTGCTCACGCTGGCGCCCGTGAGGTCGCCGCTCGCGGTCGAAAGAAACGCAACGTCGTTGGTGAGGTCAACATCGTCCATGCCCGCGAAGTCCCACGGGTTACCGCGCTCGACGGTGGCGTAGTCGGCGCCCCCTTCTTCGTTGGGCGTGATCACCACGGGCAGCGGCACGCCGGCGGGAGGAGTTTGCGATGCGTCGGCTCGATGCAAGCGCACCCAATCGAGCTGCACGTTGATTGCGGGGTCGCCACCCGCAAGGGCGATGCCGCGGAACAGTTCGAAGCGAACAATGTGCCCGCCCCAAACAGCGGCCGCCCCGGCCGCTTTGTAGTTACTGCGATTGGTGAGATCGAAATGCACGTTCTGAAAGCCCGGAGTAGCCAACAGGTCAAAGCCGATCAAACCCTCTTGGCCGGCAGCGTTCCACCATCGAATCGCAAAGCTCATATTGGCTTCGGCGCGAATGCGCATGGTCATCTGTGTGTAGCGGCCACCATCGATTGGGCGCTTCCATCCGTCGTGCCCCCACGGCAGCACCGGACTGGTCTGCGACCAGTTCATCAGCAACCGCAGCTCGGCATAGTTTCT
>JBAXHD010000086.1:0-5561 GCA_037139095.1 Actinomycetota bacterium
GGTTCTGGTTCTGGTTCTGGTTCTGGGTCAAGCTCCGGCAGTTGCACGAGCAGTAGCAGTAGTTCAGTGCGCACCGCATCCTCGGGTCACACCATCAACCACGGCGATAACAGCGACGATTGCAACCCATCGACGCCGTTCTTGCAACTCAACAAGGTTGTCATCAACGACAACGGTGGAACGGCTGCGTTTAACGACTTCAGCCTCAGCGCTACAGCAGCCGGTAGCCGCGTGGCAATCATCGATGGCGTCGATCCCGCGTTGAGCTACGAGATGGGTATTGGCACAGACGTATCTGCATACACCACGTATGTCCTCGATGAAAGTGGTCCGCTCGGGTACACCTCATTAGGTTGGACATGCGATGCCGGTACTCAGGTTGGCAACACCATCCGGTTGCGGGCTGGCGAAGATGTCAGTTGCACCGTGATCAACGACGACATTCGCGCACCCCATCTCACGCTGAACAACGTTCTCATCAACGACGATGGCGGCACCGCCACCCTGAGGGATTTCGTTCTTCAGGCAACGTCGGTTGACGACTGGTCAACACCAATTCTCGGTCCAGATCCAAGCAGCTTGTCGTGGATGGGTGTTGGCGCCGACGTGACTCCCGAGGTCGTCTACTTGCTCACAGAGTCAGGTCCAGGTGGCTACACACCGTCTGATTGGACATGCGTTGGCGGCGCGCAGAACGCAAACTCCATCGTGCTCGCTGCGGGCGAAGATGCCGTGTGCAGCATCACCAACAACGACGACCCGGCGCCTCCGGTGACAACTCCGCCCACCACAACGCCTCCGACCACTGCCCCGCCAACCACAGTCGCTCCCACTACCGCAGCACCAACTACCGCAGCACCAACTACGGCCGTTCCAACCACGGCCGCTCCAAGCAGCGGGGTACTCGACACACTCCCACCGATCACGCCAACGCCGACCTCGTCGACCGCAGTACCTGCGCTGGGTGGCGGGCCTGTTGATCCAACCACGTCGGTTGGCCAGACCACGTCCACCGTGGCGAGTGCCGGCGTTCTTCCTGAGGCTCTGTCGATCCAGTTGCCCACCACTGGCCGTGCATCGCGATCGTTCGTGTACCTCGCAGCACTCGGAGTTTTGGCGGGCCTCTTGCTCACCGTGGCAGCTCGGCGTCGGTCGGCGTAAGCCAATCGGCAGATTTCGTTGGGCTCATAGCCCGCACACATCAACAGACAAAACGCCACTTGCGTCTCTTGCGTCGGCTGTAACTAGAGTGACCCGCAACCGAGACAACGGATAAGGGACTGCTTGATGACTGACGCCCACGCAATCGAATCGCTTGGCTGGGAGCGCCGCACTTTCGTTCCCTCCGATGCATTTCGCAGCAACGCTCTCGTCTCCGATAACTCGTTGTACGACGAAGCATCGCAAGACTTCACAGCGTTTTGGGCGAGGCAGGCCAGCGAACTGATTTCGTGGTCTACAGAGTGGCACACCGCCTCAGAGTGGAACCTTCCGTACGCCAAGTGGTTTGTCGGTGGCGAACTGAACGTGAGCTACAACTGCCTCGATCGTCATGTGTTGGCCGGTAAAGGCGACAAGGTGGCCTTCCATTTCGAGGGCGAGCCCGGCGACACGCGCACCGTCACCTATTCGCAACTCCTCGACGAGACGCAGCGCTTCGCAAATGTGCTCAAAGGCCTCGGAGTCGTCAAGGGCGATCGCGTCAACATCTACATGCCGATGATCCCCGAGGCTGCCATTGCCATGCTGGCGTGTGCGCGTATCGGCGCCGCCCACAGCGTTGTGTTTGGCGGCTTCAGCGCAAACTCGCTGACCGACCGCATCAACGATGCTGAGGCCAAGGTGCTCATCACTGCCGACGGCGGCTGGCGCCGAGGCGAAGTCTTCCCGCTCAAGCACACTGCCGACGAGGCGTTGCGTGGCACGCCAACCATCACCGATGTTGTTGTGGTGCGCCGCGGCGGCAACGAGATCACGATGCAAGAAGGTCGTGACCACTGGTACCACGAACTCATGGCGCAAGCCGACCCTGTCTGTCCGGCAGAGCCAATGGACTCAGAGCAACTGTTGTTCTTGCTGTACACAAGTGGCACCACTGGTAGGCCCAAGGGCATCATGCACACCAGCGGCGGCTATCTCACTCAGGCTGCGTTCACCCACAAGTATGTGTTCGACCTTCACGCCGACACCGACATCTATTGGTGCACCGCCGATGTGGGCTGGATCACGGGCCACACCTACATCGTCTATGGCCCGCTGGCCAACGGCGCAACTCAGGTGATGTACGAGGGCGTGCCCAACTTCCCCGGTAACGACCGCATGTGGCAGATCGTCGAGAAGTACGGCGTCACCCTTTTCTATACGGCCCCAACGGCTATTCGAACCTTTATGAAGTGGGGCGACCAGGAACCCGCCAAGCACGACCTGTCGTCGCTTCGTCTGCTCGGCTCGGTCGGTGAGCCCATCAACCCCGAGGCGTGGATGTGGTATCACGAACACATCGGCGGCTCCACCTGTCCCATTGTCGATACGTGGTGGCAGACCGAGACCGGCGCGATCATGATCAGCCCGCTACCCGGCGTCACCACCACCAAACCCGGCTCGGCCACGTTTGGTCTGCCTGGCATCGGCACCGAACTGGTCGATGAATCTGGCGAACACGTCGAGCGCGGAGGCGGCTACCTCACCCTCACCCAGCCGTGGCCGGCCATGCTTCGCGGTATCTGGGGCGACCCCGATCGCTATCGCGAAACCTATTGGAGTCGTTTCGCTGGTCGTTACTTCGCCGGTGATGGCGCCAAGCTCGACCACGATGGCTACTTGTGGCTGTTGGGTCGAGTCGACGATGTTATGAACGTGAGCGGTCATCGCATTTCCACCACCGAAGTCGAATCGGCGCTTGTCTCGCACCCGTCGGTCGCCGAGGCAGCAGTTGTCGGTGCACTCGACGCAACCACGGGTCAAGCGATCATCGCCTATGTCACGCTGCGGGGTGGTTTCGAAGGCGACGAACAAGCGCTGCGCAACCATGTGGCCGTCGAGATTGGCAGCATCGCCAAGCCCAAGGCCATCTACTTCACGCCCGATCTCCCCAAGACCCGCAGCGGCAAGATCATGCGTCGTTTGCTGCGCGATGTGGCTGAAGGCCGCAACCTTGGCGACACCACCACGCTTGCCGATGCAAACGTGGTCAACGAACTGCAGCGTCGCGCCGCCGAGGCTCCAGCCGAGGACTAGTTCGGGTGTGGGTGCTCGGCATCACTGTGGAATGCGTTTGAGAAATCCTTAACCTGCGAGTTGTCCGTGCCGATAGAACCATGTGGCACCGGATCCATTCGACGAGAGAGAACTGAGCACATCGCCGCTCGACTCGTCCGCGACGGCCGACGCCACGAGCGCACTTCGTGATCGACTTCGTGTGCGGCTCAATGTTGTTGACGCCGCGCCAAGCCTGACGCCTACCCTTCCGCCTACGCCCTTTGTGCCCGCGCCGCCTCAGTCGCTGCCTGCGATGTTGCCGCCGCCGCCGCCGCTTTTGCCACCCCCAGTCGCACGCGTCGGTGGACAAATCTTTATTCCGGCCGGGGTCGATCAGTTCCCGGTGGCTACCGGCAGCCTGGCTGTACTTTCGCAACCTCAGCCTCAACTGCGCCCTCACGTCGAGAACAACCCTTCGATACTGGCAGCGGACCAAAGCGTGGCCGTTGCTCCCAGCCTTGGTGGAACGAGCCTGCCGTATCTCGGCCAACCGACGCGACCGTCGGGTCCTCAGCGCGTGGTGCAGTCGCGGGTTGTCAGCGCACAGCTCGCCGAGCCGCCGGCACCAAAAAAGCGTAAGCGCCATCCCGTGCGAGCGTTCTTCTCGTTTCTCGTCGTGGCGTCGCTGCTCGGCGGTGCCGGGTTTACCAGCTGGTACTTCCTCATCAACAAGAAGGTCGCATGGGCTCAAGACGTTGCTCCGCTGGCCACGTTCGTTGAGGAAACAACGCATTCGAAATTCATCGAAGATGTTCCCGTCACCACGCTGTCGGTCCCTGAATACGAAGTGAAGCTGGGTATCGATGTGCTGGCTCGCTCGTACAGCGATGCCGATGGCCACTTCGGCACCTTGCGCGCTGTAGGACTGGTCAGTGGAGCCCCTGAGCCGAGCACTGTGGGGCATATCGCCGCAGTAGCGATGACAGCGTTTTACAGTTCTGCTGACAAGACCATCTACCGCATGGATGGGCGGACCCCGGCATTCGATTTGGCAACGTTACGAGCGCTCACTGTTGCCCTCGTCGATCAGAATCTCGGTTGGTCGAAGAACATCGCCACCCTCACCGACGCGCAGCAGGTCGGCATTCGAGCCGCCGTTGATGGAGTCGGCGCCGAGGTCGTACGGGCCATGTTCGCCAAGGATCCGCAACTCGAAGCGCTCGTTGCGTATGAGGTGCAGTCGCGGACGGCCGCTCTCGGCATTGCTGCTGAAGCTCGCCCCACGTATCTCAACGCTGTTCTCGGCTCGTACTTCTTTGGCGCTCATACGTCGCCAGCTTCGAAGCGGGGTCGCCTCCTCGCTGACCTTGTGGTGCCAAGCAGTGATGCACCGATGTTCGACCCCTCCCGCAGTTCGACCAATGTGGCCATCAAGGTGCCCCCACCAAACTCGAGCGCCACTCCACAAACGCTCGGTATGCAATTCTGGTACCTGACCTTGCTGCCGAGCCTCGGTGCCTCCGACGCGCGTGCCGCAGCGCTGGCATGGGCGGGCGACACTGCCGCCACGACAACAAGTGAGGGTCGTGCCTGCCTCGCTGCCTCGATCGCCACGCTCGACGCTGCGGGTAACTCAGCGATGACTTCGGCGCTGCAACGCTGGGCACAATCCCGGCCGGCATCTAGTGCGGCAGTCATCTCAAACGACGCGAGCAATCTCATCAAGGTATCGGTGTGTGAACCGACCGAACCCACCATCCAAGTAACGGGTCCGGCCGATGCAACGCTGTTGTATTCGGCGCCGATGCGCGAGCAAGAGATCGGCGCGAACCTCATTCGGATGGGCCTTCCCGAAACTCAGGGCGCGTGGTCATGCGCCATCGCAGTGCTACGCACCGGTGGATTGCCGAACTTCGTAGAGGGCTCCACTGATCCGCTGCAAGCCGAGGCGATGTCCAACGTGTTGTCGTATTGCAAGAACGCTTGAGCCTCTAGATCGTCTGAAGTCGCTCAAGGTCTCACTACCGGTGCCGAAAGAATGACATGAGCAATCTGCCCGACGCGGCCCCTGAAATCGGCGACACGACCCACGATCAATTTGCTGAGGCAGCCAGCGTTGGTCCGGTCGAGTTGAGTCCTTCGCAGCCTCCGAACTTCCGAGCACCATTTGACTTCAAACTCAAGCTCGATCTTGGAGGGTCGGGTGGCGCACAGAGCAGCGTGCCGAAATTTGAACCACGGCCGGCACCGCGGCTTGCGCCAACCTTTGCCCCACTCGTGGCGCCCGAACCACTCTTCGTTGACCCATCAGAGTTCCGTCTTGAGACGTTGCTCACCTCGGACTTTCTGGCTCAAGCCCAAGC
>JBAXHD010000087.1:0-5423 GCA_037139095.1 Actinomycetota bacterium
CCGGCGCGGTGCGGACACATGTTGTGAAAGGCGCGCAGGCCGCCGTCGTCGGCGCGTTGCACGAAGATCGGCCAGCTTGCGACTTGCTCAGTGAAGTAGTCGCCCGACTTGGGTAGCTGGTGGTCGTTGCCAACCATCACCCACGACTTCGCGAAAACCTGATGCCTCTCGATCTCCCAAATGGCGGGATCGATGTAATACCGAGTCGGAAGGGTCTCAGTGAGGGTCACGACGCCACACTAGTTGTTTGGCGCCGGTATCTGAAACGGCGCTCAGTGCCCGGTGAGCTTGTCGAGGATCCAAGCTCGCGCCCGCTCGGGTCGTTGACGGCGCGCTTCGGAGTTGTCTGCAGATGCAGCGAGAATGAGCCCAGCGCGAATCGCGACCCAGCGCAAGGGCTCGGGTTCCCATTTGCGAGACGAATGGCCGACCCACGCGAGGGTGGTGAGATCTGTTGAGCGGCCGCAGATGAGGTCGGCCAGCGTGCGTCCGGCAAGGTTGGTGGTGGTGACACCATCGCCCACGTAGCCTCCGGCCCAAGCGAGTCCGGTTGTCTTGTCGAGCCCAACGCTGCAGTGCCAGTCGCGGGTTGCGCCAAGCGGCCCGCCCCATCTATGGGTGATGGTCGCGTCGGCTACTTGCGGATAGATCTTCACGAGCGTGGCGTGGATCATCTCGTGCACCCCGCGCGGGCGCTCGAAGTCGGAACTGATGGTGCTTCCGAAGTGATAGGGGGCTGCCCGCCCGCCGAACGCAAGGCGGCCATCGGCGGTGCGTTGGCCATAGATGACCGAGTGCCGGCCGTCGGTGAATGTCTCGCGATCTCGCAAGCCGATGCTGTTCCACGTGTCGTCGGACAGCGGCTCGGTACACAACATCAGCGAATAGATGGGCACAACGTTGCGTCGCATTCCCTTGAGCGACGAGGTGAAGCCCTCAGTGGCGCGAACAACAATGTCTGCTGTGACAGTGCCGTGCTCGGTACGAACGCAGTGCGGTTCGATGCTGTCGACGGTGGTGCCTTCGTAGATGTTGACTCCGCGGGCCACCAGCGATGCAGCGAGGCCGCGCGCAAGGCGCGCCGGATGAATGGCGGCGCAATGGGGCGTGAAGCTGGCCCCAAGCAGGTCAGTGGCAGTGGTGCGCTCGGCGATCTCGGTCCGATCGAGCCAGATGTCGTCGGTGAGTCCGTAGCTGGCCTTGTGACGAAGGTCTGCGTGCACACGAGGCGCCTGCGCTGGATTGCGAACCATCGTGAGCGTGCCGCCCTTGGTGAAATTGCAATCGATACCAAGGTCTTGTGTCGCTCGGCCGATCTCGTCGATAGACGAATACATGGCTCGCTGCAGACGCACCGCTTCGTCGCGACTGTGCGACTTCGCGATCGAGTCGAGTCCCATCGGCAGCAGCGCTGAAGCCCAACCACCGTTGCGGCCACTCGCGCCGAAGCCGGCAATGTCTCGCTCGATGATCGCGATGCGAAGTGTCGGGTCGGCCTCGCGGAGATAGTGCGCGGTCCACATGCCTGTGTAGCCAGCGCCGACGATGGCGACATCGACATTGATATCGCCGGGAAGGCTGGCCCGTTGTTCGAGGTGATCTTCGGTGGGCAATGTGTCATGCCAGAGCGAAAGCGAGCGGTACTTGTTTGAGTCCGGCGACGGCATGGGTGTCACATTAGGCCTGTCATCGGTGGCTGGAGAGCGACGTACGATGTCGACCTTGTTGGTCGTAGGCACAACGACTTATTGACGCGAAAAAGAAGTGCCACGTCTTAGGCCAAAAGGCCCAATTTGATGATGGTCGTAGTTCTTGTGGGTAGTCGTGTGGTGTACGGAGTCTCAAGAGAATCACACGTTTGTAGTACTTGAACACTCGATTGTCTCAAGCCTTTGGCGAATGCTTGCCAGCACTAGGTAGCGAGGCGTAGGACTCCTGTGTGACCACAACGTGGAAGTCCCCAAAGTCTCATTCGCAATTGCTCCCGATCTTGGTGTTAGCAACGCTTGGACTTGGCTCACTCGGAACCGTCGGAGCCGCACACGCGGTGTCCAAGCCATCGCGCAAATCGACTCCAACTGACAGCCGCGATCCGCAGGCAACTGATCGCATCATCGTTCGCATGGCTGATGGCAGCACTCCCGATATTGCGGCGCTGAGTCGCCAAGCTGGCGAGTCGGTCACCCTCAGCCGCCGTGGCCGCGACGGTTCATGGGTCTCGAATCTCACCGGTCGTCGCTCGCCAGCAGATGTCGAGGCGATCACTGGCCGCATTGCTGCTTTGCCAGGCGTTGCCTTCGCCGAGCCAGACCGCAAGGTCTTCGCAACTGCGGTGCCAACCGACCCCTCGTTTAGCAAGCAGTGGGACCTGTTCGCCCCAACCGCCACCACGAAGGGTCTCGACATCACGGGAGCCCGTGCGGTAACAAGCGGAACGTCTGATGTTGTCGTCGCCGTTGTGGACACGGGTATCACCCCTCACATCGAACTCGCCGGACAGGTGCTTCCTGGCTACGACATGGTGAGCGACGTGTTGGTAGCCAACGACGGCGACCTTCGCGACTCGAATGCCGCTGATCCGGGTGACTGGGTCACAACATCGGAGAATTCTCTCGGCTATTTCGCTGGCTGCGGAGCGAGCAATAGTTCGTGGCACGGCACGCACGTGTCGGGCACCATCGCCGCCAAGTCGGATAACGGCATCGGCATTGCGGGTATCGCCCCAGGCATCAAGATTCTGCCGGTGCGGGTACTCGGCAAGTGCGGCGGTTACGAGAGCGACGTTGCTGACGGCATCCGTTGGGCTGCTGGCCTCGCAGTTCCGGGCGCACCAACCAACCCCAACCCTGCGGCCATCATCAGCCTCAGCTTGGGTGGCGGCGGGGCATGCCCAGCCGCTTATCAGACTGCAATCACCGATGCGATTGCAGTGGGTTCGATTGTTGTGGTTGCCGCCGGCAACTCGAACGCCGATGCGGCCACGTCGGCCCCAGCCAACTGCGCCGGTGTGATTGCGGTAGCCGCTACTGGACCTAGTGGTAATCGTTCGTGGTATAGCAACTTCGGAACCACTGTGAATATCGCCGCTCAAGGCGGCGACGACAAGGTGACCAGCACCGGCGGAGTCGCTGCAATCAACGACACATCGGGCGAGATCTACTCGACCCTCAACGCTGGCCTCACGTCGCCAACCACCGACACCTACGCCTTCTACGAAGGCACGAGCATGGCCACCCCACACGTGTCAGCAGTGGCCGCTCTGGTGAAGTCGTTGCAGCCATCGCTGACCCCCGCAGGCGTCCTTGCGCTGCTCCAGCGCACTGTTACTCCCTTTGCAGCAACGAGCACGTGCACGACTGCACTGTGCGGACCTGGAATTCTGAATGCTGCGAGCGCAGTTGCGGCTGCCGCTGCAAACGGTCCTCGCACGCTTGGAGCCTTCTCGAAGATCGCCCCAGGCGCAGGTGCTACCGGCACCGGCACAGCACTCACACTGCAATGGGCGCCCAGCACGGGTGCCGCAAGCTACGAGTACTGCCTCGTTGCTGGCCTCACCACGCCGTGCACTACGTGGACCTCAACTGGCCTAGCGACAAGTATTGCTGTCACTGGTTTGGCCGCAGGCACCATCTACTCGTGGCAGGTTCGTGCCGTCGCCGGAACCGTGAGGGCCGAAGCAAACGTGTCACTTCGCTACTCGTTCACTACGGCCATCCCTGTTGGCGCATTCGGCAAGTTGACGCCATCGAATGGCGCCACCGGTCTCGCCACGGCGCTGGTGCTTTCATGGCAGGCAAGCACTGGGGCCACGGCCTACCAGTACTGCATCGACACGATCGTGAACAACACGTGTGACACCACATGGATCAGCACCGGTCTCGCCACCTCGGTCGTGCCGAGCGCGCTCTTGGGCGGCACCACCTACGAGTGGCAGGTGAAGACCACCACCAACACGGCCGATGCCGGAGCGGCGTGGAGCTTCACCACAGTTGCTCCCTCGAAGCCGCTGGCGTTTGGCAAGACCGCACCGGCGAACGCGGCCACTGGCTTGGCCACCACGCCAGGTCTTGCCTGGCAGACGAGTTCGGGTGCTTCGTCATACGACTATTGCATCGACACGGTGATCAACAACCTCTGTGATGCAACATGGATCAGCACCGGTACCCTGACCACGATTAAGCCGGGAACCTTGCTGGCGAACACCAAGTATGAGTGGCAGGTGCGTTCGGTGAGCTCGGTCGGCACCACGGTCGCCGACGCTTCTGTTGCTTGGACGTTCACGACCTCGGGCGGAGCAGCGGTTCCTGCAGCATTTGCTCTGACAGCGCCATCGAACAATGCCACCGGGCTCAGCACGTCACCAGGGTTGTCGTGGCAGGCCAGCAGTGGTGCTACTTCGTATCAGTACTGCGCGGACACCGTGAACGACAACATCTGCGGAGGCACATGGGTGTCAACCGGAACAACGCGTACAGCAAAACTGTCGGGCTTGCTCAGCAAGACCAAGTACTACTGGATGGTGCGGGCTGTAAACACCGGGGGAACCACGTCGGCTAATGCCGGCACGTGGTGGGCGTTCACAACCCTCTGACCACGCAGTACGTACACCGCTAGCCGGCCGACGCGATTCGGCACCGAGAAACTCGAGGACGCTCCTCGTTTTTTGGTGCCAATCGCCGGTCGGCTAGTTTCTTGTGCGCAGCGGTTGATCACAATTCGATGCAAGAGGGCACTAGAGGATCGTTGATGCTCCGGCACAAACCAGCGCACAACCACATCGCCGAACTCGACGGACTTCGCGCGTTGGCCGTGCTTCCTGTGATCGCTTTCCATTTCGGTGCCAACGTAAACGGCCCGGCTGGAGTCACGGTGTTCTTTGCTCTCTCGGGCTTCATCGTCACCACCGTGCTGTTGCGTGAGCACGAACAGAGCGGATCCATCCGTCTTGGTGAGTTCTATACGCGCCGCTTTCGTAGGTTGTTGCCCGCTTCCACATTGGTGGTGATCGCCACAGTGATTACCGGGTGGATACTCAGCAAGCCACCCATCGTTCGCGAGAGCCTGGCCTCGCTCACCTATTGGGCCGACATCGAACGATTCACCAGCAGTTACTCGTACGGCCAGTCGGGGTACGCGCCGCTTGAGCACTTCTGGTCGCTGGCCATCGAAGAACAGTTCTATGTGGTGCTTCCGGTGGCGTGCTTGTTGCTGTTGCGTTTTGGCCGCACCAAATTCGCGCTTGTCATTGGCGCTGCTATGGCAGCCTCAGTGTGGTTCGCTCTCGCCGGTAGGGCTGATCCGTTGATGTACTTCCACCCGCTGGCGCGCGTCTGCGAGTTGCTCGTTGGTGTGCTGCTTGCGTTCAGCGCAGTGCGACTGCATCGCTACATCGGCATGGCCGCATTGGCGATGCTTGTGGTCAT
>JBAXHD010000088.1:0-5295 GCA_037139095.1 Actinomycetota bacterium
GCTCAAGCCCAAGCCCAAGCTCAAGCCCAGACTCAAACTCACCCTCAGATCCTCCCCGACGCAAGCGTCGCTGAGGTCGCCATCCCCGAGTTGAGCGTTGTTGAGGAGACTCGCGTTGTTGAGGCGAGCGCCATCGTTGAGCCCGGCGTCGTTTCGTTGCCAATGCTGCCGAAGCCAGCAGTCCTGAAGCAGGCCGAAGCCCCAACGACAGATGCTCGCGTACGCGCTGTTGCGCCAAACAGGCTGATGGTTCAGCGCCCGGCAGACGGCAACGTCACCATCAACAAGCCAAAGCCGCGCAAGAAGGGCAAGTTCTTGATGGCGCTGTTCGTCGTCGTTACCTTGGTTGCGGTTGGTGGCGGCTTGTTGTTGAAGCAGCGTCAAGATGCGGCACGGATCAAACAATGGCCCGCTGAGATCAAGCCGGTTGCGGCGTTCGTAGAAGCCACGTTTGGGTTGCCGTTTGATCGGTCGCTTCCCATTGTCGAATTGCCACAGGCTGAATATGAGGCCAAGCTCGGCATCTACGAGTTGGCTCGGGTGCCAAAGGATGCGAACGGTCAAATGACCGGCCTGCGAGCGCTCGGTCTGGTTGGCTCAGCTCCAAGCGCGGCAGAGTTGGGCGAATATGTCGGCTCCACGCAGACCGCCTTTTACGACCCCGCCACAGCCACTGTCTACGACGTGGCGAAGAGCAGTGGACCATTACACGACGCAAGTGTGCTCGCCGCGCTGAGCGTGGGGCTGCTCGACCAATCGAAGGGTTGGGGCGCAGCAGTTGGCACGTTGTCTCCGGCTCGACAGCTTGGCTACCTGTCGTTGATCGAAGGGGCGGGGAGCTATGCGATCGCCAAGAAGTCCGAGAAGGACGCAGCGTTTGCTGCTGAGTATGCAAAGCAGCGCGCGGAACACGTAACGACCCGCGACGCGTTGCCCCAGCACCTCAGTCCGTGGCTGGTTGGGATGTTCGACATGCAGGCCGCGAGTTCGTGGGGTGTTGCCACTCGAAACTTGGCAAACGACTTTGTCAAAGGCCTCAACGTCCCTTCAAGTGACGCTGCTGTGCTGGACTCAGCTCGTGGTCTCGAAACTCCCGCCGGGGCCAGCACCGCTGATGCGTCTTCCCTGGGCATGTACTTCTGGTACGGACTGCTCTATCCAGCTATCGGCAGTGAGTTTGCGTTCCGCATGGCGTCTCAATGGACAGGCGATTCGGCCGTCTATTCAACGGTCGAAGGTCGCGGTTGCATTCGCGCTTCAGTGGCCACCCGTGACGCAACCAGTCTCGGCGAACTGGCCAACGGATTGAGCCTGTGGGCCAAGACTCGGCCTGCCGATTCGGCCACCACTGTTGAGGCCAAAGGCACGGTTGTTGTTGTGAATGCCTGTGAGTCGGCGACGCCCGAAACGATTGACCCCTCGAGCCAGGTGCGCGCCGACTTTGAAGCGAGGCTGATCAAGGAGCAAGTGATGTTGCAACAGCTCAACGCATTGGGCATGTCACTCGCAGCTCCAAGTGTTGGGTGCGCCGTGAATTCGTATCGCACCAACGGAATGCCCGAGCTTGATAGCGAGATCGCAGCAGTCATTGCTGATCCGCACGTAGCAATCAGCGTTGCCCTGCGGCAATCGCTTCAGGATCTCGAAACGTTCTGTAGCGCAGCCCGCTAGCCGGGCTATCGGCGGCTGTTAGTCGCGGAAGTTGTTGAACTGCAGGGGAATCTCAAGGTCGGCACCCTTCAGCAGGGCCATCACGGCTTGTAGGTCGTCGCGCTTTTTGCCGGTGACGCGAACGGTTTCGCCCTGCGTTTGGCTGCTGACACCCTTGGGGCCCTTTTCCTTGATCATGCGGTTGATCTCACGGGCTTTGTCCGACGAGATTCCCACCTTGATGGTCACGGTCTGACGCACCGTATTCTGCGTGGCTTCTTCAACCTTGCCGTACTCGAGACCCTTGAGCGATACGGCTCGCTTGACGAGCTTCTCCTCAACGAGTTGGCGCAAAGCAACAAGGCGATCTTCGCTGACAGTGCGCAGCGTGAGCACGAGTTCGTTCTGCTCAATCGACGAGTTGGTGTTTTTGAAGTCGAACCGGTTGGCGACTTCGCGCTGAGCTTGATCGATCGCGTTCCGCACTTCTTGGTGGTCCACTTCGGAGACAATGTCAAAAGTTGGCATGCGCATAGGGTAGCGATTGCGGCTCGCAGGTGCGTGCAGGCGGAGCGGCCGCTACGCTTCGGCCGCACAAACAACACAGTGGGGTCGGTACCCAAGCGGCCAAAGGGAGCAGACTGTAAATCTGCCGGCACAGCCTTCGAAGGTTCGAATCCTTCCCGGCCCACCATTTGATGTCGTCAGACATCTCCAACGATCCGAGCCTGCACTGGGTTCGGATCGTTTCGTTTTTCGGTATCGGTTGTGCCCGCAGCTTCCCCGACAATCGATCGGGCTTGTTGATCTTTTCCGCTCGTAGTCTGGGGAACCTGTGATCTTGATCGATGCCCAGGGGCTGCGCGCTTCTCGACCGAATCGACCGTTGTTCGACGACGTGTCGCTCACGGTCAGCGACGGCGATCGCATCGGCGTCGTCGGGCTCAACGGCTGCGGCAAGAGCACGTTGCTTCGAATCATCAGTGGCGATCTCGACCCAGAGGCTGGCGTGGTGCGGCGCGGCCGCGGTGCTCGCATCGGTGTACTCGCCCAGCAGCCAGTGCTCCCACCGGGCACGGTTCGCGATGCGGTTGGTCACGGCTGGCGCGGCGAAGCAATGCTCGATCGCCTCGGCATGTCAGGGTTGCTCAACTCGCCCACCAACGAGTTGTCAGGTGGTCAACAAAAGCGAGTGGCGCTTGCGGCGCTGCTCGTGCTCGATTGGGAAGCCCTCATTCTCGACGAGCCCACCAACCATCTCGATCTTGATGCGATTGCCTACCTCGAAGAGTGGCTCGCCAATTACAGCGGCGGTTTGCTGCTTGTCACTCACGACCGTCACGTTCTTGATCGAGTCACCAACAAAGTGCTCGAGATCGATCGTGGCCATGCGTATCTACACGTGCCCGCCGGTTGGCACAGCGGTTCTGGTTACGCCGCGTATTTGGCGGCTCGCATCGAACGCGAAGAGCAGGCAGCTACCTCAGAGCAGGCCCGCAAAAACCTTGCCCGCCACGAACTGGCCTGGCTGCGCCGCGGTGCCCCGGCGCGTTCCACAAAGCCAAAGGCTCGCGTCGAAGCCGCGAAAGCTCTTATCGAACGTCGACCCGAGGCCGCCGCCCGTTCCGGCGAACTCGGTCTGTCGCTCGGTAGTCAGCGTCTTGGTTCAAAAGGCGTCGAGCTACACGGGGTTGGCTTCTCGTGGCCGACATCGCAAAGTGATGCCGGTGGTCCCGGAGCACTGGTGCTCAAGCCGTTCGATCACATGCTCGAACCCGGCGATCGGCTCGGCATCGTGGGCCCCAACGGCGCCGGCAAGAGCACCTTGCTCGACCTCATCGCCGAGCGCTTGATGCCTACTCACGGCCACATCGAGCGTGGCCGCACCGTGAAGGTGGGTTACTACGACCAACTTGGCCGCGATCTCGACGTCACTCAACGGGTTCGCGACGCGGTAGCGGGCGACAAGGGTGCGCCCTCGCTCGAAGACTTGGCCCTGATGCGCCAGTTTTGGTTCGACGGCGATGCCCAGTTCGCGCCTATCTCGTTGCTGTCGGGTGGCGAGCGCCGTCGCTTGCAGTTGTTGCTCACGCTCATTGAGCAACCCAACGTGTTGCTTCTCGATGAGCCCACCAACGATCTCGATCTCGACACTCTTCGCGCCCTCGAAGAATTCCTCGACGATTGGCCCGGCATCGTGGTGGTCGTGAGCCACGACCGCGTGTTCCTCGACCGCACGGTCATCGAAGTATTGGCGCTCGACGGCGCCGGAGGTGCTCAGTTGGTCCGTGGTGGCGTTGCCGGTTGGCTCACCCAACGGGCGCAGGCGGCTGCCGCGGCACCGTCTCAGGCTGTTACAGCCACCCCACGCGCCGCTCTAGTTGCCCCATCGTCACCAAAGCCGACCACGGTCAAGAGTCCCAGCACGTTGCGTCGTTTGTTGTCGCAAGCCGAGCGCGCGCTGGCCCAAGCCACCGAGACGTGCCAGCGGCTTGGCAACGAACTCGCCGCAGCGGGCGGTGATCATCAATTGCTGGCTCGCCTCAGCGCCGAGCTCGCCGAGGCCCAAAGCAAGGTCGACGCAGCCGAAGAGTCGTGGCTAGCGCTCGCTGCCGAAGCCGAACTGCAGGGCCTCACGGTCGATTAGGCCAATGCGGCTTGGCCTAGTCGGCCAGCACAATCTGCATCAGTGCCACATCGAGCCAACGGTTGAACTTGCGACCCACCTCTTGCTCAATACCCACGAGATGAAAGCCGCACGAACTGTGCAAGCCCCTACTTGCTGTGCTTGAAGCAGTAATGCGAGCAAACACCGCATGGAATCCCGAGACGCGGGCGATGTTCAGCAGTTCGGTCACGAGCAGCTTGCCGATGCCACGACCTTGATGACCGGTGTGCACATACACGGAGTCTTCGACGCTGGTTCGATATGCGGGTCGTTCTTTGTATGGCGACAGCGACCCGAAGCCCACCACTGCGTTGTCCGAGATCGCCACAATCGCTGCGAAGGCACCCGATCGGTCGCTGAGCCACTGGCGCTGTTCGTCGAGCGACCTAGCGACGAGGTCGAAGGTGGCAACGGTGTGCACCACCTCGTGGTTGTAGATCTCCAAAATCGCTTCGGCATCGGCCAGTGTCGCCAGTCGGATCGAGATGTCACCCACAGAAAAGGCAAGCTAGCGCACAGTTGCCGTGCCACTTGGTTCCACCATGTTGTGCAGTTGGGTGGCGGCTGGCACTGGATCCACCCCCCATGTCTCGAAATCGGACAGAATCGCGTGGTCGTCAGACCGTCGAGGCGCTATGATCGCTCTCCGGTCTCGCTATAGGTGCGCGCCCGCCCTCTTAGCTCAGTAGGTAGAGCAACGCCATGGTAAGGCGTAGGTCGTCGGTTCGACTCCGACAGAGGGCTCGACCAGCCCGTCCCACTTTGGGCCGAGCAAAGCCCTGGCGGCGTAGCTCAGTTGGTCAGAGCATCCGGCTCATAATCGGAAGGTCACCGGTTCGAAACCGGTCGCCGCTACTACAACACGAATACCTCAACTACCAAACACAGCTACACCACAGCTACAAAACAGGAGACACGCTCCCATGAGCAAAGCAAAGTTTGAGCGCACGAAGCCGCATGTGAATATTGGCACGATG
>JBAXHD010000089.1:0-5274 GCA_037139095.1 Actinomycetota bacterium
GGTTCATCCGATGCAATCACGATGGACGACGACACCGCCACTCGCCTTCTGGGCGAAGAGGCCGCTCGCGTGTTGCAGACTGCCCGTGAAGCAGCCACCCAAATTCGTGCTCGCGCCGAAGATGGCAGCGCCCGCTTGTTGCGCGAGGCCACCGACGAAGCGCAACGCCTTCGCGAAGAAGCCGAGATCGAGTCGGCGCGTCGTCGTCAAGATGCTGCGTCCGATGCTGAGGCCGAAGTGCAGATGGCCAAACAGCAAGGCCGCGACATGGTCAACGAAGCCCGCGCGTATCGCGAACGGGTGTTGAGCGAACTGGCTCGCCGCCGCGAGTTGGCTAGGCAGCAACTCGAGCAGCTGATCCATGGTCGTGACAGGTTGTTGCAGGCGTTCGAACGTTCGCGCCTCGCCGCCGTCGATGTCATGGCCGAGCTCACGCCGCTGGGCGAGCCTGTCGAATACGTGAACCTGCAGCCCACCACCGGGCCCGTGCCATTGATGGTTCCTGCCACCTCGATCTACATGCAGCCCGACCGAGACGAAGACGATTTCGATCAGATGGCAGAGACTCAGGTTGAGGTAGCCGAGGTTGAGGTCACTGAGGTTGCGCTCACTGAGGTTGCGCTCGAAATTGTCGAAATCGAAGTCGATGTTGACCTCGAAGTGGTTGAGGAAGCTGACGACGACACCGTTGCTCTGCAGCTGGTCGAGTCCCGCGATGACACGGTTGTTTCGTTGCCAGAGCCAGCGCCGTTCGACGACAGCAACGACAACGACGATCGCGAGCCCGCTCGCGTTGTGTCGCTGTTTGCAAAGACATCTGATCGCGCCGAGACCAAGGCGACGACTTCGGTCGACGACCTGTTTGCTCGCCTTCGCGAATCACGCGCCGACACTGTGGTCGAACGCGCCGCACGTGTTGAAGAGCCCTCTGCTGCGCCAGTCGATCGGGTAGATGCAGGCGCCGAACTCGAAGTAGCCGCCGAAGTCGATGACGAAGACGATTCGTCCGCCGAGTCGGGTGTCGACACTGTTGCCGAAGCCGTAGTGCCGCTGATCTTGTCGGCGTCACGCAAGCTCAAGCGAGTGTTGGCCGACGAGCAGAACGAATTGCTCGATTTACTGCGCCGCAAGGAACCCGTTCGCACGCTTGATGATCTGTTGCCATGGGAAGCCGATCAGTCGGCTCGCTACTCCGCAGCAGTTGAGAAAGATCTCGTTGCTGCTGCAGTGGCCGGAGCGCAGGGCGGCTCTGATGGTCGCAATCCGGCCATTGTTCGGCCAGCCATCGATGCCGTAACTCACGACATCATTTCGCCGTTGCGTGATCGCCTCACGCGAAGCATCGATAAGGCTGCTGGCGTGAACAGCGACTTGGCGAACGAAGTACGCGGCATCTATCGCGAATGGAAAGCGCATCGCATCGACGATTATGTCGAAGAGATCGTGCGCCTTGCTTACGATCGCGGCGCGCTCACCGTAACCCCCGGTTAGTCTCGCCCTGTGCGAGATCCTGCAGACCTTCCTAGCCGCCTTCGTCGACCATCGCGAATCAGCGATCGTGGTCGCATCGTGCTTATCGTCACCGCTGTTGTGGTGGTGGGGTTGTTGCTCGCCTCGCGAGCCATTGCCGGTTTCTACATCGACTACCTGTGGCACTCCAGCCTCGAACGCACCGACGTGTTCTGGGGTGTGCTCGGCTCAAAGCTGTTCTTGTTCGCTGGGTTCGCGTTTTTGTTTCTGTTACTCGCTGCGCTCAACCTGCTCATCGCCGATCGTCTCGCGCCCAACGGCTTCAACGGCGACACCCACGTAGCGGTCGTTCGCTTTCACGAGGTGTTCGGCCATCGCATGCGTCTCGTGCGCGTGGTGGCAGCGGGTTTTCTGGCGCTCATCGTTGCTGTGCCAGCGTCTGGCCACTGGCAAGAGTGGCTGCTGTTTCGTAACAGCGTGAACTTCGGCAAGAACGATCCGCAGTTCTCAACCGATATTGGGTTTTACGTTTTCCGACTGCCGTTCTTGACCTTCTTGTTCGACTGGCTGTTCCTTGCGGTGTTGTTGGTCTTGCTGCTCACTGTTGCTGCGCATGTGCTCAGCGGCGGCGTAGTCATCGCTCCGCCATTGCCAAAAGCACGTCGTGCCTCGAAGGCTCACTTTGCGGTGCTGCTCTCGATCCTGGCCGTGCTTCGTGCTGGCGGTTACTGGCTCGAGCGCTACCAGCTCACCACCGAGCGCCGCGGCTACGTGCAAGGCGCGTTGTATTCGGTGCTGAAGGCACAATTGCCCGCCGTGATGCTGCTCATGCTCATCTCGTTGCTGGTTGCTGCATTGTTCTTGTACAGCATCCGCACCGGTTCGTGGAGAATCCCGCTTGTGGCGTGTGCGCTGTGGGTTGTGGTGGCGCTGTTTGGCGGTGTCATCTATCCGTCGGTGATTCAGGCGCTGGTGGTCAATCCGAACGAGAAGGAAAAGGAATCGGCGTACATTGCCCGCAACATCGAGGCGACACGCGCCGCGCTTGGTCTCGATCAGGTTGAAACGAAGTCGGTCACCTTCGGAGACCTCACTGCGAAGAAGGTTGCCGACAATCTCGAACCCATTCGCGACACTCGCCTTCTTGACCCAGCAATCATGCTGCGCCGCTTCACCTTCGACAAGGGACAGGTTGCCGGACTCGCGATTCGCGATCTCGATGTCGATCGTTACAAGACAACCGACCGCGTGCAGCAGGTGCTTGTGGCCGCTCGCGAACTCGATCTCAAGAACGTGGCCAACACCTCATGGCAGGGTACGCACCTCATCGCTACGCACGGCTGCGGGTTGGTGTCAGCGCCTGCGAGCCAGGTGCAGAGCAACAACCGACCCATCTACTCCGAAGTCAAACTTGATCGTCCCGAGTTGTACTTCAGCCCGGCAATCACTGGCTTCTCCGTGGTGAAAACCAACACCACCGAAAAGCCATGCCAAGGCTCTGCGACCAAACCATACGACGGCACTGGCGGTGTGCTGCTCAACTCCAGCGGGCGACGGTTGGCGTTTGCGCTGTCGTTCTTTGATTACAACCTGTGGGGTTCGAACTCGATCACCAACGACTCACGAATTCAGTGGGTGCGTGGGGTGCGCGACCGCGCAGAGAAGCTTGCACCGTTTCTTCACTACGACACCGATCCGTATCCCGTTGCAATAGACGGCAAGGCGCTGTGGGTGATGGATGCATTCACAACGACCGATCAATACCCATATGCGCAAGACGCCGATCGCAGCCAACTCGATCCTGGCAGCGGCCTCGATCACGTGTTCAACTACGCGCGTAACAGCGTGAAGGTTGTAGTTGATGCATACGACGGAAACGTCACCTTCTACGCGATGGACAAAGCCGATCCGATTCTGAAGGCGTGGAGCCGAGCGTTCCCCGCTCTCTTTGTCGATGCCTCACTGATGCCGAAGGGGTTGACGGATCATTTGCGTTACCCCGAAGATCTGTTCCGTATTCAGACAGCGGCCTACGCCCGTTACCAGTTGGCGCCCAACGCATTCTTCGAGCGCACCGGCGCATGGAGCGTTGCGCAGGGCCCGCCAACGGAGCCCAACGCGTCACTGGGTGGATTGGCGATCAATACGCAGCCCACCGACGGTTCGGCAGCGTCGAGCGCCGTCTCGGCCGAAAGCACCACGCGACGGTTCGTGCCGTACTACACGATGTTCCATGCGCCTGGTTCGAAGGATCCAGCCACCTTCTCGTTGCTGCGGCCGTTCGTGCCGTACTCGAAAGACGACACTCGCACCGAGCTGCAGTCGTTCATGGTGGCTTCAAGCGATCCCAGTTCGTATGGCAAGCTCACCGCTTATTCGTTGACGGCAACCGTGGATGGTCCCACTGTGGTGGCCACCAACGCGGAGACCGACGGAACCATTTCGCAAACCATTACGCAGCTGAACCAGCAGGGTTCCACGGTTCGTTTCGGCGACCTGCAGATGGTGCCCGTGAGCGATGGTTTGTTGTACGTGCGGCCGTTCTATGTGCTCGGCGACAACCTTGCTGAATATCGATTCATGATCGTGTCCTACAACGCGCGCGCCGTCATCGACGCGTCGCTCACCGGAGCGTTGAAGAAGTTGTTCCCATCGTTCAACGGTGAAGTAGGCGATCGTGTTGGCACAACACCTTCGGGCCCCGACACCACCACGCCTGTAGGGACCACCACCGACACACCCGATGCGTTGTTGGCGCGAGCGCAGAAGTTGTTCGATGAGGCCGACGTTGCGTTGGCTCAGAAGCCAGCCGACTTCGCCACGTATCAGTCGAAGCAGGCCGAGGCCCGTGACTTGATCGAGCAGGCCCTCAAGGCGTTGAAGGCAACGACCAGCAAGTAACGCTGCAGCGCGGATTTAGAAGTTGTCGTCTTCGGCTGCTTGGGCGGCCTCGGCTGCTGCCTCGATGCTGCGCTTCACCTGCTCGGCCAATCTTGCGAGGTCTTGGCGGAAGGCAATCTCGTAGCGCGCTTGTTCGTTGGCGAGTTTGATCTGGCTTGAGCGAAGTTGGCTGACGAGTTCTTCGGCAACCAATTGCGATGGCTCGAAGGTGGCTGTCGCAGGCGGCGGTGGTGGCATCGACGGGGTGGTTCGGCGGCCGCTGAGGCCATCGATCTCTCGGCTCAGTTCGCCGAGTTGATTGGCGAGTTCGTGCGACACGTTTGAGATGCGTTCGTGCAGTGTTGCCGTTTGGTCTTTGGCTTGGCGTGCATCGTCGGCGCTGACTGTGACTCGCTCGGCGAGATCAGAGAGCTTGCTGTTGAGTTCGTCGAGCGAAGCGATCTTGGCGTTGACCGCATCGAGGTGAGCGACTTGACGCTTGATCACCTCGACCTCGGCCACTTGCAATTTGAGCGCATCGACTTCGCCCACGCGGCGGCTGAGGTCGTCGAGTCCGCTGGTGCGATTGAGCAACGACAGCGTGGTGACATCAATTGATTGAATGCGCGATTCGAGCTCGCGGCGTACCTGTTCGCTGGCGTCGAGGCGGGTGTTCATGTCGGCCAAAGCCATACGTAGCGCGTCGATGTCGTGCTGCTGCGCAGAGATCGCGTTGACGGTGGAGGTGGCCACGAGGTCGGTTGTTGGCTTGCGTTTGAAGAGGCCCATGATCGCTTCCAACCTTAGGGTTGCGCGCTGCCTTTTCGTTGGATACCGTGTCCGCACACCACGACGCGGGGTGGAGCAGTTCGGTAGCTCGTCGGGCTCATAACCCGAAGGTCACAGGTTCAAATCCTGTCCCCG
>JBAXHD010000090.1:0-5272 GCA_037139095.1 Actinomycetota bacterium
CGGGAAGTACGAAGCGGGTCCTGTCACCTTCTCAGCGCTCATCGTCGGCACGTTAACCGCGAGTCCCGCTGGCCGACAACCGATTGAGCTCTGCGACGCGACCGAACGCAGACACACCACCGTTGGTGTTGGAACCCAAGCGGCCTGAAGTCAGCCTGCAACGCGACGCGGACGTACCACAAGTTCTCCGCCACAGTTCGGACAGCGATGGTCCATGTCTTGTCCACAATCCACGCAGAAGGTGCACTCAAAACTGCAGATGAGGGCTTCGCCGGCATCGCTCAAGTGAGCGGCACACTTCTCACATACACCACGCATCTCCAACATTCGCCTAGCCCTCCAATGACCACAGCTGGTCGATAAAGCGTTGGTCTTCATCGAAGAGCCAGCACTCCCGCAACTTCTCGTCCTGCACCCGGTAGAGCAGAACTCGACGTACTCGCTGGGCTGGGTCCCCGAGGTCTTCGACGGCAATCAACGCGCCAAGGGAATCGCCCACCAGCACGTCCTCTACATCGATCAGCCGACGCGAGGTTCGTGCGGATGCTTGTCCGAGAGCAGCGAATGCAGCGTCGCGTCCACGATGCGTGCCAGCCAACGGGCTCTGACCCATGTAGTGCAGCTCGATGTCGTCGTGGTACGAGGCCAAAACTTTTTCAAGGTCCGACGAGAGCCACGCCTCTGCATAGGCACGAAGGACTCGACGGGTTTCTTCACTGCTCGTCATGCGGCGATTGTAGAGAGGCACCGAAATCAGTGGAAGTCATTTACGAAGACGACTTTGGCTGCCGGCAACAGCAGCCCTTCTATCGCATCGCTGAACGGAACGACCTTGCCGACAATGCGGCCCGGGTCAAGCGCGCCGGACAACACGAGATCGAGAACTGGGCGAGCGGTCGCACACGCATGCACGCGTCCAACCTCATATCGGATGCCCTTCAGGTACATCGACTGAAGAGGGATACTCGACTCCGCGCTTGCCCCACCCGACACACTCGTACACACACCGCACGGCTCGACTGATCGCAACGCAAAGTTTCGACCTGCATCAAGAACGTTTGCATCAACCACAATCGGGAACTTTTGATCAAGCTTCAGCGTGTCCCACTGGCCCTTCGCATTGATGGTTTCCGCGCCAAGTGATGCAGCGAGTTCGAGCCGTGACGGATCATCATCGACGAACACAACCCGCTCAGAACCGAGGGCAAGCGCGGCCATCACGGCGTACAGACCAACTGACGGAGCAAGTCCACCGACCACGAGCACCGGCGCACCAGGTCGCTCCGCAAGCGGGCCGGCGACGCATCGGTACCCATCAGAAACATTGTCGGGGATGCCTGCCGCTGCAACCGGGTCCATTCCCGGGGGTAACGGAATGAGCATCACGTCGGCCCACGGAACTCGTACAAGTTCGGCGAGCGCTCCACCGAGGTCGATACCGCCGTGCGGCCCAAGACCAAATGCCGTCCCAGACGGAACACTGTGGCAGGCGTTGGTATGCCCACGAACACACGCATCGCAACGCATGCAACTGAGTTGGAATGGAACGATCACCCGATCCCCAGGACGAAACTCGTTCACCGCGTCGCCCACCTCAATGACCTCTCCCACCATCTCGTGGCCCATCACGAAAGGAGCTGGCATCGGGTACAGACCAATGGCAATGGCAGGGTCAAGGTCGCATCGAGCCACTGCAATCGGTCGAACCAAAGCGTCGCGAGACTCCCTGAGCTGCGGAGTCTCAACCTCTTCCCAAGCGAGGGCCATCGGGCCCCGAAACATGAGCGCGCGCATCCGGTGAGCTCCTTCCGTGCTTAACTATGATGATCGTCATAGAGATTAGTTATGAAGGTCGTCATATCCAAATGAAGCGTCGCAACATTCGCCAAGAGATGATCAGCGGCGCGATCAACCTCCTCGCGGAACGGGGCGTACAAGGCACGTCATTCGCTGTCGTCACCGAGGCCACTGACACGCCCCGTGGCTCCATCTACCATCACTTTCCCGGCGGCAAAAACGAACTCATCGAAGCGGCCGTCGCGTCGATTGGTTCGGTCGTGAAATCGCTGATCGACGCAGTCGACGTGTCATCGCCGGTCGAGGTTGTTGAACAATTCGTGGGCAGTTGGAGAGCACTGCTTCTCGCCAACAACTTTGCGAGCAACTGTGCTGTTGCGAACGTGAGCTTGGGCGCCGGCGACGACGGCTCGCTGAGAGATTCGGCGGGCGGCGTATTCAACGATTGGCGAGAATCTCTCGCCAGCGCGTTCGAACGAAGCGGAGTCGACCGGGACGATGCTGTCGATTTCGCTGACGTATGCCTCGCAGCTGTTGAGGGCGCCATGATTTTGGGACGAGCATCGGGTAGCGACGACATCTTCGATGCCCTCTCACGACAACTCAGCAAACTTGTGGGCTGATCCCCATTGACACACCAGAGGATCCCGATGCGAGAATTGCGTGATGAACGCTGTGGGTTACGTCGGCTCGATACTTTCGGTTCTCGCTGGCGTCCTCGGACTGATCTGGCCAGAGCAGGTCAGTCGCACCATTGGACTTCGCATACCCGGTCGGCTCGGAACCTCTGAGGTTCGGGCCACGTACGGTGGCCTCTTCATCGGATCGGGTCTTGCGGTCACCTTGATCGCCAGTAGCGACGCAGCACTCGTGCTCGGCGCAGCTTGGGGAGGAGCGTTCGTCGCTCGGGCCATCTCGTTCGTTGTCGACAAGTCACGCACGAAGGAAAATGTGGCCGGCCTGGTTATCGAAGCAGTGATGGCGGCCCTACTGATCCTCGCCTGAGCTACACCCGCGCGAACCACTCCTGCACCAACGGGACCGCGTAGTACACGACCGAGGCGTGATCAAACTGACCGACAGGCACTACTTCGACATTCCCACCACGTTCACGAATCTTCTCTGCACCAAGCAACGCATCGTTCGGATGGACGTCGACGTCGGCTTCTCCGTAGTACAACCGCAATGGTGCACGCGGCGCCCACTTGACTGCTTCGTTCTCCTCGAGGGCATCACGGAACCAGGACGATTCGCCGGCGCGGTAACCCTGCACCCAGCTTTCTCGAAACATCGGAAGCGGCAATGGTGGCAGTTGTTTCGCAATGTCGTCCGCTGCATGAAGCCCATCAAAGAGTTCCTTCACCAACGCTGCGGCGTCGTCCGTCAGCAATGACTCAAGCGGTTGGTTGTAGGCGCG
The DNA here is from genome assembly GCA_037139095.1 of Actinomycetota bacterium. Taxonomy (GTDB): domain Bacteria; phylum Actinomycetota; class Acidimicrobiia; order Acidimicrobiales; family Ilumatobacteraceae; genus WLMZ01. The sequence goes on from JBAXHD010000090.1 coordinate 3,215, forward strand.
GGAATATGAGTGCGCGATGTACGCGAGATATGTGCTGTGGCTTGCTGCGCGACCCTCCAATGCCCACGGCAACGTTACGTTCGCCAAGTCAAGCGGCGGGGCAATACTCGCAACGGCGAGCACCTTGGCCTCCTCGATTGGCGAAGCTTCAAGCGCACGCTGAAGAACTGCCACCGCATGTGCTCCCTGCGAGTACCCCACCAACATCAACTGTGGGCACCACTCAATACCCTCACGTTCGCAGTACGTGGCTACTGCACGAATGAAATCAGTCGCTGCGTCGACAGTGGAAACCGTATGCATGTAGGGGTGATAGGTATCTGATGTGCCAAGACCGATGTAGTCGGGGGCAAGAAGTAAGTGCCCACTTCCGGCAAACACCGCACCAACTAACAACCCAATCAAGCCGCCGGATGATGGAGCTTCCGATCGTGTCGGGTTTGTACCGTTCAGCCACATCACAGAAGTGCGTGCACCATGACGTTTTGGCACTCCGAGAAGACCCGTAGCTAGCTGTGGCTGCCCAGAGAGTTGGGTCCAGTATGTGATGCGGCACAGCACAACTCCGTGCCGCACAGGAAAGCGCTTCGGTATGCGAGCAGCGCGTTGAGCAATGCGAAGTTTCAGTGCCGAATGGGCACCCAACTTCTCAGCAGAAACGAGGGTCCCTCTCGACTGAGTGTTCGTAGTCATTTTTCAAATCTAGCGAAGGCCCCGCGTCCGGTTACTGCAACAGATCGGGATCGATGAACTCGCGCAGTTGAGCTGTGGAACCAAACGGAGGCACGCCGCTATTGGCCGAGGACACCTCACATCACAATCACGACCCATGAGAGACTCAGTGAATGTTGCATCTTGACCTCGTGACTATCGTCGTTGACGACTATGACCGCGCCATCGACTTCTATGTCGGCACCCTCGGCTTCGTGGTCACTGAAGACAGCAAGCTGACAACTGACAAAAGGTGGGTGGTCATACGACCGAGTCTGGGCAGCACGGGTTTTCTCATCGCCAAAGCTGCTGACGCCGAACAGGCAGCAGCGATAGGCCGTCAAGCTGGTGGCCGAGTCTCACTTTTTCTTCACACCGACAACATCGACGAACAGTTACACCTCTGGTCCTCACGCGGAGTCCAGTTCGAAGGAACACCTCGCTCAGAGCCGTACGGCCGAGTGGTCGTGTTCGTCGATGTTTACGGCAATCGGTGGGACCTCATCGAGCCTCGACAAACGAGAGTGTCTGGCGCAGGTGATTAATCGCCCTTGCGGTCAGTGACCAGACCGCCGCTTGCCTCAACCTCAGGGTGCTTCAACAGATCGGGATCGATGAACACGCGCAGCTCGGTGGCACGACCAAACGGAGGCAAGCCAATCGAGACATGCATTGCGGTACGGTGAGCCGATGGCCAGATATGTCACAACAATCCCAAGTTCGCTGACTCAACAAGAGGCGTTTGCTTACATGGCCGACCTTCGCAACTTTGCCAAGTGGGACAAGGGTGTTGTCAAGGTTGTACAAGTTGAAGGCACTGGCCCAGGCCTTGGAACCATTTTTGACGTGACGGTCAAGGGTTTCAGAAAATCCACGTCAACATTGCGTTACACCACCACCGAGTACGACGAATTCTCAAACATCTTGGTGCGAGGCGTCAACACCTTCTTCACGTCCGTCGATCGCGTGACGATCAACAAGACGGCCACAGGTTGCGAAGTGGTTTACGACGCAACGCTGACTGCAAATTGGATTATTGCCGGAATGAATCTTGTGCTTGGAAAAGTATTCAACAAGATTGGCGACACCGCTACAAGCGGCCTTCGCGACGCCCTCGCCTAGCTCCAGGCGGTGATCAACAGATTGGCGAAGTACTGAACGTACGTGCCGTTGTCTAGTGCTCGCTGAGCGACTTGATGCCTTCGACTGTGGCTGTCATGTTCTTCGACCATTGGTGAAGACGCTTTGAGATAATCGTCTCTGCGTTCTCCGGATCCTTTGCAGCAGATGCGCGTGGAGGGCTCATCGCCGGCCCCATCGTTGCATGCATCTTCAACAGCACATCGC
>JBAXHD010000091.1:0-5143 GCA_037139095.1 Actinomycetota bacterium
TCTCGCTTGGCGATCTGAGCTCTTGAGCTCAGCCGACCTATTGGGTTCGGGCAAGCTTGGGCCCGGGCTGATGATTACTTCGAGAGCACGGGTGGTGGCGGTGGGCCAAACCGATTCAGGTTCAGGTCGCTTGGGCTCAGCAAGAAGACCAGGTTTGCGATTGGGCAAATAAGCCACCAACCGCTCCGGCCGACGTCGTGCATTCGGCGAACGCCGACCGAAATTGATGGAATAGCAAGGCCGAGCGTAGCGATGGCCGCTGAGGGCACTGAGCCGCTGAGCGCTAAGCGAATGAGAAAGCTGAAAAGGAAGAAATACCAGTATTCCGGTCGTGCTGAGCGCCCTTTGAAATTGGCGTAATTGTTGAATGCAGACCGAATAGATGCAACAAAGTTCATCCTCGAACGATAACCGGGGTGCCCTCGTTGCCAGTGTGATGTCCATCCGCAGAGGCACCCCATCGCTCAGTTTGTAGCGCTTGGGCAAGCTTGGCGGTGTGGCGTAACTGGCGGTCTGTGCGCCGCCACCACCAGGCTCGTGTGGCGGCGTTGTCTACTTGGCCACCGAGCGTGGCAAGCAATTCGCGAGCATCTTCGGTGCGCTTATTGAAGATTGGTGCGTCGAATGCATCGTGGTATTGCCAAACAACGCCGCTACGTAGGCGACGGAACCCAGCCGCGCGCCATGCCTGTTTCACTTTGGCCTGCACCTCTTGGCCGGGTCGGGGCAGGTAGTAGTCGGACATCACTTCGCCGTCGGCGTGCAGGCGTGTCATGAGTCCGAACGGCGTCAAGAAGGTGGCGTCAACATTGAGCAGATCGCTGGCTACGGCGAGAAGTGCCGGCCCAATGCGGCGACCCCTCCAAAACGGATCGACCACCACGTCGTAAGCGATAAGAATGCTTGAATTGGCGCCCGTATGAATGTTGTAGTTGATGAGCTTGTCGATCGACTCCTCGATAGCGGTGCCGATGTCTGCAAGATCTTGCGAGATTTCATCGAGGTCGAGGTATAAGTCGTCGCAACGGCTGAGCTTGACTCGCACTAACGAGCAGCGGGCAATAAGCGCCGGGTGGGGCTGCGGCCCTGACCTATTTGTGGAGTAATCGAGGGTGAGGTCGATGTGCCAGAACTCAATTGCGGACTGATCTATAAAACGTGAGGTGCTAGCACCATGGGCGAGTTTGATATCGACCGACCCCCAGTTTGCTGTGCGGCGCGGCTTACGCACTGGCAATGTTGCTGGAGATGAGGGTGCTGCAGGGCGGCTGACTGCTGTTGCTGACATGGTGTTTTCGCCTCTCACACCGCCACCTGAGGCGGTTTCAGGTGGTCATTATGAATGACACCTGTGACAGTGTTCGATGGTCGTAAGGCCTGAGTGGAGGGCATTTCGAATCCCCGCAAGAAGTTGTCTAGTTCTTTACTTGACGGATTCTTGACCGAGTGCCAAGGTGATCGGAAATGTTCAACAGGTTCAGGTTGCCTCCGGGCGCCGAACCATTTCCTGGGGGTTATTTATGTTGCCATCAACAAAGCGTCGCTTTGCCGAAGTCAGTTTGCGCAGCCGCCTCGTGCGTGCCGCTGCCGTCACTGCGTTTGTCGTTGCGCCAGCAGCATTGGTGGCGGGCACCTCGTCTACCTCGCTGGCCGCATCGCACTCGGCTCATGCAAACCGCAGCAAGAACGACATCGATGGCGACGGCATCCCGAACGCAATCGACCGCGATGTTGATGGCGACGGCATCCCGAACGCAGCCGACCCTGATGTCGATGGCGATGGCATTCCTAATGGTGCCGATCGCGATGTCGATGGCGACCGCGTTCCTAATGCCAAGGATGCCGATGTCGATGGCGACGGTGTTGCCAATGGCGCCGATCCCGATGTCGATGGCGACGGCGTGGCCAATGGCGCCGACCGCGATGTCGATGGCGATGGCCTGGCCAATAACTCGCCCGCTGAGAAAGACATCGATGGAGACGGCATCAAAGACGGCAAAGACGCCGATGTTGATGGCGATGGCATTCCCAATGGCGCCGACCGCGACGTCAACGGTGACGGTGTTGCCAATGGCTCCGACCGCGATGTCGATGGCGATGGCCTTGCGAACGGCGTGAAGCAGGAGAAGGACATCGATGGCGATGGCATCCCCAACGCAGTCGATAGCGACGAAGACGGCGATGGCGTGGCCAATGCCGCCGACACCGACACCGATGGTGACGGCGTTTCGAACAGCACTGACAAAGACGACGACGGCAACGGTGTCGACGACGAGCAAGAGCACCATCACGGGACGACGACCACCACAGCTCCAGCGCCATCGAGCTCGGTCGCTCCGCCGCCAGTAGCACCTCTGCGCACGCTGCGCTGAGACAACGGCTCGGCTACGAGCAGCTAGATCCTGATCTGATCAACTCCAACCGGTAACCGTCGGCGCCAATTTGTGCCGCCGACGGTTCCCGGTAGGTTCGGCTGATCTATTGCCCCGCACAGGTCGTCTGTAGCCAACAGTCGAAGCCGCGCTGGCGACTGAAGCACCGCTGCATGAGCCTGCGCGATGACCGCATCCACTGAGAGAGCGCTGGTTATTGCGCGCAGGCGTGCGCGTTGTGTTGCGTCACCACATACCTCACTGAATACCCCGGCGACGGTGGGTAAGTCGTGTGTCGTTACGGTCGCCAGTGCCTTCGTTTCCCACTGCGACGGGGGCTCAGACTCGAACCACAGAACTATCGTGCGTGCGATGTTGTTCGCAGCGAGTGCTTCGCGAACCCCGTCGTGCACAGTGCCCAGATCTTCGCCGATCACGAACGCCCCGGCTCGGGTGGCCTCGAGGCAGATGATTGCCAACAGTTCTTCGGCAGCGAAATGCACGTAGGCGCCATCGCTTGCCGACATGCCCTCGGGTATCCAAAACTGCCGGAACAGACCCATCACGTGATCAATACGCAGGCCTGAAACTCCTCGTAGCGAAGCGCGAACCGTAGCGATAAACGGTTCGTAACAGACCTGGCGCAATCGCCACGGAACGAAGCCGGGGATGCCCCAATTCTGGCCGGCAGTGTTGAACGGGTCTGGGGGTGCGCCGATGCGGGCGTTAAGCGCCAGCACATCTTGGTACTGCCACGCGTCGGCTCCGTGTGGATCGAACCCGACAGCAAGATCGCCGATGATTGCAACGCCCGTCGAGCCAAGCTCCACCAGTTGCGAGAGTGCAAGCTGCTGGCACCACTGATGAAACGCTGCCCGCGCAGCGAACCGTTGGTTCGTTGCGAGACGCTCCGCAAGCACCACTGGATCGAAGCGTCGCAACTCGTGGGGCCACGCTGTCCAATCGGGCCCGTACTCGTCACACACAGCGTTCCAAAGAGCGATGGAGTCGGGGAGCGGTGGCGGCGTCGACGACTCGGCATATAACTGCTCGAGTGCAGCGCGTTTGATCGGCCAGACCTGGTTTCGATCGATCAAGGTGTTGGCGTCGCAGACCAACTTGGCAGGCGGAGCAGCGTCGAACGAAATGAGCAGCGGATTGAGCGCGCGGCGACTGCTGGGGTAGTACGGGCTGTCTTGTTGGGGAAGAGATGGCGCTGGTTGATGGAGCGGACTCAGCAACATCGCTGCCCCACCTGCGTTGGCAACCGAGTGCGCAAGCGTGGCGACATCGCCAAGGTCGCCGATGCCCCACGACCGAGCACTCCACAGCGAGTAGATCTGAGCAGCCACACCCCACGCCACCGGAATCTCCGGGCAACACGGGGGATGAACGATGAGGTGCGTAGTTGGGCCGCCGTCTACCGGGTGCAGCAGGTGGTACCCAATCGCCAGATCTGATGGCAATGCAACGATCTCGCCACGTTCAGTGCCGTCCTCGAGCACAAGCCGGCAGGGGTTCCACAGGGTGTGCGACTCGCCAGCGACAACGAACCACAGTGGGGGAGCGTCCTGTGGATCGCCCATAGCGTCGCGCAGGCGCTGGCGGGTGGAGTCAGACGTTGCATGCCATGTTCCATCGACATCGAAATAGCCGTGACTGATTCCCCACTCGTCATGCACCTCAACAGTCTGCCGCTGACGGCGTGCCCAGCGTGACCAGCGTGACCCATGCCCAGTCGTGTGCTTCAGACTTCGTAGACTGGCGCAGTGGCAAAGTGGCTCGTCGAACGACGTCTCAAGCAAGCATCGGCGCGCTTGCGTCAGCTTCGCGAAGAGCTCGGCGTCATCGACGAACAGCTCGCTCAACTCTCCGATGAAGCCGACGACATGAGTATTCGTTCGCTGGTATCTGAGACCCACGGCGCCTCGCATGACTACCACCACGCTCAGGCCCACGCCGATGCAATGGCGAAGCACCGCGTGCACGTCACCGAGTCAATTGCCGAGCTCGAGCGGCGTCAAGACGCACTGCTCGACCGGATGGTTGGCTAAGGCTGGCTTCAGCCCACAGCGCGCGTGGTTAAATAGTCGAGCGGGCATACCTGCTATCGAAAGGACGGCCTGTGACCATTCGTGTGGTGATTGCCGAAGACGAAGCCATCATCCGGCTCGATCTGAAAGAGACCCTCGAAGAAGAGGGCTACGAAGTAGTAGGTGAGACCGGCCGCGGTGACAAGGCTGTCGAGCTCGTGCGCGAGCTGAAGCCCGATCTTGCGATTCTCGACATCAAGATGCCGGGCATGGATGGCCTTGCGGCGGCAGCGCTGATCAATGCCGATCGTTTGTGCGGCGTGCTGATCCTCACGGCGTTCAGCCAGCGCGAAATCATCGAGCAGGCCCGCGACTCTGGCGCGTTGGCCTATCTCGTAAAGCCGTATCAAAAGAGCGACCTGATCCCAGCCATCGAAGTGGCCATCGGGCGCTTCCGCGAATTGCAGTCGCTCAGCGGCGAACTCGACGCGCTGGGCGAGCAACTCGAGTCTCGCAAGCTCATCGATCGGGCCAAAGGCATTCTCGCCGACGAATGCTCGATGAAGGAGCAAGACGCGTTTACGTTCTTGCAGCGCACCGCAATGAGCGAGCGTGGCCGAATGCGCGATGTTGCCGAACGCGTCATCGCCGGAACCTTGCGTCCTTAGGGCAACCGGTGGCCAAACTTCTCGTACTCGATGGCAACTCGCTGACCTACCGCGCCTTTTTCGCGTTGCC
>JBAXHD010000092.1:0-5075 GCA_037139095.1 Actinomycetota bacterium
CGACCATTTGCTCGAACACGTTGGGGTATCGGTCGCGCATCCACTCGTGCTGTTGAGCCTGGCTGCACGCAAACTTCAACTCGGGTTCGCGGGTCATCAGATCGAGCACGTTGCTAAATGTGCGCGCGCATTTGCGCACCGTTTCGCGTAGGGGCCACAGCCATGCTGTGTCGATGTGTGCATGGCCGATGGCGCTGACTCGATGTGCGCTTGGCACCGCAGGTTTGGCCAGCGATGGAGCAAGTTGGGCGCGTGCGGCGGCAGCGGTGCCCACCACGTCGTTGAGGTCGAGTGCATCGAGCGCGCGCTCGATGGCGCGCGTGATCTGCGGCCTGCGGGGTGCCTTCTGTGGCAACTCTTTGATGAGGTCGCCGAGCACGTCGAGGTCGTAGACCAATGCAGCTACTTCGGAGTTGAACACCGAGAGCTCGGCACGCTTCAGCGAATACAGCGGCGCAGTGGTGAGGGTGTTGGGGTCGCCGTTAGGTGATGGCGGGTACAGCGAGGACACGACCATGGGGTTGGCCGCGGCCTCGACAAGAAACTCAAACTGCTCGCCGCCGTTGGCAGTAATGAGCAAGGGGATCGCGTGGTTCAAAGGATTGAGCGCACGCAGCGGACCATTGGGTCCCCACACCAAGCCCTCGGCCTGAAAGCCCGGGGCATGTCCGAAGCCGAGGTCGATACGCGCTTCGACGGTAGCGCCCTTCCATTCGTGTGGAACGGTGGCGATGCAGTGGAACCACGTGGTGCTCCACGGCGGCCCGTAGGCAGTACCGATTGCGAATGGTGTGAACAAACCATCGACCATCGCGAGCATCGCATCGTCGAACGAGATGGGTTCGCCGGGCGCCGAATAGGCCGACACGGTGAGCTCGGCGCTTGCCCCATAGCGCTGAGGTCGGATGCGATCGCGAAGGAAGCGTTCGAGGCGCCGTTCGATGATGAGGTGGTTGTCGTGCATGGCGGTTCGATCAGGCGACGGCGACTCGGCAGGCAACGTGGGTCATCGCGTTGACGCCCCGCTTGAACTCTTCGTCGGTGATGCGTTCGGTGGTGCCGTCGTCGTCGATGAGGTCGCTGACCGTCATGATGGCCAACGTCTCGATCTGGTGAATGGCGCCGAGCGTGTACAGGATTGATGCTTCCATCTCGACCCCAAGATGGCCGCGCTCTCGCCAGCGTTGCATCAGGCCGGCACGATCGTCGTAGAACAAAGCGCTGGTGACAACAGGGCCCACGAATGTGCGTGGGTTCGATTCGCGGGCGAACGCCACGGCCGACTCGACGAGTTGCCAACTTGCGGTTGGGGCGTGCGCCTCACCGTGGGTGAGCATTGCCGTGGTGGGGTCGTCGGGAGTGGCGCTGAGGGCAATCAGTGTGTCGCCCATGCGCAGACCGTGCTTGAGGCCGCCAGCGCTGCCCACTCGAATGATGCGCTTGGCGCCGAGCTGAATGAGTTCGCTGTAATAGATGGCGGCGCTACCAGCGCCCATGCCTACCGACTGCACGCTCAGCGGCGTGCCGTTGAACGTGCCCGTGAAACCGAGCATGCCGCGTTCGTCGTTCACGCATCGAAAGCCTGGATCGAAGAATGTCTCAGCGATGTGGCGAGCACGATTGGGATCGCCAGGCACCAGCACTGCTGGGGCATAGTCACTGGGTTCGGCGCGAAGGTGAACAGGCATGAGATGCAGCGTAGGCGGCGCCGCGACACCGTGACTTACTTCAGGAACTTGCTGGTGGTGTTGTCGGCAAGCAGCTTGCCGTCGGTCTGGCAAGCAGGGCAGTAGGCCACTGTGTAATTGCTGTATGAAACAGATCGGATGACGCTGCCGCATTCGGGGCACGGCTCGCCGATGCGGCCGTGAACTCGCCCGGGCCGATCTTTCGAGGAGCTCATGTCGGGTCGGGTTCGTTCGTAGGTCAAACCGTCCTCGACGGCATCGTGAATTGCGTGCACCACTCTGGACACTCCATCACGAGTGAGCTTTGAAGTGTTCGCAAAGGGCGACAGCTTGGCGCGATGACACACTTCGTTGGCGAGCATTCGTCCCAGCCCGGCGATGAGATGTTGGTCGCGTAGAAATCCGTGCAGACGCATTGGATGTGCGTTGAACTGAGCCTCAAGCGATTCGTCGTCGAACTCAAGAGCCTCGGGCCCCAGCGCACTGAGGGGAGCATCGGTGAGCGCCGTTGGCGTGGGCAGACACCAGACACCTGCGCGGCGTTCGGTGCCCGCTTCGGTCAGCAAGAGGGCGGGGCCTTCATCGAACACAAAACGGGCTTGGCCGTTGCGTGGCTTGGGCGATTGCTTGTCGTCGAGCACGAGTCGACCGCCCTGCATCAGATGCACCACGAACGTGATCGAGTCGAACTGCAGCATCAGGTACTTGCCTCGGCGATCGACGCTGCGCAACGGTTGGCCATAGGCCTGATCGGGCGCAGGCACAGCGGTCTTGAGTGCAGTGAAACGAAATGGCACGAAACGCGTCAGGACGCGACCGGCGAATTGGTGGGATAACCGCTCGGCGTGGGCCTGCACTTCGGGCAGTTCGGGCACGGCGCTACTCGTATGAAGTGTTGGCGCGCACTGAGTCGAACACGGCGCTCATCGCGCCAAAGATCGCTTGGCTATCCATGAGCTTTTGTTGATTGCCCGTGAGCAAAATGCGTCCCTGAATGAATGCTTCCTGCGCATTGAGTGCGCCTGTTGCCACGCTCACGGCGGTGTCCCACGTTTGCTCAAAACGAACATCTTCGGGAAAGGCCGCGCCAGCTGCGAACAAGAGCTGGCCGTCGAGCACCTGCAGTGAATACACGATGGACCCCTCGGGGGCATCGGTGACAACCTGGGTGACGCCTATGGAGCACTCGGCGGCGGCCTCTGCCACGCGCTCGTTGGCTGCGGCCGCATCGGCTACGGCATCGATCCAGTCCAAACTGAGGTAACGCACCCCGCCAAGGTATCGCGCACGGCCTAGTGTGCCAAGCGATGTCTATTCCATCCATCAGGCCGCTCACCGAAAGCGACGAGTCTCGTCATCTCAACTCGCCCGCCGAGGCGTGGTGGTGGTGGGGTGTGTCGAGCGACCGCAGGGCCGGCATCTACGTGGGTCTCGAACTGCGCGGCGATCATTTCGATTATTGGGCTGGCATTGTTCGTGTCGATGAGCCGTACCTCTACATCGAAGAACTCGATGGCACCGATCTACGCGACGGACTCGAGATCAAGCCTCCCGAGATGTGGGCCGATCATTCATGCGATGTTCCGTTTCAGCAATGGAGCCTTGGGGCCGAAGCGCATGGGGTGTTGCTCGATGACCCCAGCGAGGCGTGGAACCGCGCCTACGGCACGCTGGTGCCGGTCACGTTTGATGTCGAGTGGTATAGCTCGCGTCGGCCGCAACTCATCGACCCTCGAGACGTGAATGCTGTAGCGCCACTCGATGCAGTGGGCGGTTATCGCCAGAGTGGTGAGATCGATTGTGAGATCGAGTTGGCCACCGGGGTGCTGCATTTCGTTGGGCCAGCCGAGCGAGTGCATGTGTGGGGCGGGGCGTATCTGCCCTCGTCGTTTGCTATGCCAATTGCCGCGTCGGGCCTGCGCGCTCCGTACCGGCGTAGCGATGCGATTCACGTCGATCAGGTGCTGACCGATCGATGGTGGGTGAACACAAAGGCTGCGAACACATGACATACGAACGCGACATTCTCGACGAGTTCGCCGACCGCAAGAAGGCCCCCGCCTATCGCGAGGTGATTGCGCAATTAGGCATGGTGGTCGAAGATCGCTCCAGCGGATTCTGCGGCGACGTGGTGAAGATCACCTTCGAGGCCATCACGCTGCGCGACCGCAAGAACCAACAGCGTTACTTCACATGGAAGCCGGGAGGGTTTCTGCTCGAGGGCAAGCCGGTCACATTGGTTCGTGCTGCGGCAGCGCCTGCATCCAACGTGGCGCGCAAGACGGTCACCAACAGCGGGTCGGTCGCATCAGCAGAACCAGTGCGGGCGCGTGTGGCGCGAGCCGCGCGCATCTGGGTCGAGGGCAAGCACGACGCCGAACTTCTTGAGCATGTGTGGGGTGACGACCTGCGCGAGTTGGGCATCGTGGTCGAACCGCTGCACGGCATCGACGACCTCGCCGGAGCCGTGCGCGATTTCGGGCCGTCGAGCCAGCGCCGCCTTGGTGTGTTAGTCGATCACCTCGTGGCCGGCTCGAAAGAGTCGCGTATTGCCGCAGCGGTGCGCGACGACAACGTGTTGATTACCGGTCATCCGTTTGTCGACGTGTGGGCGGGCATTCGTCCGCAGGTTCTCGGTCTTACCGAATGGCCCGATGTGCAGCGTGGCCAACCATGGAAACAAGGGATGTGCCAAGCGCTGGGCACTGACCTCGCCACCTTCTGGCCTCGCCTGCGAAATCGCGTGAACACCTACGCCGACCTGCGGCCCGAGCTGGTCGGCGCCGTCGAACGACTCATTGACTTCGTCAGCGAAGGTGACTTAGGGCCCGCTTCGTAATCGCGAACGGCCCGCGCATTGGGCACATCGCGCAGGTGTACTGAACTCTTCACCCTCCGTCAGGAGATGTCATGAAGCGCTCCGCTGCACAGTCACGCCACCTTGTTGCCCGACTGGCGGTGACGACCCTGCTGGCTTCCAGCGCAGTGATGCTCACGGCCAATGCGGCCACGTTGCCAGCGTTAGCCAACGGTGGGCCAACGTGTTCGCGCGGCTTTTATCAAGTGTCTGCGAATCACTTCTACAGGTTCGACCCGGCCAGTAGCGGCTACACCGCGGTCGGGTCGGCAACGATTGCGACGGGCAATCTCAACGCCATTGGCTATCGCGCGCAAGACAATTCGATCTATGGCGTGGTGAGCACGGTCGCCACATTGAGCGAGTTGTACCGAATCGACAGTGCCGGCGCCTATACCGATATGGGGGCGATCACTCCACCCGTGTATCAACCCCAAGGTGGCGACTTCACCCGAACCGGACACCTGTTGGTGTACACCGCTGCAGATAGCTGGTTCGACATCAACGTCGACACGTTGGTTGCGACGCCG
>JBAXHD010000093.1:0-4939 GCA_037139095.1 Actinomycetota bacterium
TACATCCCGCCGGTGTTCGAGAACTGGCATGGCTTCGAACTGCTCGACCGCAAGCGCGTTGTACGCCCACGCGAGAGCATCGAATGGACCCGCCGTTTGGTTCGCGAGTGCGGCATCTTTGCTGGCATCTCAGCGGGTGCAGCGATGGCCGGCGCGGCCAAGGTAGCTCGCGAAATCGAGAGCGGTGTCATTGCGTTCATCGTGTGCGACGGCGGTTGGAAGTATCTCTCTACGGGCGCCTACACCGACGATCTCGATGCAGCCGAGGCCAAGGCCGAATCGATTATCTACTTCTAGATCGCGCTGCGTGACTCGGCGCTGTGTGATTCGAAGGTGTGTTGCAGAAATCGCGACATCGCCCGAACGGTGTGTACTGATCTGCGGGTGAGCATCAGATCGAACGCGTGCTGCGCGTATGGGATCTCGGCATAGCCAACAACGTTGTCGGACACTTCGCGAAGTGCCGCCACAAAGGCATGCGTGTCTTCTCTCCAGACCAGCGTGTCTTGCGCGCCCTGCACCACAAAAAATGGTGGAGCGTGCACATGAACTTGCGATAGGGGAGACGCCGCATGCCAAGCGTCGGGATCGTCGGTTGGGCTGCGCTTCATCACCACTTTGGTGAGCATCGGCTCAAGGCGGCCCTTGTGAAGACCCGAGCGATCGAGGAAGTCGAACACGCCGTAGACCGGAACGCATGCGTCTACATGGGTGTCTACCGATTCGAATCCGGGCTGGAACGCTGGGTTGTTGCCGGTGAGCCCAACGAGCGCGGCGAGGTGACCGCCGGCTGAGCCACCGGTGACGGCGAGGAACGATGGGTCGCCACCGAATTCGTGGGCGTGCTCGCGGATCCATGCGATAGCCCGCTTGGCGTCGATGAGGTGGTCGGGAAACGTGGCTTTGGGGCTGAGCCGATAGTTGATCGCAACGCACACCCATCCCTGACGAGCGAGGTGGCGCATCAGCGGCTGACCCTGTTGACGCTTATCTCCAATGACCCAGGCTCCACCGTGGATTTGCAGCAACACCGGACAACCGGTGCGGCCATCGGCCGGTGCGAAGACGTCGAGTCGGTGACGTTTGTGATCGCCGTATGCGATGTCGCGAGTGATGCGCACGCCGCTGGCGCTGGGCACGAATGGCTGCAGCAATGAGCGAGACGGCACAGACTCGGCGGCCACTGATGGTTCGCTCTCGCCGAGCATGCTTCGCAGCGCAGCATCAAGCGGCGCCGCTGCGTAGCGATGCCGATGTAGCAACAGCGCGAGGCCGAGCCATGACAACGCCATCAGTCCAACGCCAACCTGACCAATGGTTTCGTGGGCGGCACCAAGCGCAACCAGCACAGCCGTGGCGATGACCTGAGCAGCGAGGTGAAGGATCGCGAGATCGCCAGCAATCCACGCGATGAAGAACGTGATTGGTATCGCGAAATACGGATGGCGGGGGCTCGCAATGCCAAGCAGCGTGGCTGCCAGCGCAAGAGCGCCACAGATGAACAGAACTAATGACAAAAGACCCTGCCCCTCAATTGGTGGTCGGCGTAACTTGCATCGCAGAGGGTCGCCGCGAGCGATGTGATGAGTCGGGACGATGTCACATGCAACGAATGTCGAGTCAAGACGCAGCCTTTCTATACGGCGAAACCGAAGCATGGCACATGCACGTGGCGTCGCTGGCAATTGTTGATCCGGCAACGAGTGGCGGACGTTTCAGTCGCGAGCGGGTTCGTGAACTGACCCTCGAACGTTTGCCGCACATGCCTCAGTTCCGCTGGCAACTCGTTGATGTGCCGTTTGGTGTCGACGTGCCGGGATGGATTGAGGGCCCGCCGATTGACCCCGACTATCACATCAGAATGGTCGACCTGCCCGCTCCCGGCGATGACGAAACACTCTCGAACTACGTCGGCGAACTCGTTGCCACAAAGCTCGATCGCTCGCGGCCGCTGTGGGAGATCTATCTCATCAACGGACTCGAAGGTGGGCGAGTGGCTGTGCTCACCAAGGTGCATCACGCACTCATCGATGGAGTCTCGGGCGCAGGTCTGAGCGAGGTGTTGATGGATGTCACGCAAGAGCCGCGTGAAGCTCCAACCGACGATCGACTCGTGATTGATCAGGTTCGCCCTTCGGACGCCAATTTGTTCGGAACGGGCATCATCCGCACGGCGCTTCAGACCCCGTTGCGCTTTGCCCGCTTTGGTGTGCAGGCGGTCATGCAAGGTGTAGCGACGGCGCGCAGCTTGATGTCGACATCGCCCGCGGCTCTTCCGTACACAGCGCCGCGAACGCACCTCACTGGTGAGTTCACGGCGCGACGAAAGCTCGGCAGGCTCACCCTCGACATGAACCGACTCGCCGCGGTTCGCTCTGCGTTTGGCATCACGATGAACGACTTGGTGCTTGCGCTCAGCGCAGGAGCTTTGCGCAGCTATCTCGCTGAGACCAACGACTTGCCCGACCACCCGCTCATTGTGCAGTGCCCAGTGTCGATGCGGAAGGCCGACGACAAAGACAGCGTTGGGAGCAAAGTCGGTTCGATGTTTGTGGAGCTTGCCACCGAGATCGGCGACCCGATTGATCGCCTTGAAGCCGTCGCAGCGAGCGCGCGAACGGGCAAGAAACTGCAGCGCGAGTTTGGCGAGCATCACCTCATTGGTGTTACCGAGACGGCGCCTCCAGGCATGATCGGACTGCTCGCTCGGGTGTACACAGCAATGCATCTCGACCGTGTTCCGGCGCCAGTGAACCTCGTGATTTCGAATGTGCCCGGGCCTCGGCTGCCGTTGTATGTGGCCGGCGCCCAAGTTGAGCAGATGCTTCCGATAGGCCCGTTGCTGTTGGGCATGGGGCTGAACATCACAGCGTTTAGTCACAACACTCAAATGGATGTGAGCGTGGTGTCGTGTCCCGATCTCGTGGCCGACCCGCAACGTATTGCCGATGGATTACTCGACGCGCTGATCGAACTTGAGGGAGCGCTAGTCGTGGCCTGAGATCGCGGTGACCGCAGAGTTACTCAAGAACGTGGGCCGGGTTGGGCCAGTTGCCCAACGCCTTCGCTTCGACTCGACGCTGAACATCGAGACAACTCTCAGTCACCTTGCGGCCAAAGTCGGGGTTCATGCACGCCACGTGTCCGTCGGCCATCAGGTTGATGTGCGAGTAAGGAATGGTGGCCGCCATTCGGAACTGTGCCGTTGGCTCAATCGCCGAATCTTGGGTGGTGACCAACACTGATGTAGGCACGTCTACGTGATGCAGCCAGTCGCGTGAACTGTAGGTAGCAAGCGATTGGCCAGCCTCGAGCAGCATGCGCAGATTGTGTTTGCTCATCTCGCGTCGCGCCCAGTCGACGAGAACCGGATCACGCTCGCTCGGCCGCAGATTGAGCAATCGTCGGGCCAACGTGGCCGGCACAAAACTGGCCAGCGCACCGAGTCGAGTAGTGCCCGCCAAGATCTGGGCGAGAGCCGCGAACGCGTAACGCTCGCGGTTGCCAGCAACGAACTCGGCGCCGGTAGCGCACAGCACCAATCCGCTCACTGACTCGCGATGGTCTCGCCACATCAACTGCGCCACAGGCCCACCAAGCGAGTAACCCACCACAATCGCCGGGCCCGCATCGAGGCTGCGCAAGGTTTCGGCGACATCGGTGGCGCAGTCGGCCAGACGAAAGCGGCGGCGGGAACGAATGCCGCGACCGTGGCCGCGCAGATCGGGGGCAATCACTCTGAAGTGTTCGCTGAGTGGCTCGAACGCTTGGAACCAGTTGAGCGCAGCGGTGGCTGACCATCCATGCAACAGCACCACCGTTGGGGCCCCAGGCGGCCCCTTGATCGTGCGGGCAAATGTTGTGCCGCGCTTACGCAACACAATTCGCGTGCCGTGGGGAATGTGCGATGCGGGGTCGGATGCTGAGGCGCGCCGCTTCGCCGACGGGGCCTCAGTTGCCGAAGTTGTGGTCATTCGTCCACCCCCTCTGCGGTCACCATACGCCCACAAATGCCAATGCGAGAAGGGCCAAATGGCCCTTCTCGCATTGAGGGAGGAAACTGGTTGCCCCTGAGGGCAGTGAACTACTTCGAGGGCCAGATGACCTTGCCGCTGTTGTCGTAGATCGACGTGAGCACTGAAGTGTCGAAGCGCTTCGAGATGTCGGGAGCAGTGCCGCCGAAGAGGCCGATTGTTGCATATGCATCAACTTCGGCTTTCAGGCCGGCGGCGTCGGCGAGACCCACGGGGCTGCCCTTTGGTGTTGAGTCGGTAACCAACTTGGCTTCGGTGGCCCAACGGAAGGTTTCACCTTCGGGCGACAAGAAGTTGGGGTTGCCGTTGCTGTCGATAAGAGCGAGCGCAGTCTTCGAGGCTGCTGCAGGGTCGGCGATGGCATCGGCGAGGCCGAGCATGGTGGCCCGCATGAAGTCTTCAACAGCAGTTGGGTGATCCTTCATGAATGCACCGTTGGTGTAGATGACACCGAAGCTGCCAGGAATGCCATCGGTCGCAGGATCGAACAGCGTGAACTTGGTGCCAGCGGCATTGAGCTGTCCAACTTCGTTGCTCTTATAGCCGGGGAAGCCAACGATGTTTGGCAGGGCAATGTGCACGAGTGGGTCGAAGCCATCAACCGGCACGGTCTGATAATCGGTGCCCTCGATGAGGCCGGCCTTGGCGAGCATGGCCTGCACGCTTGGGGTGATCTTGCCCTTCACGCCGATGGTCGAGCCCTTGAGATCGCTGAGCTTGGTGGCCTTGCCGTCTTTCACGATCAGGGCGTCGATGCCGGTGTGACCCTCGACGGCGAGCGCAACGACATCGGCGTCGGCGTTGTCGGCCGCGAACGAAACCACTTCGCTAAATGAACCGCCGCTGCTGAACTGGGCTTCGTTGCCCGCAATGAGCGGGTAGTTGGCCGTAGAGAAACTGGCCTT
>JBAXHD010000094.1:0-4907 GCA_037139095.1 Actinomycetota bacterium
GGTCGCTGCGACCAGCAAGACAACACCGCGCTTGCGGGACCGAGCGGGCCCACAGAGACCTTGCCCGCGGATGCAATTCAGTACTCGTGGGTCGGCCCAGGCCATTTCGGCGGATGTACGTCGGGGCCATACGCCGATGGGCGTCGGGTGATTTGGAGTAACGGTCGCCAGAACATTGTGAAGCTCGATTACGACACGCTCGAGATCTTGGCGACGCTGCCCATCGGTGATCTACCGGCGACGCCTCTCGCCGAACTTGAAGACCACGTCGGCAAGCTCGATTCGCTGCGCGATCACGATGCGATCGTGCACGCCATCACGCTGGCACTCAACTTCTTGGTAGGTCTCGATGGTGTGTACTCGCTGCTCGACTGTGACCACACTCTGTTTGTTGGCCGTCAGGGTGGAGTCGTGGCGTTCGGCGACACAGATCCCGATGATCCGTCATCGCCAATTGTTGAGCGCGGCTTCTGGAGCAAGCCAGCGCACATCGAGGGCAACATCGTTGGCGTCAACATCACCTTCGACGGCCGCATCGTCGTGTCTACTGACCATGGTTGGATCGTTTGCTTGGCTCGCGACTTCAGCGAGTATTCGGCAATTCAGCTACCCGGCGCCGCCGAACATGCGGCCGCTCATTGGGCACACATGTTGGCCAGCGGCCGGCAGGGTTACGGCTGGGTTCGCACCAGTCTGTGTGTCGATGACAGCAACGGCATCTATGTGAGCTCGGTTGATCACACCCACAAGGTGGTGTGGACTGGCCAGCGGCTCTCGCTCGATGAGGCCGACGGTGCGTGGTCGGCCCCGTACCGCAACGGCAACGGTTGGGGCTCGGGCACCACGCCTTCGCTGATGGGATTCGGTCCCGACGAAGATCGTTTCGTTGTGATCGGCGACGGCGACGATGTCGTCAACATCACGCTGTTCTGGCGCGACGAGATTCCCCACGATTGGCAGCAGTTACCGAATGCGCCGTCGCGACGCATTGCCGGAATCGGCCCAGCCAACATGGGCAACCCCGATCTACCCGCGATCCAGACCGAACAGTCGATCACGGTGAGCGGCTATGGCGCGATGACGGTGAACAACGAAGCCGTCACCGTGCCGCAAGGCCTCGAAGGTTCGCGTGCTCGCTTGCTGTGTTTCTTCCTCGGCCACGACCCGGCCTATACGCCGCATGGCTTGCATAAGTACGAGTGGAATCCCACCACGCGAACCTTTGAGCAAGCATGGGTGTGCACCAGCGTGTCATCGCCTAACTCGGTGCCGTTCGTATCGCAGGCCTCGAACCTGGTGTACACGTGCGGTGCGCGAGATCGTCAATGGACCATCGAGGCCATCGATTGGACCACCGGAGAAGCGGCGTTTCATTTCGTTGTTGGTGGCTCGCAGTTCAACACCCTTGGCGGCGGAGTCACCATCGACGATGACGGCCGCATCTTGTACGGAACAATCTTCGGCAAGACCCGAATTCTCAGATAGGCGCCAGCGCTTGGGCGATCGCTGCGATGTGTCGATGATCTGTGCCGCAGCACCCGCCCACAACATTGATTCGCGGCAGCATCTCGCGCAGCGAGAGGTAACGCGCAGCGAGGTCGGCGGGATCGCCAGCATCGAGCACTTCGGCTTCGTTGAGTTCCTCGTGGCTCATCATCGAAGCGTTGGCGCGGATCGATCGGATTCGGGTGGTCCATGGCTCGCTCGAATCAAGAGCGTCAGCAAAGTGCGTTGGGTGAGCGCAGTTGATCATGAAGTACGCGGCCCATGAATCGGTGGCGTTGTCGACCGCAGTGATGGCCTCGCCCAACGACATGCCTGATGGCAAACGTCCGTCGGTCTCGACGGTAAACCCAATGACTGCAGGCATGTTCAACGCTTTGGCAGCGAGCACGACACCCGTGGCTTCTTCGGCGGCGGTCATCGTGATCGCGGTGATGAGGTCGGCTTCGGTGTCGGCGAAGGTGGCGATCTGCGCGTGGTGATACGCGGCGGCATCGGCTGGGGTCATGACTTGATCAACGACATAGCCGTCGCCGCGTGGGCCGAGCAGGCCAGAGATCAATACCGGTGCCACGACCTCGCACGAGTGCCGCGTTTCGAGGGCGACGTCAACCGCCAGCCTGTTGATGCGGTCGAGTTCAGCAGCGTCGTGACCGAGCTGGGCACCCCAGTCGGCGTTGGCCCGCCATGTGGGTGTCTCGATGATGAAGCCCGTGCCGTGTTCGCTCGCGAGGTCGAGATAGGGGGCAAGGTAGATCCGCAGGGCGGCACGGCCCTCAACGGTATCGAGCAGGGGATACGCCGCGAACAAGGGCAGGTCTAATCCTTGGTCAAAGATGAGCGATGTCTCAATGCCGCCGTCGATGAGAAAGATTTCTCCGCTGAGTTGTGGGAGCGAGTTGCGATACAGGGCCATGAGTGCGCCTCCGGTAGTTGGTGGGGTGTTGTCGTCATTGTCGTCAACAGACCTTTCAGCAACCTTTCGCCGACGTTTCAGTGACCGGTTGCGTTGAGCTCAGTTGGGTAACGAGTCGGTCAGAATCTCGATCGCATGTTGCACAGCGTCGTGAAGCGACATGGCGCCTCCTTGGGCAAGCAAGCGCTGCAGTTCTCCGTCGGACAGGTCGGCGCTCAACCGTGACAAGGTCTCGTCCAGTTGGACCCGCGCGTCGCTGGGGTCTACGGCCGAGGCGAAAAACGCGCCCAGTATCACCGCAGCGTTGAGGCTTTGCCCCTCGGCCGCCAACGCCGCAGCGAGCAGGCGTAGGCCGAGCGTTGCCTGGGCCCACGACATGGTGGTTTGCCAGCGCTCAAAGACCGACAAGAGCAGGTCGCGTCGGACGGTTCCGGGCTTCAGGCCGTTCTGTACCGAAGCGAGCGCCGCAAGCGAGAGGTCGGCCACGCCGGCTAGGAACGAGTGTTGTGACCCGTCGATCAGAGCGACGCAACGGTTCATATGCTCGAGCGCTCGGTCGATGTCGCCACTACTGAATGCCGCGTCGGCCTGAGTGAATTCGACCCAAGCACGAGCGCCCGCGCTGTCGAGTTCGATTGCCAAACGATGAGCTGTGTCGATCCAGATTCCGGCCTCTGCGGAGCGGCCCGAATAGATGATCGCTAACGCCGCATCAATCGCTGCGAAGAATGTCGCTGCCCGCGCCCCGGGGGCGTCGCCTGCAGCCACGCCGAAGCTGTACGCGCGAAGCGCCGACTGCTCGGCCGAGCTGAACTCGCCGCGAAACAGCCCGACTTCGGCCGCAGCGTAGAAACTCAGCGCTGCTGCCACGCCGCCTGTTGATTGCGTGACGATCGCGGCTCGCTGTGCGGTGTCGGCGCCTTCGAACAACT
Source organism: Actinomycetota bacterium (assembly GCA_037139095.1). Taxonomy (GTDB): domain Bacteria; phylum Actinomycetota; class Acidimicrobiia; order Acidimicrobiales; family Ilumatobacteraceae; genus WLMZ01. The sequence goes on from JBAXHD010000094.1 coordinate 3,352, forward strand.
CATTCGATCGAGACCGCGTGATGGTTGCAGCGGCAAATGCGTACGCCGCAAGTTCAGGGTCGGTGACGGAGACGTCGAGGGCGGTCTCAAGCGCCCACGCCAGAACTTCGGCTTGGTCGCATTGCCATGCCCACATGGCGAGCGCAGCGACGAGGCGCACGCGGTGGTTGTCGTTGCGCGTCTCGACGAAGTATTGGTACGCCTGTCGGAGGTTGGCCATGCTCGCTCGAAGGTCGTTGAACCACTTCGACTCATCTGGCCCCGACGTGCGTGCCGAGGCCGTAATGGCATAGTCCAATACGAAATGGGCGAGCGCAGCCCGATCGATGTCGAGTTGATCACCCCGATTGCGCCGGGCATATGCGCGCATCGTGTCGAGCAGTTCGTATCGTGCCGGCGTTGCGAGAGGATCGACACCCACCAGCGATCGGTCGACCAGAGTCGCAATGACATCGGCCGCATGCGGTCCTACCAATTGACGCGCATCTGCGGCGCTGAAACTTCCGGCAAACACCCCCAGCCGATCGAAGGCCTGCTGCTCGAACGGTTGCAGTCGTTGGTACGACCAATCGAGCGTTGCCTCCAGACTTTGATGGCGATCGGGAGCAGAGCGTCGGTTGCGGTTGAGTAGCTCGAATCGATTGTCGAGACCACTGATGATCTCGTCGAGGGACATATAGGCCAATGCCCTGGCTGCGAGTTCAAGTGCTAGAGGAACGCCATCAAGTCGTTCGCACAACAACCGAACGCGTGCGTCGCCGCGCAACGACTCTGCTTCCGCACGTGCAGCACCTGCTCGATCTACGAACAACTGCTCGGCGTCGGCTATTGGCAGGCCGTGAATCACCCAGCGATGCTCGCCCTCGGCGCCGATCGGTTCTCTGCTGGTTGCGAGGATGCGCAGAGTGGGTGACGCCCCCAGCAGGCTTGCGATGAGATCGGCCACGCTCTCGAGGAGATGCTCGCAGTTGTCTAGGTACAGCAGAGTGGGAGCGCTAGCGAGGTGGTGGGCAAGGGCATCCTGTGGCGACTCTGTGGCTTGGGTTGGGGCTTCGATTCGACCGGCAAGTGCTGCAGCAAGGTCGGTTCCCTCAGCAAGGTCGGCGAGTTCGGCCACAACGACACGAGTGCCGACGCCCTCGACCTTCGTTGCGACTTCAGACGCGAGGCTGGTCTTGCCGATTCCGCCTGGGCCAAGCACGGTGACGAACCTGACGCGGGTGAGCAATGCAGCCAGTCCGTCTACGTCGTGGCAGCGGCCCACAAAGCTGCTCGCCCGATGCGGCATCGTGGCTCGGCGGATGCTCCTCGGTGCGTCAGCGGGGGGCGCCGTGGGCGTGAGGTCGTGGCGCAGAATCGCGACTTCTAGCTCGGACAGCCGAGGCGTTGGATCCACTCCAAATTCGTTGAGCAGGTGGTCACGCAAGGTGGCGTATACGGCTAGTGCTTCGGGTTGCCGACCGCTGCGGTACAGCGTTTCCATCAGCAACGCTGCGGACGATTCGCGGTCGGGTCGCTCGATGAGAACTTCGCGCAGCGTGATGATTGCGGCGTCG
>JBAXHD010000095.1:0-4717 GCA_037139095.1 Actinomycetota bacterium
TGAATCGGCCGGAGTTTTGCATCATGTCCTCGAAGATCCTGAGAGGATTACGAGATGCCAGTACGCAAGGAATATACGCCTGAGTTCAAGGACCAGGCTGTCAGGTTTGTGCTCGAGGAGATGGAGGCGGACGAGTCGCGTAAGCATGCGTGTGAACGTCTTGCTCCGAAGCTGTCGGTGAAGGCGGTGACGTTGTATAGCTGGTTGAAGCAATCCGCGCCGGCTAAGCATCGCGCTGTTGTGTCGCCGGGCTCGGTTGAAGAACTCAGAGTGCAAAACGCAGCGTTGCGTAAAGAGAATCGTGAGCTCGCGAGAGCAAACGCGATTTTGCAGGACGCTGCAGCTTTTTTCGGGGCGGCGCTCGACCGCCAAAAGAGGTAGCGGCGTTCGTGGCTGCTCATCGTCATCATGGGGTCGTGCCGATCTGCACAGTGTTGCAGGTCGCCCCGTGCGCTGTGCGTTCGGCGATGTCGCGTCCGGTGTGTGCCCGCCGGCTCGCCGACGACGCGATCAAACCAGTCTTGCTTGAGGTGTTCAACGCGAACTACGGCGTGTATGGGCGACGCAAAATGAAAGCTGCCATGCGTCGCGAGCATGGCATCAACCTCGACAAGGATCGGATCGCCCGGTTGATGCGTGAGCTGGGTATACGCGGCGTGACGAGGTCGAAAACAACGATCACGACCAGGCCGGACAAGTCTTCGCCGCGTGCACCGGATCTGGTGAAGCGCCAGTTCCGAGCTGAGCGACCAAACCAGTTGTGGGTTTGCGATTTCACCTATGTATCAACATGGTCCGGTTTCGTGTACACCGCGTTCGTGATTGATGTGCACTCACGCATGATTGTTGGGTGGCGCACCGCGGCGACGATGACCGCCGATTTGGTCACCGACGCATTGGACATGGCGATCTTCTCGCGTCGCACCCAAGTGCTGCGAGGCGTGATTGCGCATTCCGATGCGGGAAGTCAATACACCTCCGTTGCGCACACCGAACGCCTCGCCGAAATACACGCGCTTGCGTCAATCGGCAGCATCGGCGATTCATACGATAATGCAATGGCCGAGGCCGTCAACGCGCTTTACAAAACCGAACTCATCCGTCGCCAAGGCCCCTGGCGCAACGCAGAACACGTCGAGCTCGCCACCCTCACCTACGTCGACTGGTTCAACCAACGCCGCCTACACAGCGAAATCGGCGACATCCCACCAGCCGAATTCGAGCACAACTACTACGCTCGAACCCGGGCCGAACATCAAGTCCCAGCACCAACCCGGACATGATGCAAAAGACCGGCCGATTCAGTCTGGAATCTATTTCTGGGCAAACGGCGTGGATTGGACCACCGAGAAGGCCGAAGATCTCGACGCCTATGCGGCGTTCATGAAGGACTTCGCCCCGCACGTAAAGGCCTTCAACTCGTATGGCTCTGGTGATGTGGTGAACGGAACCGTTACGCTGGCGCAGGTTTGGAATGGTATGGCTCGCTTGGCGCTGCAGGGCGTCGTCGATGCAGGCGGGGACCCAAGTCGCTATGTGTGGGGCATTGGTGCGCCGGTAACCGACATCTGGATGGACAACTGGTGCATTCTCAAAGGCGCCAAGAATGTCGATGCTGCGTACAACTTCATCAACTTCATTCTTGATCCGGCCAACAGCGAGAACGAACTGAACTACCACGGCTTCAACACCGGCATTTCAGGCGTCAAGCAGCTCACCCGGGACCTCCCCTTGAAAGAGATGGTGTTCTTTACCGATGCCGAGTTGGCAACAATGAAATCTGGAGCCGTGAACTCGTCGTTTGACCGTCTCGGGACGATTTACAACGACGCGAAAAGCGTCGTTGGTAGCTAGCCGGTAGCCAGTGGCCGTTAGCTGGCGACGGTGCCGTAGACCTGCACGATGCGCGGCAGGCTCAGAATCGACAGTGGCTCATCGGCGAACGCCCAGATCTCGGCGATGAGCTGATCCATCTCTTCGCGCGTAGCAAGGCCCGCAGTGATCGTGGAGTCGGCGATATTCTCGAGGGTCAGCGGCGACACCGCTTTGACGTCGGCGTTGAACGTTGCCGGTGCTTCAACATTGAGCACGATGTTGGTGAGGCCAGCCTCGGCGAGCAACGCGGGCAGACGTCGCCCGATGTACGGGTCTACACCGCGGGCAAGTGCTGCCTGTGTGTAGAGCTCGCAGTAGCGCGCGTAGGCCGCATTCTCGGGGTAGCAAAAGCTGCCGCCGAAATCGATGTCTTCGATGGCCACAACGCCGCCGGGGCGAGCTGCGCCAGCCATGGTCTTGAGCGCCTCAACCGGCTCGGGAAGATGGGTGAGCAAGAAGCGCGAGTAAACCACGTCGTAGGTGCCTTGATCATCGAGTTCCTGAACCATGCCGACGCGATACTCGATCTGGTTGATCTGTGCCGCGTTGGCCTCGGCGGCTGCCAGCTCAAGTTTCTCTGCATCGAGATCGAGTCCGACGACGCGACCACTTGGGCCCACCGACTCAGCGAGCAGCAACGCAACATCTCCGCCCCCGCATCCAACATCGAGGCATGTGCCACCGGTGGTGACGCCGGCACGTTGGAGGAACGCAGTGGTTGTGGCTTGCAGCGCTCGGCCGAGCACTCGGAGGCGATCACGCCCGGCAATGCCGCCCTTGATGATGTAAGTGTCGTCGTGGCTCATGGGGCGGCAACCTACAGGGATCTAGCTTGTCGACTCAATCTGTCAGTTGTTCCATGATTCGCCGTGGGCCACCTGGCCGCCGGGCGGAATTCCGAGCGAAGCGCGAACCTCGTCGAGCGGCTGGTCGAGCAGCGACATCCAGTCCCAATTCGCGTCGTACACGTCGGTGCCGGTTTGAGAACCGCGCAAGGCAGCATCGGCCACCATCGCTGGATCGAGGTGTGAGTGGCCTTCAGGGAACACGCCCAATTTGATGCCCTGATGCCACTGCAACAACACCACCGTGAGCCAACCGATTCCCGCTGTGGCGTTGCCCGCATTGAATACAGCGGTGTAGGCCTCGCCTTGAGCCGATGTGTTGTAGCCGGCGAGCACATGGTGCACGTCGTGCGAGCCGAGGAACTCGACTGGCAAAGGGGTGCCCGGTGTACCAGGAATATCGAAGCGTGCGTCTGAGTAGAAGCGACGCATCTCGGCGCCGAGCGAACCCTCGGGGGCGTCGGCGATGAGACGGTGATAGCGCTCGATCGTTGGTGGTCGAGTGATTGAGCCGAGATCGTGACGATCCATGTGATCGCGGATGGTCTCGGCTTCGACCGCGATGCGCTCGGAGAGGAAGCGGCGGAATAGGTCGGCTTTTGCTGACGCAGCGCGCTCGCTGGCGACGGCTACAACGCCGTCGATCAACGAATCGTCGCAGCCGAGGCCGCGTGCAATGTCGCGGGCGGCGAGCAGACCTTCAAGATCTGGAGTATCGGCGAACAGCGCTACGAGCAGTCCGGAGTTGGCGGCCTCGATGCGGTCGTTGAAGTCAGCAATGAGCTCGCCGATCATGGCGATCGCTTCGTCACTGTTCGACCACGGGACCGTGTCGCCGGTGAGGTCAGAGAAGTCGAGCGACTCTTCGAAGCCGTGGCAACCGGCGCAGCCCATCAGCCCAGCGAACATGCGAACGAGATCGGCCGTTCCGCCATCGAATGGGCGAGTGTCCATGGCTGTTGCGACGAGTCGCATAGTTGCTACTTGAGCTCGCCGAGCCTCGTGCGTGCCGAATGCCATCAGTGCCATGGTTAAGTGTCCTTCGCGTTGGTTGCGATGCGCGACTGTGCGCCCGCAACGAGGTAGCACCGTAGTTGACATGAGCCGGTTTTCGTAAGCGAGCCGATCACTTCTGACCCCACGCCGCGACCCGCTGACCGGGCAGACTCTCACTGTGTGTAACGAACAGGTAGGAGGGTTACTCATATGAGTACAGCGGGGCAGCCATGGCAGGGTGACGCGTGTTCGTTGGTCGATGCGTTCAGGGCAGGGGAGCGGTCGCCGCTCGAAGAACTGCAGGCCACGATCGGGGCGATCGAATCGTCCACACTGAACGCGTTTGTGCATCGTGATTTCACGGCGGCTCTCGAGCGCGCTGCGACAGCCGACATCACCATGCCGTTTGGCGGTGTGCCCGCAGCGATTAAAGAGCTTGAGCCTGTAGCGGGTTGGCCGTTCACCGAAGCCTCGATGGTGTTTAAGGGGCGCCTCGCCACGGAGACATCGCATCATGTGTTGCGCCTCATCGATCGGGGCGGAGCGAACCCGGTTGGGTCAACGACCGCCAGCGAGTTCGGCGGCCTCAATGTGAGTGTCACCAAGATCAACGGCGTCACCCACAACCCATGGCGCCCTGGTCGCACGGTTGGTGGCTCGTCGAGTGGTTCGGCCGCAGCGGTGTCGGGCGGTCTGGTGTCGCTGGCTACTGGTGGCGACGGCGGCGGATCCATTCGCATTCCGGCGGGTTACACCGGCCTGCTGGGAATGAAGGGCACCTTCGGCCGCATCACCCGCGCACCGCATGCGTTCATGCGTCCCAACACTGTGCTCTTTGGCAATCTGTCGCGCTCGGTGCGTGATGCTGCTCGCTACTACGACGTATGCGCAGGCGTCGATAGCTATGACCCATCGACCCTCGAGTCGTCGGGGCAATGGGAGGCTCGTCTCGGCACGCACCCGTTGGCTGGCAAGCGCGTTGCGGTGCTGCCCTCGATCTC
>JBAXHD010000096.1:0-4600 GCA_037139095.1 Actinomycetota bacterium
CGACGCGGACGCGGTCGAGGAGTTGTTGGCACGCAAGGATTGTTTGGCGGCGGGTATCAGAGTTCATGGGGCGACACGCGTGCTCGGCGACCATGAGGCCTGCGGTGTTGAGCAGTGTGGTGAGCTCATCCATGCAGATAGCGTAATCGAACATGTGTTCGATCGTCAACCCCCAAATCAAGAAACCATCAAACGCATACATCAAACGCGACACACACGCTGCCGCACGCAACGCGGAGGCCAGCAAAGAAGCGTTAACCCCGGCCGGTGCTCACTAAGCGGGCCACGAGCACGAGCAGCACAAGTAGCGAGAGGATCGTCTGAAACATCATCACGAGCTTCACTCGCCGAGACACGACCGTCTCGCTGGTGGGTCCAAAGGTGGCATTGGTGTTGAACGAGATGAATGCGTAGTCGATGAGCTCCGGTCGTGCGAGATCCTCGCCGCCTCGACCCGGAAACACGAACGCGCCGCCTGGCACGATGCCGTCGAGCAGCCAGTACCACCCGGTGAAGACGGCAGCGATTGCGATGTATGCCGCGCCTACGTCGACGAGGCCCCACAAGTACTCGTCTTTACGCACGCGTGCGGTAACGACGAGTGCCCCCACGGCGGCAATGGTTTGAACTGTGGCCACAAATAAGTACACGATGAGAGCGCGGTGGCGCAGGTGATCTCGGCCAGTCATGCTGGCCACTATGACAAAAGCGGTGGTTGCTAGGAAGGCGACGACCAACGCCACATCGAGCCCCTCGAGCAACAGGGTCGTGTCCTTGCTGAACACCGATCCGTATTCGATGGCCGCGCCAGCCAAGATGTCGAGCAAGAAGATCACCAGTACGTACGCGATGGTCGTGAGCGGCGTGAAGCAGGCGGACACACCGCGCGGAGCGAGGTGGGTTTTGTGTGCATCGCTCACTGCTCGGTCGTTACGTGGGGCGTCTTGGGGATGTGAGCCGGCGGTCATGGTGGCCATTGTGTCCTAAACGCGGGCCTAGCGGTTACTCGCAGATAGTCGACGCCTGGCCCACTTGTGGAGATCTCATCAGCCGTCGTAGAAGTACGGGTCGTGAAGGCCCACTAGTTCGCGTCGGCGTGGCGTGTCGGCCCATGTAATTGCCTCGGCCGACAGGTGGTTCACGTGGGCGGTGAGCCGGAGACGTTGAGCGATATCGCGCCGGCCATAGTGAGCTTGGAGAAAGAGGCGTCCTCTGCCGCCGTTGGACGGTGTGCCGCGGTGCCACACGTCGCTGACGAACAGAGCTACGTCGCCGGCCGCCGCCTCGAGCAGAACTGCGGGCCGGTTTTCGTAGGTGAGATCGGTGTCGAACGCATGCTGTCCCGGCGGGAGCATCCCCGAACGGTGGCTGCCGGAGAGCACGGCCGTGGGCCCGTCAGCGATGGCGCAGTCGCGGAGCATGATGTGTGCGCCGATCGCGAACACGGGGTAGGGAATGCGGTCGTCCCATGGCACGTCGGCTGGACGAGGCACGTGTGGACCGGCATCGCAGTGCCATGGGCCTCCCGCGAAATCGGGGCCGTTGCGCCACAGCGTGTTGGCGATGACGTGGCAGTCGTCGCCAAGAAGCGGTTCGATCACCTCAAGGATGCGGGGGTGGCCAACGGTGCGATGGGCGCACTCGCTGTGGTTCAGCATCTCATACCGGTACTCGTCGTCGCTGCGCCGCGAATGGTCAGTATCGCGGCCAGTGAACGCGTGGTCGGCATCGGCTACGAGCGCTGCGATCTCGCCGACCGAGAGCACGTTTCGCAACACGGTGTACCCGTCGCGCTCGAGTTGCACCGATGCTTGGGGAACCTCAGGACTGTCGGGCGCGAGCACCGCCAGGTTCTTGCCGACGCGACGGATCATGAGCGCTGATGTTACTCGCCGCAGCACTGCGGCTTTGGCTGTTGCTGACGAACTCCCGAACGCCGCCCCGGGCTCGGCGAATGCCTCGTTGAGTTCCCGGAAGCTGAGACAGAATGGCGCGATGAAACCAGAGGATTTCAAGCCGGACGAGCAGCTCTTGTTGCGCGCTGTTGCACTGTTGACCGGATCTGAAATGGCCGAGCCCTCAGAGCGGCTGCCGACAAGCCTTCCGGAAGTTGGCATCGGTGCCTACGCTGCGCTCTCAGCGATGTTCGATGATGTGCTTGGTCAGAGCCGAGATCTAGGAGCGCCAGGGTTCTTCGCTCACATGGATCCACCCACGCCGTCGATCACGTGGGCGATGCATCTGTGGACCGCGAGTCGGAACCAGAACCTGCTGCATCCCGACACCGCACCGCGCGCTCGAGAACTCGAGAGGCTCGCAGTCGATTGGATCGCTCCGTTCTTCGGCATGTCAGGCGGGCACATGACACCGGGCTCCACCGTTGCCAACCTCACAGCGATCTGGGCAGCACGCGAAAGCGGGTGCCGCGTCGTTGCGTCGGGAACCGGCGCTCACCTCAGTATTCGCAAGGCTGCGCACCTGCTTGGCATGGAACACCGAGTCATTGAAGATTGGTCCGCGGCGGACGATCTCACGAACGCTGTTGCCGTCATCACGGCGGGCACTACGAGTTCCGGTGAAATCGAATCGCTCGATGCAGCCCGCCTCGCTCGTTGGCGTCACGTCGACGCGGCATGGTCGGGACCGCTGCGTCTCAGTGACCGTTACCGACATCTACTCGATGGAATCGAGGACGCCGACAGCGTGGCGATGTCTGCTCACAAATGGCTCTTCCAGCCGAAGGAGTCGGCGTTCGTTCTGTTCGCCGACCATGAATCGGCGCACAAGTCCATCAGCATCGACGGCGCATATCTCGCAGTTCCGAACGTAGGGATCCTGGGATCGCACGGCGCCATCGCAGTGCCGCTCCTGGCCATGCTTGTCGCCTACGGTCGTGAAGGCATCGCCGGCATGATCGATCGCACGATGTTGCTCATCGACGAACTCGCCAGACTTGTCGATGCCCACGCTGATCTCGAATCGAGGTCAGCTCCCAACAGCGGTGTGCTCTGTTGGCGCCACAAGAGTGTGAGCGTCGATGACATCAAGCGGCACCTCCCTCACGACGTCTGGGTGTCGAGCACAATCATCAACGGTGAGCCATGGCTGCGTTCGGTTGCAGCCAACCCCAACGCGGAACCAGCCAAAGTCGTTGCCGGCGTTCTCCATGCCGCCGCTAGCTTCCAACCCTGAGGTGTGGCCCAGAACCAATGTCGAAGCGAACGAAGCCGTAGTCCGCTGATCGCGTCGAAGTGTTTGTCGTTTCATCGTTGTTCCAGCAGTATGAGTTCAGAGGTGAACCATGTCGGCATGTCGGATTTGTGGGATCGGGTTCCGGAGCGGTGATGACACCGTGACCATCAACGATGAACCGTTGCACGCGGATTGCGTGGAGCCACACAAAGAATCGAAGAAGCGCAGGGTAGGTACGTGGGCTGTGATGGGTACGCGTGGCCAGATGAGCATGGGTGACGTTCAGCGAGACACGCCCACCTGATCGATTACTGCCGCGCGTAGCTGCAGATAGTCCGGCAACGGCGAACTCTGCCGCCGAGAACTACTGGCTCAACCCCAGACGTTGACGATCGACATCGGGCGTAGGCGAAGCACGACGATGTCGTCGTCCTTCCAGGCCTCACGCAGCTCTGCGGCCCGAGGGGTGCCGGCCTCGTAGCGGTCAATCATGCGGTGCGTCACTGCCTGGCCGGGGTCGTCCTCGACGGTGATGGTGCCGCGGATCAAGTAGCCCTGAGCGTCGGCGCGTTCGCCGCCGATGGTCACGCCTGCTCGTGGGTTAACGAGCGCGTTGCGGGTCTTGGCTGCCGCGCGATCTGAGACGAACAGCAAGTCGTGCGAGCCGTCGGCAACGGGTTCGATGTCGAACCAGATCGGAACGTTGTGGGGGAAGCCGTCGCGACCAACGGTGGCCAGACGGGCGAAGCGGACTTGGCCGAGGAAGGCAAGGGCACGGTCGTCGAACATCCGAACAGCATGCCATTTCGGCAGGAGTCTGCGTTCACCAATGGTGCGGCATCCTTACATGTAGCCACGAGTAAGGAGATGTGGATGGAGATCGCAGCGAAGATGAGCTCGAAGGGTCAGATCACGGTCCCGAAGTCGGTCCGTGAGGCGCTGTGGCTCGGCGCCACCGCATTCCTCGCCAGCCAACCCGAGCTGTATCTGGCCGACCTGATCGTTGCCGAGACTGTGTACGTCCTCAAGTCGTTCTACAAGGCCCCTCGCGACCAGGTCGCCAACGCGATGCGATCGCTCATCGCCATGCGCTCGATGACCACCGTCGACCCCGCACTGCTGCTTCGCGCCGTTGAGGTCTACGAAGTCGATCGGCTGGACTTCGCTGAGGCGTACCTCGTGGCATGTGCGAAGACTGCCGCTCGTCGCTGAGTGTTGCGCGCCAGCATTCGCACTTGCGCTCCAATCAAATCGCGGGCACCATGCGCCGGTGGATGACGGCGGCGAGGGGCAGGGATGAGCTTCGACGAAGATCCTGCTGCGCCAACCGCCGCAACAACGAATAGGGCTATCCGCCGCTACCGAGGCGTGGGGCTGCTGTGGATACTGATGGGTTTTGCGCTGATCG
>JBAXHD010000097.1:0-4523 GCA_037139095.1 Actinomycetota bacterium
CACCGCTGCAGATAGCTGGTTCGACATCAACGTCGACACGTTGGTTGCGACGCCGTTAACGCCAACTGGTCTTGTATGGGACTTCGATAGAGCTTGGGACATTGTGATTGCTGGCGATGTGGCTTATGGCTTCAGCGGAAGTGTCCTGTACAAAGCTGCGCTGACTATTGACGGATCTGGGGTCACGACCGCCGCCAGCGTAAGTATTCAGGTCATTACAGGATCCTCTCCTCGACAGGTCCATGGTGCCGCGTTCGCCGACTCATCGGGCGCGCTGTTCTTCTTTAGGGACCTAGAAGATCGCTTGTATTCGTTGGCGTCGCCCGCATCAACCACTGCAGTGCTTGTCGCTTCGCTAGCCGATATGCCCGCGCAAAGCGATGGAGCGTCGTGTCCGGCAGCGTTGAGTCCCTATGCCGCGCCAACGACAACCGCAGACACCTACTCGGCAGCTGCGGGACACACGTTCGCTGCAACGGCTGGGTCGACTCCGGCGGGTGTACTGGATAACGACGTTGGTGGATCTCAGCTCAGAGTGAACTCGTTCACGGCGGCCTCGCACGGTGAGGTAACGATGGCTGTTGGCGCAAGCTCAACTGGGTCGTTTACGTATACGCCAACGCTGGCCAGCTTCGTGGGCGACGACAGCTTCACGTATGTCGCCGTAGACACCCAGCCGAGCCCGACCACGAGTGGGTCGACCACGGTGACCATTCACGTGGCCGATCTTCCATCCGTGACGACTCTGGCCGCTACCGATATCGACCAAACTGCAGCCACCCTGCACGGCACAGTGAACGCTGGCTACAGCGACACAAGCGTGGCGTTTTGCTGGGGCACGGCGCCAGATCTCGCGGGCTGCACCTCCACTGCCGCGACTGAATCTCCGGTGGTCGGAACCGTCGACACCTCGGTGTCGCTGAACCTTTCAACCTTGACCACCGGCACCACCTATTACTTCAGAGCGTCTGGCACAAACGCGGTGGGTTCTACCGACGGCGCAATTCTGTCGTTCACGACACGACAGCAGCCTGCATGGACCGACACAGCGCTTGGCGCGATGGTTGTTGGCGTCACCTTCACCGATGGCGTAGCGGCCTCGGGCGTGCTGCCGCCCACCTATGCGGTCACCGCCGGATCGCTGCCGATAGGGCTGTCGCTGGCCGAGTTGACCGGGGCAATCTCGGGTATCCCGTCGCACTCTGGCGCGTTCGCCTTCACGATCGCCGCCACCAACGCGTCGGGCTCCATCAACCACGACTTCACGGGCACGGTTGACGAATCCCCGCAATGGACCGATGTGGTCCTTGGTCAAATGGTTGTTGGCGCGCTGTTCGCCGACGCAGTGTTGGCTACTGGCATGCCCGACCCCACGTATTCGGTCACCCATGGACTCTTGCCGAGCGGAGTGTTGCTCAGCGCGACTACCGGCAGCATCACTGGTACACCCCTCACGCCAGGTGGAGCCTTTGATTTCACTGTGAGCGCAACCAATGGCATCGGTGATGCAACGTCGCATCAGTTCACCGGCTATGTGTTTGAGGCGCCCGCATGGATTGACGTGACGATCGGAGAGGTTGTTGTCGGCACGTCGTTCACCGATGGCGTAGCGGCCTCGGGCGTGCTGCCGCCCACCTATGCGGTCACCGCCGGATCGCTGCCGATAGGGCTGTGGCTGAACTCAGTCACTGGCGCGATCACCGGTGTCCCATGGGTCGCCAGCGCGTTCACGTTTACCATCGCCGCCACAAACGCGTCGGGTTCGATCGACCACCAGTTCGTTGGTTCGGTGACGCTGCCCGGCTTCGTCGCGATGACTCCGACACGACTGCTCGACACTCGCGATGGGGCATTGAAATACGCGGCGGGGTCAACCCACGAACTGTTGATGGTTGGCCGATCGGGCATCCCCGCCGACGCGATCGCTGTGTTGCTCAGCGTTACCGCAACCGAGTCCGACGCGAGCGGTTTCATCACGCTGTACCCGTGCGATACGGCCCGGCCCTGGGCATCGAATCTCAACACGACTCTTGGTCTCACCGTGTCGAACGCGGCAACGGTCTTCGTTGGTGCCAACGGTGGCGTGTGTGTCTATACGTCGGTGGCGACGCACGTTGTGATCGACGTAGACGGTGCGTGGAGCGCCACCGTGGGCTCAGGCGCGCTTCATACCTTTGCTCCCGTGAGGCTGCTTGATAGCCGTGCCTCGTTGGGTGAAAAGATCGCCGCTGGGGCTGTGCATGAACTGCCAGTGGCTGGCGTTGGTGGCGTGGCCTCCGACGCAACTGCGGCCGTGCTCAGCGTGACTGTCACCGAGCCTGGCTGGGCCGGTTTCGTCACGGTGTACCCGTGCGGCGGCGCCCGACCATGGGCATCGAATGTGAACTTTGCGGCGGGTCAGACGGTGTCGACCCCAGCAACATCGGCCATTGGTGCGCTCGGCAAAATCTGTTTCTACACATCGGCTCCCACGCATCTCGTGGTCGATGTCACGGCCGACTTTTCGACAAGCGTAGGCACTGGCTATCCAATGTCAGGTCGGGTTCAGCGCCTAGCAGATACCCGCGAAGTCACCACATCGACGAGCAGCAACAGGCTTGGCGGCGGCTCGGTCTTGCACGTGGCCGTGCCCTCGTTCGTGCAGCCTGTAACCGCAGAGGCGTGGGCGCAAGTGCCCACTGCTGTCACGCTGAACGTAACGGTCACAGATCCGGCATCGGCGGGATTCGCAACGGCATACCCGTGCAGCGCGACGCCGCCATTCGTTTCGAATGTGAACTTCGCTACGGGTCAAACAGTGGCCGAGGCTGCCACCATTTCGGTGAGCGCGAGCGAAGAAATTTGCGTTTATGTCTCGGTGCCCACCCATGTGGTGGTGGACCTCTTCGTGAGCTTCGGCCCCGGCGTGCGGCCGGTTTCTTAGCTTGCAGTCGCAGCGCGGCGATGACGCAAGAACTCGAGGCCAACTGGAATCAGCGACAACACCACAATGCCCACGCTGGCCAGTTCGACATTGTTCTTCACGACATCAACATCGCCCAAGAAATGGCCAAGCGTGGTGAGTCCGGCGCCCCACAGGAGTCCGCCGATTACGTTGAACGAAACAAACGTGCGATAGCGCATCTTGCCGATGCCTGCCACGATGGGGGCGAATGTGCGCACCACTGGCACGAAGCGAGCCATCACGATGGTCTTCGTGCCGTGATGCTCGAGAAATGCATGAGCTCGCTCAACATGGGCGGGCTTGAAAAAGCGACTCTCGGGTCGAGAGAACAACGATGGCCCTACCTTGCGGCCAAACATGTAACCCACCTGATCGCCAGCGATCGCGGCCACCACCACAACGGTGGCTGTCACAAGCAGCGAGTGGTGAAACGTGTTGTCGGTAGCGCTCGACGCAGTGAAGAAACCGGCGATGAATAGCAGCGAGTCGCCCGGTAGGAAGAAGCCAATGAAGAGGCCGGACTCGGCGAACACGATGGCGGCGAGGAGCAGTAGTCCACCGTTTTGGATCCACGACTCGATGTTGAAGAGGGCAAGCACGTCGGCCAACCTATCGCCCCAAAAGACTGCTGCCCGGACACGAGGTCCGGGCAGCAGTCTTTATCTGAGTTGTTGTGTTGCCCTGACGGGCTAGCACTACTAGGCCTTAATGGCTCCGCCGATGCTGTTGCTCTGGCGTGAGCTGTAGATGAGGGCTCCGATGAGGGCAACCAGCGCTGCGGCTGCGATCGAGAAGCGGGCACCGTCGTTGTGCTGCAGGCCGATGATGGCGGGCAGGATCAACAACGAGACCAGGTTCATCACCTTGATCAATGGGTTCAGTGCTGGGCCGGCGGTGTCCTTGAATGGGTCACCAACGGTGTCGCCGATGACGGCTGCCTTGTGAGCATCGCTGCCCTTGCCGCCGTGGTTGCCGTCTTCGATGTACTTCTTCGCGTTGTCCCAAGCGCCACCTGAGTTCGACAGGTAGTTGGCCATCAGCTGACCGACCAAGATGACTGCGGCCAAGAATGCGCCGAGAGCGTAGAAGCTGATGCCGAAGCCGACGATGACCGGCGTGAGCACGGCGAGCAGTGCTGGTGTGGCGAGCTCGCGCAGTGATGCCTCGGTGCAGATGTCGATGACCGGGCCGTACTCGGGCTCCTTTTCGCCGCGCATGATCTTGCCGTCGGCGAACTGCTTACGCACCTCTTGCACCACCACGCCAGCGGTACGGCCAACCGCACGGATTGCCAGCGAGCTGAACATGAATGGCACTGCGCCACCGATGAGCAGACCGATGAAGATCTTCGGGTCTGCGACGTTGATGGGGATGAGGTCGAACACGCCGCGAGATGTCTTCAGCGCCTTTTCGATCACGTCCTTGGTGAGGGTCTCGTTGGCTGCGGTCTCGATGAAGCTTGCGAACAGTGCCACAGCGGCAATGACCGCCGAGCCGATGGCGAAGCCCTTGGTGACGGCCTTGGTGGTGTTACCCACGGCGTCGAGGCTGACCATGATGCGCTCGGCTTCGCCGTGGA
>JBAXHD010000098.1:0-4520 GCA_037139095.1 Actinomycetota bacterium
TACATCGAGATCAAGCGTGAGCAATCGGTGAACTCGTTGGTTACTGCCGGTGCCGAATTGCAGAAGAAGGTCACCGAGCTGCAAACGCAGATCGATGCGCTCGATCAGCAGCTTGCCGATGGAACTGCCACGGCCGCCGATGTCACCGCCCAGCGCCGCGTGTTGGTTGATCAGCAGGCGTTGTTTAAGCAGCGCCTTGATCAGTTGCAGGTAGACGCAGCGCTCGCCACCGGTGGCGCACAAAGCGTGCGCGATGCCGAGCGGCCCACCACGCCAGTTGAGCCCACTCCGGTGCGCACCGCTGCGCTTGCATTGGTGGTTGGTTTGTTGCTGGGCCTTGGCGCAGCGTTCTTGCTCGATTACCTCGACGATTCGCTGCGCAGCACCGACGATCTCGAGCGGGCCACTGGTGGCTTGCCGGTGTTGTCTGTGGTGCCTATTGAAGCAGCCCCCGACAAGCGCCCCATCGCAATCAGTCAGCCAAGTGCTTTGGCGGTCGAGGCATACCGCGGTTTGCGCACCGGCGTTCAGTTCCTTGGTCTCGATAGCGAAGTGCGCGTGGTGCAAGTAACCAGTCCGCTCAGCGGCGATGGCAAGACCACCACAGCCGCAAACCTTGCTGTGGTGTTTGCTCAAGCCGGCGTGCGCGTGGTGCTGGTCGAGGCCGACCTGCGCAAGCCTCGCCTGCGCGAAGTGTTTGGGCTCACCGACGATCGCGGTTTGAGCCAAGTGTTGCTCGGTGACCCACTTGAGTTGTCGATGCATTTCGTGATGGACAATCTCGACGTGTTGCAGGCCGGCCCCGTGCCGCCAAACCCCAGCGAAATGTTGGGCGGTCGGCGCATGCGCTCGCTCATCTCGCAGTTGGCCGAACAATACGAAATGGTCATCATCGACTCTGCACCAGTGCTGCCCGTCAGCGACAGCATTGCCTTGGCCACCGCCGTGCAGGGCGTGCTCTTGGTCACCCACTCGGGGCGCACATCGCACAAGCAAGCCGCACAAGCCTTGGCCAAGCTGCAGCAGGTGCAGGCGCCGTTGCTCGGCACCGTGCTGAACCGTGCCGCCGACAAGGGTGGCGGCGGTTACGGCGGTTATGGCGGTTACGGGGGCTATGGCGGTTACGGCGGCCAGCAAAGCGGCCCAGGTGCCGATCACCCAACTCGCCGTCGCTTCGGTCGCGACCAAGGGCCCACGTCGGTGTCTATGCCATCGCCAGCGCCCACCACCATTCCTGGCATCGGCGGGTTCCCTGCCCCAACATTCGATGCCGACGAGCCGGTCTCTGGCTCACTGTGAAACGCTCTGCGCTCGTTCTCATTGCGGTCGCAATCTTGGGTCTGCTCGCCGGCTTCGCCATTGCCGGAATGCCATCGAAGGTAGACAACACCATCATCACTGAGCCCGCCTCAACTGGCGATGTCAGTGTTCCTGCCACCGATGCAAGCGCGTCAACAACTGCCCCTACCGATACCTCGGCTACTAGTTCAGCAGCCGTCACCGACGCAGCAACCACCACCACGGCTTCCACATTCGACAAGGCTGCGGTGCGGGTGGTAATTGCAAATGCAACTACTCGCCAGCTTCTTGCCAGCGCTACAACCGACAAGCTCATCAGCGTTGGGTTCACCAACACTCAGCCCGTCAACTCCTTGCGCTCGTTGCTTTCGTCAGAGATCTACGCACGGCCCGGCTTCGAGCAAGCCGCCAGGGCAGTGGCGCAGCAGCTCGCCCTCGACCCGGCCATTGTGCAACCGCTCACCCGTGGCCAAGTCACTGCGGCCGACGACAAGGGCGATGTGATCGTGGCCCTTGGCAAAGATTTCGTGGGCTAGAACGGCTCGCCGCACATGACGTATCGAGTTCTCGTTGTGTGCACCGCCAACGTGTGTCGGTCGCCAATGGCCGCAGCGCTGCTGGCGCATCACGCGTTCAACCTTGGCGTAGATATCGAGGTGCGCTCAGCGGGCACGCAGAGCCACAACCTTCGGGTTGATCCGGCCGCAGTTGCGGTGATGAACGAACACGGCCTCGACATCGCCCAGCATGCGCCGCGCAAGATGGATCGAGCCATCATCGACACCGAAGGCGCCGATCTTGTTGTGGGCATGACACGTGAGCATCTGCGCACCATTGCCACAACATCGCCCGGTGTGTTTCAGCGAGCATTCACCGCGAAAGAAATGGTGCGCAGCTTGGGTGTGATGGGCGTAGATCGCCAAGGCACCCTCGTCGACCTGCTCACCGATCTCGGCCAAGGCCGCACCGCCCGCAACCTTATGGGTGATAACCCCGCCGATGATGTGGCCGACCCATACGGACAATCGGTTGCTGTGCATCGTGTGTGTGCCAGCGGACTCGACGACTTGATGCGGGCAATCGCTGCCGCACTCGCATCGGTCGCTGCCTAACCGGCGGGCACGTCAGAGCCGCTAGCGGGCTCGTCGGGCTACGGTGACGGTGTGGATATCACAACTGTTGCCAACGACCTGATCGTGATGCACGACGGTGCCACGGTGCACCGCTACGAAGACCTTGCTCACGACACTCCCTACGAGCTTCACGGCCAGTGGGTCACCACGTTGACTCGACCCGAGGGCGAGCTGCTGTGCACGTTTGCCACGGTCAACGATGTGCATTTTGGTGAGACCGAATGCGGCCGCATTGATAACAATCCCGAGGGCCCCATTCAGCGCAGCGCTCCCGGCGAAGATCCGTATCCCGAGATCATGAACCGTGGTGCCATCGCCGAGATCAGCGCGTTGAACCCGTGGGCGGTGTTCGTAAAAGGTGACCTGAGCCAAGACGGTCAGCCACACGAGTGGGAAGCGTTCGAGCAGCACTACCGCGGTGCGTTCGACGGTCGCTTGCATGTGGTGCGCGGCAACCACGATGCCTACAAGTTTCAAAGCGGCTACGACGGCGACCAGTGGGTAGAGCTGCCTGGCGTTTGCGTTGCGCTGATGGACACCGTGATCCCCGGTGCCACCACGGGCACCTTTTCTGAGCAGCAACTGATGTGGCTCGATGACCACGCGGCCAACACCGACACTCCTGTCATCGTGATGGGTCACCATCAACAGTGGACTCAGGGCGGTGCCGATAGCCATCGCAGCGAGGGTTACTTCGGCTTGCATCCTGATGCCAGCGAAGGTCTTGTCGAAGTGGTGGCTCGCCGCAACAGCATCATTGCCTACACCGCCGGCCACACCCACCGTCATCGTGTGCGCGCCATGAGCGCAGCGGTTGATGTGCCCACCATCGAGATTGGTTGCGTCAAAGATTTCCCCGGCACATGGGCCGAATACCGCGTGTACGAAACCGGCGTGATGCAAGTGGTGCATCGCATTTCGTCGCCCGAGGCATTGGCATGGAGCGAGCGTTGCCGCCACCTCTACAGCGACTTCGGCATCGACTACGAGAGCTACGCATTGGGCCGTTTGGAGGATAGGTGCTTCACTCTGGCGCTGCGCTAAGAACGTCGTTCGATCATCTCGGCGAGGCCTACATAGAGCTAGCCGCGTCGCTCTCAAACGAAGAGCTTGAGCTGCACGGCTTGGGCGAATGGAATGTGCGTGAGCTTGTCGCCCATGCGTTGCGCGCGTTCAGCACAGCGTCGCTGTATCTCGATGCGTCGCCCAGTACCGAGTTCACGATGCACACCTCGGCCGACTACTACCACTGTGTGTTGAGCGGCAATCCGACATTGCATGACGAGATCGCCGAGCGCAGTCGCGTGGCCGCCGCGGCGTTGCACGACGATCTCGTCGGCGTTGTGCGCAGCACCGTAGAGGCCGCTTGCGTGCGCGTTGGTCTGGCCCCCGACGACGCGATTGTGAGCACACCGTTTGGGCAGATTGGTTTGCTGCCGTATCTCGCCACTCGCATTCTTGAAGCTGGTGTACACCTGCTCGATCTGCAACGCGCGCTCGGCCGAGACGACGACCTCGACCCAACCGTGGCCGAGATCGTGGCGCTCACGCTCATTACTGCGGGCGACGTACCGCACCTCATCCGCGGGCTCTCGGGCCGCGACGATCTGCCCGCTGGCTTCAACGTTCTGCGATGAACAACGTGCCCAACGCTTTAGCGGCGTCTCTGCGCGCCGGTCGTGTGCCTCCGTTTCACGCAATGGCAATGGGCAAGCGCGCCTCAGAGCGCGAAGCCGCCGGCCACCGGGTGATGCATCTCGAAATCGGCCAGCCCGCAACGCCTGCACCACCCGCCGCGATTGCCGCAGCGATGCAAGCAATGCAGCAGGATCCACTTGGCTACACCAACGCTGCTGGGTTGATGAGCCTGCGCCGTCGCATCGCCGAGCATTACCAGCAGTGGTACGGCGTGCAGGTTCCGGTAGATCGAGTGATGATCGTGGCTGGCGCGTCTGCAGGTTTCTCACTCGCGTTTTTGGCGTGCTTCGATGCCGGCCAACGCGTGGGCGTGCTTGAGCCCGGATACCCGTGTTATCGCAACGCACTGCTCGCACTCGATGTTGAACCCGTGCCCATCGCTGTGGGTGC
>JBAXHD010000099.1:0-4372 GCA_037139095.1 Actinomycetota bacterium
CGCTCGATGGAGGGTCACTATCGCGAGGTCACCCGCAGCATTGTGGCCGATGCCATCGCCAAGGACAGCTTCGACTTCGTCACCGAAATCGCTGCCGAGCTTCCGTTGGTGGCCATCGCCGAGTTGCTTGGTTTGCCCATCGAAGATCGCCACAAGGTGTTCACCTGGTCGAACACGATGATCGGTAACTCTGACCCCGAGTATGCCGGCACCCCCGACATGGCACAGGCCGCAATGGGCGAGCTCTACATGTATGCAAACGAGTTGGCTGCAGCCCGCAAGATCGAGCCGCGCCAAGACATCATCACCGTGTTGCTCTCGGCCGAAGGCGATCAGCAGCTCAGCGAGCATGAGTTCGACCTGTTTGTGTTGTTGCTCGCAGTTGCCGGCAACGAGACCACTCGTAACGCGCTGGCGCACGGCCTGAATGCGTTCCTGCAGTTTCCCGATCAGTGGGCCAAAGCCAAGAGCGATCCGGGCAAGTACCTCGATGGCGCAATCGAAGAGATCCTGCGCTTCGCCACCCCGGTGATGCAGTTTCGTCGCACCGCCACGCACGACATCGAGATGCATGGCGTCACCATCAAAGAAGGCGACGCCGTCATGCTCAACTACATGGCCGCCAACTACGACGAGACCGTGTTTGAGAACCCACTCGAGTTCGACATCACCCGCTCACCGAACCCACACGTGGCGTTCGGCGGGGGAGGCCCGCACCACTGTCTCGGCGTGAGCTTGGCTCGTCTCGAAATGCGCATCTTGTTCGAAGAACTGTTGGCGCAGGTTGATCACTTCGAGCAGGTGGCGCCAGCCGAGCGTCTGCGCTCGAACTTCATCAACGGCATCAAGCACCTTCAGGTTCGCGCGATTCCTGCCGCCTAATCGGCGGCTACGTAGCTAGCTCGCAGGGGTGAGCGCAAACTCGGCTTTGCTGATTCCGGCAATGATCGAACTGCGCGTGCGGTTCACATCGCCCACCAACTCGATCGATGCGTATCGGTTCAGGGCTTCGTTGAGCACTACTGCTATTTCTTGGCGTGCCAACGCGGCCCCAATGCAGTAGTGAGTGCCGAAGCCGAAAGCCAGATGCGGATTGGGTGAGCGACCGATATCGAACTGATCAGCGGTGGGGCCGAATGCGGCTTGGTCGCGGTTTGCGCTGCCGTAGTGCAGCACCACGTGTTCGCCAGCGGCGATGGGTGTGCCGCCAAGTTCGGTGTCGGCCACCGCGGTACGCATGAAGTAAATGACCGAACTAGACCAGCGCAGCATCTCTTCGGCGGCCGACCCAATCAGGGTGCGGTCGGCGCGTAGGCGCTGCCATTGATCGGGATTCTGAGCGAGTGCCACGAGGCCTGCCGACATCGTGTTGCGCACGGTCTCGTTGCCTGCGGTGAGCAACTGCACGGCGAACATTGCGATCTCGAAATCGGTGAGACCCGCTGCCGCCAAGATCGAGAACACGTCGTCGCTGGGGTGCAATTTCTTGTGAGCCACTACACCAAGCAGATATCGCACCATCTCGCCTTGAATGACCAACTTCTCTTCGGCGGTGTGGTTCGACGCGCCAGGCACCGACACTTCGCTCCAGAGATAGAACTTCTCCCATTCGTCGGCGGGAACTCCGAGTAACTCGCAGATCACAAGCAACGGAAACGGCACGGTGAGTTCGTGCACGAGATCTACTACCGACTGCGTAGCAAACGAGTTGTAGAGACGCTGTGCATGGGCCTCGATGCGCGGCTGCAGTGCCTTCATCGCCGAGGGCCTGAACGCTGGAGCGACCAGGGTGCGATAGCGGGTGTGATCGGGCGGGTCGGTGTGCATCATGGTGGGCGGCGCCGGATACTGATGCCCGATCTCGAACGTGAGGATTCCCTGCCCGCTACAAAAACGAGCGGGGTCTACTGATGCCTGCTGAACTTCGCGGTGGTGGCTGGCGATCCAATAACCGCCCGCTTCGTTCCACGACACGGGTCCGACAGCGCGTAGCGCTTCGAGGTGTTGCCATGGGTCGTCCACGATCTCGCCGGCCAGAAACCCGTCGGTGAGAACAGCCTCGGTGAGTGGTTCGTGAACTCTGCGGCCGGGCGTGCTCATGTCAGGCGTGCTGCGAACTGACCGAGACGACCTCACCGGTCATATAGCTGCTGTAATCGCTGGCGAGAAACACCATTACGTTGGCGATCTCCCATGGCTCGGCGTAACGGCCGAATGCTTCGCGTTGGGTGAGTTCGTCGAGCAGCTCGTCGCTGGTGACCTTGGCGAGAAACGGATGCATTGCCAAGCTTGGGGCAACGGCATTGATGCGCACGCCTCGACCGCCGGCCTCGATAGCGGCGCACCGGGTGAGAGCCATCACGCCGGCCTTCGCAGCGGCGTAGTGGGCTTGGCCAGCTTGTGCCCGCCAGCCCAGCACCGAGGCGTTGTTTACGATGACGCCCTTACCGCGTGGATACATGTGGTTGAGTCCGGCGCGCATGCAGCGGAAGGTGCCGTTGAGCGTGACGTCGAGCACGGTGCTCCACTGGCCGTCGGTCATCTCGTGCAGTTCGGCGGTGCCGCCGAGCCCAGCGTTGTTGATGAGCACATCGATGCCGCCGAGGTGTGCTGCGGCTCCATCGATGAGCGCTTGCACCGATTCTTCGTTGGTGACATCGCATGGAATGCCGAGCACGCCAAGTTCCTCGGCTGATTCGGCGCAACGACGTTCGTGCTTGTCGCTGATGACCACCGTGGCGCCCTCTTCGACGCAGCGCTTTGCCGTAGCGAAACCAATGCCGGTGCCAGCCGCAGCGGTGATGAGCACCGTCTTGCCAACGAGCAAGCCGTGAGCGGGGACGTAATCGGGTGCGGTCATCGTGGTTCCGTTCAGGAGGGTTCTTTAGGGAGGCCGAGCACGCGCTCGCCCAGGACATTGCGTTGGATCTCGTTGCTGCCACCGTAGATGGTGTCGCTGCGGGTGAAGAGGAACAGTTTTTGCTCGAGCGACAGTTCGTAGGGCAGGTGCTCGCCGATGAGCGCCGATGCACCCATGATGTCGACCATCAGTTCGCCGAGGTCGCTGTGCCACGTGCCCCAGAACAGCTTTCCGATGCTGGCCTCGGGGCCGGGCACGCCTGCACCCATCGAGCGCAGCGCGTTCCACCGCAAGAGTTGCAGCCCGATGTGCGCTTTGATCAGACGCTGGCGCGTTACGGGGTGATCGAGCTTGTCGTGTGTGCGGGCAAGCTCGATGGCGCTTTCGAGTTCGCGTTCGAAGCCAACTTGCTGAGCGAGCGTTGAGATGCCGCGCTCGAACCCGAGCAGACCCATCGCCACGCGCCAGCCTTCGCCGGGCGCGCCCACAATCATGTCGGCGGGGGTGACCGCATCGGTGAAGAACGTTTCGTTGAACTCGCCGCCGCCAGTGATCTGACGGATGATGCGCGTCTCGACGCCCGGCTGTTGCATTGGCACCAACAAGAACGAGAGTCCCTTGTGACGTGACGAACCGGGTTCGGTGCGAGCCACCACGAAACACCAGTGGCTCACATGAGCCAGCGAGGTCCACACCTTTTGTCCGTTGAGTACCCACTGCGAAGGAGACGCAGCGGACGACGATGTGAGCACCGCTTTGGTCTGCACATTGGCCAGGTCGCTGCCCGCATTGGGTTCGCTATAGCCCTGGCACCAACGTTCGGTGCCGTTGAGAATGCCGGGCAGGAAGCGCTCGCACTGTGCCGCTGTGCCGTATTCGATGAGCGTTGGACCAAGCAGGTTTTCGCCCATGTGGTTCACGCGTGCTGGTGCCTGAGCGCGCGTGTATTCCTCGGCCCAGATGATCTGCTGGCTCACCGACGCGCCGCGTCCGCCATGGGTCTCGGGCCAGCCCAAGCCAATCCACCCGGCGCGACCAAGCTCGAGTTCCCATGCCACGCGGATGTCGAAGCCCACCTCTTCGTCGCCGGGGCCACCGCGTCCTTTGAGCTCGGCGTAGTCGCCGACAACGTGAGCCGCGAGCCACGCCTCGGCGTGCTTGCGGAAGTCGTCATCGGACATCGACGTGAAAGACGCATGCGACGTCTCGACGGCCGACATCGGAGCGTTCATCAGTTGGGCGTTTCCTTCGCGGCCGCAGCGCGCTTCATCTCTTCGACCATGTCGAGGAACGGCAGACGCTCGAACTTCACCGTGGCTGGCAGACGCTCTTCGATGAGCTCTGGTGTCCAGCGGGTGTCGTTGTACATCGCGCGCACTTCTTTGGGCTGGCTCCACACGGCGATCTTGTTGCCGACGGCTGAGTAGACCTGACCGGTGATGTGCTTGCTCTTGTCGCTGAGCAAGTAGACCGCCATTGGGGCGATGTCTTCGGGCTCGCCATTTTCGGCCA
>JBAXHD010000100.1:0-4232 GCA_037139095.1 Actinomycetota bacterium
GACGTAAGCGCTCACACTGAGTACTCGCACGACACCGCACATCGCATGACACGGCGATCTGCGGTCAGTCGCTGTGAAGGGTGGACATGTGGAGTGGGTGTGCTCGCTGGATGATGGCGGCACCGATCCACGTGATGGTCGCCGCGGCGAGGGGCATGGCGAAGGCGACGAGTGCGATGGTGGTCCAGTCCGGCGCGAATGGTGGCGGCGGCGTGCCGATTGTGCCAAGCGAGCGGAGAACGATGGCGATCGGGAGGAGTCCGGTGGGGATGGCAAGCAGAGCGCCCGCGAGGGTGAGATAGCCAGTCTTTTGTGCTGAAGTGCGGCGCATAGTGCGGGGCCGCGCTCCGATGGCGATGAGGACATCGCGTTCGTCCCGGTTCTCGGCGGCGGAGAGTCCGAGCCCGATGGCGACAACCAAAAGAGTGAAGAGCAGGGCGGCCGCGGCGATGGCGAGTTGGGTGCTGTTGGCGGAACTTTTCAGGATGGGGCTTGGCGCCGCGATGTTGACCTGTTCGCCGGGCGACGGGTTGCCTGCCTCCGTGGCCGGGCGATCAAAGATCTGCCGTTCGCCGACGGTTGTGTTGAGGATGGCGAGCTGGATTCTCTGGCTGTCGGTGAGGTTCTGGGGTGTGAGGATGACGGTGGCTTCGTCGACGATCTGCAGACCGAGGGCGCTCGCGGATTCGGGAGTGATGAGGGTGCCGAAGACGCCAGCGTAAGAACGAAAGCCGCCTGCCAGGCCGACGAGCTGGTAGCGCCGTTGACCGGTGCCTTCGATGTCGACCTCTCGGGTCTGGGTTGCGCCAGGCGCGAGTGTGCCGTCCTGCCATGTGTCCAGAGCTGTCGCTCCGACTTTGGCGAGTAGCGCTCGGTCGGCGGGTGACAGACCAAGCATGTCGAGCACGAACGGGTCGGCGATCACCATCGAGCCTTGCGCATCGGTGAGCGTGCCGTCGGCCGCGATGTCGGGTTGTCCAATCGCCACCGGAGCGGGGTTCCAGACTGCGACTCGGCGAGTGTGGATGACGCCGTCGGCGATGTTGGCGACCCGGCTGAGCACATCGGCCGGCACTGGAATCGGGTCAAGCGCGGCGACGTCTACGAACCCGTTGACCTCCGGTGTTGGTGCTGGGTAGCGCAGATTGGTGATGATGACCGCGTTCTTCGGAACGGGGTCTATCTGGCGGCTTCGGCCCTGCGACGATTCGGCCTCTCGCGACGAGA
This sequence comes from Actinomycetota bacterium, assembly GCA_037139095.1. Lineage (GTDB taxonomy): Bacteria > Actinomycetota > Acidimicrobiia > Acidimicrobiales > Ilumatobacteraceae > WLMZ01. Next base: position 1,228 of record JBAXHD010000100.1, read on the forward strand.
TGAAGGTGGAGCCTCCGACGGCGAGCGATGCAGCGGCAGCGATCGCGGCGACGACGGCGGCACTGCGGGTTCGGGTGCGGGCAAGACTCCTTGCGGAGAGCCGCCACGACGCAGAGAGGTGGGCGCCGACGCGGCCGACGAAGTCGATGGTGAGCGGGGTGAGGCAGCACATGCCGGCCAAGACCCCGAAGCCGCCGACGATGGCGACGACAGCGAAGATGTTCCCGTTCGAATGACTGGTCGATCCGGCGGCTGCGACGGCAAGCATGAACAGCCCGCCAGCGAACAATCCGATGCCGATCGGGAGCAATCGGCGCGGCACGGCGTTGAGCGGGCGGCGGCCGGCGAGCGCCGCGATCACCGGCACTCGCGCGGCGCTGCGTGCGGGGATGAGTGCGGCGATCGTGGCCGCGATGACCCCAGTGGTGAAGATCACGACAAGGTCGCTCACTGCGATGTCGTAGCTGCCGAGATGTCGAGCGATGACTCGGTCAACCATCCCCCGCAGGCCGGCGAGCGTCATCAGCGCAACGGCGATGCCAGCAGCGGAGCCGATCGCGCCGCTCCATGCGCCCTGCAGGCCGAGTGTGCGGCGCAGGAGGCGTTGGTTCGCGCCGTTGGCAGAAAGCTGACCGATGGTGGCGAGTTGGCGGCGTGCGCTGGTGGCGAACGCGGAGGCGATGATGATGCTCACGATTGCGAGCGCGAGAGCACCGACAACCCAGCCCCATGCGAGCGTCTCGGTTGTCAATGATGGCTGCGCGAACGAAGTCCCAAAGCCGATTGAGGCAGCCACGCTCGGGCGGACCTCGAGACCACCGTGCGAGGCGAGCGCTGTCGCCGTCTCGGGACTGATCGATGCGCCAGGAGGAAGGGTGATGTAGATCTGTTCGATACGTTGCTCTGTGACTCGTTCGTGGTCGAACTGACCAAACACGAGGAGGTTCGCGTTGAACGCGTCGACCTTGCGAACGAACCCGGTCACGGTCCAGGTGCCGGCCGGCGACACCAGCGTGAGTCGGTCGCCGATGCCTACACCGAAGCCGTTCGCCGTGTCGGCATCGAGAGCGATCTCATCCGCCGAGCGCGGTGCGCGACCGGCGTTGACCTCGACGAACCCGGCGAACATCGGTGAGTCGAGATCGAGGTCCGTGAACTCGGCATTGCGGCCCTGGGTGGCATCACTGATGGTCCCGTAGCCGTACAGAGAGCGCTCCCAGATCGAACCCTTCGGCAGCAGTCCAGTGAGTTCCTGATCGGAGAACACGCTCAGGGGTGCGCCGGAGCTCGCATCGCCGGTGTTGCTCACTTGGACACGCAGATCGCTCGAACCGAACTGGCGCTGGTACTGCTGGTCTGGCGACATGGTCTGGGTACGGCCAATCACGCTCGCGACCGTCATTGCAAACACCGGGACAGCGATCAGCAAGGTAATGAGCACGGTGCGGCCGGGACGGCGGCGCACCTCACGACGCGCCAAACGCGACGCAAGCCGCCACCGCGACATCCTCGACAACTCGGCAGGCCGGAACACTGGCGGCACCGAATGTTCGACCGTGGAGGTGTCGAGGACGGTCATGACGTCGCGCCGGGCTCGTCAGCGGCGTTCGCTTCATCCACGACCCGTCCGTCGCGCAAGAACACCACCCGATCCGCCCACGAGGCGAACCGCAACTCGTGTGTCACCAACACCACCGCCGTGCCGCGTGCCGCCGGAAGGCCGGCGAGTAACTCAATGACCTGATCGCTACTCAACGTGTCGAGCGCGCCCGTTGGTTCATCGGCAAGCAACAACGACCGCGCCCCAACCACCGCACGGGCGATCGCGATGCGCTGCTGTTGGCCACCGGAGAAGTCATCCGGATACCGGTCGAGTTGCTGGGCCAACCCCATCAGATGCAGCGCGTCCAAGGCCATCACCCGCGCTGCGCGACTGCTGACACCATCGAGTTCGAGCGGCAACATCACGTTCTCCACCGCCGTCAACGACGGGATCAGGTTCAACCTCTGAAACACATAGCCGATCTGCCGACGACGTAGATCGGACTGCTCCTCCAACGACATGTCCGACACGTCGCGGCCGGCGACCAGCACCCGGCCTGCGCTCGGTGACTCCAACCCGCCGGCGAGATGCAACAGCGTGCTCTTGCCACACCCGCTTGGCCCCATCAACGCGACGATCTCGCCGGGCTCAACCCGCAACGAAACACCGTTCACTGCGCGGACCTCGTTCGACCCTGAGCCGTAGGTCTTGACGACATCGACGAACTCGAGCGCCGCCGCTTGCTGCCCAGCAGATGCTGCCGTGTCGATGAACGTCGATGTTGCACTCATGATCGCCTCGTCTCTGTGGACGACTGCTGCAGCAACCGCGCCTCGCACATCTCCAACCACCGCAGATCCGCCTCAGCGCGCACCACCAACGCGTCGGTCATCAAATCTGCCGCCAACCCGTCGCCCGAGCGGGCCCCGTTTCGGTTGCGCTGCTTGTTCAACCGGCGGCGACGCTGAAGCATCTCCACCACCGCCGTGCGCTGCTGCGTCACAACCGACAAGGCGTGGTCGTCGCCGGACCCGACCGCCATTAACACCTTCAAGATCAACTCGTCGCGCGCCGGCGGCTCATCGGCCGGGGTGGTCTCCCACCAATCGCCGAGCACCTCCACACCGACTGGGGTGATCGCATACGTTTTCTGGCCGTCGGACTCATTGGTGATCACCAGTCCGTCACGTTCCAGACGATCGAGCGTGGAGTACACCTGACCGACGTTCAACGGCCACACCCCACCCGTCAACGCCTCGAACTCCGACTTCAACTGGTAGCCGTGTCGAGGACCCTCGACCAGCAACGACAACAATCCCTCACGAACAGCCATACCTGCATAGTATGCATACTCAGTATGCATACGCAAGGAGTTCTTAAGTCCCGCGCAACAGGCCCGGTTTAGCTTTGGCGACAACACTTGCCCAGAGCCCCAAAAGGGACGTATCCATTCCAAGATCGG
>JBAXHD010000101.1:0-4192 GCA_037139095.1 Actinomycetota bacterium
CACCCGCAGCAGTGGCTTGGTAGCCTTCACTCTTCCTCTGCATGCAGAGGGCAGTAGCTCAGCTGGCAGAGCATCGGTCTCCAAAACCGAGTGTCGGGGGTTCGAATCCCTCCTGCCCTGCTCATTCACCCCGCGCGCGAGCCTGGAAAGTTAACGGAATGTCAACTGAAGACCTCAACCGAGAACAGAAGCGTCAGCTTCGCAAGATGGGCGCCCTCGACGAGAAGGGACAGCCCACTCGTGTGGCGCGCCAAGCGCCCCAGCGTTCCGGTGAACCTCGCGTTGGTCCTGTGACCTATATCAACGAAGTCGGCGACGAAATGCGCAAGGTCGCGTGGCCAAAGATGCCCGAGATCCGTCGCATGGCGGTCATCGTGCTGGTCACGGTCGTGTTGTACACCGCCTACATCGGCGGCCTCGACTCGTTGTTTGGGTTCATGTCTAACTGGCTGTATTCGACCAAGTGATGAACAACGACATGCTCTCAGATGAAGCAACCCTCGATTCCGATGCTGGCGATGATGCCGCCATCGATGAGTCAGTGATCGACGCATCGTTCGATCTCACCGCAGGCGCCGAAGCCGCGGCTGAAGCCGATGCAGATGCCGAAGTGGCCGACATCGCCGAAGACGACCCGTGGACCAAGCCAGGTTCGTGGTACGTGGTGCATTCGCAGTCGGGCTACGAAAAGAAGGTCACCGCCAACCTCAATGCTCGTATTCAGAGCATGAACATGGAAGACAAGATCTTTGAGATCGTCATCCCCATGGAAGAAGTTGTCGAGTTCAAAAATGGTCGCAAGCAGACCGTGCAAAAGAAGGTCTTCCCGGGCTACTTGCTGGTGCGTTGCTACATGGACGACGAGTCGTGGTACTGCGTTCGCAACACCCCGGGTGTCACCGGTTTCGTCGGTCAGAGCCGTCAGGGTCAAAAGCCCACGCCGCTGTCTCGCCGCGAAGTACTTACGTTCTTGTCGGCGAAGGGCGACGGCCAAGAGCAGTCAAACCGCAAGAAGCCAAAGCTCGATTTCGAAGTTGGCGAAAGTGTTCGCGTGAAGGAAGGCCCGTTCGCCGACTTCAACGGTCAGATCGCCGAAATCAATGCCGATCACATGAAGCTCAAGGTCCTTGTCAACATCTTCGGTCGCGAAACCTCGGTCGAGATGGACTTCAGCCAGGTCGCCAAGCTCTAAACAAAATGTCCGCTCATGCCGCCTCATTTGTGAGCTGGCCTCGTTTTATCGAATCCCGAAAGAAGTACTGCAATGGCAAAGAAAAAGGTCACAGCGATCATCAAGATCCAGATCCCGGCAGGTAAGGCCACTCCGGCCCCACCAGTCGGTACCGCGCTCGGACCCCATGGCGTACCGATCATGGATTTCGTGAAGCAGTACAACGCGGCCACCGAGGCTCAGGTCGGAACCATCATCCCGGTCGAGATCACCGTCTTCGAAGACCGAACCTTTACCTTCGTCCTCAAGACTCCTCCAACCCCTGTGTTGCTGCGCCAAAAGGCCGGCCTCGCCAAGGGCTCGACCACACCAGGCAAGACCGTCGTCGGCGCAGTGACCGAAGCCGATGTCGAAGAAGTCGCCAAGATCAAGATGCCTGACCTCAATGCATACGACCTCGAAGCCGCCAAAGAGCAGGTCCGTGGCACCGCGCGGTCCATGGGCCTCAAGGTCAATTCGTAGTTTTGTTTACCTGTTAGTCGTTGCGCTGCACTCCGGTGCTCGCAGCTCATCGAATATCCAAATCATCACTCGACCGGGACAACCTCGCCCGGCGGTGCAACCACTGAGGGAGACACACAATGTCCGGTAAGAAGTTCACTGACGCGGCCAAAAAGTTCGATCGCGATCAACTGTTCACCCCCGTCGAGGCCTTGGCCTTGGCAAAGTCGTTGGCCTCTGCCAAGTTCGACGAAACCGTCGAGTTCGCAGCACGCCTCGGCGTCGATCCCCGTAAGGCCGACCAGATGGTTCGCGGCACGGTTGCCTTGCCAAGCGGTACAGGTAAAGACGTCCGTGTTGCCGTGTTCGCAAACGGTGAGGCTGCCCAGGCCGCCCGCGATGCGGGAGCCGAGTTCGTTGGTTCCGACGATCTCGCCGCAGAGATCGAAAAGGGCAACATGAACTTCGATGTCGCCATTGCCACCCCAGACCTCATGCCAATGGTTGGTCGTCTTGGTCGAGTGCTCGGTCCTCGTGGCTTGATGCCAAACCCCAAGACCGGCACCGTGACCAACGATGTCGCCCGCGCTGTCGCCGAGTTCAAGGGCGGCAAGGTTGAGTACCGCACTGACCGCTACGGCAACGTACACGTGCCATTGGGCAAGGTCAGCTTTGAGCCGGCGGCGCTCGAGGCCAACTTCCGCGCCGTGCTCGACGAACTGCAGCGCGCGAAACCAGCTTCGGCCAAGGGTCGTTACCTGCGCAAGATCACGATTTCGTCCACCATGGGGCCTGGCATCAAGCTCGACACCAACCGCCTTCGTCCCGAAGTCGCTTGATCACCGGCATCCAGTAGGCCACGTGCTGTTAGACAGCATTTCGTGGTCCTGCCGGTAGCCTGCACAATCTAAACCCAACGGTTGCTTGCCAAAGACATCTGGTCCGCTCGTCACCTCGGTGCCGAATGGGTAATGGATCTTCCGCCAGACGAGGTGAACTCTCCCAGTTTTCGACCCTGTTCTCAGTGTCGTCGCCGGGTGGCGTTCGCTCAACAGCGAGCGCCCCGCACGACATTTGAGAGGAGGTGTACATGGAGAACCCAAGACAGGAAAAAGTGGCGGTTGTCGCCGAGATTCGCGAGAAGCTCAGCTCAGCTGACGCAGCAATCATCACCGAATATCGCGGTATGAGCGTCGCAGCGCTGGCGCAATTGCGTCGCACGCTTCGGCAATCAGGCGCCGAGTACAAGGTGTACAAGAACACGCTGGCTCGATTCGCTGCCCACGAGGTAGGAATCGACGGCCTTGACGCATTGCTCGTTGGCCCAACAGGCATCACGTTCGTAAACGGCGACGTCGCAGCAGCGGCCAAGGCGTTGCGCGATGCAGCCAAGGCAAACCCGTTGCTCGTCATCAAGGGCGGCTCACTTGGCAACAACACGTTGTCCGCAAAGGACATCGAGGCGCTTGCCGATTTGCCACCACGCGATGTTCTGCTCGCCCAGCTCGCTGGTGCGTTCCAGGCTCCGCTCGTCAAGACCGCAGGTCTGTTGCAAGCGCTGCCTCGCAACTTTGCTTACGGCCTCAAAGCCCTTATCGATCAAAAGGCGGCATAACCCGCCGAGTTACCTGCGGCGCTGTCGCAGCCAATCCATTTCGCACTACTGCACGTTCATTTCAAGGAGAAATTCACTATGTCATCGAAGGACACAATCCTCGACGCAATTGCAAACATGACCGTTATCGAGCTCAAGGAATTGCTCGATGCGTTCGAAGAGAAGTTCGGCGTTACTGCTGCTGCCCCTGTGGCCGTTGCCGCGGCCGGCGGCGCAGCCGCTGCCCCAGCCGAAGAAGAGAAGGACGAATTCGACGTCATTCTCAAAGAGGCTGGCGCCCAGAAGATTCAGGTCATCAAGGTTGTGCGCGAGCTCACCAGCCTGGGTCTCAAAGAGGCCAAGGACCTCGTCGATGCCGCTCCTAAGGCCATCCTCGAGAAGGCAAACAAGGACGATGCCGAGAAGGCAAAGGCCGCCCTCATGGAAGCCGGCGCTGTCGTCGAAATCAAGTAACTCTTTCGGGCAACTGCCCGATGGTTTGTAATAATCAAGAGCCGGTCGCGCCAATTTGGTCGACCGGCTCTTGCCGTTTTCGATCACTGAAATCCCGGAAATGGTGAGCTCGATCACGTTCAGAACAGCGCGCTCCATCAAATAGTTGATCGTCGCACTGGCGAAATGTCGCTCGGATTGGTCAGGTACTAGCACTGTTGCCGCGGCGGCACAGGTCTCTTGAGATGCCTGTTTCGTGATTTTGGTGGCGGCGGGGATAGCTGGACCTGAACTGAAAGTCGCAAGGGAGTAGGGCTGAAGTCCGATTGTTCTGCGCACTCTTCTGACAGATAATCGCTACGACCAACGGTCCCGTGCGAACAAGGAATGAATGATGGCTCTGAGCCGTAGAGATCTTATTAAGACTGGTGTGTTTGCGGGTGCGGCGTTGTCGTTGCCGTTGAATCGGGTGG
>JBAXHD010000102.1:0-4108 GCA_037139095.1 Actinomycetota bacterium
TGCTGCCCGAAGGATGCGGCATAAGAAATATGGAGGCGACGCCGGGAATCGAACCCGGATACACGGCTTTGCAGGCCGTTGCCTGAGCCATTCGGCCACGTCGCCGCGAGATCACAGATGTGAACATCGGCTCCGGAACGATACCGCCTCAACGGCTCGTTCGTCAGAACTATCGCCACAACACGATGAAGGTCGCACATTTCTGTCACGATCATCCGATGCGTATTCACCCCTCACTTGTTGCAACGGTCGCAGCCCTGGGCATGCTCACCGCTGCGTGCAGTAGCTCGTCGCCATCTGCCTCAACCGCCGACGCCACAACCACGCCGGCCACCGCTGCCGAATCCACAACCACCACCATCGACCCCGCTACGCAAAGCGACGCCTACGTCGAGCCAGGCCCATACCCAGTGGGCGTCACCACGGTCACCATCGCCAACGACATCAAGGTTGAGATCTGGTACCCGGCCGTTGCCGGCAGCGCAGGTACCGAGACATACGACATCCGCGACTTCGTTGCGCCGGCCATCAAGGCCATTCTCACGGCCGACATCCCTGCCACCTACACCTATCCAGCCACGCGTGATGCGGCAGTAGCCGACGGCAAGTTCCCCGTGGTGCTCAACAGCCACGGCTTCGCAGGCGTTCGCGTCGGCAGTGCCTTCCTCACCTCACACCTCGCTTCGTGGGGCATGATCGTGGTGTCGCCAGATCACCCAACCCGCGACCTGTATCACGCAGTGGCCGGGCTCAAGCCAGATGTGCCCACCGACCCGGCCGACGATCTACTCGGCGGACTCGACTACATCACAACGCAGAACACCACGGCCACCAGTCTCTTCGCAGGCCATGTCGATCTCGATCACGTTGGAGCGCTTGGCCACTCGGCCGGTGGCGGCACCATCTTGAAGGCATCGCTCGACCCACGAATCGACGGCTACGTCTCTATGGCATCGGGCATTCTCACCGGCGCCGGTGCTCCCGAGCAGACCACGCTTCCCGACAAGCCAAGCTTCTTCTTGTCGGGCGCCATCGACCAGGTCGTGCCGCAGGGCACCACTCACGACGCGTTCCTGAAGGTGCCCGCACCGTCGCTGTTCTGGCAGATCGATGGCGTCGGCCACAACGGCTTCGACGACTTCTGCACCTTTGGCGACGGCAAGGGAATCATCGGCATCGCCGAGGCCTCTGGGCTTGGCGCATTCCTCGATGCGCAGCCTCAGTTCCGCAAGCTCGGACAAGACGGCTGCATTCCGCCAGCCGTACCGGTGGCCACCACCTTCCCTATCGTCCAGCACGCAGTCACTGCATGGTTCTTGAATCTGTTCGGTGTCGACGCTGCACCCAAGGGACTCGGTGCCGCAGTGGCCGATTCGTTCGCCGCAAAGGTGACCATCGAACAACGATGATCTTGCGCGATACCGCCTGTGAGGTGCGCTAATGTCGCGCTCGTTGGTTACGGCGGGCTGTCCGTCGTTATTGAAAGAAGAATGAAGTGGCACAAGGCACCGTCAAATTTTTCAACACCGAGAAGGGCTACGGATTCATCTCCCGCGAAGGCGGCGCAGATGTTTTCGTTCACCACACCGGTATCGCCGGCAACGGGTTCAAGAACCTACAAGAGGGTCAGGCTGTCGAGTTCGACGTCGTGCCCGGCCGCAAGGGCGACCAAGCCGAAAACGTCCGCTCCCTCTAAGGAGCGCATCTGCTGCTCGCACGCCGAGCAGTGCACATTTCGTCCATCTGGGCGAGTCACGTCTCGACAGTGCCTCGCTCGCGCGCGAGGCCGCGTAAGCTCACGCCCGTGCAGATCTACGTAGGCGCCTCCGCCCGGCCCGGCCTACCCACCAGAGCCCAATCGCTCCGCCGACGCGTGAGCGGGCATCTGCAGGCCGCGTACCGTCCCTACATCGAGCGGTGGATGTCGCGGCAACGAACCACGCGTTACCGCGGCCTGCGCATCAGTGTTCCCGTGGGTGTGTTTCCCCCACGTTTGTTCTTCTCGACCAAGTTGGTCTGCCGCACCGTGGCGCGCCTGGCCCTCACCAACAAGTCGTTCGTCGAAGTGGGCTGCGGGTCTGGCGCCGTGTCGCTCGTAGCAGCCAAGGGCGGTGCCCGCGTAACCGCACTCGACATCTCAGACCTGGCGTGCTCGACCACCCAACGCAACGCTGAGGCCAACGGACTCACCGTCAACGTGATCGAGAGCGACTTGTTCGCCAAGCTCGAGGGCGCGTTCGACATCGTTGCCATCACTCCCCCGTTCTTTCGCCACGACCCCGCAACGCAACTCGACCACGCGTTTCATGCGGGCGCGAATTTCGAATACTTTCAGCGCTTGTTCGCCGAACTTGGCGAGCATCTGCACGACACGAGCATGGTGTTGCTCTCGTTGGCCGAAGGCTGCGACACCGACATTGGCCGCATCGCCGCCGAGCACGGGTACGAGCTGCAGATCTACCGTCGTTGGATGGTGTTGCTGCAGTGGACCTACGTGTTCAAGGTTGTGCGCACCTCGGTCCAGTTCTCGTCGTAGCGCAATTGCCGATCAGATCGAAGGCATGCAAGCCTTCATTGAGAAGCGTCGGCCGAACTTTCAAGGACGATGACCCAGCCGCCGTCCAAGCAGGTCGGAAACAACAAAAGGCCTGATCGGTTCCCCGAGGGGCGCCGATCAGGCCTTTCTCAACGAGCGGATGACGAGATTCGAACTCGCGACCCTCACCTTGGCAAGGTGATGCTCTACCAGCTGAGCCACATCCGCATATTGCGAAGGGGAGTTTAGCAACTACTCTGCCGGACCGGACAACGTGCTTTGGGTTGCCGCTCCAGATCGTGCGTCAACCACAATTCCGGCCAACGCAACCAGCACAACGGCAGCGAAGAACATCTGTAAGGCGCGCAGTTTTTCGCTGAAGATGAGCCATGCACCGGTTGCCGAGATCACCGGACTGGCCAAGGTGAGCAGTGAAGCAACGGTCATATCGAGTTGCCGCTGGGCCCAAGTCATCAGCCCGTGTCCCATCAAGCCGGGCCCAACCACAGTGAGGCCCAGCAGCAACCAGTCGGTGCCGCCAATGGCGTGGATATCGGTGGTTACGGTGAGGCCCCACGGGATGGCCACGCACGAAGCAATGGTGAATACCGCCGCAAGGAACGACCACGAGTGCACACCCGTGGATCGAACACGTTTGACTTGCACGAAATAGATCGTCCAAAGAAACAGGTTCGCCAGCGCCAACAAGTTGCCGTGCACTGCCGTGCCACTGGTGTTGCCAGATGCGAGCACCACCCCAAAAACACCGGCGAGCGCCGCAATAGCGCACACCACCTGTCGGGCAGACGAACGCTCGCCGAAGAGGCGCGAGGCGATGAACAAGATCAAGGCCGGTTGCACCGCGGGGATCAACGTGGCAAGCGCAATCGAGGTGGTCTTGTACGACGAGAAGCTGGCCATCGTGGACAACGCAAACAGCACGCCAGGCCCAAGCGCTTGGCGGAAGATGGCCACCGAAAGACGGCCGCCGGCGAGATACGCAACGGCAATCATCACCGGCACTGCGAATCCGAAGCGAAAGACAATGATCGACGCCGCCGAGGCGTGGATGCCGCGCACAATCAGCGGGCCAAAGCCCCACGCAGAAACTGCGAGAGCGCCAGCAATGAGGGGCAGATCAGAAGACGCTGCACGGGTGTGCAACGAGGCGGTCATGTTCGCTGGTCTGGTGGACGCAGGTCTACGCGGAGCACGAGAATGCCGTCCTCGATAGCTGCGACTGCGTCACCGATGATGGCGAAATCTTGGAAGTCGGCCTGAGCTTGCTGAATGAACGCCTGACGCTCTTCACCGGCAACTGGCGGCAACGGCCGCTTCTTCACGGCCACGGCCCTCTCACGGAATCGTGCCAACATCTCGTCTACATTTAGCGCAGCCATTGCAGCAACCGTACCCGCTGGGCCCGGCGGCGTTGCGCTTAGTGATGACCCTTTTTCGCGTTGCGCAGCAGCGGGTCCATCAGGTCACGAGCCAACGGCGTCGACGGATCGGGCAGCGGCTCTGGCATTGGCTCTGGCATTGGCTCTGGCATTGGCTCTGGCATTGGCTCTG
>JBAXHD010000103.1:0-3989 GCA_037139095.1 Actinomycetota bacterium
GTGCGCAGCCGCCACTACCAGTTCCTCAATCCCAAGACTGGTAAGTGGAAAGAAGACCCCGCCGCCGACTACGGCCGCATCTCGCGTCAGCAAGATTTCTTACGTCGCACCGTCACCAAAGTCTTGGACAAAGGCGCGTTCAATATCAATCGGGCACGCACGCTCATCAACGTGGCACAGAAGTACGTAGTGGTCGATCCCGATCTCACCTTGGCAAAAGAGCTCGAGTTTGCCGGCGTGATGAAGTCGCTGAATCCCGGCGAAATGCAGACCTACCAAGTTGAGGGTCTCGGCATCTTGAAGAACGGCAACGCAGTCATCGAGCCGCACCTCACGGGTCAGAACATGAAGGCCATCTTGGCGATCTTCCGGGGCAAGGCGCGTCTTGCTGGTGCCCCAGCGCAAGTCTTCGAGACCACCACCACAATTGCTGCGACCACCACCACGACCGCATCAACCAGCTCATCGCCCGACTCAATCGCGCCGGCCACAACCACCACCACCATCAAGCCGGTGCCTACAACCACCACAGTGGCACTTCCCGATTCGGGAGCCACCGAGATCGTCAAGGGCATCGTGCCGCCCAAGGATGTCGTCTGCCCCTAACGGTTACGGCTCGCGGCGAGAGGTGCTGCGCATCACGCCGACGCGACAACTAGCGTCAACCTGACATGTCAACCCATGCTGCACGATTCAAGCGCCGGCACACGCCAGCGCAGAAGCTGATCGTGGTCGTGAACTGCCTCTTGGCGGTGGCCTGCTTTGCGGGCGGTACGGCATTAGTGCTGGGCGAACGATTGGTCAGCAGCCAGCAAAAGTCGGCCCCTGTGGTCAACTTGGCCAAGGCAGACTCAATGCACCTCGGTCCCGCCGAAGCGTTCCCCGAGGCAGACGCAAAGGCGATGAACTTTCTCATCACCGGTGCCGACAACAACGCGTGCATCGCCGCCGACTCGCCGTTTGCTGGCGCCTTCGGTGACCGTTCGTCAACCGGCCAGCGCAGCGACACGATCATGATCATGCGGGTCGATCCGGCCACCAGCCAGGCCGCGGTGTTGTCGTTCCCTCGCGACCTGTGGGTACCAATTCACGGCACCGACACCGAAAACCGCATCAACTCGGCATACGTGCGCAACAAACCCAACACCTTGATCCGCACCATCTACGACAACTTCGGAATCGGCATCGATCACTTCATTCAGGTCGATTTCTGTGCATTCAAAACGTTGGTCGATGCAGTGGGCGGTGTGGCGATTCCGTTTGAGTACCCCACTCGCGATACTCACACAGGCCTCAGCGTGCCGGCGCCCGGATGCTTCAACCTCAGCGGCGATCATGCGTTGGCATACGTGCGTTCGCGCCACTACGAGTACCTCAGTCCCAAGAGTGGCAAGTGGGTCGAAGATGGATTCGCCGACCTCGGTCGCATCTCGCGCCAGCAAGACTTTTTACGGCGCGTTGTGGCCAAGGCACTGGCCACTGGCGTGTACACACCGTCGATTGCACGCGGGCTCATCCGCACCGCCCAGCAATACGTGGTGACCGACCCTGACCTCACGTTGCAAAAGATGCTCGAGTTCGCTGGCGTCATCAAAGCACTCGATCAAGGCAACCTACGCACCTACCAAATCGAGGTGACGTCCGAGACACGTGGAGCCAACCTGGTGCTGATCCCGCGGATGACCGGCGGCAATATGCAAGCGGTGATCTCGGTGTTCCGCGGTCGCGCCCCACTGCTCGAGATGCCCAAAAAACCGACGAACGCACCAGTTGCGGCACCAGCCGCCCCAGCCGCAGCGCCCTCCCCAGCAGCCACTACGGCCACAACAGCTGCCCCGCAAGGCGGCGATGGGGCCGAAGAAAACGTGAAGGGCATCGTGCCGCCTCGCGACGTGCGCTGCTGAAGAGTCAGCGGCGTTGCACAGTGACGCCGTCGCTGTCGGCCAAATGCTCCGCCGCAATGGCGCCACGCTGAGAATCGATGTTCAAAACCACATCGAGGAACGCCCAAGTCGCTTCGGTGTGCAACAGCAAGCCTTCGCGCCACGGCCGAAGCCCAGGGCCAGTGGCGTCTCTGGCACTCGACTCGAGATAGTCCACCACGATCTGGGGAAGGTCGGGAATCTGATGCGCCAGTTCGGCGTACAACCCGATGTCGCTTGAGGCCTGATGCGCAGCGGCAGCAAGGTCTACACGCCACACCGGCTCGCCGGGTAACAGCGCCCACGGCCGGTCTGCGTCGCTGGCCGGCGGCGTCGAAGTATCGAGTTCGGCAACGACCAACAGCGTGGGTGCGTGCACACGGCCAAGCGCAGCGTCGCTCATCGTGCGGGTGTACGCCTGCATTCCAACAACAGCACCGACGCGTGTATCGGCAGCGATTCCGCGCGCGCCCGCCACCATTGCGAGAGCCGTATACGCGCCATACGAATGTCCAACCGCAGCAATACGTTGCGCATCGATCGCCGCAAGCAAATCGTCGGGGAGCCCAGTGACGTGGTCGGCGCCCGCAAGCATTGAGTCGAGCAAGAACCCAGCGTCGCCGACGCGGTTCATCTCGTTGGTTCGGTCGTCGACGTTGGTGCCAAGCAACCAATCGGCCAAGGCGTCGCCAGGGTGATCGGCTGACACCACAATTGCGCCACGCGCCGCAAGGGCCTCGGACAGCAGCGAATACGCAAACCTCATGCCAGTGCGGCCGTGAGAAAACAAGACCATCGGAAACTGGCCTGCAGCTACAGCAGGTTCGTGGCGGGCGCCCGCTGACTCGAAAGCGATGCCCGGCAACAGTTCGTAGGTGGCCATCGGCTCATGAACAACGGCCGCGGGATACCAGATGTCTACGCCCAGAACTCGGTTGTCGCGTGCAGCATCGACGAGCAAGGTAGAGCGTCGGCCTACGGGAAAGATCTGAGGTTCGAGCGATGGGGCGGCAGTCAGCAAAGTCACGAGCTCAGCTTAGAACCCATGCAGCAGACGGTGAATTGGCCGGGCGCACCATTGTCAATCGTCGAGCAGTTTCGACAACGCCTCGGCCACACCCGATGGCCCAGCCACACAGGTGATCTTGGCGCCAACCGCTGCGGCAAGTTTGTACGCCTCATCGGAGTCACCCTCGGGAGCGATGATCAACAATTCGTCGAGCGATGCAGCAGCGGCAATGACATCACCCTCAACAGTTGCCCGACAATCGGACAGCAACACTGCGATGCGACGCCCGGCCTGCGACCGATGCAGTTGCAACCGCGCCGCCGTAAGCGCTCCGGCAAGATCGGTGGTGCCGAATCCGCGCAGCGTGAGTACGTCGTTGATCACACGGTCGCCGTCTTTGTAGACATCTTGCGATTTAGCGACCACCACGTCTTTGCCAAATGCGACAACGCTGTAGTCGGCTGGCGACCGCCACGCAACGGCGGCAGCAGCCACCGCAGAGGTGGCTAACGGCTTGCCGCCCATTGAGCCGCTGCGGTCGACCATGAGGCACAACGCAGTGCCGGGGCGAGCCCACCCGCGGATACGCAAGCGCTGCACATCGACTGCGCCGCCGGTAGCGCGGGCTTCGCCGATGGCTTCGAGACTTGCGTCGAGATCGAGATCGCCGCCATCGGGGCGATACGGCTGCTCGACCAACTTGCCCACACCACGCGGACGCACAGGACCACGGCGGCTCACATCGAGGAACAGGCGACCGGCTAGACGCTTCGCGAGCTCGCGCAACTTTGGATCGGTTGCGGCCGTGAGGTCGGCCAGCAACGCCATCGTGTCGTCGGGGTCGGCCTGCAACGCTTCGTCGACCGCGGCCTCATCGAGTTCGCCGACCTCGGGGGACACTTGCTCGAAGCGAGGATTACGCGACAGGTCTCGACGAGACATGGTCTTGCGCGCGCTCTCGCTGACAGCAGCATCGGCGTCTTCGCCTTCTTTGGTTACGGGGCGGGGGGCGCCCCCGTCGGGGCTGAGGCTTTTCCCGATGTGTCTCCACCGGTTGC
>JBAXHD010000104.1:0-3930 GCA_037139095.1 Actinomycetota bacterium
CGAACATCGTCGGTACCGCGGATGCCATCGCTGTAGTCGTTGGCGTAGTTCACGCCCACCTGCAGCGCAAGGCTCACGATGAGGGCCAGCGCAGCTCGCCACCAGACGGTGCTATCGAGGCCCGATGCGCAGGCCGCACCAACGAGCACAGGCACCACAGCTGCCGGGAGGGTTCGTGGTCGCGACCCGATGATCCAACGGTTACCCACGTGAACTGCATTTGTCATGGCCACAGTGTGATCCGAAACACTCGCCGCCGACGAATACAGGCAATACTTCTGAGGCAACAAACAACGTAAAGGAGTTGTCGTGTCGGGTGAACTGTGGCGTGAAAGTGCTCTTGGCCTCGCTGAAATGATTCGCCGCGGCGACGTCTCGAGCCGCGAGGTCATCGATGCGCATCTGGCTCGAATCGAGCAGGTGAATCCGGCCCTCAACGCTGTCGTGCGCGTGCTCGCTGACGAAGCGCGGACGCAGGCCGACGCCGCCGATCGCTCCCAGCGCGACGGCGAACCATTGAGGGCCTTACACGGCGTGCCAATCACGGTGAAAGAGAACATCGACCTCGCTGGCACTCCAACCACCAGTGGCGTGCCGTTCTTTGCCGATGCGATTGCCGATACCGACGCTCCGGTCGTTCATCGCATGCGCGCCGCTGGCGCAATCCCTATTGGCCGCACCAACCTGCCCGACTTCGGATTGCGAGTACACACCGACTCCGAGCTTCACGGGCTCACCCGCAACCCATGGAACCCGCATGTCACCGCTGGCGGTTCAAGCGGCGGCGAGGCAGCAGCAATCGCCACGGGCATGAGCCCGCTCGGCCTCGGCAACGACCTCGGCGGATCGCTGCGCAACCCTGCCCATTGCTGCGGCATAGCGAGCATCAAGCCCACCACCGGTGTCGTGCCGTCGGCAACGGTGGTTCCGCCTACCGATGTCGCGATCTCGTTTCAAATCATGGCGGTGCAGGGCGTGATGGGTCGCCGCATCGCCGACGTGCGCGCCGGCTTTACCGCCATCGCCGGAGTCGATAGCCGCGACCCCATCAGCGTGCCCGCAGTGCTCAGCGATATGCCCACGGGTCGGCCGCTGCGCATCGCTGTGTTGCCCGAGCCAGCCGGGGGCCGCACCGACGCTGGTATCGCCGCAGCAACACGCAACGCGGCGAACGCACTCGCCGACATGGGCCATCGCGTCACCGAAACAAGTCCCGCCAGCTATGCGCGCAGCATTGAACTGTGGGGACTTCTGCTCAGCGGCGATTTGCGCAGCCAACGTCCGCTGCTCGACATGGTGCTCGGCGAGGGCGGTCGACGCTTCCTCGACCTCACCGACGTGAACTTCCCAGATCTCGATGTAGCCGGCTGGAGCGCGATCCACACCGAGCGTTACGGAGTGGCGCGTGAATGGGCCGAGTTCTTCACCCAGTTCGATGCGCTGATCACGCCGGTGTGGGCCCACCCAGCGTTTGCCCACGGCGCAGACATCGCCGATTCCGAAGGCGCGCTGATGACCCTCGAGACGCTTCGCCCAGTACTGCCGCCCAACCTGCTGGGGCTTCCTGCGGCAGTCACGCCAGCAGGAATGTCCAACGGCTTGCCGGTTGGCATTCAGGTCATTGGCGATCGCTTCCACGATCTGTCGTGCCTCTCGATCGCAGAACTGATCGAGCAGTCGTTGGGCACGCTCACTCCTATCGACCCAGTGCTCGCCTAAGCAATGCATCAACTCGTCGCGCTCGATCTTGCTGGAGGGCCCGACTTTGTTCGCGCGCTTCAGCAGGTGTGGCACGACGGCGATGCGGCGCTTCCAATCGATCAGCGGCTCAGCACGGCAGCACGCGCCGAGGTCATGCGGGCGATGGCCGCCAGCGCGGTTGTCGACACCAGTGGACGGTCGACCCTCAACGAATCACGTCCTGTTGAACCCGGCGACGCACTCGTTGTAGCCACCAGCGGATCCACCGGCGAACCCAAAGGGGTGGTGCTCACGCATACCGCTATTGCAGCGTCGGCTGATGCAACCAGCAAGCGGCTCGGTGTCACCGACGACGATCATTGGCTGGCCTGCCTTCCTCTGTCCCACGTAGGTGGCCTGTCGGTGGTCACTCGCGCGTTGCACCGCGGCACTGCGCTCACCGTGCTGCCGCGTTTCGATGCCGACGAAGTCACTCGGGCAGCGGCCAACGGCGCCACACTCACTTCATTAGTCGCCACCGCGCTGGCCCGAATCGACCCATCGATCTTTCGATGCATCGTGCTGGGCGGTGGCCCTCCACCCGATCCTCGTCCGGCGAACACCGTGACCACCTATGGCCTCACCGAAACCGGCAGTGGCGTTGTGTACGACGGTGTTGCGCTCGATGGAGTCGAGGTCGAAATCGCAGCCGATGGCGAGATCCTGCTGCGCTGCCCAATGATGCTTCGCGCGTATCGCAATGGACAGGCGCCCATCGACAACCGCGGGTTTCTGCACACCGACGATTTGGGACACTGGCTTCCCGATGGCCGATTGAGCGTGCAAGGCCGACGCGGCGACCTCATCATCACCGGTGGCGAAAATGTGTGGCCAGAAATCGTTGAGGCAACATTGGCGCTGCACCCAGGCGTAGAAGAAGTTGGCGTCGTCGGAATCGACGACGCGCAATGGGGCCGAGCCGTCGCTGCTTGGGTCGTGCCAAGCGACCCTGCCAACCCTCCTTCGCTTGATGATCTGCGCGGCTTCGCCCGCGAGCACATCGCTGCGTTCATGGCTCCGCGCTCGTTGTTCATCGTGTCGCAGTTGCCTCGAACCAACATCGGCAAGCTTCAGCGTTCGCGGCTCCGGTCACTGCTCACGCCAGCCCAAGGAACGCAGCCATATGAATCCTGAAGCCCGCACGAAGGTCGTTGCGTAGCCCATGCGAATTCTCGCGATCGACCAAGGAACATCGGCTACGAAAGCAGTCGTGGTTGCGCACGGCCATGTCGTGGCCGAAGCCGAATCGGCGTGCGCGCCCACTGCCACCGCCGATGGTGGCGTTGAGGTCGATCCCGAACTGTTGTGGCAGAGCGTGCTCACCGCGGGCCGGGCCGCTCTCGATCTCGCTGGCGGACACACCCCCGACGCAATCGGGCTGGCGAACCAAGGCGAAACCGTGCTCGCTTGGGATCGCAACACTGGTCAACCGTTGAGCAACTGCATCGTGTGGCAAGACCGTCGCAGCGCGGCGTTATGTGAGCAGATGCGCGCCAGCGGGTGGGGCGAGAGGCTTGCACAGATCACTGGTCTCGAACTCGACCCGTACTTTGTTGCCCCCAAGATTGCGTGGCTTCGCGATCGAGTCGATGCATCGGCTGTCATCACCACCACCGACGTGTGGCTACTCAATCGTCTGTGTGGATCATTCGTGACCGACGCAGCCACGGCGAGCCGAACATTGTTGGTCGACCTCGACACGGTTACATGGAGCCCCGAGGCGTGCGATGCGTTCGGCATCGACATTCATTCGCTTCCCAAGATCGTTCGCAACGCCGGGTACATCGGCGACACCACCGCATTCAGCGATACACCCGTACCGATCACCGGCGCATGCGTTGATCAACAGGCTGCACTGTTTGCCGAATCATGCGTCGAACCCGGCGAAGCGAAATGCACCTACGGCACCGGTGCGTTCATGCTGGCGTCCACTGGCCACACCCCCACGCGATCCACCAATGGCCTTGTTGGTTGTGTGGCGTGGCAGATACCCGACGACACCACGTGGTGCCTCGATGGTCAGGTGTTCACCGTTGGCGCAGCGGTTACGTGGCTCCATGAGGTTGGCTTCATCAGCGGACCCGAAGACCTCGATGCTCTGGGCGGCTCCGTTGCCGGCTCCGAGGGCGTCACGTTTGTACCCGGCCTCGCCGGACTCGGCGCTCCGTTTTGGGCACCCAACGCCAAAGG
>JBAXHD010000105.1:0-3877 GCA_037139095.1 Actinomycetota bacterium
TAGGCGAGCGACGGATCGAGCTTGGTGCCGCGCGAGAGCACTGGCTTCATGTGCTGGAACAACCGCACGCCGGCCTTGCCGTGGTATCCGCCCATGCCGCTTTCGCCGATGCCGCCGAATGGCAGGTTCGGGTTGGTGAGGTGCATCAGCGTGCCGTTTACCGTGACGCCGCCAGCAGTGGTGCGAGCCAGTACATCGCTGACCACACCCTTGTTCTCGGCGAACACATACAGCGCCAACGGATGAGGGCGAGCATTGATGTGATCGATTGCCTGCTGCGTGGACGAGACCGAGATGATGGGCAGCAACGGCCCGAAGATCTCTTCGTTCATCAACGGTGACGCCATGTCGACATCGGCCAAAACGGTTGGAGCGATATAGCGGGTCTCGGCGTTGGTCTCGCCGCCAATGACGTTCGTACCGCTGCCCAGCATTCCCTTGAGGCGATCGAAGTGACGAGGCGACACCACGCGGCCGTAGCTCTCGCTGGTCTCGGGGTTAGCACCGTAGAAATCGGTGATGGCCTTGCCGAGTTCGTCAATGAAGGGCTGGCGCACCTTTTCGTTCACGAGGATGTAGTCGGGCGCAACGCAGGTCTGGCCAGCGTTGAGCCACTTGCCCCAGGCAACGCGACGAGCCGCAACCTTGATGTTGGCCGAGCCATCGATGATGACTGGGCTCTTGCCTCCGAGTTCGAGGGTGACCGGCGTGAGGTTGTTGGCGGCGGCCGCCATCACGATGCGACCGACCGTGCCGTTGCCTGTGTAGAAGATGTGATCGAAGTGCTGCGACAACAGATCGGTTGTCTCGGGCACGCCACCCTCGACCAACACAACAGCCGACGTGTCCATGTACTTGGGCACCAACCGGGCGAGCGCAGCCGACGTTGCCGCCGACACTTCGGACGGCTTCATCACCACGGCGTTGCCAGCAGCAATGGCTGAGGCCACAGGAACCAACAGCAACTGAATGGGGTAGTTCCACGGAGCAATGACCAGAACCACGCCGAGCGGCTCAGGCATCAGGCTTGACTTGGCCGGCATGGTCACGATGGGCGACGGCACGCGCTGGGGTTTGTTCCACTTCTTGAGGTTCTTCAGCATCTGCTTGATTTCGCCAGTGACGAACGCGATGTCGGTGATGAAACCTTCGACGGTTGGCTTGCCAAGGTCGGTGCGCAACGCGGCAAGAAGGTCGGCCTCGTTCTCTTCGAGCATCTTGATCATCTGCTCAAGTTGGTTGCGACGCCAAGCGAGCGGGCGGGTGCGACCTGCGTTGTAGGTGGCGCGAAGTGTGGCGGCATGCGATGTCATGGGTCTATTCGACCACATCACGCAGGATGTTGTCTCACTCGGGTTCGAACGTGCTCTGGGTCTCTGCCGTACGCGGCTGAATGAAGATTGATGTGGCGCGTGACAGCACCTGACCATCGAGGGTGAGCTCGCCCGACAGGTAGAGCTTGCGTCCGTCGCGACGCTCGATCCAGCAGGTGCACAAGAGTTCGCGGTACAGCGGCACCGGCGCCACATAGCGAATCGTGAGCTCGCCGGTGAATGCGCCTTGGCCGATGACGGCAAGTACCGAACCAAGAATGTCGTCGAACAACGCGGCCACAATGCCGCCGTGGCATCGCTCGGGTGCGCCTTCGTGTGCTGCCCCAAACGTGACCTTTGCTTGCACCCCGTTGCCGTGGCGGCGAACCTCGGGCTCAACGCTCCAGGGGCTGCTGGTGCCTGAAATCGGGCGATCGCTCCAGCTAGCTACTTCTTCGCCCTCGGCAATGCTTGTGTTCCAGTGCTCGTGAAAGCCTTGCTTCTCGCGGGCTCGATGCTCGCCTTGCACAAGGCGCTGAGAGAACGCAGCGAGTGCCTCGGCCATTTCGGACAGCAGCTGGTCGTCGGCTTGGTGCCCCACGATGTCGTGTCCGAGCTGGCGAAGTGCGGCGCCAAGGTGGGCACGAGGACTGGAGGGGTCTGAGGTCACGAATCTGAATCTAACGCCGCGTCAGATTTTCCGTGTAGTGCAGAGTACGGTTACCGACATGGGAGATTCACAGCCGCAGCTCAACTTCAAGCCGTTCGACGCAGACAACCACTATTACGAAGCGCTCGATGCGTTTACGCGCCACGTGCCCAAGGCAATGCAGCCGCGTTGCGTGCAGTGGAGCGAGATCGATGGCCGCAAGTATCACGTGGTCGGTGGCCGCGTCAGCCGAGTAGTTGCAAATGCAACGTTCGATCCAATCGCGAAGGCCGGCGCAATGCACGAGTACTTCCGCGGTAATCCAAATGGTCGCAATCCGCTTGAGATGCTTGCCGAGCGCGAGCCGATCCCAGCCGCATACCGCAACCGCGATGCTCGCCTTGCAGTGCTCGACCAGCAAAACCTTGAGGCGTGCTGGCTGTTCCCAACGCTGGGCATCCTCTACGAAGAGTTACTCAAGCACGACATCGAAGCGGTCACCACTACGTTCACAGCGTTTAACCGCTGGCTCGACGAAGACTGGGGCTGCAACTACCAGAACCGCATCTACGCAGCGCCATACATCACCTTGGCCGATCCAGATTGGGCCATCAAAGAACTCGAGTGGGCGCTCGATCGCGGCGCTCGTTGCATCATCATGCGCCCTGCCGCGCCAACCACTGCGTCGGGCCCTCGCGCCGTCAGCAACCCGATGTTCGATCCATTCTGGGCTCGGGTCAACGAAGCCGGCATCACCGTCGTTGCTCACGCTGGCGACAGCGGCTACTCATCGAACGGCTACGCAGTCGATGGCTTCGGTGCCACGTTCAGCGGCGGCTACGGCCCATCGGTGAAGGCGTTCCACATCGAGCGCGCGGCCTATGACTTCCTCATCACATTGAGCTTCGACAAGTTGTTCGAGCGCTTCCCGAACCTGCGCATTGCATCGGTCGAAAACGGCTCAGAGTTCTTGCCCGACCTCGTGCGCAAACTGCGCAGCTACAACGGTCGCATGCCTGGCTACTTCAAGCAGGATCCACTCGAGTTGTTCCGCCAGCACGTGTGGATCAACCCTTTCTGGGAAGACAACCCAGTAGAGATCGCTCAGATTGTGGGCGCCGACCGCGTGTTGTTCGGTAGCGATTGGCCGCACATCGAAGGCATGCCGCAGCCGCTCGATTACCTCGGCGAACTCACCGGCTTTAGCGATGCCGATCGTTTGCTCATCATGCGCGACAACGTGCGCAGCCTCACCAAGCTTGCCGCCTGAGTGACTCTCTGAACCACTGGCTCAGAGGTCGGCGAGAGCGGTGTCTTTTGCCCAGCGATAGTCGGGCTTGCCAGCAGGCGAGCGCACGATTTCATCAACCACGGTGAGCTTGCGCGGCACCTTGTAGCCAGCGATGTGGCTGCGGCAGTGCTCTTGCAGCGCCTCGAGCGACGGCGACGTGCCCACGCGTGGCTGCACCACAGCGACGACCCGCTCGCCGAAGCGTTCGTCGGGCACACCGATGACCACTGCGTCGAACACTTCAGGATGGCTCTTGAGCGCGTTCTCTACCTCTTCGGGGAAGATCTTCTCGCCGCCCGAGTTGATGCAGACCGAACCGCGGCCGAGCAAGGTGATG
Organism: Actinomycetota bacterium; assembly: GCA_037139095.1. Classification (GTDB taxonomy): domain Bacteria; phylum Actinomycetota; class Acidimicrobiia; order Acidimicrobiales; family Ilumatobacteraceae; genus WLMZ01. The sequence continues at coordinate 3,591 of JBAXHD010000105.1, forward strand.
GTGCCGTCGGCTTCGAGACGAGCGAAGTCGCCGGGGATCACGTAACGCTTGCCGTCGGCAGCGATGACAAACGTGGCCGCGGTTTTTTCGGGATCCTTGTAGTAGCCAATGGGCAGGTTGCCGCTGCGGGCGAGGCGACCGATCTCACCGGTGCCGGCAGGGATGGGCTTCAGGTCGTCGTCGAGCACCACGGCGTCTTTCACCGGAGCCACCGTGGGGCCGCCCTGGATTGCGGTGCCCTTCGCGACCACGCTGATGCCGTTTGCGCCACCCTCGCTTGAGCCGAT
>JBAXHD010000106.1:0-3314 GCA_037139095.1 Actinomycetota bacterium
GGGGTGGAGCTGGGGGGAATCGAACCCCCGTCCATCAGCCGTTGAACGCCCGTGATACGACCATTCCCGCTATATCGCTATCGCAGCAACACCGGCGGGTCGGCTGGCCATCACCCGAAAGTGGTGGCCCGCGAATCGTCTTTCCGAATCGTCAGCAGACTTTCCTGCAGTCAGCGTTCTTTCTCGCCGTCATCCCCCGCTTCTGTTGCCGGGCTGCGGTGGATCGGCCCCGTGCGACATTTCTGCTCACGATTACTCTTCACTCACCTAAAAATTAGGCGGTGAGAGTGAACTGCTCGTTGGCAATTCTTGTTTGTGCCCCGTTTTACGAGTCTGAGCAACTCGGGTCGCATGACCGAACTGCGACACTGACGTCGAAACCTGTCAGCCCCGTATGTTTGGTGCACCGCTTGGTGCTCGGCCAGTGTAGCCATCGAATTGGGTATCGGAGTTCGCGGCCGCGCCGAGCGAATTTCAGTCCATGCCTTTGCGCTGGCGTCCCAGGGCCCGCTGCATTTCGCGCTGGGTGTCTTTCTCGGCCAGAGCGTTGCGCTTGTCGCCTTTGCGTCGGCCTTGAGCAAGCGCAAGCTCAACCTTCACGCGGCCCTCTTTGAAGTAGAAGCTCAGCGGCACCAAGCTGAGTCGCTCTTGGGCGATGCGTGCAGCCAGCTTGGTGATCTCGTTCGACTTCACCAGCAGCTTGCGGGCCCGGTCGGGATCATGAGCGCCCACGCCATGGGCAAACGCGTATGGCGGAATGTGCACGCCATCGAGCCAGAGTTCGCCGTTAACCACGCGCGCATACGCATCGGCAATCTGCAGGTGGCCAAGGCGCAACACTTTGACCTCGCTACCTTGCAGCACAATGCCCGCTTCGAGCGTGTCGAGCACGTTGTAATCGAAGCGCGCCTTGCGATTGCTGGCGATGATCTTGATGCCGTCAGTAGCCATGGTGGGTCAGTGGTGAGTCCGCAAAAGTAGCTCGTGGTTCGAACGGGTCGAATGTGAGGAAGGGGCAAGCGTACCGCTAGCGTTCGCCACGATGTTGGCTGTTTCTCACTCCGCCTTTGCAGGGATGATTGCGCAGGCATACGACTGCTATCCCGAAGAGGCCTGCGGCCTTCTCATCGGTCGGCCCGGTAGCAACAATGTGGTTCGTTTCGTGGCCTGCGCCAACACCACGCAGTCGGGCAAGGTGTACACCATCGAGCCCAAGGCAATGTTGCGTGCCGAGCGTGAGGCCGAGGCCGAGGGCATGGAAATCATCGGCGTCATGCACAGCCACACGCACACCGAGCCGTATCCCAGCCAGACCGATGTGAACCAAGCGGTTGATCCGTCGTGGCACTACATCATCGTGAGTCTCAAGCGTGAGGCGCCCGAAGTGCGCAGCTACTTGCTCGCGCATGGCACAATCGCAGAAGAAGCGATCGCCGTTTCGTAAACGTTTGACGCTGGAAGAAAGGCAACCATGGCAACGGTCATCTATGACACAGAGCATGTTGAAGTCGAAGCCGAGCTTTCGTCGCGTTGGCTGATGACCCCCGAGGCGGTCGAGTCGCTTACCGGATGGACACTGAAGCCCGAGGGTTTCTGCCGCGGCGATGTCTGCTCGCCAATATTCAATCCCGACAAGGTGTTGGCCTACGGCCGCGTCGATCTGCAAGAAGCGGCGCCGTTGCTGGGCTTGCTCGCTGTCACCGATCCGAGCCGCGGTGTGGCTGCGCTCACCGTTTCGGCACACGAACGCGCCGACAACATGGCCTCGCTGAAGGCACCCGATTTCACACTCGAGAGCCTCTCTGGCGATCCGGTGAGCCTGCACGATTTCAACCGACGAAAGGTTCTGCTACTGGCCTGGTCCAGTTGGTGAGGCTGTCGTTATGAGTTGCCCGTGTGGCAACAACTTCAGGAAGAACTCGGCCCCGAGGGTCTGTCGATCATCGCAGTGGCAATCGATAGTGATGTCGATGCAATTCGAGAGTGGGCGGCTCACGCTCCCAACCTGACCGTGTTGATCGACCGTGATTACATCGTGGCCGAGCGATACGGCATCGTGAACGTGCCGGCCTCGGTATGGATCGACGAGCAGGGACACATCGTGCGTCCTGCCGACACCGCAATGGGCGACGATCGTTTCCGTGCGTTTGCACACATCGACTCAGGGGTTCATCACGAGCTGCTGCGGGCATGGGTGCTGCGCAACGAACGCGATCTCACCGATAGCCAAGTTGTCGAAAACATGGAGCGCCCAACCCGCGAACTGCAACTTGCTCGCTTGCATCGTCGCATCGCAGTGGCGCTGCACGACCGTGGCGACACATCGGGCACCAACACGCATCTCGCAGCGGCCGAAGCCTTGGCACCATACGACTGGGTGATCCGCCGCGGCAGCATGCCAATGCGCAACATTGATCCATTCGGCACCGAGTTCTTCGACTTCGTACAAGAGTGGCAAGAGGCGGGCAGCCCGGGTTTCCGGCTGCGCACCGGTCGCGAGGATTAGCCCAATGGATGGGGCGGCGCGTCGCCCCCTCAGTGAGTCGATCGATGGGTCTATTGATACAATCCTGACCAATTGCATCGGGATTTTGCGGAGGACGCCGTGTTGCCATACGGAAATGTGATCGACCTGATCGGCAACACGCCAATGGTCGATGTCAGCGCGCTGTCGCCGAATCCCAACGTGCGCATCGTGGCCAAACTCGAGAGCCAAAATCCGTTTGGCTCGGTCAAGGACCGCATCGCCAAGAGCATGATCGAGCAGGCCGAAAAAGATGGTGCGTTGGTGCCTGGCCAGACCATTATCGAGCCGTCGTCGGGTAACACCGGTATTGCGTTGGCCGCCATTGCGGGTATGAAGGGCTATCCGATCAAGATCTTGATGCCCGAAAGCGTAAGCATCGAGCGTCGTCAGATGCTCGAGGTCTTTGGCGCCGAACTGATCCTCACCCCCGGCGAAGAGGGAAGCAACGGCGCCGTGCGTCGGGCCCAAGAAATGGCGGCTGCGAATCCGCAGTGGTGCTTCATGTACCAATACGCCAACGATGCCAACCCTCGCGCACATTACGAGGGCACCGGCCCCGAGATTTGGCGTGACCTTCCCGAGATCACTCACTTCGTTGCCGGCCTCGGCACGAGTGGCACCCTCATGGGCACGGGCCGTTTCCTCAAAGAGCAGAACCCTGGCATCAAGATCATCGCGATCGAGCCGCCACTGGGCGAGCGTGTCGAGGGCCTGCGCAATCTCGAAGATGGCTACATCCCGCCGGTGTTCGAGAACTGGCATGGCTTCGAACTGCTCGACCGCAAGC
>JBAXHD010000107.1:0-3090 GCA_037139095.1 Actinomycetota bacterium
GTGAGGCTTGATGCGAGCCACTTTTGGTAGCGCGCAGCACTCCATCCCCTACGTTTAGTAACGAACGCGTAGGTCTCTGGGTTGGCCAACGCAGACAGCGTGTCGGTTGCCTCGGCCACCGTGAGTCCTTTGCTCAACGGACCATTTGCGGCGATCATCTCGACAAATGTGCGGTGCGTGACCTTACGACGGCGATCGTCTTCGGCGACGATCGCATCGATCTCAGGGTCTACTGCGGTGGCACTGCGGAGCACGGCCTGAACCGCTGCAGTGCGTTGCAGGACACCGCGAATCAGCTGCGCAATCTGCTCAATCTGGTCGTGTTGATTCGTTGATGCCCGAATCGCTGCAACCGCCGGTCGGCTCAGCAGCGGCACCTCGGTGGCGTCGCCGACGATTGCTGTTTCGAGGTAAGCGTTGAGCAGGTTTCGCTTGTTGCGAAACTTTGAGTACACGGTCTCTACGGCCACATCGGCTGTGACAGCGATCGCTTCGATGGTGGTTGCTGCGTAACCGCGTTCGTCGAACAAGTGACCCGCAGCTTCGATGATGCGCGCGCGGGTGGCCGCAGCGCGGCGTGAACGCAGATCGCGAGGAGGCTTGACATCGTCGATGCCGTGATTATAGTGACACTGTGTAAATACAGTGTCACTGTATTTACTTTCGACAAACAAAGGAGCGTGAACTGATGACAAGTTCGATTCCAGTCCGGAGGGTGAACCACTTGGTGCTTCAGGTTCGAAACCTCCAGCGCTCCATCGACTTCTACGGCGAGCTGTTTGGCTTCGTAGAAGCAGTTGATCGTTACGGACCCAAGATGGCGTTCTTACGGGCGCCTGGTTCGCAGAACCATCACGACCTTGGTCTGGTTGAGATTGCTGCCGATGCGCCGGCGGCGAACCCGGCTGCGGTTGGAATGTTTCACTTTGCGCTTGAAGTCGATGACGTGAGCGACCTCGCTCGAGCGAGAGACCTACTCGCTGCCAAAGGCATGATCGATCGCGAATTCGATCACGGGGCCACCAAGTCGGTGTACGGCTTAGACCCCGATGGCAACAGCTTCGAGATTGTGTGGGTCGTGCCTCGAGCCGATTGGGGTGAGTGGGAAACTCGTGCGCCCGATCGTTTGCCGCTTGATCTCGTGGCCGATGTGCTGGCTTGGGGCTGAGGCCACGCTCACGCGCGCAGTTGTTTGGCGGAGGTGGACGGGAATCGAACCCGCCGGACGAGGATCGCTCGTCCCAGCCGCTTTGAAGGCGGTGGAGCCCACCAGGTACCCGGACACCTCCGTCGCAGAGGCTACAGGTTTGACGTGAGCGCAGTGCTTGGCCAGACTCATCCGGCATGAGCAGGTTTGGTCGTTTCTACGAAGAGCGCGTGTTGCCGGTGGCCATTGATCGCATGTGCGGCAGCAAGGCTTTTCGCGTGCACCGTCGCGACACAGTTGCTGGCACGCACGGCACGGTCCTTGAGATTGGTTTCGGTTCGGGTCACAACCTTGCGTTGTATCCGCCCGAAGTGAAGCGGCTTGTCGTTGTCGAGCCATCGGCGCGAGCGATCGAACTCGCGAAGGCGCGTGTGACTCGGGCAGCGTTTCCGGTTGATGTGGTGGGGCTCACCGGCGAGGCGTTACCACTTGAGAACGGCTCCATCGATTGCGTCGTCTCTACGTTCACGCTGTGCACCATTCCGAATGCGGCGCTGGCGCTTCGCGAGATCAAGCGCGTGCTTGCACCAGGGGGAACTTTGCACATCCTCGAGCACGGCCTGTCTGATGACAGCAAGGTTCAGCGTTGGCAACATCGTCTCGATCCAGTGCAACAACGCGTTGCGGGCGGGTGTCATCTCAGCCGCGATATGCCAGCGCTGCTTGCTGAGGCAGGCTTTGGCATTGTCGAGATGTATCGCTGGACTGAAGGCCGTCCTCGCCCATTCTTGGCGATGACACGTGCCCTCGCCACGCCCGCCTGACCGTTAGCCTGTCGCCATGTTGAGCGCGCCCGTGCTGTTTTGTACCGATACCGCATGGGCTCGGTACGGCGATGAACTTCTCGCCGCGGTGCCGCACCTCGAGGTAGTCACACTCGATGGTGACAAGCATGTGTCCGCAGAAGATCTCGCGCGCATCACGATTGCGTTCTTTAGCGGAGACTCATGGCCGAAGCGCACGGCTCATTTCATCGGCGCGTGTTTGCAGGCGCCGAATCTGCAATGGCTGCATTCGTTTTCGGCCGGTGTCGATAGCCCCGTATTCGCTGAGTTTCTGCGCCGCGGCGTTCGCCTCACGAACTCCACCGGCTCGTCTGCGCGGCCGATCGCGCAGACCGTGGTGTTGATGATTCTTGGGCTCAGTCGTGATGCCCCAGCGTGGATGCGCGCCCAGCAAGAACACCAGTGGGCGCCGCATGTTGGCGAAGAGGTAGAAGACGCCAATCTTGCCGTCATCGGCATGGGCCCTATCGGCGAAGAGACAGCGCGTCTGGGCATCGCGCTTGGTATGAACGTGGTCGGTTGCCGCCGCACAGTTACTGGCAATGAACCCTGCGAGACGCGCACGTTTGAGGCACTTGGCGAACTACTCGCATGGGCCGACTATGTAGTGCTTGCGCTGCCGCTCACTCACGACACGCGTGGTCTCATCGGCGCCGAGCAGTTGGCGTTGATGCAACCAACAGCCCGCTTCATCAACGTTGGTCGCGGCGATCTTGTCGACGAACCAGCGCTGATCGATGCGTTGCAGCAGGGTCGTCTCGCAGGCGCGGGTCTCGATGTGTTCGCAACTGAGCCACTTGGCGCCGACAGCCCGCTGTGGGACATGCCCAACGTGATCATCACACCGCACAATTCGGGCGCTACAGCGCTTGCCAACCACCGTGGAGCGCAGATCTTCATCGACAACATTGCGCGGTTCACGGGTGGCTCTGAGATGCGCAACGAAGTCGCGGCTCACCAAGTTGGCGCAGGCACCCTCGGTCGATAACTTGCCAATGGCTTCCCCCTGTTGATTGCTCTGCGACGGTTGCGCTGCGTGCGCTCCGGGTCCGGGGGTGTGCTGTGCTCACTGTTTGTTGGGCCGCCAAGGGCGGTAGT
>JBAXHD010000108.1:0-2976 GCA_037139095.1 Actinomycetota bacterium
CTGCCACATCATGCTCAGGCCACCACGCCGCGAACTCGGGGCTGCAACGCAGTAGTCGCTCGACAAGATCGATCACGTCTGGGTCATCCATCAGACGCGTGGTGCTGGCTCGAAACTCGGCGAGCGTGCTGCGCGCGCGGTCGTGCCAATCGATGATCAAGGCCTTGGCCGTTGGCTCGCAGAACATCACCCACAGCAGATTGCGCTCGTGCTCGGGCAGGGAGCCGAGTGCGGGGTACAACTTGTCTTGCGCTGCGTTCCATGCAACGTATTCCCAACGCGGACCGAGCACATATGCGGGCGATGGTTCCATCGAGGCAATCAGCCGCACGATGGCATCGGGAGCCTCGAGCGTGCGCTCTACGGGATCTGATGATTCGCCGCTCGCGAGCGCCAGCAAATGCGAGCGACCGGCTTCGTCGAGGCGCAACGTTCGTGCCAATGCGTGCAGCACATCGCGTGATGCGTTGATTCGCCGACCTTGTTCGAGCCACGTGTACCAAGTGAGCGACACGCCTGCGAGCAACGCGACTTCTTCTCGGCGCAGTCCTGGCGTGCGCCGTCGGGTGCCTGCGGGCAGACCAACATCGATCGGACGCAGAGCGTCGCGCCGAGCTCTCAGAAACTCTCCGAGCTCGACGCGACGATCCATACGCATCATTCGATCAGATATCAGTTCGTTGGCGCTGCCAATTCGCTAGCGCCTACTTGGCGGCGCGTTCGTTGTCTGCTGCCACGTATGGGTGACACGGCTCGCCGCGCAACGCGCCGCAAGCGGCGATGCCCGCAGGAATCGACACGCCCGGTACCACTGGCAACACGATGGCCGATGGGTACTTCGAGTCGTGCGCGATCGTGACGGTCTCGCCCTTGCTCAGAGAATCGAACTCCCACACTGGACGGCTGTTGCCTGGCGCATCAATGGTGATGCGGATCTGGCTGCCAGCGCGGAATGCGTACGCGAACGGGAACATCTCAACGCGCACCGGAGTGAATTCGCCGGCCGGAAGTGGTGATGCGTCGGCCTTGGCGTTGGTGTGCGCTGGGTACACATCGGTCGCGTTCTTGGTGTCGATGGTCCGTTGCGACGCACGCAGCCAGCCGGTCTGGATGTACATCTCGGTGCCGTCGGGACGAACTTCGGTGATGGTCACCTCAAGGTCGGTGTCAGGCGATGTCGACTTGATCCAGAGATCGATCGAGCCAGTTCCGATGACTGCGATATCGCTCTTGAGTGGCGCAGTGATGTAGCCCAGGCCGGTACCCGAAGGAATTGAGCGCCAGTCGTAGACCACGTCGGCGCCCCACACATCGCTGCTACGGCCGCCTGGGTAGAACGCCTTTGGCAGTGCAGTTGGGTCGGCTTTGTAACTGTCGGCGGTGCCGCTTATCTGCTTGTCAGAGTTCAGCGAACCGTTGTCGCCCAAGTACCACGTGGTGGACACGGCACTTGGAATTGGCCATGTCTTGTAGCTCTCGATCCAACGTGGCAATGGTCCGCTTGGCACGGTCTTGCCCGAGGCGCCTTCTTCGAACAGCACGCGCACCGTTGGCTCGGATTCAAACGTTGCGAGTGATTCGGCGAAGGTCTTGCCCTCGAAGCGGTCGGCAGGCAACTCGGGCGAAGTGGTGTGGAATACGCCTGGCACGAGGATGGGCGCAACAACGCGAGCGCCAGCAAGCGTTGGCACTTTCTTGGCCACGTACAACGAATAGAACTCGGCCATTCGAGCAAACACCGTTGGGCTCAATGACTCGGTATGGAGTCCGTTCACAAGGTCTACGTATAAGTGCGGCGTGCCCGTGAAATTCTTGATCATGTTGGGGAAGTGGCCACCGGTTTGTTCGTCCTGCCAAGCGCCAGCGAGGAACACGGGCACCTTGATCTTGTTGACGAATGTGGTTGGCGCGTAGGCGTCGGCGAGTGCTGGGTCGTAGTAGATGTTGTCTTTGGTGGTCTGCAAGAAGTCGGGGTTCTGCAAGCGCAACTTCTGGTTGTCGGCACACTTGGTGTCGCCGCCGTCGGCCTTCTTCTTGGTCCAATCCTGACCATAGATCTTGGCTGCATCGAATCGCTCTTGCAGGAATGGGGCGGCGAAGCCGGTGTTCAAAATGCCGCCCGGGTAACCAGTGGCGCGATATGAGTCGTCGAGCACGCTCAACGGGGCAATGGCCTCGAGGCTTGGCGGCGCCGTTGCGGCCACGAACAACTGAGTGATGCCGGGATACGAGATGCCGCCCATGCCCACCTTGTGATCGAGCACCCATGGCTGCGCGGCGATGGCCTCGATGGCGTCGTAGCCGTCGACGCTCTGTGGGCGCTCAAAGAATAGGTATGAGCCGCCGCTGCACCCGGTGCCGCGCATGTTCACGCCAACGTACGCATAGCCCAAGGCGTTGAACAGCAAGCCGAACGTGGTGTTGTCGGGGTTGCTTGGGTCATAGCCCGAGTACTCGACCACGGTTGGGTATGGGCCTTTGTCGGCTGGTCCGGGCAGCATCACGTTCATGCTCAACGTGGTTCCGTCGCGGGTGGTGAGGTAGCCGAAGCCGCCGGCCGGCAGCTTCTGATCGCTATAGAACGATTGGGCCGGAACCTTTGATTCGTCGAATACATCGGCGGGTGCGCTGGCCGTTGCGTTGGCGCCCGTGGTGCGCACGATGTAGCTGCCCGCTGGGATGGTGCGCTGGAGGAACGAGCCTTGCTCGTCGGCGACTCCGGTGCCGGCCACGGTGCCGTCGGCGGCGACGACCTCGAGCTTGTCGCCGGGTGTGGCGCCGAGTACGGCGATCTGGTTCATGCCGGGCTGCACTTTGAACGTTGCCAACGGCAACGCAATGGTGGTGGTCGTGCTGGCCGGCAGGGTGCCTGGCGAACTGTTCGATGAACTGCTCGAGCAAGCACCGGCAAAGGTCGCCAACACGATGGTCGCGGCGATGAGTGATCTGGATTTGCGCATGGCTGCGATTCTGGCA
>JBAXHD010000109.1:0-2970 GCA_037139095.1 Actinomycetota bacterium
TCTGGCATTGGCTCTGGCATTGGCTCTGGCATTGGCTCTGGCATTGGCTCTGGCATTGGCTCTGGCAATGGCTCAAGCACCAGATCGGGTTCGTGGTCATCGAGCGCAAAGTCGATCACAACTGGCGACTCGACCACCGCCACCTCGGCCACCGCCACCTCGGCCACCTCGACCACCGGAGCTTCGTCCACCGCCACCTCGACCACCGGAGCCTCGGCTTCAGCTACGTCGTCGACATCATCGTCGCGAAGATCGGCGAATCCTTTGAGCTCGGCACGTGCAGCCGCTTCGAGATCGATCACGCCACCGCTGAGGGGCTGGCCCTCGACAACTCCCCAGCGCAACGGCTGAGCATCTTCGGGGCGCACCGAGTTGAGCAGCTCGTGTTGCGCGACGCCATCGAGGTTGCGGAACTTGCGATCGCCCATCACCTCGAGCGGAGCCAGCAGCGCTGGGTCGGGGCGCGTGCTGCGCCAGAACCAGACAGTGATGACCAACAGCGTGATGCCAAGTGCGGCGAGGCCGGCGGCAAGCAGGTATACCTTGCGGGTGCTGCTGGCGTCGTTGACCGAATCGGCGAGCAGGCCAACCAGAAACGGTGCGGGTGAATGCAGCGACAGCAACTTCATGACTCGACAAGTCTGGCATGTTTGGCCCGTAAGTGTGCAGCTCGCTCGCTGATGCACCAAGCTATGAACTCATGACGAACCTGCTTTCCTTCGTTGGCATCGCAGCGCTGTGCGCAGCGATGTTGTGGGCCGCATTCCGCATGGAGCCGCACTGGGTCAGCAAAGACGCACAGCGCATGGTCTGTTACGGCCAGACGATCAGTCGCGACGGACGCAGCGTGGGCAGGTGGCGCGAGCTTCGAGCCAACATTGATCTCGACGGCACCGTCCACATTCGACCCCGCCGCGGCGGGCTGAGTAACCCGCAAGGCTCGGGCTCGGGCTCGGGCTCGGGTAAGTCAGCAAGCGGCTTCATGCAGCATCGAATGCCGCGTTCGTCGCGATGGTTGGTGGCAGGACCTTCAGATAACCCACCCAAACGTCGGGTGATTTATCTACTCGAGTGCGGCCCCGATGATGAACTCGATTTCTTGGTGGCCTTACGCCTACCAGCCACCAGCAAAGCGATTCCGATGCTCGATGCTGCTGCCGCGAAGCGACACGGCTAGTTCTTCGACACCGAATGCAAGAACGCCTCGATGGGCGGGGCAACCTGATCGAGGTTGAGTAAGAACGCGTCGTGCCCGTGCGGTGAATCGATCTCGATGTACTCGCATGGGGTGCCCGCCTCAACGAGCAGATCGCGCAAATGCCGCTGCTGATAGGCGGGGTACAACATGTCGCTCCAGATACCCATCGAGAGCACGGGCACTTTGATTCGCGCCATGGCCGACACCACGCCGTTGCGACCGCGGCCCACATCGTGAAGGTCCATTGCTTTGCCGATGATGAGATAGCTGTTGGTGTCGAAGCGGCGGATGAGCTTCTCGCCGTGATGATCGAGATAGCGCTCGACCTCGAAGCGCTGCCACAGATCGAAGCCATCCCGATGCGTGCCCCCGTCGGCGAGGTCTCGTCCGAATCGTTCGGTGAACACGTTGTCGCTTCGAAACGTGACCTGAGCGATCATGCGCGCAACGGCCAAGCCCTCGGCTGGGCCATCGCCCTCTGGCGCGTCGTAGTAATCGCCACCGCGCCAGCGGGGGTCAAGCAGGATCGTGCGACGGCCAATGGCGCCCCACGCAATCTGCTGCGCTGTGCTCTGCGCACACGTGGCAATAGGCACCAACGACCGAACGCGATTCGGATACGTGATGCCCCACTCGAGCACTTGCATGCCGCCCATCGAGCCACCGATAACGCTGTGCCACGCACCAACGCCGAGGTGGTCGGCCAAGCGAGCCTGCAGGCGAACCATGTCGCGAATCGTGATGACCGGGAAGCGAGACCCATAGGGCTTGCCGTCGGATGGGTGCGGCGACGCTGGACCGGTTGTGCCTTGGCATCCGCCGAGCACGTTGGAGCACACCACGAACCACCGGTCGGTGTCGATGGCCTTACCAGGACCAATTGCATCGGCCCACCAGCCTTCGCTCGAATGTCCCTTGCTATCGGAACCCGCCGCATGGCTGTCGCCGGTCCACGCATGACAGATCAAGATTGCGTTGCTGGCGCTGTCGTCGAGCGCGCCCCACGTTTCGTATGCAACGGTCACGTCGGTCAACGTTGTTGCACCATCGAGAGCGAAGGGCCGATCGGCAGCAACCGTGAGGAACTGACGATGTCCAGGGTTGTCGCCCGGCATCCATGCTCCGGTCACCGGAAATGATTGCTTGTTCACATCGTCCTCCTCTCGAGCATGCTGAAATCAACAACATCAAGAGCGGCCGGAGCCTTTGTTGCCGAACCGAAGTGCGGCCACATCCCATCGAACGATGGAGGCACCTTGGGGCTTCCGACCCAGGTTGCCGGGCCTTTGGTAAGGCCGCTCGTAATGCTGGAGGCAGTGTAACGGCTCTGACGTTGGAGTCAACGAACCATTACCTCAGGGCGCGTGGTTGTACCGCTGCTCGAGTGCGAACTGATCGCCGAGGCCGACGAGCGCACCGAAATCGTCGAACGCAACGAGACGGTCGAGATGCCCACGCAGCGAACCTTCGTTGCGCAGCAATGCCAGCGACTCACGAATGGCACGCACCATCGTGAACAAACCGCTGAGCGGCGACACGATGAGATGAAAGCCGAGGTCGGCTAATTCGGCGGGCGTGAGCAACGGCGTCTTGCCGGTCTCGACCATGTTGGCAACAAGTGCGACATCGCTGAGTTCGGTGGCGATGCGCTCGAGCTCGGCCACCGACTCGGGGGCTTCAACAAACACGGCGTCGACACCAAGATCGCGGGCCATCTTGGCGCGCTCGATGGCGTTGTCGAGTCCGTTCATGGCGCGCGCGTCGGTGCGCGC
>JBAXHD010000110.1:0-2866 GCA_037139095.1 Actinomycetota bacterium
GGCCTGCCGTTCAATGTTGTAGGTGCATGGACCGTGACGGTTGATGTTGTGGCTACGGCTGGCACCTTTAGGCAATCGGCTGTGCTCAACGTGCTCAGCGACAGCACCAATCCGGTCACCGTGTCGATCCCCACGGTGTCGCAGCCCATCGTTACGTCGCCGCCTGGCGTGGGGCCTGCGGTAACAACGACAACGCTTGTGCCGCCCGGCGCCAGCAGCACCACGGTTGTCTCAGGCTGAGCCTCGGCTCATCAGCTCGCTGAAGGCAACGGGTGCGGCCACATCAAGTTGGTCATAGGTGCAACTCTGCACGGTGCGGTCGGGACGCCAGCGTTGAAACTGAACACCGTGTCGGAAGCGTCCGTTTTGTAGCTGACCGAAATGCACTTCGACCACGCGCTCAACTCGCAGCGGCACCCAGTTCAGATCTTTGCCAGCGTTCCATCGGCTTACTGCGCCCGGCAGGCGAGTGGTGGATTCACCAGCAGCTGCGGCCGCCGTTGCCCAATCGGCCCAAGGATGATTGACGAGAGCGTCGTGCGTGAGTGGCTCGAGTTCGGCCAACAACTCGGCGCGGAACTTCGCGGTGAACGCTGCGGTCACACCAACGTGATGCAGTTGTCCGGCTTGGTCGTGCAAGCCAAGCAACAGCGAGCCAACGCCGTTGCCGTCTTTGTGCACGCGATAGCCAGCCACCACACACTCGGCGGTGCGTTCGTGCTTCACCTTGATGAGCGTGCGCTTGTCGGGCGTGTAGAGGCCGCTCAAGCGTTTGGCGATGACGCCATCGAGACCCGCGCCTTCGAAACGGTTGAACCACTCGTGAGCCACAGCAGGGTTGGTCGATGACGGGCACAGATAGATCGGCGCAGCGGCATCACCAAGCGCTTCGTGCAGCACGGTCAAGCGTTCGGACAGGGGAGTGTCGAGCAGCGACCGATCATCAATCGCGAGAATGTCGAACACCACCATGCTCGCTGGCGTCTCTTCGGCAAGCTTCTGCACGCGTGACGCGGCGGGGTGGATGCGCTGCAACAGCGAATCGAAATCCAGGCCTTCGCCGATGGGGGATGCGATCACGATCTCGCCATCGACCACACAACGATCGGGCAGCGAGCGCTTCAGCGGTTCGATCAGTTCGGGGAAGTATCGGTTGAACGGCTTCTCGTTGCGACTGGCCAACACCACATCGTCGCCATCGCGAAACACGATGCATCGAAAGCCGTCCCACTTGGGTTCGTAATGCCACTCGTCGCCGACGGGAATGGCGTCGGCAGCTTTGGACAGCATCGGTGAGATCGGCGGCTGGATGGGCAACTGCATCGCAATAGGTTGGCCGTTCGGGAACCAAATTGCGAGTGACTAACGTCGAAAGTGTGCCGCAGCGTTGCTGGGCACACGAGTCGAGGAGTTCTCATGAAGAACGGTTGGATAGCCACAGTCGTCGGAGGCGCAGCAGTCGGAATGCTGGCCGTTGGCGTCGTTGCAATGATCAACAACACGTCGTCGTCGCCCAGCGATAGCAGTGCCACCGCCAGCGCGGTCGCCGAAACCACCCCCACCACCACCCCGGGCGGCGGCACTCCATCGGGCATCGTGACGAGATCGGTCACTGTGTCGGGTCATGGCAAAGTCACGGTGAAGCCCGACACCGCCAGCTTGTCGCTTGGTGTGTCGGTTACTGCCAGCAAGGCCAACGATGCGCTGCGTCAAGCCGCCACCAAAGCCGACACGCTCATCAAGGTGCTCACCTCGGCCGGCGTGAGCAAAGACGACATTGCGACCAGCGGCGTGTCGCTGTATCCGCAATACGACAATACGGGCCGCACCATTAGGGGCTACAGCGCCTCGAACAGCATGACCGTGACCATCCGTAAGCTTGGCGATGCGGGCACCATCATCGATGCCGCCGCAGCGTTGGTTGGTAACGAGATCAACATCGGCGGAATCAGCTTCTATGTGAACGACACCGAAGCAGTGCTTGGCGCAGCGAGAGCCGCAGCCATTACCAACGCAAAGGCACGTGCCGATCAATACGCCGGGGCTGCAAACGCCAAGGTTGGTGCGGTCATGACCATCAGCGAAGTTTCGTCACCGGTCATCGGCCCGATCTATTACCAGATGGCGCCAGCCGACCGAGCCGGCGCGACCCCTTCGTCAACACCGGTGTCGCCAGGCACCCAAGATCTGACCATCGACGTCACGGTTGTCTACGAACTGAAATAAACCTGCGGCGATCTGGGCATCAAGAGTTCTGCTCAGATCGCCGTCGGCAGTAGCGTCGTGCCCGTGACAAATCCAATGCACGACAAGCTCGACGATCTGCGCGCCCGGCGCGAAGAGGCATTGCATGCCGGCTCGGCTCGCTCGGTCGAGCGCCAGCACGAAAAGGGCAAGTTGTTGGCCCGCGAGCGCATCGATTACTTCCTCGATCCAGGCAGCTTTCAAGAACTCGACATGCTGGCTCGCCACCGTGCGCATGCCGCTGGTCTCGAAGAGCGGCCATACACCGACGGCGTCATCACGGGCTGGGGCACGGTAGACGGCCGCAAGGTGTTCGTGTTCAGCCAAGACTTCACCGTGTTTGGTGGCGCCCTTGGCGAAGTGTTCGCCGAGAAGATTCACAAGCTGATGGACCTTGCCATCAAGGTCGGCGCCCCGGTTGTGGGCCTGAACGATGGCGCCGGTGCTCGTATTCAAGAAGGCGTGGTGTCGCTGGCCAGCTATGGCGGCATCTTCTTCCGCAACGTGCGCTCAAGCGGCGTGGTGCCGCAGATCTCGGTGATCTTGGGCCCATGCGCCGGCGGTGCTGTGTACAGCCCGGCCATGACCGACTTCATCTTCATGGTGCGCGAAACCAGCCACA
>JBAXHD010000111.1:0-2688 GCA_037139095.1 Actinomycetota bacterium
CGGGGGGCGCCCCCGTCGGGGCTGAGGCTTTTCCCGATGTGTCTCCACCGGTTGCGTCACCCGACTGGTCGACCCGACCAAAAATCTCTTGCCACAACTCGGCGATGATTTCGTCGCTGGTGCGCGTGCCGCCTTCACGAACACGCACACGACCCGACAACGCGATGATGGCGGCGTCGAGACCAGCGACTGCATCGTCGGCCGGCACGCCACGCAACTGAGCCAGCGAAGCCGCTACAGCGCTTGCGTCGATGGCTCCGCGAACCGATGAACCAACACGCAACTCGCTATGGCTACGAGTGCGACGCACGACCTCGACCGCCTTGGCGATCCAGGCTGGCGACACCGGCTCGGCCACCTTCGCGGTGCTGATAGCCCGCGCCACGATTGCTGATTCCTCGGCGGCGCTTTGGTACGACACGGCCAGACGACACACGCGGTCGTACACAGCACCGCTGATTCGTGCAGTGCCAATGGCATCGAACGGGTTCATTGCGGCCACGAGTCGGAACCCCGGCGAGGCAGCAACACGACCAAGTCGGGGCACATGCAACTCGCGCTCGCTCATCACCGTGATGAGCACATTAAGTGTCTCTTCGGGGATGCGGTTGATCTCTTCGACATACAGCAACGAGCCTTCGCGCATTGCGCTGATGAGCGGACCATCGACAAACACATCGGGGTCGTAACCGTCGGAGAGCACCCGCGCTGGATCGAAGTGACCAACGAGGCGCGCCGGGGTGAGCTCGGCGTTGCCTTCGACAAATTCGAATCCGAGGCTGAGTTCGTGGGCAACGGCACGCAGCAACGTGCTCTTACCGGTGCCCGGGGGCCCTTCGAGCAGAACATGACGATCTGCGTCGAGGGCCGCCAGCACCAGTTCGACTTCGCGTTGGCGACCAACGACATGCGTACTCAGCCTGTCGAGTAGGGCGCGATCGATCATGCGTAGATGATGACTCCGCGCAAGTTGTCACCGTCGCGCATCGCGCGGTAACCCTCGTTGATCTCATCGAGCGTGTAGCGCTTGGTGATGAGTTCGTCGAGCTTGAGCTGACCATCGCGGTACATGCCGAGCAGGCGAGGGATGTCGGCGCGAGGGTTCAGCGAACCAAAGATGGTTCCCTTGATTTCCTTTTGCCACATCGACAACTCGAACAAGTTGACGGCTGCGTGGGTCTGCGCCATTGGAGCAACGGCGGTGACCACAACGGTGCTGCCCTTGCCGGCAAGCGACATACCGAGTTGCATCAGATCGCCGTACATCACGCCTGGAGCCATGATGACCTTGTCGGCCATTTGACCCCAGGTGAGCTCGGCGACGGCCATAACGGCGTCTTCCATCGAGGCAAACGTGTGCGTTGCACCGAACTCCATGGCCTTCTCACGCTTGAACTCAACTGGGTCGATGGCGATGACGTGGCGAGCGCCAGCCATCTTTGCGCCTTGCACGGCGTTGATGCCGATGCCGCCGATGCCAACAACCACCACGGTCTCGCCGGGGCTGACTTCGGCGCGGCTGACAGCCGAACCCCAACCGGTGGCGACGCCACAGCTCACGAGCGCTACACACTCGAGTGGGTAGTCGGGCTCGACCTTGATCAACGAGTTCTCAGCCACGCAAGCGAACTCGGAGAACGTGCCGACCTTGGCCATGAGGGTGACGGGCTTGCCGTTGATGAAGTGACGGTGGGTGCCGTCGGTGATCATGCCGCCGACGAACGTGCCGATGCTGGCATCGCACAGGTTCTGACGACCGGTTGAGCAGTAACGGCAACGGCCGCAGCTCGGAACGAAACTGGCCGAAACGTGATCGCCAACTTGAACGCTGGTGACGCCGGGGCCAACCTCGATCACAATGCCGGCGCCTTCGTGGCCGCCGATAACGGGGAAGAAGTCTTCGATGCCCATGAGTGGCCACACTTCGGGTGGCGGCACCATGTCACCGGTGACGAGATGCTCGTCGGAGTGACACAAGCCAGCGGCTTTCCAATTGACCAGCACTTCGCCAGCCTTTGGTGGATCGATGTCGATTTCCTCGATCTTCCACTCTTGGTTAATGCCCCACAACACTGCTGCGCGTGACTTCATAACTCACTACCCCTCACTCGGCGAATATCTGCAATCTAACGCTCGCTCGGGGTTCGACAAGAACTCAGTCGTACTTGAGGACGCCGCGAATGTTGGTTCCGGCACGCATTGCGTCGTAACCCTCGTTAATACCTTCGAGTGGGTACTCGGCGGTGACCAAGCCATCGAGGTCGAGCAGACCGTCGCGGTACAGGCCCATCAGCTTGGGAATGTCGGAGCGTGGGTTGCCCGACCCAAACAGCGAACCAACGAGTTGCTTCTCCATCAAGGTGAGGTCGAGCAGGCTCATGCTGGCGCTGTATTCCATAGCTGGATGGATGTTGGTGACTACAACACGGCCGCGCTTGGCGGTGAGAGCCAACGCTTCGCCAATCACTTCGCCCGACCCAACGCCCATGGTCATGATGACCTTGTTGGCCATCGTGCCCCACGTGAGCTCTTGGATGAGCGGCATCGCCTCGGCCATGCTGGCCGCAGTGTGGGTGGCGCCGAACTCCATTGCCTTCTCACGCTTGAACTCAACTGGGTCGATCGCGATGATTCGCTTGGCGCCGGCAAGTCGAGCCCCCTGAATTGCGTTTGAGCCAATGCCACCGG
>JBAXHD010000112.1:0-2624 GCA_037139095.1 Actinomycetota bacterium
GAAGGCAGCACCAGCCAAGAAGGCCGCTCCTGCAAAGAAGGCCGCTCCTGCAAAGAAGGCCGCTCCTGCAAAGAAGGCTGCACCAGCCAAGAAGGCCGCTCCTGCAAAGAAGGCAGCACCAGCCAAGAAGGCTGCACCAGCCAAGAAGGCCGCTCCTGCAAAGAAGGCAGCACCAGCCAAGAAGGCTGCTCCAGCCAAGAAGAAGTAGTCAACGAACCAACCGGTTTGGAGCGCGTCGAACGGGGGGCTACGGCCTCCCGTTCGTGCTTTTTCGGGCGCCAGTTGCGCCGCTCAAAACAGGTCTCTACGCGTTGGGTGACTCGAACCCGAGACCTACTGGTACGTCTTCGTAGTCCACGGTCCACAAGCGGGTCGAGTCACCGGGCACCGTGTTGTAGCAGCGCCAGCCGAGTAGCTGCTGTGCCCGCTTGGGCAGGTGCTGTACGGCGTGCCAATCGACTCCAAGTGGCCCGGCCTCTTCGGGTGTGAGCCAACCGAGCACGTACGACAAGTGGAAGCCGAACCGCCACTGATCGGTGGTCACGTTTGCTCCAGCGCCATGTAGTGCGCGGCCGGTGTAGAGCATTCCGCTGCCCGCCGACATCGTGGCCGGAACGGTGGCTACGTCAGCGGGCTGCTTGGTGTAGTCGGGCCAACTGTGGCTGCCGGGCACCACGCGTGTTGCGCCCACCTCTTCGGTGAAGTCGGTAATCGCAAACATGCAACTCACAGTGACCTCAAAGCCATCGGGGCGGTTCATTGTGCGCCAGTTGTCGGCGTCTCGATGTAAGCCCTGTGCCGCCTCGCCCGGGCCGATGATCATCATCTGGCCGGTGTTCATCCAGTAGCTCGAGCAACTCGGAAGCAGCAGAGCGTCGGCCACGGCGAGCAACGTTGGGTGCAGCAAGATGTCGACGAAAGCTGCGCTGCGATGGGCGAGTCGTGTGAACCGCTTGGTGGTGCTGCCCCAGAAGTGTTGAACGTCGGTGTCGTTGCAGCGCGTGCCAGTCTGAAACGTGCTGGCCGCGAGCTCCATGTCGTGACGAAACCGCGCCACGAGATCGGGCGAAAGGAGTTGATCAACGACGACTGCGCCATCGGTATTCAACGTGTTGACAATGGTGTCGATTGGGGAGTCGTGATCGACGTGTTGCAGCGAAGACATAAGGGGGCCTCACAAATCAGTAATGAGCTTGAACACCTCGGCAGCACCGACGTTATGTGCTGCGCCGAGGCCTTCGAGTCGCTGAGAAATTCGTGTTCTGAATAGCGCAAGCTGATCGGCTGACGTTGCCTTCATCGTGCTCTCGAATTGCGAGGCGTGAGCCTCGAGCGCATGAAGTTTGGTGTCGACAAATGCTGTGACATCTTCGAAGTGATCGGGGGCATCGGCCTCCCACAAGAGCAAGCTGTGCGGCCGGTGTGCGGCGAGGCCGTGTTCGCGAAAGAAGTGCGGGTCGCGGGCCGCAACGATGGCGTCGCACGCGAGTAATCCGGCATGGCGATGATCGGGATGCAGGCGATATCGCTTCCACGGATCGTGCCCCGCGATGACGGCGGGTTTCAGTGTGCGGATGACGCGTGCGACCTCGCCGCGCAGCGCAAGCGTGCTGTCGAGTTCGCCATCGATCTGCTCAAGAAAGACCACGTCGCCGCGTTGCGCCCCGGCGAGGCGAAGCGCTGCCTCGCGTTGCTCAAGCTTGCGAGCGGCGACCAAAGCGGCGATGTCGGCGTCGGGGTTCCAGGTGCCCTTTGAGCCGTCGGTCAGTACGAGGTGATGCACCACACATCCTTGCGCCGCCCATTTGGCCAACGTTGCTCCGCAACCAAACTCGACATCGTCGGGATGCGCGCCGATAGCGAGCACCGAGCTTGGCGTGGCCATGTTCGATGTCCACGCTGAACTACCTGAGGGTGGTGTCAGGCTTGGCTGACCGGGTTCGTTTGCAGCCATTCGGGCAGCACCTTTGTGACGAGAGGGTGGGCGAGATCGGGGGCAGTGTCGATGTCGAGCGCGAGTCGAATATCGCGGTGTACGCGAACGGGGCAGCCGAGCGAAATGGCTTGTGCAAGATGGCGACGAAAGGACTGCGATCCGTATGCGGGCTGAAAGCCGATGCGCGAGGGAATGGCGATGACGTTCGTGCCGTCGTCGCGAAGGTCGGGCACCAGCACGATGCCGCCGCTGAGCACAAGGTTGGCCAACGGTGCCGGCGTCGGTAGGTCGCTGTGAGCGACGATGACGTGTTCTATGCCCGATGCAGCCAACGTGGCGATGCCGTCGTGCACAGCGGCGTTGAGGCCACGTCCGGGGCGCCACAGCACCGTGGCGCCATGTGCCTCGGCCCAGTCGGCCACGTCGCGGTCGTCGCAGGCGATGAACACGGGCAACGGAGTTGCTGCTGCGACCACCTGGTCTGCGGTCCAACGAGCGAGGCGCAGACGGTGCTGCGGGGCCAACACATTCGCGAGACGAGCCTTGGCTTGCCGGAAATCTTTGACCGGTATGAGCACGGCTGCGTCCACGAGTGCACAGGCTACGGCGGTGGGGCCGACGATGACGATGTTGCGAGCGTTAGCCAACCGCCAGCACCGATAACACGATGGCGAAAACACCAACCGCG
>JBAXHD010000113.1:0-2521 GCA_037139095.1 Actinomycetota bacterium
TGTTCTCGCGGCCGCTGAGTTCGGGGTGGAATCCGGCGCCGAGTTCGAGCAGTGCAGACATCCGCTTGTGCACTGTGACCGAGCCGGCGTTGGGCTGCAAGATGCCGGCCATGCACTTGAGCAGCGTTGATTTGCCCGAGCCGTTTTGTCCGATGACGCCAAAGACTTCGCCTTCGTTCACGGTGAACGACACATCGCTGAGCGCGGTGAACTCTGCGAACTTGTTGCGGCCACCAGTTGCGATGAGCTGCTTAATCGAATTGGTCTTCTCGCTGTGTAAGCGGAAGGTCTTGGTGAGGTGCGTTACCTCGAGGGCGATGTTGCCCATGGTCTACATCTCCTCAGCAAACTTGGGGGAGAGGCGGTTGAAGACCCACGCACCCAGAAAGAACATTCCAAAGCCGAGCACCACGAGTTCAACAAGGCGCCAAAGGCCGGGAAGGCGACCGTCGTACATTGTTTGATGAGCCGCCGTAACGAAGGCTCCGGTAGGGCCGTACTGCGCAAGCAGTTGCAGTGGCTTGAGTGCGATAGCCGACGGAAAGTAGATGACCGGAGTCGCATAGAACAGGATCTGCGAAAGGATCGTCCACAGGTAATTGACGTCGTGGTAGAAGACGTTGGCGGCGGAGAGCACCAACGCAACGCCGGTGGTGAAGAGTGCGAGAAGGCACATCACGATGATCATCATCGGCAGCCAGGGAAGCACCATGTTGCCGCCGATGAGCATGGCGATGGTGAGAATGCTGAGCTCGATCATCAGGGTGACGAACTGCGCGATCACCACTGAGAAAACCAGATGCTCGTGCGGGAACTGGACCTTCTTGATCAGGCCGGCACCGCCTTGGACCGCGCCGATTGATACGCCCACGGTGATCGCAAAGAAGTTGAAGGGCAACAGGCCCGACAGGAAGTACAAAGGAAAGTTGGCGAGGCCGCTGGGGTCGCCGGCAAGTGGTTTCGCCTTAAAGACGTAGCGGAAGATCACGGTGAAGATGACCATTTGCGACAGCGGGTTGAGCAAGCTCCACGCCCAACCGAGAACCGATTTCTTGTACCGAGTTCGCAACTCTTTGAGAGACAAGAGATACAGCAGGTTGCGATGCGCCATCGCGGACTTGAGAGACATGCGTGGGTGAGTGTAGTTGTGGCGGAGACTTGCCGGGCTCACCCCCTGGCGAGCGGCTAACGTCGTGCGAATGCCAAACGCTTTGATTACCGGGATCACCGGCCAAGACGGACGATTCCTCGCGGACCTGCTGCACAGCAAGGGCTACAACGTGTTCGGCCTGATGAAGGGCCAGAACAATCCCAAGACGGCGCTGATGCGCGATGAGCACCCGTATGTGCAGATCGTGAATGGCGATCTCTGCGATCTGCCCAGCCTCATTTCGGCGGTTGAGACCACGCAGCCCGACGAGGTCTACAACTTGGGTGCGATCTCGTTTGTGGCGATGAGCTTTAACCAGGCCGAGCTGACCGCAAACGTCACCGGCCTCGGTGTGCTGCGCCTGCTGGAAGCCATCCGCATTGTGGGCGGAAGTCAGAACAACCGCATTCGGTTCTATCAGGCGTCATCGTCTGAAATGTTTGGCAAGGTCCGCGAAACCCCGCAGACCGAGCTCACCCCATTTCACCCGCGCAGCCCTTACGGCTGCGCCAAGGTGTTTGGCCATGACATCACGGTGAACTACCGCGAGAGCTACGACCTGTTCGCCTGCTCGGGCATCTTGTTCAACCACGAGAGCGAACGTCGCGGCCTTGAGTTCGTCACTCGCAAGGTGACCAATGCTGCGGCACGCATCAAGCTCGGTCTGCAGGACGAGTTGGTGCTCGGCGATCTTGAACCACGACGCGACTGGGGCTACGCGGGCGATTATGTGAAGGCAATGTGGTTGATGTTGCAACAAGATGAGCCTGAAGACTTCGTCGTTGCCACCGGCGAGACATACCAGGTGCGTGAGTTCGTACGTCTGGCGTTCGAGGCTGCTGGCATCGACGACTGGCAGCGCTACGTCCGCCAGGACCCTAAGTTTCTGCGTCCATCCGAGGTGGACCTTCTCGTCGGTGATCCCAGCAAGGCCCATGCCAAGCTGGGCTGGAAGCGAGAGGTTTCGTTCCCGGACCTGGTGAAGAAGATGGTTGAGCACGATCTCAAAATCGAGTCGGCCGCCCGCTAAGTGCCAAGGCGGCTAGCCTGTGCGCCTATGCCAGCCGCACCCGGTAGCGACAACACCAACGACAACGAACTCGCCCAGCTGCGTGCTGAAGTCGATCGCCTGCGTGCTCTGGTGGGTCCCAACGAGCAGTCATACATTCAGCTTAAGACCGAGATCTGGAGCGCCCGCGATGCGGTCATCGGTGCCGAAGCCGAGAACGGGTTGCTGCGCGGCCAAGTGAAGTCGATGCATGCGGCGGTTGCCCCAACGCTGATGATCCATCAGTTCCTCAAAGACGAAGTGTTCTTGCGCATCAAGCGGTGGCGCACCTACGTGCGTCGGTTGGTCATCAAGGTCGGCAA
>JBAXHD010000114.1:0-2415 GCA_037139095.1 Actinomycetota bacterium
TTGTACCCGGCCTCGCCGGACTCGGCGCTCCGTTTTGGGCACCCAACGCCAAAGGCGCGCTTACCGGTTTGTCACTCAGCACATCGCGCGCACATGTGGTGCGGTCGGTCATCGAAGGCATCGCTGCCCAAGTCACATGGTTGGCTCGCGCCGCAGGCGAAGACCTCGGCAAACCGTTGGTGCGCTTGCGCGTCGACGGCGGACTCACACGATCACACGTGTTGTTGCAAACGCAAGCAGATCTGCTGCAAGCACCCATCGAGGTCTATCCATCGCCCAATGCCACAGCACTTGGCGTTGCCGCGTTCGCCCAACTTGGCGCAGGCGGCAAAGCGTCGCTGCACTCGTGGAAGCCATCTGCCGTCATCGAACCGCTGATCTCAATCGACGAAGCCAACGAACGTCTCGACGCATGGCGCACCGTCGCCCAAGCCACACTACAACTCGATGCCTGAGGTGTACGACGTCGTCATCATTGGCGCGGGAGTAGTGGGCGCGGCTGTCGCTCGCTTGCTGTCGCATCACCAACTCGACGTTGCTCTGCTCGACGCCGCACCCGACATCGGCGCGGGCACCAGCAAAGCCAACACCGCGATTTTGCACACCGGGTTCGATGCCACACCCGGGTCGCTTGAGTCACGTCTGGTTGCTCGCGGCTACGCACTGCTCAGCGACTACGCGCCCACCGTTGGCATCGCGATTGAGCCCATCGGCGCGCTGCTCGTTGCGTGGGACGACGAACAAGCTGCCTCGCTCAACGCCAGCGCCCAGAAAGCTGTCGCCAACGGATACCGCGGCGCCTCGCTGATCGACGCTCAGTCTGTATACGAACTCGAGCCACAACTCGCGAGCGGCGCACGCGGCGCAATGGTTGTGCCCGACGAGTTCATCATCGACCCGTGGAGCACTCCGCTGGCGTTCGCCAAAGAGGCCATCGCCAACGGGGTCACCTGGCTACCCAATCACAGCGTCACCAAACTCGATCGCTCTCACGGCATCACCGTGATCAGCACCGCCGAGCAGCACACACTTCGGGCGCGTTGCGTGGTCAACGCCGCCGGTCTGCACAGCGATGATGTGCACGCGTTGTTCGGCTTGGCTGGCTTCACCGTGCGGCCACGCCGAGGTGAGCTGATCGTGTTCGACAAGCTCGCTCGGTCGCTGTTGTCGCACACGATTCTGCCGGTGCCCACATCGCACACCAAGGGCGTACTCGTGGCGCCCACGGTGTTCGGCAACATCATGCTCGGACCCACAGCCGACGACATCGACGACAAGACCGCAACCGGTTCAACCCGAGCTGGAATCGACAGCTTGCTCGCAAAGGGTCAGCGCATTCTTCCGGCGCTGCTGCACGAAGAAGTCACTGCGGTCTATGCCGGTTTGCGTGCCGCCACGCAGCACTCCGACTACCAGATCAGCCATGATCCCGCGCTGGGCTATGTGTGCCTCGGCGGCATCCGCTCCACCGGCCTCACCGCCTCAATGGCACTCGCCGAAGAAGCGCTCATGTTGCTGCAACAGTGCGGCCTTTCCGCTACGCCGAAAGCCTCCGATGAATTGCGCTCGATTCGCGTGACCAACCTCGGTGAGGCCTTTGTGCGTCCGTATCAAAGTGGCTCGAGTGGCGCCATCGTGTGCCACTGCGAACGCACCACCAGCAACGAGATTGTCGAGGCATGCACTGTCGCGCCTGCAGCAACAACCCTCGACGGAATCCGTCGGCGCACACGAGCACTCAGCGGCCGTTGCCAAGGCTTCTACTGCAGCGCCGAAGTGTGCGCGCTGGCTGCGAATGCAAGCGGCACCCCAATGAGCGATTGGCTCGGCAACCAATGACCGCAGCATCCAGCTCAAGCGTCGACGTCGCAATCATCGGCGGTGGACCCGCTGGCCTCAGCGCGGCGCTGGCACTGCATCAATTGGGCATCACCAATGTGGTGCTGCTCGAGCGAGAGAGCCAAGCGGGCGGCGTGCCCCGCCACTCCGAGCATCTCGGTTACGGCATGCGCGATCTCCATCGGGTCACCACCGGCCCGAGGTATGCGGCCGAGCTACGCAAACGCGTAGAAGCTGCAGGCATCACGGTTCGCACCGCCACTACTGCGGTCGATTGGCTCGACGAAACCACATTGCAGATCGCCGATGCCACCGGTCTCTCCACAGTTGCGGCACGTTGCGTTGTGCTCGCCACCGGCGTTCGCGAACGGCCACGCGCTGCTCGGCTTGTTGCTGGCGACCGCGGTGCTGGCATCTTCACCACTGGCTCGTTGCAGCAACTCACCGCGAACCATCATCAGCGCCCCGGCACGCGTGCCGTCATCGTTGGCGCCGAACACGTGAGCTTCTCGGCGGTGCTTACGTTGCGTCACGCCGGATGCGATGTCGTCGCGATGGTCACGCCACTCCCCCATC
>JBAXHD010000115.1:0-2235 GCA_037139095.1 Actinomycetota bacterium
GCCGAGTTCCTGAAGCGTTACGAAGCGTTGCTCGAGTTGCTGCTGCCAGCGTACGAATCCGAGGGCAAGAGCTATCTCTCAATTGCCATCGGGTGCACCGGCGGTCAGCACCGGTCGGTGGCTATCGCCGAAGAGCTAGCGGTGTGGATGCGTGGCCTTGGTTATGCGCCGCGAGTTTCGCATCGCGACCTTCCGTAGCTGCGCCAGTTATTCGCGGGGCGCAATCAACGCACTAAGGTTGCCGAGCACTCTTCCCCTCGTGAAAGGACGCGTCTCGAATGACGGTTCGTGTAGGTATCAATGGATTTGGCCGCATCGGTCGCAACTTCTTTCGCGCAGCCAAGGCTCGCGGCGCCGACATTGAGTTTGTGGCAGTCAACGACCTCGGCTCGCTGACCACAATGGCGCATCTGCTCAAGTACGACTCGATCGCCGGGCAGATGGACAGCACGATCAAGGCTGTGAAAGACGGCGTCAGCGTTGATGGCCACACTCTCAAGGTGCTGCAGATGCGCAACCCCAACGAGTTGCCATGGGGCGACCTTGGTGTTGATGTCGTCATCGAATCCACTGGCTTCTTCACAGATCGCCCAAAGGCCGCTCTGCACCTCGAAGGTGGCGCACCGCTGGTCATCGTGAGCGCCCCAGCCACCGGCGCCGATGCCACATTTGTGTATGGCGTGAACCATCACGACTTCGATCCTGCCAAGCATCAGGTCATCTCGAACGCAAGCTGCACCACCAACTGTCTCGTGCCGATGATCAAGGTGCTCGATGATGCGTTCGGCGTTGAGAACGGATTGATGACCACCGTTCACGCCTATACCGGCGATCAGAACTTGGTCGATGGCCCGCACAGCGATCTGCGCCGTGCCCGTGCCGCCGCCATCAACATCGTGCCGTCGAGCACCGGCGCTGCTCGCGCTACCAGCTTGGTACTTGCCAGCATGAAGGGCCGTCTCGACGGCACTGCATTGCGCGTGCCTGTGCCAACCGGCTCGATCACCGACTTCACCGGCAACCTCAAGAAGGCCGCCACCGTCGACGAGATCAACGCTGCGTTCAAGGCGGCCGCTCGCACCTCGCTCAAGGGTGTGCTCAAGTACACCGAGGACCCCATCGTGTCGAGCGACATCGTTGCCGATTCGCATAGCTGCGTGTTCGACGCCGGCCTCACCATGAGCATGGGCAACTTGGTCAAGGTGCTCGGTTGGTACGACAACGAGTGGGGCTATAGCAACCGTCTCGTCGACCTCACCATGTACACCGCCAAGGCGATGAAGAAGTCGGCCTCCAGCGCCAAGAAGGCCGCCAAGAAATCCTGATGACGAATATCCCGGTTCTTAGCGACCTCGGAGATGTCCGGGGCAAACGGGTGTTGGTGCGAACCGACTTCAACGTGCCAATGAGCGAGGGCGAAATCACCGACGATTTCCGAATCCGCGCGGCGCTACCCACCATCAACTGGCTCACCGAGCGCGGAGCAACCGTGGTGTGTGCAAGTCATCTTGGTCGACCCAAGGGTCGCCCCGAGCCGAAGTACAGCATGGCTCCGGTGCGCGAGCGCCTGGCAGTGTTGGCGCCCGGCGTCGAGTTGATGGAGAACCTTCGGTTTCATCCGGGTGAAGAGGGCAACGATCCAGCGTTCGTAGCCAACCTCATCGACGGCATCGATCTGTATGTCAACGACGCGTTCGGTGCAGCGCACCGAGCGCACGCAAGCATCGTTGGGCCGCCAAAGACATTGCCATCGGCGATGGGTCTGTTGCTGCAGAAAGAAGTCGAGGTTCTGCTCGGCCTGCGCAATCAGCCCAAGCGGCCGTTTGTGGCTGTGCTCGGCGGCTCGAAGATCTCCGACAAACTCGGTGTTGTCGAAGCCCTCCTCAACACGGTCGATGCGCTCGTTATCGGTGGGGCGATGTGCTTCACGTTCTTCTTGGCCCAGGGCAAGACTGTGGGCGCCTCGCTGTCAGAGCCAGATCAGATCGAGACATGCAAGCGCTTGCTTGCGTCGGGCAAGACCATTCACCTTCCCGAAGACATCGTTGGACTCAACGCCGAGGGTGTGTTCAGCACCTACGGCACGCGCCTTCCCGAAGGAGCGAAGGGCTTCGACATCGGTCCGGGCTCAGCTGCGGCATTCAGCGACATCATCATGGATGCCCGAACCGTGTTCTGGAACGGGCCGATGGGCATGTTCGAAGACGATCGATTTGCAGCTGGCACGCGCACCGT
>JBAXHD010000116.1:0-2164 GCA_037139095.1 Actinomycetota bacterium
CCATGACCGCCACCAACCGGCTTGCCGCAGAAACCAGTCCCTACCTGCGCCAGCACGCTCACAACCCTGTCGATTGGTATGCGTGGGGGCCTGAAGCATTCGCTGCTGCAACAGAACGCAACGTGCCGATTCTGTTGAGCATCGGCTACTCGTCCTGCCACTGGTGCCACGTGATGGCACACGAGTGCTTCGAAGACACCGAAGTCGCGACCGAGATGAACCGGTTGTTCGTGAACGTGAAGGTGGACCGCGAAGAACGACCCGATGTCGATGCCATCTATATGGATGCCGTGCAGGCCCTCACCGGCCGAGGCGGATGGCCGATGACCGTGTTCCTCACTCCCGACGGCAAGCCGTTCTACGGCGGCACCTACTTCCCGAAGCCCAACTTCTTACATCTGCTCACCACCATCGACGATGTGTGGCGCAACAAGCCCGACGACGTGAACCAAAACGTGACAGCGCTCATGGAGTCACTCAGCCACTCCTCGGCTATGAAGCCCGCCGACACGTTGCCCGGCGCCGACCTCGTGAACGCAGCGCTGCACGAACTGGGCCAGAGCTTCGACCACGAGTGGGGCGGTTTCGGCAACGCACCCAAGTTCCCCTCGACCATGAACCTCGACCTCGTGCTGCGGTCGTATCTCCTCAACCCGGGCGAAGCCGCCCAAGTGGTGGTCACCACCTCGCTCGATGCAATGGCCAGCGGCGGCATGTACGACCACATCGGTGGCGGCTTCGCTCGCTACAGCACCGATCGTCAATGGCTGGCTCCGCACTTTGAAAAGATGCTCTACGACCAAGCCCTGCTCGTGCGCAGCTATCTGCACGCATGGCTTGTGTTCGGCCACGAGCAATGGAAACAGGTCATCGAAGAGACCATCGGGTATGTGCTCAACGAGATGACTCATCCCGACGGCGGTTGGTACTCCGCCGAGGACGCCGACTCACTCGATGCCGACGGCCACTCCCACGAGGGCGCGTTCTACACCTGGACAATCGACGAGATGACCGCTGTGCTGGCTCCAGCCCTTGGGGCCGAGGCCGCTGAACAAGCCATCACCTGGTTCGGCGCAACTGAGGCGGGCAACTTTGAGGGCCGCAACATCTTGTGCCGCCTGAATCATCGCGGTCAGATCAAACGGCCAGACGCAATTGAGCAAGCCCGCCAGTTGTTGTTTGCAGCACGCGCAGCGCGGCCTCGTCCCGGACTCGACAACAAAGTGCTCACCGAATGGAACGCCTTGTTCTTAGCCACCTTGGCCGAGGCCGCCGCCGCAATGGGTCGCGCCGATTGGATCCATGCCGCCGTCCGCAACGCTGAGTTCTTGTTGCGGGAACTGCGCCAACCAAACGGTCGTTGGCATCGCTCGTGGCAAGCCGACGGCACACCAAACGCCCGACACGCGGCGCTCGCAGCCGACCACGCCAACCTCATCGATGCCTTCACCCGTCTGGCCGAAGCAACCGGCCAGGCCCGTTGGATCGATGAGGCAGCATCTGTTGCCGACACCCTGCTCGACCACTTCTGGGACACCAACGCTGGCGGAGTGTTCACCACCGCCGACGACGCCGAGGCGCTGATCGTGCGGCAAAAAGACGTGATGGACAACGCCACCCCATCGGCCAACTCGGTCACGGCACTTGCGCTATACCGGTTGGGAGCACTGACCGGCGAAGCACGATTCTCCAACCACGCCGATCAGACGCTGCAACTCATCGCCACTGTGATGACCCAGGCGCCAACCGCTTGCGCCAACGCACTCGCCGCAGTGTTGCTCCGCGCTCGCGGAGCAACCGAAATCTTGATTACTGGCGATCGACCCGACCTCGTCGCGGTCATCCACCGGCATTGGCTACCCACAGCGGTCTTGGCGTGGGGCGAGCCCTACGAATCTCCTCTGTGGCAATCTCGTCCCGACGGCTTCGCGTATGTGTGCCGCAACTTCGCGTGCGAGCTTCCAGTGTCAGAAACAGCCGCCCTGCAGGACTTATTGCTCAAACCTTGACAGAGTTTGGAGACCGGTTTGGTTTAGAGTGCCACACAACAATTTTTATGAAAGGCATCTCACCATGAAGTCCGTACCACTCGTGGCGTTCGGCATCGCATCATTGCTGAGTCTTACCGCCTGCGGCAGCTCGTCACCCAAGGCTGCTCCATCAG
>JBAXHD010000117.1:0-2154 GCA_037139095.1 Actinomycetota bacterium
CAACCGCACGACGCGAGGCAGCAGTCAATGCCTTTCGATACAGCACCATCACCGGCACGCCACGCACAACCAACATCAACACAAGGAACAACGGAACTTTGGCGATCGCGCTGGCGTCGTGGGTGAGCGCATCGAGGTCGAACTTCATACCGCTCACCACGAAGAACAACGGAATCAGAAACCCAAACCCAACGGCGTCGAGTTTCGACTCAATAATTTTCAAATGCTCGTGATCGTGGGCTGACTCGCTGAACGTGCGGAACACGATGCCAGCAGCGAACGCCCCCAGCAGGATGTCGAGCTCGAGCTTCGAGGCCCACCACACCAGAGCGGTGACCATCAAGATCGCAATGCGCACGGGCAGCTGACCGCTGGTACTCAGCGTGCGCTGAGCGAGATGCGAAAGCCGCTCTGGCACTGGGCGCGATGACAGCCACACAGCAACCGCTGCGACGACCGCGAACGCCAACAACGTAACCAACGATTGAGCAGGGCTCTTCGATCCGAGCACCAGCGCGATCGCCAAGATGGGTCCGAACTCGCCGACAGCGCCGTTCGCGAGTACGTGACGACCAACGTCGGTAGTGAGTTGGCCTGCGTCTCGCAAGATCGGCAGCAAGGTTCCGAGGGCTGTTGTGGTGAGCGCCAACCCAACAACCAACCACGAGATGGTCAGACCGCTTGAGGCCATGGCATAGCCCGCTCCGAGACCGAGCACGAGCGACGCCACCCACGTTTGTGATGCGAGGCGTAGCGGCGCACCTTTCATCTGCGCGAAGTCGAGCTCGAAGCCGGCGAGGAAGATCAAAAAGGCGAGCCCGAACTCGGCCAGCACCTCAACGATCTCGCCACGTTCGGCCCACCCGAGAACCATCGGACCTATCACGATGCCGAGCACAAGTTCGAGCACCACAGCCGGCACGCGTACCTTCTTCGGAAGATCGACCACGATTGGCGTCAGCACGGCGACAGCGAAGATCAACAACAGGGTAGAAAGCGGCGACGAATGCACGCCGCGAATGTAACGGAAGTGACTTTCGCTGCGTTGATTGATCGCGGCATGTCTGTCACGATGAACTCACTGAACCGGAACCGTGCGACGCATGCCCGAACGGAGGTCGCCCGTGAAATCATTCGCTGCTCACGTACTCGCTGTCTTGTTGCTCGCGCCAATTGGCACCATCACCACCGTCGCTCGTGG
Source organism: Actinomycetota bacterium (assembly GCA_037139095.1). GTDB lineage: Bacteria > Actinomycetota > Acidimicrobiia > Acidimicrobiales > Ilumatobacteraceae > WLMZ01. The sequence goes on from JBAXHD010000117.1 coordinate 1,202, forward strand.
GGCCAGTGCCGCGCCCGTTGTCACCACACCACCTGCTGCATTCGTGCCGGTGCAACCGTGCCGACTCGCCGACACCCGCCCTGACGGCGGCAACGGCTATTCGCGAGTAGACCCGCAGACCATCTCGATCTCGACACTGAATCGTTGTGGCATACCCACCGGATCAACCGCACTCGCCGTCACGCTCACCGTTGTTGACCCCGCAGCCGAGGGGTTTCTCACGGCCTGGCCTGGCGACCACAGATTGCCCACCGTATCGAACCTCAACTTTCAAGCCGACCAGACGCGCGCCAACGGAACCATCACCAAGATCGACGATCTCGGCCGACTGCGCGTGTACACGTCGGTGCCCGCATTCGTAGTGGTTGATGTCGTCGGCGCATTCGTTCCTCAAGGTGCCACCGTGGCCGCCGGGCGATTCGTGCCGAGCACCTCGTCGCGACTGTTCGATTCGCGTCCCAACAACATCGTCGCGGCGGGCGGATCAGTAACCGTCCCCTTACCTGCAGGCGTGCCCGCTGATGCCATTGCACTGGCCTTGAACATCACCGTCACCGAGTCGACGCAACCAGGCTTCGTTACGGCATTTCCAGCGGGCACTCCGATGCCGACGGCATCGGCACTCAACCTCGACTGGTTCGACCAAACTCGGGCTGCTGGCGGCATCTTCGGTGTGTCGGCCCAAGGGACCACCTTGTTCTTGTCGGGTGGGGGCCATGTGGTGGTCGATTACTCGGGCTACTTCACCGGCCCGAGTGCCTCACCGAGCAGCGACGGATTGTTCAGCGTGGTCGATCCGGTACGGCTGATGGACACTCGCCAAACGAGCCCGCTTGGCGTGGGCGTTCCGATCTATCCGCAGGGCGGCGTCGAACTCCCATTGAGCCAACGCGGCTCGATGGCCTACAACGTGACCTCCGTAGATGGTGATGCTGGGTTTATCCGTGGCTACG
>JBAXHD010000118.1:0-2136 GCA_037139095.1 Actinomycetota bacterium
CGTAGCCACGGATAAACCCAGCATCACCATCTACGGAGGTCACGTTGTAGGCCATTGATCCGTGCTGGCTCACGGCGAGCTCCACCCCGCCCTGCGGATAGATCGGAACGCCGACTCCGAGCGGGCTCGTCTCGCGGGTGTCCATGAGTCGCGTCGGATCAACCGCGCTGAACAAACCGTCGCTGCTCGGTGCCGCGCTTGGACCAGTGAAGTAGCCCGAGTAGTCGACCACCACATGGCCCCCGCCTGACAAGAACAAGGTGATTCCCTGAGCCGACACGCCGAAGATGCCGCCAGCAGCGCGTGTCTGGTCGTACCAGTCGAGGTTGAGCACCGACGCCAGCGGCATCGGCGTGCCAGCTGGAAACGCAGTGACGAAGCCTGGTCGCGATGACTCGGTGACGGTGATGTTGAGCGCCAGAGCGATGGCGTCGGGTGGCACACCTGCAGGCAGTGGGATCGTTACTGATCCGCCCGCTGCAACGATGTTGTTGGGCCGTGAGTCGAACAGCCGGGTTGAGGTGCTTGGCACGAATCGCCCGGCCCTGACAGTGTCGCCTTGCGGTACGAACGCGCCGACAACATCGACCACAACGAATGCTGGCACGGATGTGTACACACGAACGCGACCGAGATCGTCGATCTTGGTGATGGTTCCATTAGCCCGCGTCTGGCCAGCCTGAAAGTTGAGGTTCGATGCAGTTGGCAACTTGTGGTCGCCAGGCCATGCCGTGAGAAATCCGTCATCTGCTGGGTCGATAACAGTCAGCGTGAGGGCGAGTGCGGTTGATCCGGTGGGTATGCCACAGCGATTGAGCGATGACACAGAAATGGTTTGCGGGTCTACTCGCGAATAGTCGTTGCCGCCGTCGGGTCGGGTGTCGGCGAGGCGACATGGTCGCACCGGCACAAACGCGGCGGGCAGCGTGGGGGCAACTGGAGCGGCACTGGCCACGGTGCCGACTGTCGCAAGCAACGAAACGGCGAGCACCTGAGCGACGAACGATTTCACTGTCAACCTCCGTTCGAGCGTCAAGCGCAGCGCGCCAATTCACCCGGTTCATCGTGTCAGACATGCCACCATCAATCAACGCAGCGAAAGTCACTTCCGTTACATTCTCTGCGTGCATCCGTCATCGCTTTCCACACTGTTGTTGATCTTTGCCGTCACCGTGTTGACGCCGATCCTGGTCGACCTTCCTAAGAAGGTGCGAGTGCCTGCGGTGGTGCTCGAACTGGTACTGGGAATCGTGATCGGCCCGATGGTGCTCGGGTGGGCCGAACGTGGCGAGATCGTCGAAGTGTTGGCCGAGTTTGGGCTCGCCTTTCTGATCTTTCTGGCCGGCTTCGAGCTCGACTTCGCGCAGATGAAAGGTGCGCCACTTCGCCTCGCATCGCAAACGTGGGTGTGTTCATTGGTGATCGGGCTTGGTTGCGGTTATGTCATGGCCTCAACCGGCCTCACCATCTCGTGGCTGGTCGTTGGGTTGGCTCTCACCACCACAGCGCTCGGAACCTTGCTGCCGATCTTGCGCGACTCAGGACAACTCACCACCGACGTTGGCCGGCATGTGCTCGCCAACGGCGCCGTCGGAGAATTCGGGCCCATCTTGGCGATCGCGCTTGTGCTCGGATCGGAGAGCCCTGCCCGATCGTTGGTCACGCTGTTGGCGTTCGCTGTCGTCGCAGTTGTTGCCGTGTGGCTGTCGTTGCGCCCAGTGCCAGCGCGACTCTCGCATCTCGCCCAGCGCACGTTGCACACCAGCGGTCAGCTTCCAGTGCGCATCGCGATCTTGATGGTCACTGCGTTGGTGTGGTGGGCATCGAAGCTCGAGCTCGACATCTTGCTTGGGGCGTTCACCGCCGGAATTGTGTTCCGAGCGTTTAGCGAGTCGGCGCACGATCACGAGCACTTGAAAATCATCGAGTCAAAACTCGATGCGGTTGGGTTTGGGTTTTTGATTCCGTTGTTCTTCGTTGTGAGTGGCATGAAGTTCGATCTCGATGCGCTCACACACGATGCCAGCGCGATGGCCAAGGTGCCGCTGTTTTTGCTGCTGATGTTGATCGTGCGCGGCGTTCCGGTGATGGTGCTGTATCGAAAGGCATTGACTGCTGCCTCGCGTCGTGCGGTTG
>JBAXHD010000119.1:0-2129 GCA_037139095.1 Actinomycetota bacterium
CGATCATGATCGACGACGAGAGCGCGTACTCGACCCAGCGGTAGACGTTGATGTGTCGGGCGAGGCCATCGACGTACTTCGGGAAGACCCGAGGCGAGCTGACGAAGAAGTGAAAGAACGCCGACAACGCCATGAATGCGGCCACCATGTAACCGATGTTCAGGCTGAACAGCTCGATGGGATCGGAGAAGTTGCCGGTGCCGGGCGCCTCGGTGAGGTAGGTCGCACGCACGGGGAGCGAGGCGTTGTTTGCCAGGAGAAGGATTGCGATCAGCGATGCGAGGTGCAAGCAGCCCGCCAGCACATTCATCTTTTTGAGTTTGGCGAAGCGTGTATCCATGCGCGGAAACTACCAGCGGGCGTGAAGTCTGCAGGCGATGCGAGCGTGGCGCCCGAGCTACGACCTGTCGGGTCGAGGTGTGCCGGGAAGCAGTCGTCGTGCCCCGGGGCCTTCGACAGCCATTGCATCGTCGGGGTTCACCAAATGGCAGCGTTGAAACGAGAGACAGCCGCAGCCGATGCATGTGGCGAGGTCGTCGCGAACCCGTTCGAGGTACTCGATCTGTTTCTCGAGTACTTGCTTCCAGCGCATCGCAACAGGGCCCCAGTCTTCTTCGCGGGGCGTGCGCCGCGACGGCAGATCGTCGAGCGCTTCCTTGATCGTTACCAATGGGATTCCGACGCGTTGCGAGGCTCGGATAAAGGCGAGACGACGCAGAACATCTCTGCCGTATCGGCGTTGGTTGCCGGCGTTACGGATGCTTGAGATCAAGCCTTCGCGTTCGTAGTAATGCAGTGCCGACACAGCCACGCCACTGCGTTGAGCGACCTGGCCGATCGACCACTCTGTAGCTGAGGTTGGGGTTAGGGGCATCGCTCGACATTAGCGCTTGACCTCAACTTGGGTTGAGGTGTGAGGATGTGCAGACCCCCTATGTCAACGGAGTGAAGAAGATGGACAAGTTCATGGTGCTGTGCACCTTCAAACAAGGAACAGTGATGAGCGAGGTGTTTGCTGTGGTCGCCGAAGAGCAGGCTCAGGTAGCGGCGTTAGAGGCCGAGGGTCGGGTCGGGTCGATACACCTGTCGCTCGCCCGGGGCACGGTATTCATCGAGGCGTTTGGCGTTGATGCTGCTGACGCGCGCTCGACGGTCGAGACCTTGCCAATGTCAAAGTGGTGGGATATCGACGTGTATCCGCTCGCAGCACCTGTGGTTGCTGGCGGTGCATCATGAGCATCTTCACGAACGCTGAGATCGAGTATCTGAAGTCGCAACCCTTGATGCGGTTCGCAACGTCGTCACCATCGGGTCGTCCCGACATTGCTCCAGTTGTGTTTGAACTCGAGGGCGACGACATCGTCACAGCGGGTTTCGACATCACCCATACGGTGCGTTATCGCAATCTCCAGACGAACCCTCAAGTGTCCGTGGTGATCGACGATCTTGCATCGACGAATCCTTGGTCGCCGCGCGGCATCAAGATCATTGGGTCTGCCGTCATCGAGTTGAAAGATGACGCCCCGAGGTTTCGGATCACCGCCGATGTGATCATCAGTTGGGCGATCAACGACACAACTCCGGGAATCCCAAAGATGGAGCGCCGCAAGGTTCGCTAAGCGAGTTAGCGGATGCCGGTGTCGTAAGCGAAATTGAGTGTGACTGACGATGCTCCAGCAACGGCCGACTGTGGTGATGGCGTACCCATCAGGCCATCGACCGGTTGGGGAGTGAAGGTGTAATCGCCCGCAGGAAGCGGAATGGTGAATCGTCCGTCGGCGTCGGTGCGAACGGCGTCGACGCGATCACCGGTGGCATTTGAAATGACGATCTCGGCGCCGGCCACGGGGCGATCTGCGCATTGAGGATCAGGCGGACTCCGCACCACAGGACAATGAGGTCCAGAGAGCGCCACGCCGCTGATGACGAAACGCGCGACGGTGCCGCCGTTGCCGTTGCCGTTACCCGTGCCAGATCCGCAGGCGGTAAGACCTACAGCGAGGAGGCAAGCGGCCAGTACTCGCACTAGAGCACCTTGCGGAAGATCTTGGCCTTGCGATCGGTGTATGGCGGATAGGCGAGCGACGGATCGAGCTTGGTGCCGCGCGAGAGCACTGGCTTCATGTGCT
>JBAXHD010000120.1:0-2004 GCA_037139095.1 Actinomycetota bacterium
TGATGTGGGGCTGGGAAATCACCCCATAAACCACACAACGGCAAGCCGTGGCACCCAAACCCACGGCAGTTCCAACCATCTCTCGAGCTTGCACTGTCCGTCCCTTGACAGTGCAAGCTCGAGTCTCTTTTCAGCTCGTATCCAACCACCATCAAGGACGCTCCCCTATGAACCTTCCCGCACCCACAACCAGCCGGCTTGGCCAGCTCAAGCGGCTGCCCGTCTCTTGGCTCACTGTTGGCCTGTTTGTATCGCTCGTTGCGTACGCCAACGGATTCTGGATCACGTCGCTGCAAGTGACCGTTGGGTCCATCGATCGCCTGCAAGCACCGTTTGGACGTTGGCTTCGCGACTCCACGCTGATGCTGCCGGTCTTGTTTCTCGCAGTCGTTGCGGCCCTCGCGCTCGCCCACCGCATCGCAGTCACCAGCCGCTGGAAGTTACTGATCAGCGCCCTACTCATCGTTGGAATCGTCACCACAGTGAGCATGGCCGAAGTGGGCATCAGCGCCGCTTACGACTACAGACTGCAAAGCAACCATCTCTCACTGCTGCATTCAAGCCACTTGGTCGGCGCAGCAAAGAGCGCCGCCCAGCAAGCAGCCAAGACCGGCGTCACTATCAAATGCAGCACGCTGTGCCAGCAAAAGCGTCTCACCTTGAGCTCACATCTCCGTGCCGGGCTCGTGGCTGGAATCGCGATGCTTGCCTCGAACTTGGTGATCGTTGCGTGGGTACTCGCCATCCGTGGCGGCAAGCTCTGGATCCGTCCTGGCGCCCGCCGCAAGAACACTGCGGCGCAACTCAACCACCCAGTCGCAAACAGCGCCCTCGCCTAAGCGCCCACCTTCAGTCGCCGGCCAACATCCAGCCGGCTGCAATACTGATCCACCAGTAAAGCGTGACGGACAGCAGAGGTGGCGACGGTGAGACTCAACGTGATCAAAGGCGGCACGGTCGGCGCGCAACCCATCGTGTTTGTGCACGGATTGGGATCATCGGCAGCCACATGGACTCGCTGCATGGAACTGCTCGCGCCACGGTTCGAGGTGCTCGCTGTCGACCTGCTCGGGCATGGCGACTCACCAGTTCCTGACGACCCCGATGCGTACACGCGAGACCTCGCCCTCGCCGACCTCGACGAGGTGCTTGCAGCGCTCCACTCCCCTGCCGTGCTTGTCGGTCATTCGCTCGGCGGCTACCTGTCGCTGGCCCACGCAGTCACTCGGCCACAGGTAGCTCGAGCCATCGTTGTCATCAACACCGGCCCTGGGTTTCGCGACCCCGACAAGCGCCAAGCGTGGAACGATCGCTCGATCCGCAATGCCAACAAGTTCGGCGTGCCACCACAGGTGACCAACCTCAACCTGCAGAACGATTCCGTTGTGATGGAACACCTCGCCGATGTCTCTGTGCCCATCCTCGTACTCGCTGGCGAACGCGATCGACCCGAGTACATAGCGTCGGGCGAGTATCTCGAGCGCAAGGTCCCTCACGCCCGCTTGCACGTGATCGCCGGCGGGGAGCACTCAATGCATGAGACAACTCACGCTGCCGAGGTTGCTGCAGCGATTGAGGATTTTATTTTCGCCCAAGGGTGACGACCACACTGTCGAGATGTGCTCAATATGCGCCATTTGCGCGTTGTTGCGGCGCAGACCTACGCCATTCGTCCGAGAGCGGCCTCGTCCGGTCGCATGTCCAAACAGTGTTGAGCGCGAACACGCTCGGCGCGCTGCGCCAAGGCCCAATCTCGGCCGCAAGCAGCATAAACATTGGCTTCGCTCCGTAGCGCTGGGGCCTCGGCGGGTTGGCCGCATCGCGTCACGGCGGCGCCGCTGGCCCTTTCGCAAAGCGCGACGAGACCTACGACCAGGGTCGGGGTGGGTCTAACTCCTTTACCTCATTGATCGAAACTGAGCTGGCACTCACACTGGCACTTACCAGAGCAACCCTCCCCGCCGAGGAAAAACACGAATGAGTGATCACATGAGCAACCAGCCG
>JBAXHD010000121.1:0-1991 GCA_037139095.1 Actinomycetota bacterium
TGATGCTGTTCACGCTGCGTTGCTCGACCGTGCCCAACAGTTCGGAGACATCGAATTTTCGATTGCTCAGCGTGACGATGCATCCGCCTGCACCCAAGTTGTTGATAGCGCTGAATTGTCCGGTGCCGTGCATCAGTGGGCACGCCACCAACATCACTGGGCCGGTTGGCTGCGATGGATCGATGCGACTGATCAAGTCGTCGATTCCATCGGCGGGCGGGACCCCGGTAATCGCGTTGCCGCCACCGCCGAGCACGTTGTAGAGATCGTCTTGGCGCCACATCACGCCCTTGGGCATACCGGTGGTGCCTCCGGTGTAGAGCAGCAACAGATCGTCACCGCTGCGCGGCACCTGAGGCATGGCAGCAGCGGTGGTGCCAACAACCGACTCGTATGGCGTTGCCCAATTTGGACCATTGCCGGTCTCGTCGCTGACCACGTACCAGCGCTTCACCTTGGTGAGCCGGCTGCGAACGGTGTCGAGCAGATCGCTGAATACGGCGTGGAAGACAACCGCTTCGGCATCGGCGTTGTCGAACAAGTAGAAGATCTCTTCGGCTGCATAGCGATAGTTGGTGTTCACCGGAGCCATCGCTGCCTTGAACGCACCGACCATCGCTTCGAGGTACTCGGGCGAGTTGTAGAGATAACACGCCAGCTTGCCCTGATGGGTCATGCCACTCGCGACAAGATCGGCGGCCAATGCGTTGGTGCGCTGCTCGAACTGAGCCCACGTGAAAACGCGATCACCCTGAATCTGACACGGCCGATCGGGCACCCGTGCCGCCACTGCTGAAAGGATCTCGGCAATATTCCAGTTCGTCATAGGTCCCCCACCTCGTCATGCGTCCGCGCCGCCAAATTAGCCGTACCACGCGCGACGCAACGTTCTCGAGATACGCAGCGCCGGTCGAACTGTTTGCAACCGCCGCAGCTACCCTCGGGGCCTATGCGAATTCTCGTCATTGGCGCCGGCGGAGTTGGATCGGCATTTGCCACAATCGCCGCGAGTCGACCCATCTTCACCGACATTGTTCTGGCCGATATCGATGCCGCCCGCGCCAGCGCAGCTGCTGCCCAAGCCGGTAGCGAACGTGTTCGGGCTACCCGCCTTGATGCGACGAATCGATCCGAGATCGTGCAGTTGGCACAGAGCATGCGCGCCCACATCATCGTGAACGCTTGCGACCCGCGCATGAACCCGCCCATCTTCGATGCGGCGTTCGAGGCTGGCTGCCACTACCTCGACATGGCAATGCACATGTCCGAGCCGCACCCCACCAATCCGTATGAGCAGACCGGCGTGGCGCTTGGCGATGCGCAGTTTGCCGTCTCCGATCAGTGGGTCGAGCGCGGCCTGTTGTCGCTGTGCGCGATGGGCGTCGAGCCCGGACTGTCCGACGTATTGGCTCGCTACGCAAGCGATCATCTGTTCAGCAAGATCACCGAAGTGGGCGTGCGCGATGGCAGCGACCTTGTCATCGAAGGATTCGACTTCGCCCCCACGTTCAGCATTTGGACCACCATCGAAGAGTGCCTCAACCCGCCACTCATCTGGGAGCGTGGCCGCGGCCTATTCACCACAGCGCCGTTCAGTGAGCCCGAGATGTTTGTGTTTCCCGAAGACATCGGTTCGTTGTATTGCGTCAACGTTGAACATGAAGAAGTGGTGCTCATGCCACGCTGGCTCGAGCTCGATCGCGTCACCTTTAAGTACGGGCTTGGCGAAGACTTCATCGAAGTATTGCGCACGTTGCACCGCCTCGGCCTCGACAGCACCAAGCCGGTCAAGGTTCGCGGCGTCGACGTTTCACCACGAGACCTCGTTGCTGCTGTGCTGCCGAACCCTGCCGAACTTGGCGACCGCATGCGTGGTCGCACGTGCGCCGGAACATTGGTGAAGGGCCTCGGACTCGATGGCGCTCCACGCGAGTCATACCTGTACCAAATCGTCGACAACGAATGGACCATGCGCACGTCGGGACACCAAG
>JBAXHD010000122.1:0-1890 GCA_037139095.1 Actinomycetota bacterium
AGCCAATGTCTCAAGAAACCGTCAAATTGAGACATCGTGTGAAGAAGTGGTGATTCGTGATGAGGCCCGCTTGCGCGCGAGAAAGTTGGTGGCCCAAGGGTGACTAAGTAGTGCGACTTTGGGCGATATCGAGCAATCGGTCAAACCGAATGTCTCAAAAACGTGCCCTCTTGAGACATTGCCACACAATTAATAATTCGGGCCTTCCCCGCAAGACACTATTTGCCAATACCCCTCGCTACTTGAGTGCGATGCGGCAACTATTCACGGAGTGGCAACGGTGTTTCGGGGTGATGATCCATTTGGCGGGGTAGTAAATCAACGCGCCCCGTTGAAACAACTTGGGGGCCTTGTTGGTTATTACCGCGTTTGGGCTCATGTCATTTTGATCCTGCGTGCGCGCCGAAAGTCGGGTCGAAGTCGGTGGCTGTGGACCGCCGTGGGTGTTGCTTCGCTCGCAGGCGACGCAGCTCTAATGGCCTGTGTTCGCCGCACGGGTAAGCCGGCCTGGGGAGCTCGGTCACTGATTGATGCTGCTGAAGCTGCGGTATGGACGAGCGCAACGGCGGCTGATGCCACTTCGAGTCGCGGCACCGTCCTTGGCGCTGTGCCGACATCGATAGACGCTGGGTATCTCACTGGGCTCAGCGACCGCTTGCGTCCCAACGACGTCAAGGTGCTCGCACCCAGCATCATCGTGATCGGCGCGCAAACCGTGGCTCGGCTGCGGCTGGGTCGTAAGCCGCTTCTCGGCCAGATCGGTTGGCCGTTGTTCGGCGTGTTTTTTGGGTTCGGCCTGGGTCGAACTCGCCGTGCGCTGCTTCGTCGGTCACAAGAGTCGTGGCGCGACTACGCAGGCCCGCGCGTTGAATCGGCATGGTGGCGCGGTCAACACGACGTAACAATGTCGGATGCAGACCCCCGTAGCCCGCACAATCTGAAGAAGGACCTGCTCGTTCTAGAGGCTCACGGGTCGGTCAGCGCTCGTGAGGCGCGTGACCGATTCGCTGCTCGTAAATCTGAGTTGGTTGATGTCACTGAGCCCTACGGCGCGTACCTTGGCGAGGTCGCTCGGGGGCTTGCGATTGTCCCGACCGATGCGTGGTCAATTCGTCTCAGCCCATCGCAAGTAATCGCGATGCGCTCAGAGCTTGAACAACACGGCGAAACGCAGATGGTGATCGCTGATGGGCAACCGGCGACCTTGGTCGTGGTCGACGAAATGCAAGCCCGACTTCCGGGCGGCGAGGTTCGCTGCACTTGGGGCACCGCGGCATTCGATCTTCCTGCAGCAGCACCGCCAGCACAGTGGCATGGCGACCCAGCGCCTTTGCTCTTCGCCGTGAGTGGCATCTGGAAACTCACCACGATGAGTCAATTCAAGGTCCCCCCGCCAATCGTGCTGCCATTCGTAGCGGTCGACGCGTTGTCCGCACTCGCGTATCGGCGAGCCACGCCAACAGGCACCGAAGTTGCTCGTCCTGTTCGGGTCGCAATGGTGTCAAATGTTGCATTTGCAACAATCGTTGCAGCCTGGTGTGGCCACCGCTTCTTAGATTCTGGAGCCGGCGAGCACGGGTATCCGGGTCTAGAGGGCGGTGCGTCGCTGGCGTTCATGGCCGTGCGTTATTGGGAAGACCTCCGGCCCAACGATCGTCGCGCCGCGATCGCCGCGCTGGCAGCGATTGTCGTCATTTCGGCTTGTACCGGCCCTCGCTCACGGTCATGGTTGGCGCTTGCCGAGGACTCGTTCAGCGCCGTGCTGCCACTTGCCGGGGGCACGCGTATCGCCCGCAGCATGACCGCTGACACCGAGAAGGTTTGGTCCGATTTCGGCGATCGAGCGGCCGCACTGATCGATGAGGCATATGCCGCTGGTGTGCGCAGCGA
>JBAXHD010000123.1:0-1870 GCA_037139095.1 Actinomycetota bacterium
GATCGGGATCGATGAACACGCGCAGTTCGGTGGCATGTCCAAACGGAGGCACGCCGCTGTTGTGTTTGGAAACCCATCTGATTACAACCCTCTTCTGTCCGGGATTTAGTACATGACTATTTGGTCATGTACTCTTGGAGCATGGAGTCAACAGTCAGGACCATCGGAGACGTCGCGGTTCACGTCGCAGGTTCGGGTCCGTCGGTGGTACTGCTACACGCCAACGGCGGCAGCCATCACGATTTTGATGCGATCATCGACGCTTTGGGTGCTAACGCGAAAGTATTTGCCATTGACTGGCCAGGACACGGCAACAGCGGCGATTCAATCGAGCCAAGTGCATACACCTTTGCGGAACTTCTTCCCTCACTTCTAGAGAACATCAATGAGGGGCCTTACACGCTGGTTGGGAACTCCGTTGGTGGTTTCGCCGCAATCAGGACAGCGGCACGTCGGCCCGACCTAGTGAGGAATCTTGTTGTCATCAATCCGGGCGGGTTCACGCCTCGCTGGCCCAGCACATTCCTCTTCTGTCGTTTGTTCGGCTCCAAGAGAGTCGCACCCCTCGCAATGCGACTTCTCCCACGTTTGTACTTGCGACGCAATACGCCCGCAGTTGAAGCCATACGCCGTTCGGCGGTTGCTGCGTCAATGAATCCGATGAATGTCCGAACCTTTGCGAAGATCTGGCGGAGTTTCACCAATCGTCAGCATGATGCTCGCGCTGATTCGTCGGCTATTGATGTTCCTGTCCTGCTGATGTGGGGAAAGCGCGATCCGATCTTGCCGTGGGTGGTCGACGGACGCCGTGCGCGACGAGCTTTCAGGAATGCCCGCGTAGTGACCCTTCCATGCGGACACCAACCCTTCGCGGAAATGACCACCGAGTTCACAGCCACTCTGGCCGAATTTCTTGACTGGAATGAAAGAGAAACGAAATGACCGCACAACGAGTCCCATCTGAACACGGTGAATGGTTCGACAACCTAGATGGAGCTGGGAAGTTCAGGATTCTTCGTCTTCACGATGACGGCGGTGCAACTGTCGAGGTGCGCATGCAAGGCGGCACACGTGGGAAGGCCCATCTCCACCCGAAAGGTGAAGAACTGTTCATGCTCGAAGGCGAAGTCTCGATTGGGGGCGAAGAACTCAGTCCAGGCGACTACCTCTACACGCCTCCAGGGGCTTGGCACTTCGCAACAGCAAGAACCGATTGTCGTTTCGTACTGGTTCTTCCTGCGCTTCCGGAATACAAATGAAGAGGGCGACACAGCGCCGTGGCCCCGGATCTCGTGCGGGGGGAAACCATCCAACCCGACTCGAGTTGCTTGACTCAGCCGCCCACATCGCAGAACGTGACGGGACATCGGCTCTAACCGTTGATGCGATCACCAAAGCGGCGGGCCATGCAAAAGGCACCTTTTACATTCACTTCGACGACCGAGCCGATCTCCTCGTTGAGATGCACCGACGCTTTCACGACGAGCTCTTCGCTCGGATTGCATCCACTACTGACGCAGAAGAACCTGGTCGGACAAGAGCACATTCGCGAATCACAGCGTTCCTAGATGGATGTCGCAATCAAGTCGGAGTCCGGTCAATGTTGTTCCAAGCCCGTCACGACCCCTTGATCGCCGAACTTGCACGCGAGCGAAATGACGAAGCAGCGCAAACCCTCGCCGTTGACATCAAGAGTGTGACCTCAACACCGACGGAGACAGCGCGACTCCTTGTGGCTGCCACCATCGAAGTGGCCATTCAGGAACTGACATCAAATAGGCGGCTTCCGCGACTACGGGCCGCGCTTCTCGCCATGGTTCCCGAGTGAAAGTGCGCTTCAGGCGCGCTTGAGATCGGTGACGACACCACC
>JBAXHD010000124.1:0-1802 GCA_037139095.1 Actinomycetota bacterium
GGCGCGAAAGATGCCGAGTATCTCTCGGCGGTACTGACCGCTCCGGCCGGTTACTCGTGGGAACCCGACCAGCCCTACAACGCATCCGATCTGTATGCCCACGATGTGCTCGGCCCGACGGTTGACCACTATGGCGTCGGCCAGTTGCGCTCGGCAGCCGACGACTCGGTGGCCGAGATCTACGTGATTCAGATCAATACTGATTGGACGCCCGATCTCACCGATGCGTATCTCGAGTACGAGGGCGTGCTCGATGGCACCGACCTGACAACGCCTGGCGGATTGAAGGCCCGGATGAAGGTAGGCGCCTTCGACGGGTCCGATGCCATCGCGTATCACGCGGGAAAAATTGGTGTGTCGATCGTGACCGCAACTGGTGTCGATGGTGCCGCAGTGTTGGATGCAGTTGTCCGCGCCAGCGGCAGGGGCTAGCTCGCAACACCATTTGGTACGCATCACCACGAGCCCTGCTCGCTACGGTTGTGGCATCTCATGAAGTTCACACCCCCCTCCCTTCGCCGCGGCGGCTTCGTTGTTGCCCTAGCGCTCTTCATTGCGTGGCCGTTCATTGGCGCGCCATCTGCGTCTGCGGCGCCTGTAACCGTGGTGACCTCCACCCCTACCGATGGCGCCACGCTGCCCACCTCGCCGCAGGCGATCACCATCACGTTTGATCAAACCGTTGGCTCGGCCTCGTCGGTGGTCATCACCTGTAACGGCAACGCGGTTGTGCAGCCGGGCGCGCGTCCTACTGAAGATCTGCGCAGCCTTGTCGTAGACCTCACCACCTCACCGTTGCCGCGCGGCTCGTGCGTGGTTGGGTGGCAGGTGCAAGGGCTGGTCGATGCGGGCACCAGCAGCGGCACGTTCGGGTTCACTATTCAGCAAGACACCGTGGCCACACAGGTGCCGCCGCAAAGCACCATTGCAGGGCAACCAGCGCCACCGGTCACCATCCCCGCAGACCCTGGCGCGCCCGCCGACCCGCCCAAGGTTGGTGGCGTGTTGGGTCTCGCGCGCATCCTCACCACGTTGGCGTTAGCAGCGTTGTTCGGTGCGTTGGTGCTCATCTCGGTGGCGTGGCCCGAAGGTGTCGAGTACGTGCTCACCATTCGCTTCTTGCGTTACTCGTGGCTGGCCGGTGTCATCGGCGCGGTGCTCACGGCCATCTGCATGACTGCGCAAGCCACCGGAGACAGCTTCACCAGTTCGATCAGTCCCACGAGTTGGCTCGAGCTTGTCAACTCTGGGCCCGGCCTTGCAGCCCTTGCGCGCCTTGCGTTTATCGTCGGCACCGCATGGGTGATCATCCGGCCCGAGCGCGTGCTTGATCCGGCCACGCAACTGATGTCGTTGGCTATCCCCGCGTTGGCGGTGGCCACGTTAGGTTTCTCGCGTTCTGGTGGAAGCCTCGAACTGCTTGGCTACGCGGCCGGCATTGTGCACGCCCTCGGCATGGCCGTGTGGCTCGGTGGGTTGCTGTTGCTGTCGCGAGTGGTGCTCTCGGGCCCCGGCGACGACGATCTCGTGCACGCGGTGCGCGGCTTCAGTCGGCTGGTCACGCCGGCGTGGATTGCCACATTGGTTACTGGATTCATTCAGATGTATCGCCTTGATCGCGGTCACTTGCTCAGCAGCACCCACGGTCGTCTGCTGATCTTGAAGGTGATGATCGTGGCGTTGATGGTGTTCGCGGCAGTCGCTGCGAAGCAGTTCATCATGAGGCGTCTCACACGAGCCGATGTGTTGTCGGTGAACACCGCAGGCAGCCTGCGCCGGGCCGTGAGCATGGAAGCAATCGC
>JBAXHD010000125.1:0-1779 GCA_037139095.1 Actinomycetota bacterium
CATTGTGCTTGTCTCAGCATCAAACATTTGGTCAAGCATGATGCCCAAGATCTGTGACATCGCCATCACCGCTTCAGGCTGAAGATGAATTGTGCGCGCCTTAATCATTTTTCCTCATCACCCACAATTGATAACACGAAAACACTACTGAGCACCCCCGGAATGAATCGAACACGCAACCCGCGGTTTGCGAGAGGTGCGCGCAGGCTCACGCCTTGAATCGCCGATCGCCTTCTCGAAGCTTTCTTCAGACCGCTTACGCGGCGTAAAATGCAGCGGGGTACGGTGCGCAACGAATTCCACCACTGACCTCGCCGACATCAGCCAAAACGGCGGCCGCCGACGCCGCAATATCATTGCTGCCGCTGGTGTCGCCGCAGTGCTCGCGATCATCGTGACGGTGATCGTGGTAAGCGCCAAAGACGACAGTCGCTCCGGCACCTACGTGAACTGCAACAATGACGTGGGAAATCCGCCCTTGAATTGCTACAACTACACCCCTACCTTTCCATAGCTCAGCAATTACGGCCGCCGCCGTTTGTCTGCTGACTCTCCGGGTTCGAACGTGTCCGTTGCAGTCTGCGACTGGCATCATCGGCACGCCGAAAGCACTGCCGTCAGGCTGGACACTCGCGGGTGGCGTCCTCACAGCAAAATGATCCGACGCCGCCGGACCGATTGCTGGTGCGCAAACAGCGAGTACGGGGCCCGACCTGCCCGCGGGGACTGAATGAGCTTGCAGATGACGACGCTCTCATTGAGGGACAAGAGGCTGTTGCAGAGACCATCGAAGACCGCTTCGGTGAGCACTCGAGTGGCCTATTGGAACGACGCAGCAGGCAGTGATACCCACCGCTAGCCCGCAACGTCTCGATCATTGCCGTCGACGCGCGTCGAACAATCACATCTGGAACTGAGGCTCAGGTTTGTGTCGCCGTGCTGTGCCTAGCCCGCTAAAGCCTGCACCTGTGAGCGATACTTGAGTATGAGTCGCATCGCCGTTGGCGTTCTTGGTACCACCATTATCGCCATCTACGCCATCGGTTCAGGTCGCTTAGTTGCCACAGACACACAGTGGTATCGCTCGCTCTCCAAACCTGCGTGGCAGCCACCCGGCATCGTGGTCGGTCTCATTTGGCCCTACAACTTTGCAATGCTCATCGTCGCAACCTGGGTTGTAGCCAACCGCCTCTCGAGCACTCACCAGCTGGTCTGGTTGATTTCCCTCACACTGAGCGTGACAGCCGCTCTCTCGTGGGCATGGTTGTTCTTTACTCCACACTCACTGCTCGCGTCAGCTGTCGCACTCGTTTGCGCCACCCTGTTCACCATCCCGCTTCTCGTGATCTCGTTCCGCGCGTCTCTCGCACTTGGCATTGCGTTTGTGCCGTACCAGCTGTGGCTAGCCCTCGCTACGTCTCTCGCTTTCGGTTACTCCGCACAGTAGAGACAGCTCCCAGTGTGTTTGTTCAAGGCACGTACTCCCCACCCCACAGCAAGCAGCGCCCTCGCCTAACCGCTACCTCGACACAAAAAGACCGCTGCACCGGCTCACCATCCGCAAACCCCGTTGCATGGGCGCGATTTGAGACAGCTCCTGTCCCAAATCGCGCCCATGCGGGCTTTGCGGATGCGGACGGGACCCGCGGCAGTGTCGAGGCGCTGAGGTGTCGACGCGCAGCAACATTGGGCCGAAAACGAGACAACCCCAGCCATCACGGCTGGGGTTTCATCGTGTCGAAGGGGGGACTTGCGACATGTGCATCGGGCGAGTTCCCA
>JBAXHD010000126.1:0-1605 GCA_037139095.1 Actinomycetota bacterium
GTCACTACCGTGTTGCTCGTCGCGTGCAGGAAATCCTCCAGCGCTACAAGGAACTCCAGGACATCATCGCCATTCTTGGTCTCGACGAACTGTCCGAAGAAGACCGCCTCACGGTGTCGCGTGCACGCAAGGTTCAGCGCTTCTTGAGCCAGCCGTTCTATGTGGCCGAGGTCTTCACGGGCGTCAGCGGCGAGACCGTTCCGGTGAACGAAACCGTCGAGAGCTTCGAAGCAATCGTCAACGGCGAACTCGACACGGTTCCCGAGCAGGCGTTCTTGAACGTCGGTGGCGTTGAGCAAGTGCTTGCTAAGGCCAAGGCCTTGCAGGAAGGCGCAGCCTGATCATGAGTACCGCATCGATGACCGTCAGCGTGGTCTCGCCCGAGAAGATCCTCTTCACGGGTGAGTCAACGCAGGTCATCACGCGCACGCTCGCAAGTGGCGAGATCGCCTTCTTGCCGGGTCATGCCCCATTTCTTGGTGCACTCACCGAGTGTCACACGCGCATCTACATGGCCGATGGCAGCATCGTCGATGTCGCCGTGCACGGTGGCTTCGTTGAGGTCAGCAACAACAAGGTCAATATCTTGTCCGACGTTGCCGAGCTCGCCGAGCACATCGATCGGCCACGCGCCGCTCGCGCCAAAGAAGAAGCCGAAGAGCATCTCAAGCGAGAGCACGACGCCGAAGTTGCGGCATCGTTGTCACGTGCACACGCACGCCTCAATGCCACGGGCGGCCTCAGCGGCACATCTGCCGCAGCTCATTAGCTCACACCCGTTTCGAACCCTCTAGGGTTGCGGAATGGAGACATACCCGTTCACATCAGCATTGGTCACTGGCGCGTCGAGCGGCATTGGCGAGGCGATGGCTCATCTGCTCGGGCAGGCTGGCATTCCTACTGTGGTTGTTGCGCGTCGCACCGACCGCCTCGACGAACTTGCCAAGCGCTACCCATCGTTTGAGGTGCTCAGCGCCGACCTCAACTCTGCCGATGGCTTGGCCGCGGTTGAGCAACGCATCCTCAGCGTGACATCGCCCATTGATCTGGTTGTCAACAACGCAGGGTTTGGCACCTCGGGGCTCTTCCACGAGATCGATCCCGATCGCTTGCACGACGAGATCAGTCTCAACGTGCAGGCGTTGACTCGACTTTCGAATGCAGCGCTGCGCGCGATGCTGCCGCGTGGCCGTGGTTACTTGCTCAACGTGAGCAGCGTCGCCAGCTTTCAGTCGGCGCCGCGCTTGGCCGTGTATGCCGCCACCAAGGCATACGTGACCAGCCTTACCGAGAGCCTTCATGAAGAGGTTCGCGGCACCGGCGTGCACGTCACTGCGTTGTGCCCAGGCCTTACCAAGACCGAGTTCCAGAGCGTGAGCAGCACCGAGGCGTATGCCACAGACTTTCCGGGTTTCGTGTGGCTCAAGGTCGACGAGGTCGCCGCCGCCGGCTTGGCCGACGTGGCCAAGGGCAAGGCGCTCTCAGTGCCGGGCATGATCTACAAGGGCCTCACCGTGGTGGCTGGGGTGACGCCTCGCGGCCTCACCCGTCGCCTGAGCAGCATGGTGCAACGCAACCCGAAGTAACGGGCTGTGTGCGACTCAC
>JBAXHD010000127.1:0-1547 GCA_037139095.1 Actinomycetota bacterium
TCGTCCCATCCGGCCTTGGTATCGAGCATGGCGGCCCACAGTTCGCCGCGGGGTGTGACGCCGGCTCCTGCGAAGGCATCGAGCGGGATTTGTGTTTCCGAGTTACCGAAGGCCTGCAGCCCAAGTGCGTTGGCAAGCCGACGGGCAGGGTCGACAGTGAGCACGAGCACGCGACCACCGATGCGAACGGCCGCCTCGGCCGCGAGTGACGCCGCAATGGTGGTCTTTCCGACGCCACCGCTGCCGCACACGATGATCATCTCCTTCGAGGCGAGCAGGTCGGCGATTCCGCTGTGAGTTGGGGCAGCAGGCATCAGATCAACTCATCGGACAATGCGTCGACGATCTGACTCACGACACGCCGACCAACCGCGCGCGTGAACAGTTCGGGGATGTAGAGCATTGGTGTGTCGGCCGGAACTGCGCCACGCAGTCGTTCGAGATGGCCAGCTCCAACTCGACGGCGGGCCTCGTTCATCCGTGCTGCGTCGACCACTGCGGTGACACTGCGGCCTGCCGCGCGGGTCATCAGCGTTTGCGCCCCAGGGGTAGACAACTGATCGAACACCGCCATCTCGCGTGTGCCAAACAGCGCTGGCAACACGCGGTTCACCACCACTCCAGCAAGATCTACCTTGGTGCGTTCACGGACCCGATCGAGCAGTTCGATGGTTTCGTTCACGGGCATCTCTTCGGGCGTTGTCACCGTGATCAGCCCAGTGCGCTCGGGATCCTCGAGGATGTCGAGCATCCATTTGGTCTGCTCTCGCACCAGCCCAACCTGCACGAGCTCGCTGATCACTCGCGGCGCGCCGATCTGGCTCACGATGTGTCCACTGGCTTCGGCGTCGACCACCACAAGGTCGTAGTGGCGTTCACGAACCTCGTAGCAGAGCTTGCCGATTGCGAGGATCTCTTTCACCCCGGGGGCAGCGTCGGCAACAAAGTCGAACGTGCGCGCCAACGGACCTATACGCCCAACGAACGGGATGCGCACGAACAGCTTGAGGTACTCGCGTAACGAGTCCTCGGTGTTCATGGCCATGCCGAACAGATTCGAATCGATCTGCCTCGGTTCGTACGGAAACGGCGAACAATCGAACGCAGCAGCGAGCGCGCCCTTGGCGTCCATCTCACAGACAAGCGTGCGGCGACCCTGCTGTGCCGCAAGTTGAGCAATAGCCGCGGCGACAGTGGTCTTACCAACGCCACCTTTGCCAGTGACGAAAAGCAGCTGACGGTTCAGCAGGTGCACGGCGGCTGACCGAACACGAGCCTCAGGCCGCCACGATCATGTGGCTTCAGCCGCCAAAACCGATGCGGCGCTCGCTGTCGGTTGTGCCGAGCTCGATGTAGGCAATCTTCGATGCGGCGACGCCAACGTCGCGGCCCTTTTTGTCGGTGAGCCACAGCACATCGACGGCGCCAGAGAGCGCCGCTTCAACCTTGGCCTTCACTTCAGAGCGGTCGACGTCGTCGGCCAACTCGACGCTGATCTCACGGGGTGCTTGGGTCACGCCAATGCGTACGTCCACGATGGTCCTTTC